>CAYNQJ010000012.1:0-80573 GCA_964399305.1 uncultured Luteolibacter sp.
GCACCGACGATCGTGTGGAGCTCGTCGATGAAGAGGATGACGTTCTTCACCTTGCGGATTTCATCCATGACCGCCTTGATGCGTTCCTCGAACTGGCCGCGATACTTCGTTCCGGCCACCATCAGCGCGAGGTCAAGGGTGACCACGCGTTTGTCGCGCAGGATTTCCGGGACGTTGCCATTGGCGATTTCCTGGGCAAGCCCCTCGACGATGGCGGTTTTGCCAACGCCGGCTTCACCGATCAACACCGGGTTGTTCTTGGTGCGGCGGCAAAGGATCTGGATGACGCGCTCGATCTCCGGTTCGCGGCCGATCACCGGGTCGAGACCGCCTTCGCGGGCGACCTTGGTCAGATCGCGGCCGAATGCCTTGAGCGCCGGGGTTTTGGTTTTCGTTTCGGCCTCCGGGGCTGGCTGTTGGGACTCTTCCTCAAACGGTCCATCGCCGTCGTCGGATTCGTCCTCGTCGTCCTCCTCCTGGTCTTCCGGGGAGAAATTCGGGTCGATCTCCGCGAGCACCTCGTGGCGCGTCCGCTGGATGTCGACATCGAGGCGCTTGAGCACGCGGGCGGCGACGCCCTCGCCTTCGCGGAGCAGGCCGAGCAACAGGTGTTCCGTGCCGACATACGAATGATTGAGCGCCTTGGCCTCCTTGTTCGAGAGGGCAAGCACCTTCTTGACACGCGGCGTGTAGGGGATGTTGCCGGAAATTTTCTGCGGCGGACCGGAGCCGACCTCCTTTTCGACCTCCATGCGGACGGTTTCGAGTTCGAGGCCCATGCGTTCGAGGACGTTGACCGCGACGCCCTGGCCGAGCTTGATCAGGCCGAGCAGCAGGTGTTCCGTGCCGACGTAGGAGTGGTTGAAGCGGTCCGCCTCCTTGCGGGCGAGGGCCAGGACTTGTTGGGCTCGTGGGGTGAAATTGTTCATGCGTCTCCGGGTTGGTTGGGATCGGAAATGGGACTGGGATGAGGAGCTATGGAACGGATATCAGGAGATGGAAGGGATTGCAAACGGGAGCGGACGATTTCCGCACGAATCGAATCCCTTTCATCCTGGGAAAGCTTGCGTCCGGCATGCAGCTGGAGGTGGGCCGGCTGGATGTCCATCAACAGGGTATCGCACAACACCACGGTTTCCAGAGGGAAAAACCCGAGGATTCCACCGAGGCGAAGCAGCGAGAGGAGGTTGAGCGCCTCCTTGGAATCGATCATGTGGGCGTGCCGCAGAAGCCCGTAGGCGCGCCCGATCTTGTCCGCCACCATGTCCGGATCGTCCTCAGCCAGCTTCTCGCGGGCGTTGTGCTCGTGGGCGGCGACCTGCGAGATCACGCGTTCGAGGCGGCGGATGATCGTTTCCTCGCTCTCGCCGAGGGTGGACTGGTTGGAAATCTGATAGAGATTGCCGAGGGATTCGGTGCCCTCGCCATAGAGGCCGCGGACGGCAAGGCCGATCTTGTTGACCGCCTGGAGGACTTGTCCGATCTGGTCGCTCAGGACGAGGCCCGGCAGGTGGAGCATCGCCGAGGCGCGCAGGCCGGTACCGAGATTGGTCGGGCAGGTCGTGAGATAACCAAGCTTGGGGTCAAAGGCGAATTCCAGAGACTCCTCGAGCGCGGTATCGAGCTCGGAAAGCGCGGCGTAGGCGGCGGAAAGTTGCAGGCCCGGGCGGATCGCCTGCATGCGGAGGTGATCCTCCTCGTTGAGCATCAGCGAAAACGTCTGGCGGCGTTCGATCACGGCGGCCGAGCCATCACCACGGGCCGCGTGCTCGCGGGAAATGAGGTGGCGCTCCACTAGCACCTGTTTTTGGACGGAGGAAAGCCCGCCGAGCTCTTGGGAAAACGCATCCTTCATCACCGGGAGCGCCTCGACAGCGGGCCGCATCAACTCGAGCGCTACGGCGCGTTGCTCGCGCTTCGCCCATCCGGGAAACGGATGATGGCGGAGGTTGCGGGCCAGGCGGATGCGCGAGGTGAGCACGGCACCATGGTCTCCCTGCCCGCCGGTCATCCAATCGGCGGGGTGTTTGATCAGGGTGGAAAATCGCATCATGGCGTTGGATAATGGCTCACGGTTTTTTCAAATCCATCTCGATTTGGCGGATTTCATCGCGGATGCCGGCAGCTTCCTCATAGCTTTCCGATGCGATCGCCTGGTCGAGGCTGGCCTGGAGTTCCTGGATCCTCTGGTTGCGGACCTGCATCGCCATGAACCCTTCGGGGACCTTGCCAATGTGGGTGGGCCCCTTGTGGATGCCGCGGACCATCTGCGACACCTCATCGGCAAAGGTCGTGTAGCACTCGGCGCAGCCCATGCGGCGGACGCGGCGGAGGTCCTCAAGCGAGAACCCGCAGGACGGGCACCTGCGCCCGCCACCGCCGGACGCGTGCGTATGAAATGCCGGCTTGGCGGGTTGCTTGGCCTGGGCGGCGGGCGGCGATGGCAACGGCCCGCTGAACAACAAATCCGCGAGCGAAAAACCTGTGGGATCGGTGACTCCCCGCTCTTTGGCGCAGCGGTCGCAAAGACAGACCTTCTTCATTTGCCCATCGACAAGCTGGGTGAGGAAGACCGTGGCCTTTTGGTCGCAGAAGTCACATTTCATTCGGGATATTACAATCTGTGGGAGTATCGGCGGGAATGCCAGCGGGAAATGCGCGCGGTTTTCACCGGATCGGGGTTCCGGTGTTCATGGCGAGTTTATGGAACGCTTCGAGGAACCGGGCGGTGAACGGGCCGGGTTTTCCAGAACCGATCACGCGGCGGTCAAGCGCGACCACCGGAATCACTTCCGCCGCGGTTCCGGTTAGGAAGCATTCGTCCGCAGTGAAAACATCATACCGGGTCAGCGATTTCTCGACCACCGGGATGCCGAGGCCGGCCGCGATCTCGATGATGACCGCGCGGGTGATCCCGTCGAGCGCGCCATCGCTGATCAGCGGGGTGAGCAGCGTCCCGTTTTTCATCAGGAACAGATTGTCACCGGTGCATTCCGCCACGTATCCCTGCTCGTTGAGCATCACCGCCTCCAGCGCGTTGGCCTGGATCGCCTCGACCTTGGCCATGATGTTGTTCAGGTAGTTGAGCGATTTGACCTGTGGCATCAGGGCGGCAGGGGCGGGACGGCGGGTGGCGCAGGTGATGATCGAAAGGCCGTTCTGGTAATGCTCGTCCGGGTAAAGCTTGATCGTCGAGGCAATGATGAACATCGACGGTTTCGGACAGAGATACGGGTTCAGGCCGAGCTCGCCGGAGCCGCGGGTGACCACCAGGCGGATGTAGCCGTCGCTCAGGCCGTTGGCGGCGACGGTTTCACAGGTGAACTTGCAAACTTCCTCCTGCGTCCATGGCAGATTGAGGATGATCGCGCGCGACGAATCAAACAACCTGCGGATGTGCTCCTCCAGGCGGAAGATCCTGCCGTTGTAGAAACGGATTCCCTCAAAAACCCCGTCACCATAGAGGAGACCATGGTCAAAAACCGAGATTTTCGCTTCGGATTCGTCCACCAATTTGCCGTCGAGCCAGATTTTCATGTGTGATTCGGCGGCAAGCGTAAGCGGATGCCCGCCACTGGCAAGCGGAAGATGGCGGAGAATCACCAGGTGCCGCCATACAGAGCGCCGGCATGTTGCCGGCTACGCGAGCCGGACATTCTGCCCGCCAATCGGGACGAAACGTCCCTCCCACATAGCGGACGAAACGTCCGCGGTCCTTGAAAGGGCGAACATGCTTCGCCGCTCCGTGACCTTTTGTCCCGCACCCTCACTTGGGGAAATCACTCCCACTCGATGCTGGCCGGCGGCTTGGTGGAAACGTCGTAAAGCACGCGGTTGATGCCCTTCACCTCGTTGAGGATCCGGTGGCTGGTTTCGCGCAGAAGCTGGTAGGGGAGATCCACCCAGTCCGCGGTCATCGCGTCTTCCGAAACCACGGCCCGCAGCGAAATCGCCCACTCATAGCTGCGTTCGTCGCCTTTGACCCCCACGGTTTTCACCGGGATCAGGCCGGCGTAGGCCTGCCAGACGCGGTCATACCAGCCATGCTCCTTGAGCTTGCCGATGAAGATCGCGTCGCACTCGCGGATGATGCGGAGGCGGTCCGGCGTGATCACGCCGGGACAGCGCACGGCCAGCCCGGGGCCGGGGAACGGGTGGCGGTGAAGAATGTCGTGTGGAATCCCGAGCGACGCTCCCAGCGCCCGGACTTCGTCTTTGAAAAACTCGGCGAGCGGTTCGAGCACCTTGCCCTGGGCCTGAAGCTCGAGGATCCGGTCCACGCGGTTGTGGTGGGTTTTGATTTTGGACGCCTTGGATTTGGCATTGGACGCGCTCTCGATCACATCCGGATAGAGCGTCCCCTGCGCCAGCATCTCGGCATCCCCCACCGAATCCCAGAAGACATCGATGAACAGGTTGCCGATGATCACCCGCTTTTTCTCGGGATCATCAACCCCCTCGAGCGCTGCTAGAAAACGATCGGCGCAATCGACCGTCTCGATCGGCACCCCCATGCGATGGAAATTGTTGCGGACTTCCTGTCCCTCGTCCTTGCGCATCAATCCATGGTCCACGAAAATCGCGCGGACCTTCGCCCCGGCCTCGTGCAGCAACACGGCGAGCACCGTGCTGTCCACCCCGCCGGAAACCCCGCAGACGATCTGTTTGCCGGCCACCTTCTCGCGGATGCCGTCGATGATCTCGCGCTTGAGGTCGTCGATGCGGAACGGCAGGATGTTCTCCGCCTGCAGCAGGAAGTTGTGGAGCATGCGCAGACCCTCGTGGCTGTGCGTGACTTCCGGGTGGAACTGGATGCCGAAAAAGCGGTCGTTCCAGCACAGCGCAACCGGCGTTCCATGCTGGTTGGTGGCGATCACCTTGGCCCCGTCCGGCAGGATTTTCACCGTGTCCGAATGGCTCATCCATACCTGCGAGGACGCGGAAACCCCCTCGAACAGGCCGGTGCATTCGGCTGGAAACAAATTGGCCGGACCGTATTCGCGACGGTCGCTCGCCTCGACGCTGCCGCCGAACTTGATGTTGAGCAGCTGCATCCCGTAACAAACGCCGAGCACCGGCACGCCGAAGGCCTGCAAGGCCGCGAAGTCCAGATCCGGCGCGTCCGGATCGCTGGTGCTGCTGGGACCGCCTGATAGAATGATCGCCGCGGGACGGCCGATGTCGGGAAAATCCTCGATCGCATACAGCTTGGCGAAAAAACCAAGCTCCCGCACACGGCGGACGATCAACTGGGTATACTGCGAGCCGAAGTCGATGACGGCAACATGATTGGAATCGTGCATAAAGGGGGAAATGCCAGTTGGGTGAACGTTGGGAAAAACAAACCGGATGCCGGCTCAACCGATCGGCTGATAGTTGGTGGGCTCCTCGGTGATCACGATGTCATGGACATGGCTCTCCCGCAGGCCGCCCGGCGTGATGCGGACAAACTCGGCACGCTCGCGCAGCTCGCCAAGCGTGCCGGCACCGACGTATCCCATGCCGGACTTGAGCCCGCCCATCAATTGGAAGATCACATCGGAAAGCGGTCCCTTGTAGGGCACGCGGCCCTCGACGCCTTCCGGCACGAGTTTTCCAGAACTGTTCTGGCCGTAGCGGTCGCCGGAGCCTTTCTGCATCGCGCCGATCGATCCCATGCCGCGGTAGGTCTTGAAACGGCGGCCCTGGAAATGAACCGTCTGGCCTGGGCTCTCGCGGGTGCCTGCCAGCAGCGAACCCAGCATGACCAGGTCCGCACCCGCGGCGATCGCCTTGACCACATCACCGGAGTAGCGGATGCCACCGTCCGCAATCACCTTCACGCCGCGCTCGCGGCAGTAGTCGGCCACATTGCGGATCGCGGTGAACTGCGGCATGCCGACGCCCGAGATCACACGGGTGGTGCAGATCGATCCCGGACCGACGCCCACTTTCACGGCGTTGGCACCGGCGGAAACGAGGTCGCGCGCACCCTGCTCGGTGACGATATTGCCGGCGACCACCGGGACGTCCGATAGGGAACGGAGCTTGCCGATCACTTCCATGATGTGGCGGGTGTGGCCGGTGGCGGCATCGATGAACAACGCGTCCGCGCCGGCCTCGATCAGCGCGCGGCCGCGATCGACGCAATCCGGCCCCACGCCCACGGCCGCACCACAGCGGAGGCGGCCGCTGTCGTCCTTGGCGGCATTGGTGAACGTGATCCGTTTTTCAATATCCGAGCCGGTGATCAAACCGGCGAGGCGGCCATCGGGATGAACGAGCGGAAGCTTTTCAATGCGCGCCTTGTAAAGAATGCGGCGCGCTTCCTCGAGCCCGGTCGTGGGCGGAGCGGTGACCAGCCGGTCGAGCGGAGTCATCACATCCGCGACCTTGGCGTCCATGCGGTCGAGGTAACGGACATCGCGCCCGGTCACCATGCCTTCGAGAACGCCTTTCTCGTCGACCACCGGAAATCCGGAAAACCCGTTCTGGGCCATGATCGCGCGGACTTGCTCCACGGTGTCCTCCTTGCGCACCGTGTGGGGTTTGAGAATGACCGCGTTTTCCGAACGCTTGACCCGTGAAACCATCGTCACCTGCTCATCGATCGGACAGGCCCGGTGGATCACCCCCATGCCACCCTCGCGCGCAAGCGCGATCGCCAGATCATGCTCGGAAACCGTGTCCATCGCCGCCGACACCACCGGCAAAAACAAGGGAATCCCCTCGGTCAGGTGGGTTGAAAGATCCGCTTCCCCCGGCAAAACCGAACTCATCGCCGGCACCAGGAGCACGTCGTCAAATGAAAGTCCTAGGGAAATCTCCGCCATGGGGGAGTCAATAGACTGCCACCCCCCGGCGCAAGCCCGAATACGCGGCGACCAAAAATTTCAGCCTGCACACCATCATTGCCACCCAGGAGACTCCCGCTTTACCGCCAGGACTTCCTCATCCGCCAAATCGCCGAGCTCTGCGCACCCTGGTCCCACAGATCGTGGACGAGGTGGAACAACTCGCTGCCAAAGTCGCGACCCATCTCTAAAACATGGGGGCTTGCCGGTGTGATCGACGAAGGAACCCGAAATGACCCTGGCCAGGGTGTCCATGCCCCGCAGCAGGTTGCCAAATGGCAACAGCCTGGAAAGTCGTCCGGCAGACCTGCAGGCCTTCCTTTCACGTGCATTGCCCCCAGAACTTCCTACAATAGCGCCATGGATCAAACGCTCCAGAGGATCTTGGAATGTCATGACCTCATCCTTGCCGAGGCCGCGATTGCGGAACGCCTGCGCCGGATGGACGGCCTGACCCTCCACCCTGCGCTCTTTAACTCGCCGCTGATCTATGATCCAAACGCCGCCCGGCTTATGGGGGATCTCTACCGCCAGTATCTTGAAATCGCGCGCTCAGCCAATGTCCCCATCCTACTTGCCGCTCCCACCTGGCGCTTGGACAATGAGCGGATCCGGGACGCACGTGCCCCCGCGACAATCAACCGGGATGCGCTCGCTTACATGCAGCAGTTGCGAAGCGACGCAGGATACGACCGGGTGCTTGTCGGCGCACTTCTGGGGCCACGCAACGACTGCTACCATCCACAGGCCGCGTTGTCCGCCGAAGAAGCCCAGGAGTTCCACAGCTGGCAGGCGGATGAACTGGCAGAGGGAGGTGCCGGCTATCTTCTGGCCCAGACGATACCTGCGGTCTCGGAAGCCTTGGGCATGGCACGGGCCATGATCGCGACCGGCGTGCCGTCAATCATCAGCTTCTGCATCAACCGACAGGGACAGGTGCTCGATGGATGTCCGCTGGCCAAGGCCATAGCCCGGATCGACGGGCAGACTGGCGGAGCGGTCGCCGGATACATGGTGAATTGCTCCCACCCGGCATTCTTGCAGCCGGCCGAAATGGAGGCGGACACTCTACGGCGGCTGATCGGATTCGACGCCAACGCATCGTCCCTCGACCACCAGGATCTGGAAGGTTCGACCACGACACGGCAGGACTCCCGTGAAGACTGGGTGCGGGAAATGCTCAAACTCAACCGGGACCACGGTGTGAAGATCCTGGGTGGTTGCTGTGGCACGGATGACCGTTACCTGAGGGATCTCGTCACCATGGCGGGCTTGGTGGACCCGGCCTAGGAAATGACAAGCCAATCAACCTTGACCACTATTGATCGGATGGGACACCGGCTTTGTAGGTGCGAATCCAGTCGACACGCAGTTCGAACGGCCCTGCCTTCTTGTCGGCCACCTGCAGTCCGATGCGACGGATCCTGGCGGGGTCGAACACCTTGTCCGGCAATTCCATTCCACGCCATGTGCCGAGGAAACGGGTGAAGGGCACTTTCACCTCGGTCCACTCGCCCTTGGTGGTCGGGAAACCGGCTTGGAAGGACATCTCGCGTCCGCGGTATTCGGCGTCGGTGCTGAAGCGCAGCTGATAGGTGCGGCCATCGCCATTGACCCGCAGGATGACGCCCTCGGCACCACTCAGATCCAGCTTCACGTCCCCGGTCCGCAGCGAGGAAAACCCGCCGTTGTTCTCCAGCGACAGCGTCCCGAAGAAGCGCAGGATGCCGTCCTTGCCGATCTCGCGTTTGCCCTGTGACAGGCCACCCATGACGCCATCATCGACGACGCGCCAATCGAGCTTTGCGGACTCCCCGGGTGTGAACTCGGCCAGCGACTGGTTCCCTGCGGAGATGGTTGGCAGACTGGCGAGTAGAGCGACGAAAATGGCGGCACGGGTCTTCATGGTCGTGCAATCAGCCACCGGATCGCGATCACGCCAGTGAAAAATCCGCCGACCCGGATTGCGCTGGGGTGTCCAGCCACTTCGCAGGTACGCCGTTGGCCGCACCGAGCAGCGAGCCGACGACCGCGCCGCGGTGGCAGTTGTCGCCGCCGACCATGGCATTGGCGAGGATGCCGGCATCGAAGTTGTCATGGTATTTCCAGGCCAGGTAGAGTGAGGCCGGCATTGACTCGGCGATGTAACAGGCCGGGCTGAAACGTTGGCCGATGACATGGGTGTCGGGTTGCGACAGCCATGTGTCCGCATTGTTCCCAGAAATCCAGTCGCCGGCCTCGCGGCGGATCGCCTCGCGTAGCGAAAGACCTTCGCGGATGCGGAACAGCAGGCGGGCCAGCGTGTCGGCAGCCCGGAGCACATTGGCGTGAGCGTGCGTGAGACCGACATGTTCCTTTACGGCGGCGCGGAGTTCGGGAAGATCGGCCTGCCTCAGGACGAAACAAAGCGCGGGCACTTGCGCGAGTCCACCAATGTGCTCGTCTTGGATCGCGCATTTCCGGGGCGGCTTGCCCTGCGCATAGCGGGTGAAGAATCCACGGTGGTATTCCTCGACGTAGGTGTCGCGGTGGCTCCCGGGCGTAAGCATGAATTCGATGTAACGGGCCAGCCAGGACTCGGCAGCGTATCCACCCTTGTTTTCGCAATGGCGCACCAGTTCGGCCGCGAGCTGGAAGTTCAGGGTATTCTCCCCGGCCTTGAGGAACTGGTGGTAGTGAATCCCGCGCTGCCCCCAATAGACCGACTGTTCGTGGAGGATGTCGCCCTTCGCGTTGGGCGGGGTGTAGTGCGACCGCCACAGGATCGAACCGGAGTGCGGGTTTTTCGGAGCGAGGTATCCGGTGATCTCTCCGTATTCCGCACGCAGCGCCTCGCGGTCGTAATACCAGTGGACAGGCATTGCAACGGCGTCGGCAACGAGTGAACCAAGGTAGGCTTGGAGGAAGGAGTCCGGCTTCATGTGCTCAAAATCAATTCTGATCAACAAACGAGCCATCGTAATCCGGAAATGCTGTGAGGCAACCGTGCGCACGGCGGAATTAACCGAAGCAACGGAATCCTGCCAATCCTCGTCCACCACGACTCCCCAACTTCACATCCAGCCGGTCGGGTCGATGCCTGACCTGATCATCGCTGGAGAGTATCTCGACCGCTTTGGAGTTCCAGCCTTGTTGGCCGGCGTGGTGGAAACACCACCAAACGATACGCTCAAGGTGGGGTGATTTACCGCGCAACAAACCGCACAATAAAACGGGTTATTCGCTGCATTTCAATCGCACCTTGTGAATAGATTGGCAAATCCACCCAGGAGTGTAATTGCTTTACTATAAGCACTTTAATACACCATTTATGAACTATTTTAACTGGTGCGCGCTGCAGGGTTCGAACCTGCGACCCCATCCGTGTGAAGGATGTGCTCTACCACTGAGCTAAGCGCGCTGCCGGTTGGCCGCTGGGGTGCGGCCGGGCGGGAGAATTAGCCGCGGAGGCGGCGCTTGGCAAGCACTTCGGCGGCTGGACGCGGAATTTCGGATTTTGCGGGATTGTCGGCGCGGTGGCGGTGGCTATGCTGGCGGCCGCAACACAGGCCGTGGCCCAGATTCCCAAAGAAAGCATCGAACAGGTTCTCAGCGCGACGGATATCGTCGATCTGATCCAATCCTACGTGCCCTTGAAGCGGGCGGGCTCGCAGTTCCGGGCGAACTGCCCGTTCCACAATGAGAAAACGCCCTCGTTTTACGTCAATCCGGGGCGGCAGTCGTTCCATTGTTTCGGCTGTGGCAAGGGCGGTGACGCCATCTCGTTTGTCCGCGAATATGAAAACCTGCCGTTCATGGAGGCCGTGCGCAAGCTGGCCGGACGGGCAGGCATCCAGGTGCGCGAGGAGGAATCCGACCCGGATGCCGAGCGCAAACGCCGCAGCAAGGGGCGCTTGCTCGACCTCCACCGCGAGGCGGCGGCGTTTTTCCACAGCCTACTGCTCAAGTCCCCCGATGCGGCCCACGCGCGGGATTACCTGAAGTCGCGCGGCTTCGGCCAGCAGATGGCGGTCAACTGGACGGTCGGCTGGATGCCGGACAACACGCGGATCTTCCTCGACTGGGCGCGCGCACGCAAATTCACCGGCCGCGAACTGATCGACTCCGGAATCTGTTATCTGCGGGAGGAAAACCAGGCTGCATCGGGCATCCGCGTGCGCTTCCGCGACCGGCTGATGTTTCCCATCCGCAACGAGATCGGCGAAGTGATCGGCTTCAGCGGCCGGCAACTGCGCGCGGATCCCAACAGCGGCAAATACGTCAACTCGCCGGAGACCGTCATTTTCCGCAAATCCAAAGTGCTGTTCGCCCTTGACCGCGCGAAAAAGCCGATCCTGAAAGAGAAGGCGGCGCTGCTGTGCGAAGGCCAGCTCGATGTGATCTCGTGCCACGAGGCAGGGATCGATCACGCGCTGGCACCGCTCGGCACGGCGTTCACGCGCGAACACGCCAACCTGCTGCGCCGCTACACTCACCACGTGCTGGCATGTTATGATTCCGACGCCGCGGGAGTCGCCGCATCGCAACGCTTGTTCCGCGAACTCGCTCCGGAAGGCTTGTCGATGCGGGTCGTCTGCATGCCCGCCGGCGACGATCCGGACACCTATCTGAAAAGCCACGGCGTGGACGCCTTCCGCGAGTTGCTCGGGCAGGCCAAGGAGTTCTTCGATTTCAAACTCGAACACGCGCGCGCCCAGGGCATGCTGAACACCGCGGCAGGCCGGTCCGCCGCACTCACCGAATGCGCGGAGATCCTCTCGCTCATGAGCGACTTCGCGGCGCGGGAAAACCAGATCAACACGGTGGTCGCCCACTTGCAGACATCATCCGCCGCGCTGCGCCAGGAAATCGCCAAGTTGAAGTCCAAGCCAAAGCGCGTGGCTCGAAACAACGAGGCTGAGGACAGCAACGGGGGGCATGTTGTGGAAGCCGCAGCGCTGCACCGGATCGTCGCCGTGATGTGCCACCTCGCGCTCAGCTCACCCGCCGCACAGCATTTCCTCGCCGAGCAATTCGAGACCCTGCACGAGGCCTCCCAATGGCTTGAAGGCATTCCATTGTTGGAATCGATCCTTGCAGCGGCTCCAGACCCGCGGTCCAACGCGGCGGTGAACGCATTCCTCGGCAGCCTGCCGGAATCCTCACGGATGGCATTGGCGCATGCGACCGCACTTGAGGGAGCTCCGGAGGATGGCATGCTCGCGGCGGAGCACGCGCTCGCCCTCTTGTCCGGCACCGTGTTGCAACGTCGCGACGCCGCGATCAAGGCCGCCCTCAAGGAACCCGGCATCGCCCCGCAGCGGATGCTGGAATTGCTGGAGGAAGCCAAGGAAATCAGCAACCTGCTGCGCGGCATCGGCCAACGCTCGGAATTCGACGACGAACTGCCGCCGTCCACTTTCAAACCGAAAGTCACCGAATGGAAAAAGAAGTGGCCCGGAAAGCAATGAACGGAACCACCGAATGCCGGCATGCAGTGATCAGTGGCGGCGATGGCACGCTGGCTGGCGCAATCGCCGCGGCATTGCAGCACCCCGGTTGGTCGGTCGCCGCGCCCGGCAAACAGGCTCTCGACGTCCGCGACCCGGCATCGGTGCGCGGGTTTTTCGCCGGGCGGGACGTCGATCTGCTGGTCTGCGCCGCGGGCATCACCCGCGATGGCCCGCTCGCGCGGATGGACGAAGCGTCCTGGGACGAGGTTTGGAATGTCAACTTCCAGGGCGCGCTGCGCTGTGCGGAGGCGGCGTTGCCCGGAATGATCCGGCGGCAATCGGGGCACATCGTGTTCATTTCCAGTTATTCGGCGATTCATCCTCCGGCGGGTCAAAGTGCCTATGCCACGGCAAAAGCCGCGCTGCTCGGCCTCGTAACGGATCTATCAGTCCGGCACGGGGGCTCCAACATCCGGGTCAACGCGGTGCTGCCGGGATTCATGGAAACCCGGATGACCGGCTCCGTCAGCCCGGCGCGGCGCACCGAAGTGCTGGCAGCCCACGCACTGGGGCGTTTCAACACATGTGAACACGCCGCGGGTTTCATCCGCTTCCTTCACCAGGAGCTGCCGCACACATCCGGCCAGGTATTCCAGCTGGACAGCCGCTCCTGAGGCCGGCTGTCACCTCGACAGACCGCCTCAGCCGATGACTTCCGGCCAGTCGGTGTGGAACATCTCGCCGCGCGGCTTGTCGGTGCGCTCGTAGGTGTGCGCGCCAAAGAAGTCGCGCTGCGCCTGAAGCAGGTTGGCGGGCAGGAACGCACTACGATAGCTGTCGTAGTATCCGAGCGACGCGCTGAATGCCGGCACCGGGATGCCCGCCAGGGTGGCCATCGAAACCACCTCGCGCCAGTTCTGCTGGGAGTTGTTGAGGATGTCCTTGAAGAACGGGGCCAGCATCAGGTTGCCCAGGCCGGGGTCGTTGCGGTAGGCCTCGGTGATGCGGTTGAGGAAGCGCGCGCGGATGATGCAGCCACCTCGCCAGATGGCGGCGATCTTCGAAAGGTCGAGGTTCCAGCCTTTTTCCGCGCTCATCGTGGTGATCAGGTCCAGGCCTTGCGCGTAGGAAATGATTTTCGAGGCGTAGAGCGCATCGTGAACCTTGCGCACGAGCTCCCTTTTCTCCGCCGAAATGACCGCTTCCGGGCCGTGGAGCTCCTTGCTGGCGGCGACGCGCTTGTCCTTCATGGAGGACAGGATGCGCGCCTCCACAGCGGCGTTGATGGTCGAGATCACCACGGTGTTTTCCACCGCATTCATGATCGTCCACTTGCCGGTGCCCTTCTGGCCTGCGGTGTCGAGGATCACATCCACCAGCGGCTTGCCGGTTTCCTTGTCGGTTTGCTTGAAAATCTCCGCGGTGATCTGGATCAGATAGCTTTCCAGATCGCCGGCATACCAGTCGCTGAAAACCGCGCCCAGCTCCCCGGCCGTGAATCCGGCAGCCTTGAAAATGTTATAGGCCTCGCAGATGAGCTGCATGTCGCCATACTCGATGCCGTTGTGAATCATCTTCACATAATGACCGGCACCGCCCGGACCGATGTGGACCACGCAGGGTTCGCCATCCACCTTGGCGGCGATCGATTCGAAAATCGGCTGCATCACCTCCCAGGTCGAAGCCGGGCCGCCGGGCATGATGGCGGGGCCCTTGCGCGCACCTTCCTCGCCGCCGGAAACACCGGCTCCCACGAAGCGGAAGCCAAGTTCGCCCAGCCACTGGTCGCGGCGCTCGGTGTCGGTGTAAAGTGAGTTGCCGCCGTCGATGATGATGTCGCCCTTGTCGAGCAGCGGGATGAGTTGTTCGATCACCGCGTCAACCGGCCTGCCGGCCTTGACCATGATCATCACCTTGCGCGGGGAAGCCAGCGACTGGACGAACTCCTCCAGCGATTTCGCGCCGACGAGTTTTTTGTCCGGATGTGCCGCCACGAACGCATCGGTGACGGATGTGGTGCGGTTGTAAACCGAGACCTGAAAGCCCCGGGATTCCACATTGAGAACGAGATTCTGGCCCATCACGGCCAACCCAATCAGTCCGAAGTCGCTTTTGCTCATATGAATTCGCCGTTTTTGAAAGGCGGATTCGTGTAAATGACCCGAACCTTTGCTGCAACACCTTGTTGCCATTTTTCGATCCATTCCGCACATTCACGCCGTGAACCTGCCGAACACCATCTCCCTCTCGCGACTTTTCCTGACAGCGGTCTTCGTCGCGGGAGCGACCATGGAGTCCACCCCCGGCCATTGGATCGCGCTGGTCTCCTATGTGATCGCCGCCATCAGCGATTTCGTGGACGGCTATCTGGCCCGCAAACTCGGACTGGTCACGGCCATGGGCAAGCTCCTCGACCCCCTGGCGGACAAGGTGCTGGTGTGTTCGGCCTTCGTCTATCTCACGGCGCAAGGGCTGTGCCCGGTCTGGGTGACAGTGCTGGTGATCGCGCGGGAATTTCTGGTCACCGGCCTGCGGCAGATCGCCATGGAGGCCGGGCATGTGATGGCGGCCGACCGTCTCGGCAAGTGGAAAACCACCTGGCAGTTGGTTTTCACCATCACCTGCCTCGTCTGGTTCGCGATCGAGCCGCTGGATCCCGGCACCCTGCCAGTCCGCGTGCTGGGTTATCTCTCACACCCGGCAGGCTGGCTGCAACCGGCCTCGATGTGGCTCGCGCTCGCACTCACCCTGCTCTCCGGCTGGAACTACCTGTGGAGCTGCCGCCACTTGCTTGGCCGCCGTTGAGCCGGACCAGACACCACCGGCCCTAACAAAGATCACCGGGTCACTCCGCGTTCGGATGACTCGATGAAATGGATCAGATGCGCGACGTGCGGGGTATCCGCCGCGTGCGTCGCCTTGAGCGAGCTGATCGCCTGGGAAAGATTCGCGTCCTTCTTGAGAAACAACTTCTTGTAGGCGCTTTTCAGCGCGCGGATGTCCTCTTCGGCGAAACCCCTGCGCTGGAGCCCGATCAGGTTCAAGCCGCGGGTGCTCGCGGGATTGCCATCGACGATCATGAACGGCGGGACATCCTGCACCACCTTCGAGCAGCCGCCGATGATCGAATGTCTGCCGATCCGGCAGAACTGGTGCGCGGCCGCCAACCCGGAAACGATCACATGATCCTCGACCACGATGTGCCCGGCCAGGCCCACCGAGTTTGATAGAATGATGTGGTCGCCCAACTGGCAATCGTGCGCGACGTGCGAATAACAGAGCAGCAGGTTGTGCGAACCGATCCGCGTGGGCAGGCTTTCATGGGTGCCCCGGTGCACCGTGCAGTTCTCGCGGAACACGTTGCAATCACCCACTTCCAGATAGGTCGGCTCGCCCTGATACTTCAAATCCTGGGTTTTCCCGCCGATCGCGGCGTAGGGGAAAAACTCGTTGCCGCGCCCGAATTTCGAGTGACCCTCGATCACCACGTGCGAATGCAGCAGGCAGTCATCCCCCAGTTCGACGTTGGCACCCACCACGCAGAACGGGCCGATACGGACGTTTTTTCCCAACTTGGCGAGCGGCGAAACGATGGCGGTTGGATGAATCACG
Source organism: uncultured Luteolibacter sp. (assembly GCA_964399305.1). Lineage (GTDB taxonomy): Bacteria > Verrucomicrobiota > Verrucomicrobiia > Verrucomicrobiales > Akkermansiaceae > Luteolibacter. The sequence goes on from CAYNQJ010000012.1 coordinate 15,878, forward strand.
TGGAGAGCTTCGGCCATCTGCCTGCCGCCTGACGAGCACATTTTTGCGCATCTGCACGCGCACCGGCCAGGCAAGCAAAACGGCCTTTCCGAAAACCGGAAAGGCCGTGATGGTTTTTTTGGCGGCCGCGGGGCGGCACGCAAGAAGACAAGTCTCTATCAGAGAACCATGTCCTTGAGCTTCTTCAGCGGACGCACGCGAACGGCGGTGCTGGCGGGCTTGGCCTTGAACATCACTTCCTCCTTGGTGAAGGGGTTGATGCCTTTGCGGGCCTTGACAGCCGGCTTGCGCACGGTCGTGATCTTCAACAGGCCCGGAAGCACGAATTCACCGGCACCACGCTTGTTGACGTGAGCTTCGATGACATCGGTGAGGCTGTCGAGAACGCCAGCCACAGCTTTGCGGGTGAGGCCGGTGTTTTGTGCGATCTGGTCCAGGATTTGGGTCTTGGAGAGCTTGTCTTTGACTGGTTTGATTTTGTTGGTCACGCATGGGAATTCTCGAAATCGGCCGCGATTGTCAAGAAGGTTCATGACAAAAAAACCCAATAATTTCGCTGCGGAACGATGCGGAAGAGTCCGGCATGCGCTTGTTGAATCCACCGGGCGGCAGCGCGCGGGGATTCAATGGCCGTCGTCACCCCGCGCAAGGAATTCCGCCTCTTCCTCATGGGAGTGGATTTGCAAGGTCACCTGCACCCCTTCTTTCTCCGCTGCGGCTTTCAGCACATTGCGGATCGCGGAGGCCGTGAACCCGTTGCGGCCGATCAGCATCGCGACATCCGCCTTGGCCAGCACCAGCTTGAACCGCAGCTTTCCGGGCGCGAGCTCGGCCACTTTCAGCTGCGCCTGGGAAGGATCATCAATCAGCTTCACCGCGACATATTGCAAAAAATTCCGAAGACGGTCGGCAACAGGTTCCATGAGGTGAGCATGCCCCGGAACCGGCTTTTCCGCAAGTCCGGGTTGGTCCAAGCAGGGAGATCCGCGCGACCCGCGCGGGCGATCGCACGATCAAAGCTTGCAAGCCTGCCATCCCGCATTTACTGCCACATGCATGACGTCATGGTTTTACACTCGCGGAAACAGGCAAAACGGCCCTGTTTCCTTCGAGCAGTTGGCAAACCTGGCCCACACCGGGGACCTCGATCAAAACGATCTGGTCTGGAACACCTCGATGACAAACTGGACCCCGGCCGGCGAGATCCCCGGATTGTTCGCCGCACCCGCGCAGGAGGAACCGCCGGCAGCAGGCGATTCCGCGAAACCAGCCGAAAACAGTCCGCTCGCGGAAATCCCGCCCGGCAGCGACCCCATCGATGTGCTCGCCTGCTTCAGGCGGGGAATCGAACTCACGTTGCGGCATTTCCAAATGATCATCATGCTGAGCCTGACCTGTCTCGGCATCACGATCGCGACCTATTCGATCCTCGACGGCCTCGATGCGAAAATGGGCTGGGAAAAAATCACTCCGAGATTTCCGGACGGTTTCGAGTCGATTTCCAAGGACATGCGCCGGGATTTGGGGAGTCCCTTCAACTTCATCGTCACTCAGGTGATCTCCGTGTTCATCTACCTTGGCTCAACCCGCATCTATCTGAATCTGGTTTCAGGCAGGCCCACCTCCCTGATGATGCTGTTCAAGGAGGGCCCGAAACTCATCCGTACGGTCGGCGCGGTGATGCTCTTCGCCTCGATGGTCACCCTGGGCCTGATGCTGTTCATCCTGCCCGGAATCTACATCGCGCTGAGATTCGGTTTCTTCATGATCGCCATTGTGGACCGGAACATGGGCGTCCTGGAGTCCCTCGCCTACAGCTCCTCGATCACCACGCGCAACCGTTTGCACCTTTTCGGCCTGTTCGGGATGAGCCTGTCCCTGGTCTTCGCCATCATGCTGTTCGGTGCCATCGCCGCCCTGATTGGTGCGGCGATCGTGATGCCGGCCATCGCATTGGCCCACGTCACCGCCTACCGCTGGCTCCAATACGGCAACCGCGCGGCGCTCGACAGCCCGGGCACGCACGAACCCACGGCCGGCGGCCTCTGATCCGAAAAATCCGCCGCCGGACCACACCCCGGCTTGCCCTTGCGGTGCTCCCGGCTACCCTCGCTGTGCCCGATGTCCGCTTCCTTCGTCCACCTTCACGTCCACACGGAATTCTCGCTGCTCGACGGCATGATCCGCACCAGCAGCCTGGCAGCCCGAGCCAGGGAGCTGGGCATGCCCGCCGTGGCCATGACCGACCACGGCAATCTTTACGGCGCGGTCCAGTTCTATCAGGACTGCGTGAAGGAGAAGATCAAACCGATCTTCGGCTGTGAAATCTACCTCGCCCCGCAATCGCGGCATGACAAAAAGGAAATTGCGGGCCGCAAACGCGCCACGCACCTCACCCTGCTCGCGGAAAACCAAAGAGGCTGGGACAACCTTTCCCGCCTGGTCTCCCTCGGCCACCTCGAGGGACTCTATTACGGCAAACCCCGCGTCGACCGCGAGGCCCTGCGCAACCACTCGGAAGGCATCATCTGCCTGACCGGCTGCATCTCCGGCCCGGTCAATGAGTGGCTGCGCGCCGGTGACGAGGAAAAGGCCCGCGAAACGATGGCCGGACTCGTCGATATCTACGGCCGCGAGAACACTTACGTCGAAATCCACAACCACGGGCTCGAACCCCAGGCCAAGGTCACTCCGGGCCTGCTCAAACTGGCCGCCGAATTCGGACTGAAAACAGTCGCCGCCAACGATGTCCATTTCCTCAACCGCTCGGATCACGAGGCCCACGACGTGATGATCTGCATCGGAACCGGCCATCTGGTCATCGATGAAAACCGCATGCGCTACACCACCGAGGCGTATTTCAAGACCGCCGAGGAAATGCGCGAGCTCTTCGCCGAGATTCCCGGTGCCTGCGACGCCACCCTGGAAATCGCCGAACGCTGCAATGTGGAGTTCAAACTGGATTCCACCTCGTCGGAGAAGTACCCGCAGTTCGGCACACCCGACGGGTCGCCCCGCGAGGCATACCTGATGCGCGTCTGCCAGGAAGGCCTCGTCAAACGCTATGGTGCGGAAAAAGCCTCCACCCCCGGGATCCAGGAGCGTCTGGCCTATGAAGTGGACGTCATCAACAAACTCGGCTTCGCGTCCTACTTCCTCATCACCGCGGACTTCATCCAGTGGGCGCGCGACCAGGACATCCCGGTCGGCCCCGGCCGCGGATCCGCAGCGGGATCACTGGTCGCATACGCCATGGGCATCACCGACATCTGCCCGCTGCAGTTCGGCCTGCTGTTCGAGCGTTTCCTCAACCCGGAGCGCGTCAGCCCGCCCGACGTTGACATCGATTTCTGCCAGTCGCGCCGCGGCGAGGTGATCGACTACGTCCGCAGGAAATACGGCGAACGCAGTGTTTCCCACATCATCACCTATGGCACCATGGGTGCCAAAAGCGTCGTCCGCGACGTGGCACGCGTGATGGGCGTGTCCTACAACGATGCCGACCGGATCGCCAAGATGATCGATCCCAAGCCCAACGAAAAAGAGGACAAGAAAAAATACGGAGCCTCCATCCTGCGCCGCGAGTGGGACAAGAACGCCGAGTTGAAGGAGCTCATCGAGGCATCCACCACCTATCAGGAACTCTGGCAATACGCGCTGGCCCTCGAAGGGCTGAACCGCAACGTCGGCATCCACGCCGCCGGCATCGTCATCGGCGACCGCCCGCTCGACGAACACATCCCGCTCACCCGCGGCAACGAGGGGGAAATCGTCACCCAATACGACATGGGAGCCATCACCGAGGTCGGCCTCCTGAAGATGGACTTCCTCGGACTGAAAAACCTCACCGTCATCCACGAGGCCGTCGGCCACATCCGTAAATTCAAGCCGGATTTCGAGATTGGAAAAGTCCCCCTCGATGACCAGCCGACGTTTGACATCCTCAATCGCGGCGAGACGCTCGGGGTGTTCCAGTTGGAATCCGGCGGCATGGTGGAAACCTGCCGCAAATACCAGATCGAGAAAATCGACGACATCATCGACCTGCTCGCGCTCTACCGTCCCGGGGCGATGCAGTTCATCGACCAGATGATCGAGGTGAAGAAGGGCCGCAAGAAACCGATGTTCGAACATCCCCTGCTCGAAACCGTCTGCGGCAACACCTACGGGGTGATGATCTATCAGGAGCAGGTCCAGAACGCCGCCAAGCTGCTGGCCGGATACACGCTCGGCGGAGCGGACCTGCTGCGCCGGGCGATGGGCAAGAAGGACCAGAAGAAAATGGCCCAGGAGCGCGGCAACTTCATCAAGGGCGCCATGGAAACCAATGGCATTGGTGAGGCGCTTGCCGGGCAGATCTTCGACAAGATCGAGATGTTCGCCGGTTACGGTTTCAACAAGTCGCACTCTGCGTGCTACGGCCATATTTCATACTGGACGGCGTGGCTGAAGGCGAACCATCCGGTCGAGTTCATGGCGGCGCTGCTGTCCAACGAGATCCACAACACCGACAAGATCGGGGTTTTCGTATCCGAGTGCCACCGGATGGGCATCGAAATCCTGCCGCCGGACCTCAATGCTTCGCAACTCCGGTTCGCGCCGGAAATCACGCTCAACGGAGCGAAGGGAATCCGCTACGGACTCGCGGCGATCAAGAACTGTGGCGAGGGCGCGATGGCCGCCGCCATCCAGGAGCGGGCGGCCAACGGCCCCTTCGCCTCGCTCGAGGATTTTTCCGCGCGGCTCGATTCCAAGGTCGTCAACAAGCGGATCCTCGAAAACCTGGTCAAGGCCGGCGCGCTCGACTGGACCGGAGAAACCCGCGCCGGCATGTTCAACCGACTGGAACAAGTGGTTGCCTCCGCATCCTCGGCCCAAAGGGACCGTGCCTCCGGTCAGAACTCGTTGTTTGACGCGCTTGAATTCGTCAGTGCCGCGCCAGCTGTGAAATCAGCCGCCAACCAGGCCGCGATCCCGGAATGGAGCAAGGACCAGCGCCTCGCCGATGAGAAGGAACTGTTGGGATTCTACGTCACGGGCCATCCGCTCGACAAATTCCGCGGCGTGATCGACTCGGCGAAATACAAGCGGCTCGGCCTGATCGAGGACCTCGACGTTTCCAACCCCCGCGAGCGTTTTCCCTTCGCAGGCATGATCCGCAAGGTCGACTCCAAGGTCACCAAGACCGGCAAGCCCTTTGGCGTGCTGACGCTGGAGGACTTCACCGGGAACGCCGAAATCATGTTGTGGGGCGAGACCTTCGTGCCCGCGCGCGACGCCGGGCTGCTCGAGCCGGGCAAAATCATCAAGCTCAAGTGTGCCATCCAGACGGACGACCGTACCGGAAGCCTGCGCCTGACCGGATACGAGGTCGGCGAGCTCAAGCCAAAACGCGGCTCCGCCAACTCCAAGGGACCGCTCGAGCTGATGCTGTGGACCACGCGCCACGGCGAAATGGATCTGCTGGAAATCCAGCGCGCGCTCGCCCGGCATCCCGGAAACACTCCGGTGCTGCTCCACTTCCAGAACAGCGCGGGCAAGCGGCTGACAGTCGCCGCGGCGGACTCGTTCAACGTCACCCGCTGCGAGGATCTCGAATCCGCCCTCGACCGCTGGATTGAGGATTGAGAGCAAACAGGGCTACTCCAACGGGTGCTCCTTCAGAAGGTCCTCGGTGCGGTAGAACATTTTCTGTTCGCGGGTGGCCTCGCGTATTTCGCGGACCCTGTCCGCGGAAACCGGCGGGGCCTTGTTGCCGAAGTGGTTGCGGACATAGGTCAGCACCGCCGCCACCTCCTCATCATTGAGCAGCCCGGCAAAAGGTGTCATCGGGACCTGGCCCTCGTATTTTTTGCCGTTGATTTCCAGCGGCCCCATCAGCCCGTGCAGTGTGAGCTTGATCAGGCGGTCGGCATCACCCGCCACCCAGGGTGAAGAAACCAGTGGCGGAAATGCCGGATCCAGCCCCTTGCCATCCGGCTGGTGGCAGGTCGCGCAATGGGCGTCCCGGAAATAAATCCGATGGCCCGCGAGAAATTGTTTCTTCCCTTCCTCGTCCAAATGCGCGGGCGCTGGCGGTGCCGGATGAGGATCCACCTCGGCATCGGCGATGCCGGCAAGGCGGTCTCTGGAAACCTGGGCGGCCGCACGGTTCCAATCATCGAGAGGCTGGCTGTTGACGGCGGCCACCACCCGTTTGCCCACCTCGTTGTCGAGCCATGATCCGGCGATCACCGCTTCCAGCCGTACCCGGCCGCTGGGATCGGCGGCGGCCTGCAGCAACAGGTCCGCGTGATCCTTCACCTGGTGTGTGGTGTAGCGCAACACCCGGACCGCAGCGGCCCGTGCGCGGAAGTCGCTGGCATGCAACAAACGGCGCAACAGGTCCGCATCGACCCGGTTGCCACCCCAGGTGACCCACAGCGCTTCTAACATATGGTGCTCGTGGCGCGGATCCTTGGCGTCGAGCTTTGCCACCCAGGCGCGCACCGCAGGCAGGAGCTGATCCGCCGGAACCGACCGCAGCGCGCGCCGGCTGCGGTAGCGGGTGCGGTAGTCCGGCCGTTTCAGATTGTCCAACAGCACAGCCACCGGTGCTCCGTCGACCCTGGCGGGCTTGGCCAGCGGCCGTGACGGATAGGTGATCCGATAGATCCGGCCGTGGACATGGTCGCGGAGCGGATCGCGCGCGTTGTGCTGCATGTGCCCGATCAGCGCGTTGTGCCAGTCGGCGAGATAGAGCGACCCATCGGGAGCGAACTCGAGGTCGACCGGCCGGAAGTTCTTGTCCGACGACTGGACCAGATCGTGGCGGCGGGCTGTCTTGTAGCCGGTGCCGTCATCGGTGATCGAGTGCTGGCGGATGCCGAGGAATCCGATCGTGTTGCAGAGCATGAAGTCGCCCTGGACCTCATCCGGGAAATGGGTCGATGAGACAAACTCAAGGCCGGAGGTCGGGCGCACACTCTGGCCCTGCGGGATCAGGTCGCGGGTGAGCGGCGCGCGTTCGCCGTAGCGGGGCTTGATCGAGCTCGGCAGCATCCAGTTCATCGGCGGGCCGGAGGTGTGCAGGAAAAAGTCCTGGCCCCAATCGTCGAATGCCACCCCCCACGGGTTCGGGATATCCACTTGTGCAGTGCGCTCGAGATGGGTGCGTTGCGGGCTGAAGCGGAAAAACCCGCCGTTGAGTCCGCGCGCGGGACCGTAGGGGGTCTCGACGTTGCTGTGCAGGAAAATCCCCTCTGCCAGCATGAAGGCTCCCGAGGCATCGGCGCAGAAAGCACCCGCGGAATGATGGGTGTCGTGGGAATCGAATCCCGTTAGAACGACCTCGCGGGAATCCGCGCGACCGTCGCCATCGGTATCGCGCAGCAGCATCAGGTGCGGCTGCTGGGCGACATAGACACCCTCCGCGGCAAACTCGAACCCGGTGGGCAAATGGAGTTTGTCGGCGAAAACGGTTTCCTTGTCGGCGCGGCCGTCGCCATTGGTGTCTTCATAGATGAGCAGCTTGTCATCCGGGCGTGGATCCCCGGCGCGGTAGTGCGGGTAGCTGGGCATCACCGCCACCCACAGACGGCCCTTGTCATCGAAGGAAATCTGGACCGGGTTGGCCAGATTGGGGAATTCCTTCTCGGATGCGAACATCTGGATTTTGTATCCCTCGGCCAGCGTGAAGGATTTTTCCGCCTCCTCACCATAGAGATACCGCGCCTTACCATCTGGCGTGCCCGCGTTGTAGTTGGTTTTGATTTCGGCGAGGGCCGGGGTGGCGCGGTCGGCGGCGGCAAGGTCGTAGGGTTTGTTGTTGGCGGCATGCCAGACCGCCTGGTCACGCGCCCCGGTCATGGCGCGGATCTTGGCGATTTCCTTGGGATAGTTTTCGGGACCGAAGGGATTGTAGCGCCGGCCATCCACGTGCACGCCGTTGAGCATCCTGTAATCGCCGAACCAGTACCAGTTCTTGTCCATGATCGCGGCGAGCACTTTGTCCGGCGCGCCGGCTGCCCTAACAGGAGATGCGCCGTAGAGCGCGTTGGCCAGCATCAACCCGAGATGCCGGTAGGCGCCATCGGTCGGCAGAAAGCCATTTCTGGTGAACGGCTCTTTGGCTCCCGCCTGGATTTTGCCGGTGGACTTGAACCAATCGATGAAGGGAATCCGGTGTTTTGCGGCGACTTCGGCCATTGCACCGGTGTAGAGCGCGAGATTCTCGTTTTCGGCCTTGCCGTCGGGGAGGTCGCGCTTGGCCGAAAGATTCTCGTAGGCGATTGGCGACACCAGGACGAGCCGGGGCGCGGAGTTGCCGTTGTATTTTTGGGCAAGCGTGTGGGTGATGAAGGCATCGATCTCGCCCTTGAAATTCTCCAGGCCGGCCTGACCGTCGAACGACTCGTTGTAGCCGAAGAAGGCGATGATGGTGTCGGCCTTCAACTGGGTGAGCCATTGATCAGGCGTGGGGTGGAAGCCCTCCCCGGCGTGTGGTTTCTTATCCGGATGGAACCGTTCGGCACCGGGAAACGCCCACTGCGAGTTGCGTGACGGATGGGGACGAAAACCCGCGGTGTCACCGGGACGGCAAAGATTGCGGATGACCAGTTGTCTGTCCGGATAGCGCAGATGGAGATTCGCCTCGAAATACGGGTGATCGATCATCCGCTCACCGAGGCCATTTCCAATCAGGACAATGCGTTCGCCTTTTGCAGGAGGCTCCAGCAGCGGCGCGGCATTGAGGCCAGCAACAAAAGCAAGGGAAAGAATGAGGAATCGGCGGAACATGGGTCGGGAAATTGAATCCCCCTATACCGCACGCGGTGCAAAGTTCCTTCAAAAAAAAGCTGTTGGCAGGGACCTGCCGGGGTCAAAGCCCGCAAGAACGCCGGAACCATTGGATATCCTGACCGGCGAGCTTGGCGGAGAGGACGTCGATATCCTCGGGAGTCCCATGGATCTCCAGACGGAGCAGGTCGGCGGCCTCCAGCATTTCCCCAAGAACATCGGCAACACCTTCGATGTGTTCCATCGCACCCTCGGCACCTGCATAACCCTCGCGACAGAAGACGATGTCGCCATCGGCGGTGAACTCGTAGAACAGGCACTTCGACTCGGCGCGGGTTCTGGCGATGAATTTTTGCTGGGCCGCGGCCACCTGTTGCTCTTTTCCAGGATGGATTTTGAAATAGGGATGAATCGTGACCAGATTGGAGGGCAGGCTCATGATGGATATGGATCGCGGGTTGGCGGAATTGGATTTCAGCGGGCGGCCACCAGATCATAGCCACGCCAGTCGCCGATGGTGATGTCTGCGAACTCACCCACCGGCAGGGATTCATCGACAATCACCGAGCCGTCGATTTCCGGGGCGTCCCACTGCGTTCGGGCGACACCAGGCTGCTCGACGAGAACGCGGACCCGCTTGCCGACCTGCGCCTGGTTGGTTTCCCCTGCGATTTTCTGGAGCTCGGCCATGGCGCGCGACCAGCGGCTTTTGCGGGTGGCATGGTGGAGATGGCCGTCCATCTTGTAGGCGCGGGTCCCCTCCTCTTTCGAGTATTGGAACACGCCGGCGCGCTCGAAGCGGAATTCACGGATGAATTCCAACAGTTCATTGAAATCCTCCTCCGTCTCGCCCGGAAACCCGACGATGAAGGTCGTGCGGATGCCCAGCCCGGGAATCCCGGCGCGCATGCGGCGGAGCAGGTCGCGGATGTAATCCCCGCTGGTCACGCGTTTCATCGCGGTGAGCATGCGGTCGGAAATGTGCTGGAGCGGGATATCCACATACTTCGCCACCTTGTCGCATTCCGCGATCGTCCGGATCAACTCGTCCGACCAGTGCGCCGGATGGGTGTAGAGCAGGCGGACCCAAAAGTCGCCTTCAATGGTGTTGATCTGGCGCAGCAGCGTGCAAAGCGAATCGCCCTTCGATGAATCGACGGGAGAGCTCGGCTTCGGACGCTCGCCCTCCCACTGGTCCATGCCGAAATAGGTGGTGTCCTGGGAGATCAGGTTGATTTCCTTCACGCCGGATTTCACCAGCGCCTCGACCTCCCTGAAGACCGATTCCTGGGTGCGTGAACGGTGCCTGCCACGGATCTGCGGGATGATGCAGAACGTGCAGGTGTGGTTGCAGCCTTCGGCGATCTTGACGTAGGCGAAATGGTCGGGCGTCAGACGGAAACGCGGAGTGGTGTAATCCGGCACGTATTTCGGCTTGAGCGTGACGAAATCCCGCGGGTCGTCGGTGGCTGCGGGACCTTCGTCCTTGGAAACCTCGGCGTCGTTCTTCTTGCCTAACAGGTTTTCAATGATCGGAGCGACCTTGGTGATCTGGTCGAGGCCGATGAAGGCGTCCACTTCGGGCATGATGCCGGGCAGGTCGGTGGCAAACCGCTGCGAAAGGCATCCGGCGACGATGATTTTCTGGCGCTCGCGATCGGGATCCGTCTTGCGGGCGTCCACCGCGCCGAAAATCGCGTCGATGGATTCCTTTTTCGCCATGTCGATGAACGAGCAGGTATTGACGATCAGGACATCGGCAAGTTCAGGGTCGGGAGTGAGGGCCATGCCGGCTTCGGCGAGGTGGCCGATCATCACTTCGGAATCGATGAGGTTTTTGGCGCAGCCCAATGATATCAGGCCGACGGTGGTTTGGGAGGAAGCTGCCATGCTGGACGAGGAGAGAGAGTATGATCGGGAAATTCAGAAATTCATCCGGTGCTGGTTAGTCCGGGGGCAGGATGAGTTCGTCCCCGACCTCTGGTGTGAATGGCCCGGCACCGGGCATGGGATAGGCGATCGCGCCCTCCGCCGTAACCTCGGTGACCTTGAGCTGGCCGAGGATGCCGGTTTTGTTGCGGCGGATGGCGAGAATGGTGTTTTCCACAACCTGATCCGGCATCAGGACATCCAAGGTGATGAATCCTCCGTATTCGGCGTCTTCGACATACTCCGTGACGCGGCCGATGAGCAGGGCGTTTGCAATCAGGCGGGCGCGACGGAGCTCGCTGTCTCCGCGTTCGAGATCGATCTGGTTGAGCAGGCCTTCCTCGTCCCGGGCGAGCTTTGAGTCATCCGTCTTTTTCCCCTCCTCAAGCGCAGCGAGGTTTTTTTTGCTTTCTTCAAGCTGCTTTTTCAAATCTTCAAGTTCCTGGTTGGCAACGGGTTCAGGCGCGAGAGCGGGTGTGGACTTGAGTTGCTGGAGGCGGCGTTGGATATCCAGGTTTTCCTGGTGCATCTTGAGCTCGGCGATTTGCTTCTTGATGCGGTCGAGCTCTTCCTGCGAGGTGTTTGCCACTCCGGTTTTCATCCCTTGCCAGGATACCGCAAGCGCGCCAAGCAGGAGCGCGACGGTGGCACCGAGAAGCAGTTTCATTGTGTCCATGTGCGGGAAGGTGGCTGGCAGTGCGGCGGATGTCAACGCAGCGCGGCATCCCGCCCCTCCGAATCCCGCCCGATTTGGGTTTGGGAATCCGGGAGCCTTGATTTAGGGTCGGCACGTGCCCGACCCGGTTGAAAGGATGCGTGTGAGCACGGATGGGAAGTTTTTCCGATCCGGGAGCAGGCGGGTTTGGCTCAAGGCGGTGACATACGGACCGTTTCCCGGCGGTGGATTGGTAAATTGTGAGAGCGATTTCAGGAAGATTGCCGACGCCGGTTTTGACACGGTGAGGCTGTTTGAAATGCCGGACCGCAGGGTGCTGGACGCGGCTGAAAACTGCGGGTTGCGGATTTTTGGCGGCTTGGAATGGCGACAAAACGCGGATTTTTCAGGAAACCCGGATTTGCTGGATGAAGCACGTGCCAGGTTGTCCGAGGTGCTTGAGATTTCGGCGGACCACCCGGCTTTGGCCGGCGTGTTTGTCGGCAACGAGATTCCTGCGGATCTGGTTCGGTGGATGGGGCCGGTGCGGGTCCGGATGGCGGTCGAAAGTTTGATCGCCCACGGCCGATCGCTGGCTCCGGGGTTGTGTTTCGCCTATGCCAATTACCCGAGCACCGAATATTTGGAGCCGGAAAACGCTGATTTCACGGCATTCAATGTCTATCTGGAGGACCCGGATGCTTACCGGAAATATCTCAGGCGGCTTCACCACATCGCAGGCGACCGGCCCTTGATGATCTCCGAATTCGGCTTGGACTCCCGCCGCAACGGGCTGACACGCCAGGCGGAGGTGTTGCGATGGGCGGTGGAGATTTCCCGGGAGGAGGAAACCGCGGGCATGACGGTCTATGCCTGGAGCGACCGCTGGTGGAACGCCGGCGCGGAGGTGACCGACTGGGATTTCGGGCTCACCGACCGCAACCATTCGGACAAACCCGCGCTCACCGCAGTGACCGAGGCGTTTTCCCAAACCGGCAATCCAAAGCCGGCCACCAGCGGAATTTCATTTTCGGTGATCGTTTGCACCAGAAACGGACGCGGCCGGATCGGCAACTGCCTGAAGGCCGTCACCAACCTTGAGGGAAAAGCGGACTTGTTGGCCGAAATCATCGTGGTGGACGACGGTTCGAGCGATGGCACGGCGGACTGGGTGGCAAAGAATTTCCCGGAGGTCAGGCTGATCCGGCTCGCCGCCTGTGGATTGAGTGCCGCACGCAATGCCGGTGCCCAGGCCGCGCTTGGCACGGCGCTTGCCTATACCGACGACGATTGTGAACCGGACCGCGAGTGGCTGGTGCGCCTCGTCCGCGTCTTCGCCGATGGCCGCTTTGCGGCGGCAGGAGGACCGAATCTCGCACCTGAGGCGCAAACATGGCAGCAAGCGGTAGTGTGCGCCTCTCCCGGAGCGCCAAGCCATGTGATGCTCGATGACGAAGAGGCCGAGCACCTGCCGGGATGCAATCTGGTGGTCACCAAAGAGGCGTTTGATGCGATCGGAGGCTTCGATCCGCAATTCCACACCGCCGGCGACGACGTCGATTTCTGCTGGCGGCTTCGCGATGCCGGATACCGGCTCGGCTTTGCTCCGGGGGCGTTTGTCTGGCACCACCGACGGCCCGGCATCCGCGCCTTTCTCCGCCAGCAACTCGGATACGGACGGGCCGAGAAATTACTGTTAGCGAAACATCCTCTCAAGTTCACCGGTTGCGGCTCAATCCGCTGGGATGGATTCATTTATGGCGGCGGCCCCGTGCGGGTGATGGCGGACTCGATCATCCATCACGGGCCGATGGGCGGTGCCGGATACCAGGCGGTCACCAACCGGATGCTGCCGCTGCGCGGGTTGAGCCCGCGTTTCGACCGCGCTTTCCCTCGCTGGGTGTTGCGCAAAGTGACGTTTCTGGTTCCCGCATTGCGCGCATGGGCGCGTTGCCGGAGACTTCCGCAGCCACCCGGGCACCGGCCGGTCCATGCGGATCGGCCACCCGCTGCGGAATACTCGCTTCCGGGGGTGTCGCGCGAACAACTGCTTGCACATTTCCTGACATGCGGATGGGAACCCGGCGGGCCGTCCGCCAGGTGGGATCTACAAAAGCAAAACTCCCGGGTGCTGATGGCCGCCGAGCGAGGCGACCGCGGCGCCATCCGGACCCTGCTGCGGGCATGGGGTGACACGCAACCCGTATCCGACACGCTGGCATCGGCCCACGGCACCGGCGCAAATTCCGTTAGATAAAGCGGACCGCGTGTTTTTTCGAAAGTTTGAGCACATCTCCCGCCACCGGAACAACCGCGGCCTGCGGGTCGGTGAGTTTCTCACCATTGAGCTGGACGGAACCGCTGGTGATGAATTGCTTCCGCAGCTCGCCATTCGATTTTTCCAAATGGAAAGCCACCTTGAACGCGTGCGCGCTGAGACTGAGCACATTCAGATCCGCCGGAAGATCCGCAAGCGCGAGCTCGGGCAGTTCGGCGGCCGCCAGGTCTTTCTTCGAGAAACGCGTGTCCCAGTCCGTGCGGGCGGCGGCACCTGCCTCCGGCCCGTGGTAACGCGCGGTGAGTTTTTCCGCGAGCTCCTTCTTGGCATCCATCGGATGGCCGGCAGGATCGCGCGCCTCGCCTAACAACAACAGGTAATAGCGGTCCATCAACTCGTCGGAAACGCTCATCAGCTTGCCGAACATTTCCTGCGGCGGATCGGACACGCCAATGTAATTGCCGTAGGATTTGGACATCTTCCTGACGCCGTCGAGGCCTTCGAGCAGCGGCAGCACCATCACCACCTGCTGCGGCTGGCCTTCCTCCTTCTGCAAGTCGCGGCCAACGAGGATGTTGAAAAGCTGGTCGGTGCCGCCGAGTTCGACATCGGCGTGGATTTCCACCGAGTCCCAGCCCTGCATGATCGGGTATTGCAACTCGTGCAGGCGGATTTCCTGACCGGCGTCGAGCCGGTTGCGGAAGTCCTCGCGCTGGAGCATCTGCTGGAGCGTGACGCGGGAGTTGAGCTTGAGGATCTCCTCATAGGTCATTTTCCGGAACCAGTCGCCGTTGTAAACGATCTCGGTTTTCGAGCGATCAAGGATCTTGAACGCCTGATCGGTGTAGGTTGCCGCATTGGCCAGCACTTCGTCACGGGTGAGCGGAGGACGGGTGGCCGAACGCCCCGAAGGATCGCCAATGGTGGCAGTGAAATCACCGATCAACAATACCGCCTGATGGCCGAGCAGCTGGAACTGGCGGAGTTTTTCCAAAGCCACGGTGTGCCCGAAGTGGATGTCGGGCGCGGTCGGATCCACCCCCAGCTTGATGCGCAGCGGCCGGCCAAGGCGGAGCTTTTCCAGCAACTCCTTTTCAGAGAGGACTTTGGCCGCGCCAGCCGTGAGATGAGCGAGTTGTTGTTCGGGTGACATGGGTGGGGTGTGTGCGGAAACGCGGAAATCCAAATGGCAAAGCCGCGGGAAGTAAATCGCGAAGCGCCGGCATTCGTCCCGTACACCGCCATTTCATTTGGTTTCGGCAAGGTGCTGCCGGAGAATTCTCTTCAACTCCTCGGCTGCCGCCGGGTGGTTTGGCACGCTGTGGTTGCTGGGAACAATCCGCTCGGATCGCACGGGCGAAACATGCGAGGACCAGTAGGGCACCACCCCGTCGCTGCTTCCGGGTGAGTCCCCCCTGCCTCTGTCGCCAATCACCGAGTGAAAGGCGATGCGCTTCGGCAGCGGCAATTTGCCCAGAGCGATGTTTGCCTTGCTCGCAGGTGACAGGCTGTTGATCGAATTCGGCAGGTGGGCAGCCCCCTCCCGGCCCTCGGCGATCTCGCCCATCGTCTGGAAAGTCGCATCGAGAAGATCCACGGTCAGTGTCTTCGGCAGGCGGATCAGTCCCGAAATCCATGTTGAAATCCGGCGGGTCGCCATCGGGCTGCCACGGTGGGGAACCGCCATGAAAACCACCCTCGATGGCTCCTGGAGCGGATCATAAAGCATGGTTTCCCGAATCAACTCCCGCGTCGCAGGACTTAACTTGAGCTGGTCAATCGGTTGCTTGAAATGCTCGTCGTAAATGACCGATCCCGGATCCGTGACGCTGGAACGCGCGATCAGCCCGCCCATGGAGTGGCCAACCACGACCATCCGCCTCAAATTCCGGTCATTTCCCTTGCTGCGTGCAAAGGCACAGGCCTCACGCATGGATTCGCGGAATTTCATGCTGCTCAGAAGCCAAGGATTGCCGGTGGGGTAGTTGAACAACCAGATCTGGTAATTCTGACGGAACCATGGCTCGGGTGCGAGCTCGTTGATGATGTTTTTGAACGCATCCGGGCTGGAAACGAGGCCGTGTACCATCACGACTGGAATTTTTTCCGGGTCGTAGGGCGTCAGGAAATAAAGCCCGGTTTCCTGCATGAACCGTTCGGGAAGGATGACGTTCTGGATCGTCAGGTCATCCAATTCACACATGCCCCAGAAAAAGGCATTCGGCGCGGACCAGTCGGCGGCAAGCGTGTGAGTGACACGGCCGGTTTGGATTTGTTCGGTGTTCCAGCGCTTCACAAAATGCCAAACCGGCTGCCCGCCGGACTCAAAGGAAAGCACGGCCGTGAGCAGGTAAGGAAGACCATTGGGCAGAAGATAACGATCGCGCGGCATTCCCACCGGGCTGGTTTTCTTCCAACCCACAAGCGGCACCCCCACCCCGGAGGTCGTCTTGTGGCACTTGACCGTCCGAACATTCACGCTCGATGCCGGGAACACCGCATCGAGACGCGAAGGATGGAGGCTGACGGCGGATTCATCGGCAATCCGGGTTCCCATGAGAGAAGCGCGATCCTGCCAACCGGCCTTGCCACAACGAAGCTGGTCGAAAAGCTTGGCGACCGCCTCATTGTAACGATTCTGCGCCACTCCCAGTTCACCGGCGCGTGAGGGATCGCCGAGAATCTCCCAATTCCTGCGCGCCTCCGCCACAAGAACCACAGCGGAAACCCGCGAGGCATCCGGCACCGTCCGACATTGCGGCGGTTGCGGCAGGCCACACCGGCACAGCAGGGCAGCCACCAGAACCAACCACACCAGGTGGGAAAATCGTCTCAAAACCATATGATCCGCCACAGAATGCCCCATGCCCGGCTTCTGCCAAGCCTCGAAATACCCACATGAAAAAGCCCATCCCACCGCCAAAATGGGTATCTTCAGGGGGCTGTGGCATCTAAGGAAAGTTTCGGCTTCGGCGGTTCTTTTGCCTTGCAGGGCCAATCGCGACCGTTAGTCTCAGCGCCAAGGTCGGTTGGCACATACGCCGGCTCAAAACTCAAACCCGCACCCAAAACCGATGAAATTCGTCCTTATCGCAGCCGCTTCCGCACTGTTCGCAGCCGCCTGCTGCCCAAGCGCCGCCCCGACCGAAAACAAACCCGCTTACGTCACCCCCTCGAAATAATCCCCCCTTTCAAATCATCAACCTATCCCTGACCTTGCCATGATCCGCTTTTTTTCAGCATTCGCCATCTGCACCACCGCATTTCTCGCTGCTTCGTGCTGCTGCACCAGCGATGTCAAACCGCCGAAGCTCCGCGCTCTGCCCAAGTTCCAGGAAATCAGCCCGGCTGTCGCGGAAGAAACTCCGGTCTACAACGAGAAGTAAGTCACGGACGTCTGTCCGCTTCCAGCATTCAACACGGCATTCCCCCGCTTACGGGAGAATGCCGGTATTTGTTTATACCCGGCACAGCCCATTTTTATCTTGCCGTTTGGGAATTCCGTGGAATTCCTTTCGCGAGTTAATCGAATGAAACGACTTTCCAATCTGGATGATCAGAACCGTTTTTCCGGCAATCTGCGTCATTATCACCGCAGCCGCACACAGCATGAGCGAAGCTGGGAAGAGTGGATTGACGGCCACTCGGCACGGCCCAGCCAAATCCGCAAATGGGTAAAGGCGGGCTTGATCCTCGCCGCCATACTGGCACTCGCAGCCATACTCGTCGGCTTGTTTATCGAGATGTCCTAATGACCTGATACCGGCGGGGTATCACCCAGCCCACCAGCGGATCTTTCAGCGTCAACACGCATGCGGCTTTGACAATTGCCCGCCGCCCATGCAGCTTTTGCCCCCGCCACAACCAAGGCGCAATCTGAACCATGGGAAAAAGCCTCTTCCAAAAAGTATGGGACGCCCACACCGTCGGCACTCTCGCCGACGGACGCACGCAACTCTTCATCGGCACCCACCTCATTCACGAGGTGACCTCGCCACAAGCCTTCGGCATGCTCCGTGACCTCGGGCTGAAAGTGAAATTTCCAAAACGCACGTTCGCGACGGTCGACCACATCGTCCCCACCATCGATCAGGATGCCCCGCAAGACCCGCTCGCCGCGGAAATGATGCAGGCCCTGCGGAAAAACGCTGATGACTTCGGCGTGACCTATTTCGACCTCGCCTCTGGCAAACAAGGAATTGTCCACGTGGTCGGCCCCGAGCAAGGCATCACCCAGCCGGGCACCACCATCGCTTGCGGCGACTCCCACACCGCCACCCACGGTGCGTTCGGCGCGATCGCGTTCGGCATCGGCACCACCCAGGTCCGCGACGTGCTCGCCTCGCAGACCCTCGCTCTGGAAGCGTTGAAAGTCCGCCGCATTGAGGTGAACGGCAACCTTCGCCCCGGCGTTTATGCCAAGGACGTGATCCTCCACATCATCCGCCTGTTAGGTGCGAAGGGCGGCATCGGCTACGCCTACGAATACGCCGGCGATGTCTTCGACCGTATGTCGATGGAGGAGCGCATGACTGTTTGCAACATGTCCATCGAGGGCGGTGCCCGCTGCGGATACGTCAATCCGGACGCCAAAACCGTCGCCTACCTGAAAGGCCGCCCTTATGTGGACATGACGGATTTCGATGCCACCGCCGCCCGCTGGCTGTCATTCGCATCGGATGCCGATGCCCACTACGACGACATCGTCCGCATCCATGCCGGGGACATCGAACCCACCGTCACCTGGGGTATCTCACCGGACCACGGGATTTTCATTTCAGAAACCATCCCGGATCCCGCCAAAGCCGGCACACATCAGGAGAAGGCATCGATCGAGGAAGCTCTCGCCTACATGAAACTCAAGGCCGGCACTCCGATCAAAGGAGTGAAAATCGATGTCGCATTCATCGGTTCCTGCACCAACGGCCGGATCTCGGATTTCCGCGAAGTCGCAAAATACATCCAGGGCCACAAGGTCGCTCCGGGTGTCAAAGCCATCGTCGTCCCTGGCTCACAAATCGTCGCCATCCAGTGCGAACAGGAAGGCCTGCCGAAAATCTTCACCGACGCCGGATTCGAATGGCGCGGAGCGGGTTGCTCGATGTGCCTCGCCATGAACCCGGACAAGCTGGTCGGGGACCAACTCTGCGCCTCATCCTCCAACCGGAACTTCAAAGGCCGCCAGGGATCGCCCACCGGCCGCACCGTGCTGATGTCCCCGGTAATGGTCGCTGCCGCAGCCATCAACGGCCACATCTCGGATGCCCGGGAACTTTTCCACCTGGAAACCGCAGCCGGTGCCGCATGAGGCGGAATCCACGACATCGTTAAATTTCTAATCTCAAATCTCCCTTTCATGCCACTCGATCCTGTCAAACAAGTCACCGGCCGCGCCGTGTTCATTCCCGGAGCCGATATCGATACCGACCGCATCATCCCGGCCCGCTTCATGAAGTGCGTCACCTTCGACGGCCTCGGCGAATTCGCGTTTTACGATGTGCGCTTCAACTCGGAAACCGGTGAGAAAACCGATCATCCGCTGAACGATCCCCGCTTCCAGGGTGCCTCAATCCTCGTCGCCGGCCCGAACTTCGGCTGTGGCTCATCCCGCGAGCATGCGCCGCAATCACTTCGCAAATACGGGTTCAATGGCATCATCGCCGAGTCCTTCGCGGAGATCTTCTTCGGCAACTCCACCACCCTGGCCATGCCATGCGTGATCGCATCCGCCGCAGACATCGAGAAGCTCCGCGACGCCATCGACAAGGATCCGGCCACCAGCGTCACGATCGATGTCGACCGACTCCGCGTCACCACCTCGGGCGGGCTGGATTTCCCGGTGACCATGCCGGACTCCGCACGCGACGCCCTGCTGTCCGGCCGTTGGGACCCGATCCAGGAACTGCTCGATAGCGAATCGGCCATCGAAGCGAAAGCCCGCGAGCTGCATTACGTCTGAGAGTCTTTCTTGAAATGGGGAGCTACGCATCGTGCGTGCTTCCTTGCGCATCGCACGCAAGGATTTTTTCCCACAGTGCGCACAGCGCGACCTGAAAAATCATTGATCAGAAAACTTTCCGGGCGGCATCAGACCCGCCAGCGCTTGGTGAGCTCTCCATAAGCGTCGATCCGGCGGTCGCGGAAAAACGGCCAGATCCTGCGGAAATCCTCGATCGCCTGATAATCGAGGTCGTGAAACAGGATCTCCTCGTTTTCTGTCGATGCCTTGGCGACAACCTGACCGTAAGGGTTCGCCACAAACGAACGGCCCCAGAACTCGGTGCCGCCGTGTGAACCCGCCCGGTTCACAGCCGCGAGATAACAGCCATTGGCCACCGCATGCCCGCGCTGCACGGTTTCCCATGCTGCATGCTGGGCTTCACCAAGTGCCTCCTTCTCATCCGGCAGCCAACCGATGGCGGTCGGATAGATCAAAACCTGCGCGCCACCCAGCGCCATCAGCCGCGCCGCTTCGGGATACCACTGGTCCCAGCAAATCAACACACCCAGTTTGCCATATGCCGTGTCCCAAACAGGCCAACCGCTGTCCCCCGGGGTGAAAAAGAATTTTTCCTCGAACGCCGGATCCTGCGGGATGTGCGATTTCCGATAGAATCCGAGCAGTTTCCCATCCGCATCATGGATGGCGGCGGTGTTGTGATACAACCCGGGACCGCGGTGCTCGAACAGCGAGGAAACCAGCACCACTCCAAGCTCACCCGCAAGCGAACCGAGACGGTCGGTCACTGGTCCTGGCAAAGGATCCGCAAGATCGAACAAGTCCGGATTTTCAACGGTGCAAAAGTAGGGGGTCAGGAACAACTCCTGGGTGACGATGATGTTCGCCCCACCCGCCGCGGCTTGGCGGATAAGCGCTTCATGGTGATCGAAAGCCTCGGCCTTGGTGGCGAAGGTCCCCGATTGGAGCAGTGCGATGCGCGGCATGCAGGAACGCTCGCAAACCCGGCCTGACGAATCAAGCCCGGTGAAATGCCATCCAACGTCCTGGCGTAGGCATCCATCCATGACCACCAACCACTGCCTTACCGCAAAAACCAATCTGTGCCGGTCATTGCTCGCTGCCCTGAAAGGTGCAATGTTGCCTTTGTCCGCAGCGCTTGCCTTTGCCGCCGAAACTGGCCCTTGGAACATGGCCGCCCTGCAAAAAAGCCCGAAAGCGGAATGGGGACCGGAAAACCAGCGGGTTCAGGAAGTCTATTTCGAGGGAGAGCCGCTGAAGGGCAAACCCACCCGCGTGTTCGGATACTTTGCCCGCCCCCAAGGTTCGGGTCCCTTCCCCGGAATGGTCCTGCTCCACGGTGGTGGCGGCAAAGCCTTCATCAATTGGGCCCAATACTGGTCCCAGCGTGGCTTTGCCGCCATGGCCATCGATCTCGCGGGCAATGGCCCGGCAGGCCGGCTTGCCGATGGCGGCCCTCCCATGACAGATGGGGAAATTTTCCGCGACTTCCAACCGGGCGAAGAAAAGGACATGTGGACCTATCATGCGGTTGCCGCCGCCATTCGCGCCCACTCGCTGCTCCTCTCGCGGCCTGAAGTCGACCGCACCCGCACCGCTCTCACAGGAATCAGCTGGGGAGGATATCTCACCTGCATCGTCGCGCCACTGGACCACCGTTTCAAGGCCGCTGTCCCGGTTTACGGCTGCGGATTCATCCATGAAAACAGCCATTGGGTCGCCACCCATTTTTCGAAAATGAACGAGGCCCACCGCACCCGCTGGGTCCGGAATTTCGATCCTTCACGCTACCTCGCGCAAACCACCACCCCCATGCTTTTTGTCAATGGAACGTGTGATTTCGCCTACCCGCTCGACAGCTATCAGAAATCCTATCGCTTGGTTGAATCGCCGGTCACGCTTTCCGTAACCATCAACCGACCGCACGGCCATCACTGGAACTTCAAGGAGGTGGACGCCTTTATCGACAACCTCCTCGCAAAGTCGGATCCGCTGCCAAAAGTCGGGAAAATCAAAATCAAAAACAGCCAAGTGTCAGCCAGCGTGTCCTCTAAATCCGGAATCACCAAGGCACAGCTTGACTACACCACCGACAGCGGCCCGTGGCAGCAGAGGAAATGGCAATCCTCAGCCGCCGAGTCCAACGGCCGGACCGTGACCGCCACCCTGCCGGAAACACGCCCGCTGGTCTGCTACCTGCTGGTCACCGATGAACTCGGCAACCAGGTCGGATCGGAGCATCTCACGCTGCCTTGATCCCACCTGCACGCCCCCATAGCCGCCCACCCCACGCCAAAACGTCAAAAATTCTCTGATAAAAAGTCTGACTTTTTATCAGTTTATATTGGCAGCAGACAAGACCTAGCCGCACCCGCCGATCCCGTCGGCCGAACCTTGACCGCCACTCTGACGGACACACTTACGACGATGGCCTGCACATGCCGGTCGATGAACGCGGCAACCAGATCGGCACCTGCCACCTGACTCTTGCATGAATCTAAGCGACGTGGACCTCGCCGGACCATGACCAAAGCCCAGGATCGAGCTCGTGACGTGCGGATTTCGCCAGCGTTTCGGCATCGGCACCAGGATGGAGCACGGCGAAGACGGAAGAACCAGAGCCACAGAGTAATGTGGCGCAAACCTCACGGCGCGCCAGCAGCCAGCTCTTCATTTCAGCAAGAAAGCGGTGCTTTTCAAAAACCGGACGTTCGAGGTCGTTGATAAGCGACAAGCCATCCAATTCCTGAGCGGCATAGCAAATGCCCGGCAACTCGCGCGAACCACTCCACCGGCGATAGGCATCCGGCGTGGCCACCATGAACGCAGGCTTGAGAATCAGCACGCGCAACGGTTTTTCGAGTGCCGCAGCCTGCTCGAGGACTTCGCCACGCCCGGTGCAGCGGACGGCTCCAGGCATCAGGAAAAACGGGACGTCCGACCCGATTCCGGCGGCCAGCGTCCGCAATCTCTCCATGCCCAGTTTGCCATCGTGCAGGTCATCGAGCGCCGCCAGAGTCGCCGCGGCATCACTGCTTCCCCCGCCGAGTCCGGCTCCATGTGGAATGGCTTTTTCCAATCGCACCCTGAAATCACAGGAAACCTTGGCGGCGGACTCGTAAGCCCTGACCGCGCGGACAACCAGGTTGGCTTCATCCGTCGGAACACCCGGGGAGGAACACTCGAATGAAAAACCCGAGGCACGCGAAAACTCCAGACGATCCGCCAATCCCGGCAATCGCACCATGAGGGTGTCGATCTCATGAAATCCGTCATCGCGGCGACCAAGGACACGCAGCGATAGATTCAGTTTGGCAGGGGCATGGGTGGTGAGCGTGCTCATGGGGGAAAATCACGAGTGATGAGGGCCATCATCCGGCCGGTTTTTCCCAGTTCCTTGCGGTAACTGTAAAAACGGACTCGATCTGACGCGGTATTCAGCCCACAGTCGATGAAATTCCCCACGCCTGCCCTCCCCGCCTGCCTACCAATCTCCGCTGCAAAATCCCATTCGTAGTCAGGAGGCCGGATGCACGGGCTGAGCACCGCAACCACATCCTCCGGCCGCGTTCCGAAATCCCGTGACATCCGCGCCAGGGCCTCGTCCAAAATCGCCAGCTCCGTCCCTTTTTTCCCGGAATGCAGAAGCCCGATCGCACCTGACCTGCGGTCCGCCAGCCAGATCGCCCCGCAATCCGCGACGTAAATGGCCAGCACCACCCCGGCCCGGCATGTCAATAAACCGTCGACTCCTGGCACCACGGGCAGTCCGTCGGGCGCGGAAATCCGTCCAATCCCGGGCACCACCGCCACCGCACGGCCATGCACCTGTTCGGCTCTCCACCATGAGGCTTCCGGCCCCGCAAACGTTTCTATGGCACGTTCATGATGCGGGCGCAAAACACTCATCGCCTCATCGCGGTCACCCGTGATCTCCACTCCGGGGACACGCTCGACCCACGCGCAGCGAACCCCCGGCAGCGCATTGATGGGAGCTAGAAATGGAAACACCTCCGTCACCCGGTCAGGTTAACGGAGGCGTGAAGGCTTCGCCAAGTGGCTTTCGAGCCGAAGCAAACAATTCCCGGACTCAGGCAATCACCCGGCCGTTGATCGCACGCTTGGTATGCTCAACCGCATCGGCCTGGTCCTCGTCCATGTCGGCAAGGATGCCTGCCAGATCGGTGGCGATTTCCGCGCGCATCTTCGACACGAGCTGCGTACCCTTGGAAGTGATGCGGACCATGATTTTGCGCCGGTCTTCAGCGGCATGAACACGATCCACATATCCCAGCTTCTCAAGCCGATCCACCAAACCGGTGGCCGCGGCCGTCGAATGGCCCATTTTTTTGGCGATATCCGACATCGTCAGATATTCTTCGCTCGACAGATAGGTCAGCAGGAAGAACTGGGGAAACGATACGTTGCCTTTGTTGAGTTCCGGAGACAGGTTGAGGATACAGCTTCGCTGGGTGAACAGGACGAAGTCAGCTAGACGCGCTGCGTCGGCTTGCACCGAAGCGCCTGAGGCGTTGATGGTTTTCATGTTGGCTGGTTGTGGGTTCGTTCATTTCGTGGGGACAAATGAACCGAAACAGGTGGATTTTTCAGAACACTGACTGCCCGGGCTTACGGACAGTCAATATCTTGAAATTATTTTCAAAATCATACCTCTTTCGGGTGGGACGTTTTGAAAATACGTAATACCAAGCGGTTTGAAAAGAAAAGAATGACGGAAATTTTGAAATTTCAGGCTCCAGCGGCCGAATCTACGGGCAATTCCGGTTCGGGAGCGGCCTCCGACTCCTGAGCCTGCGGGCCGGACTCGGCCGGGGAATCCCCTCCACTCGGCTCCGGGGGAGGCTTGGGGACATGGCGGGAATAGACCGAATCCCCGAGTTGGACTTCGCCGGATTGAATATCCGCAGCCGCGAAATTACCGAGCGACTCACCGGTCACCAGCAGGTTGGCGCTTCGGCCGTCCCCGCCACGGGTGGTCAGAATCGTGCCAGCGGCGATGTCCCACTTGCCAAGGCTACGGATGAGGACAAACCGTTTCTCAGGAGGTATACTGGCAATTTTTCCCACCAACCGGGGCACCTCGGAGGGCTTGGCATCGGGCTCTTTCTTTGACCAGCAAGCCGTACAAAACGGAAGCACTGCCGCCGCCAAGGCACAAAACCAGAGACCAAGCGCCCTGGGAGAGCGCGGCCGGGATTCGAAACGATCACCTCCACCAGCATGCCGCATGGGCAGAGCTTGCAACAGCCCCGGGATAAATCCAGCGGGAACCATTCCGACGATACTCCCGTTCAGCTTTCCAGGATTTCCACCTCGTAGCCGTCGGGATCCGTCACAAACGCCATTTTGCGCTGGCCGGAGGAGAATTTCTCACGCCAGCCGGACGGCCAGATCTCGATTCCTGCTTTTTCCAGGCGGTCGCAATACCCGATGATGTCGTGAACCCCAAGGGCGGTGTGCATCAGATCTTCCGGGCAGGTGGCGGTGTAATCGGGAGAGTAGCAAAGCTCCAGAAACACCTCGTTTCCCGGAAGGAATAAAAATGCCAGGCGGTTGCCCTGCGGTGAGTCCTTGAAGTCGCGGAGTTCGTAACCTAGCGTTTGGTAAAAAGCCACCGAGCGATCAAGGTCGGCGACGCGGATTCGGGTATGGAGGAAACGGATCATGGCAGGCACAGGATGCCCCATCATCCGCAATTTGCCAGTGTGAAACCATGAGTCGTTGGCTCTGTCGAAACCCGGCCATTGGGACGTTTCAAGGCCTGGATTTGCCATCTTCCCGCGCCCCCACGATCAGGGAGGTGATGACACCGGTACAAAGGATGGCAACGATCACCGCGAGCACGGTGAGGTTGAACGAGTCACCCAGCCAATGCTTGAGCCATTTGGCGGCGAGCATTTTCACCCCCACGAGTATCAAAATCAGTGACAGCGCCGGTTTGAGGTAGCGGAACTTGCTGATCAACCCGGCGAGCGCGAAATAGAGCGACCTCAGCCCGAGAATGGCGAACACATTGCTGGTGAACACCAGAAATGGATCGGCCGTGATCGCAAACACCGCTGGAATCGAATCCACGGCGAAAATCAGGTCCGTGATCTCCACCAGTATCAGCGCCACCGCCAGCGGCGTGAGCAACCACTTGCCTGGAGGCGCGGCGTCGACCACCGGATCCGGCTTGGCAGCCAATCCGGGTTCAGCGGCTTCATGAGACCACTTGCCGCCGGCCCGGACCATGAAGTGCTGGCCGTGGAACTCCCGGGTGATCGGGAAAAACCTCCGTATCCAACGGATGATCCGGTTGTTTTCGGGATGCTCTTCCTTCTCCTCCATCACCAGCATCTTGACCCCGGTGAAAATCAGGAAGACCCCGAAAACATAAAGAACCCAATGGAAGCTTCCCACCAAATAAGACCCCATGCCGATCATCGCGCCACGCATCAGAAGCGCACCCATAATCCCCCAGAACAATACCCGGTGCTGATAGCGCGCCGGCACCGCTAGGGAGCTGAAAACCATGGCGATCACAAAAATATTGTCCACGCTCAGGGACTTTTCGACCACGTAAGCGGTCAGATACTTGGTCGCTGCCAGCTCGCCGGT
The DNA here is from genome assembly GCA_964399305.1 of uncultured Luteolibacter sp. Classification (GTDB taxonomy): domain Bacteria; phylum Verrucomicrobiota; class Verrucomicrobiia; order Verrucomicrobiales; family Akkermansiaceae; genus Luteolibacter. The sequence continues at coordinate 42,119 of CAYNQJ010000012.1, forward strand.
ATTCACCACCTTGTCCACGGCGTCAACCGACAAGCCAAGATCAAACCAATGCCTGTCATAGGCAAAATAAACGAGCAGGGAAAACGCCAATCCGAGGGAAATCCAAACACAAGACCAGCCAAGCGCCTCCTTGAACCCAACCACATGGGACTTGCGGTGAAAAACCCCCAAATCAAGCGCCAGCATCGCCAGCACGAAGCCTATAAAAATCAACCATGCCCAAATCATCGCGCTGTCTCGCATGAATATGATGACCCGGCAACAGGATTTTTACGTGAAATCTCTACTTTTCGGGCCTATTCCCATGCGGCTTCGCGCTTCCCATCCCTGTTCCCCGGGTAACATGACGCACGATCGGTTTTCATCAGAAAGTGATGCCGCCGATCCTTAACAGATTGGCAAAATCAATGTCACCGGGCCTTCGCCACTCACAAGGTTTGTGATCCCCCCCGAGCCCCCTGATGAAGCGAAATTCCGTCATTGTTTGATTGCTTTCGGCAGCCGGCCATGCTTGGTTAGAGCTGCCATGAAAACGATTATAGTTGCAGTGGATTTCTCAAACGCCACCCCGAAGGTTCTGGAAATGGCCAGTGGACTGGCAAAGGCCTTTGGCGCGGGATTAAGGCTGTTCCATGTCGTGGAGCCCGAACCCAGTTATACCGCTTATGGCTTCACCCCGGATGAATTCCCGGCGCTACACGCCTACCAGGAGGAAGCCAAACGCCGGGCAAGCCAGAAACTGGAAAACCTCTTGGAACAGGTGAAAGCCACTGTGCCGGGTGCCACCTGCCAGATCGCGGAGGGAAGCCCGCTGCACGCCCTGCTGGATTATGTCAAGGAAAGCGGCGCGGATTTTGTCGTGCTTGGCTCCCATGGCCATGGAATGATCGCCTCGTTGCTCCTCGGCAGCGTGGCGGAGGGTATGGTGCGCAAGGCCACCGTTCCCACCCTGATCGTACCGGCTGGCGCGAAATGAAGGGCTTGGATGCCTGGGTCGATGCCAACAAACCTGGGGCTTGGCCGCCCCATCGGGCGCAGTGCCATTTCAGGTATTGCGGGATGGGGGCATCTGCCCCACCATCACGCAGGACCGCCAGATTCCCCGACATCCCATGCTCTCCGAAGAATCCCTGCTCGCCGACTTCCTGATCCTCGACCAATCCATCCAAGGTCGGAGGCTGGTCTATTTGGACAACGCCGCCACCACCCAGAAACCCATGCAGGTCCTGCTGGCGTCGCGTCATTACTACGAGGCGATCAATGCGAATATCCACCGAGGCACCCATCACTTGGCACGGGCCGCCACGGAGGCATTTGAAAAGGCCCGGAGAACCGTCGCCTCCCACCTCAACGCGGCTTCCGCCGATGAAGTCATCTTCACCTCCGGAACCACCGCCGGAATCAATCTCGCCGCCAACATCATCGGGCTGTCCGGCCGCATCCGCTCCGGGGACGAAGTGCTCATTTCCACGCTCGAACACCACTCGAACATCGTCCCATGGCAGATGCTCTGCGAACGCACCGGAGCCCGCCTGAAGGTGATCCCATGCCACGACGACGGCACACTCGACCAGGACGCTTTCCTCGACCTTCTCAGCAGCCGCGTGAAGGTGCTTTCCCTGACCTGGATCTCCAACGCCTTCGGCACGATCAACCCTTTGCCAGGAATGATCCGTGCCGCCAAGCAGGCGGGAGCCCTGGTGTTGATCGACGCCGCCCAGTCGATCGCGCACCTGCCAACGGATGTTCAGTCGCTCGGAGCCGATTTCCTGGCGTTTTCCGGCCACAAAATCTATGCACCCACCGGCATCGGAGTGCTCTGGGGACGGACGGAACTGTTGCGTGAGCTTCCGCCATGGCAAGGCGGTGGGGAAATGATCAAGGAGGTCACCTTTGAACGAACGACCTACAACGATCCACCCTTCAAATACGAGGCCGGAACTCCTAACATCGAGGGAGCCATCGCCCTCGAGACAGCCATCCAATACGTCAACAGCCTCGGCATCGATAAAATTCACGAGCATGAAATGCAGTTGATCCGCAGCGCTGCGGAGGCATTGCAGGACATCCCGGGCATCCGTCTCTATGGCCCGGACGACCGCTCGGGCTCGCTGTCGTTCAACATCGAGCGACTCCACCATTACGACATCGGCACGCTGCTCGACCAGATGGGCGTGGCCGTGCGTACCGGCCACCATTGCTGCCAGCCGCTGATGGCGCGGTTTGGCATCACCGGCACGGTCAGGGCTTCATTCGCACTCTACAACACGCAGCGGGACGTCGAAGCCCTCGCGGATGCCACCCACAAGGCTGTGGCAATGCTGCGCTGATCCCCCCACCCCTCTGGCCCCATGAACATCATCCTCGGCATCAGCGGCTCCATCGCGGCATACAAGGCGGCCGATATCGCATCGCAACTGGTCAAGCTCGGCCACGAGGTGCATGTCGTGATGACCCGTGCCGCCACGGAGTTCATCACCCCGCTCACCCTCCAGACCCTCACCCGCCACCCGGTGATCGTCTCTCTCGACGATGAAAAACAGTCATGGAAACCCGGACATATCGAGCTGGCCGACCAGGCGGATCTTTTGCTCGTGGCCCCCGCCACCGCGAATGTCCTCGGCGAGTTCGCCAACGGGCTGGCACCGGATTCCCTCAGCTCGATCTATCTGGCCCTGCCGCGCACCACACCGGTGCTGATTGCACCGGCCATGAATGGCAAAATGTGGCTCCACCCCGCCACCCAACGAAATGTCGACCGACTGAAAGATGACGGATGCCGGTTCATCGACCCCGAGGAAGGCGGACTCGCCTGCGGATACGAAGGCATCGGCCGGCTCGCCACGGTAGAATTGATTTTGCAACAAGTCGCCAATCTGAAGCCCGGCGGAACGCCTTGATGGTGACGGCTGGCGGGTGAAACCGTGTCGCTCTTGTTCTCGTCCGCCTGTGCTGCCCCCGCGGATCACATGTCCGCGATGTTCTCTGAAGGTGGCGTGCAAAGCCCGGGCGGCGGCGCACATTTTATTTGCTGCCTGACCAAGGGAGCCTAGAGTGCCGGTCGTTCGCCATGATCCGGATTTCCCGCACGCTCGCCCTCTGCTCCGCCCTCGCAGCCACTCCCTCCCTTAAAGCCCAGGAGACGGCGTCGGATGTCTATCGTTCCGTCCTTCGCATCGAGGTGGCCACCCAGGTCCCGGATTACGAAACGCCGTGGAATTCCGGCCGCTTCAGCGGCGGTATCGGCACCGGATTCATCATCGGAAAAAACCGGATCCTGACCAATGCCCACGTGGTTTCCAATGCAAGGCGCCTGCTCATTACCGTCCACGGCAGCCCGGTGAAATACCAGGCCCGCGTCGAACATATCGCGCATGACTGCGACCTCGCACTCCTTTCTGTCGAGAATTTCTCGGACTTCGAATCATTCCCAACCTTCGAATTCGGTGATGTCCCCGCCTTGGAATCCCAGGTCCGAGTGATCGGCTACCCGATCGGCGGAGAAAGGCTCTCCGTCACCCGCGGTGTCGTCTCGCGAATCGACTTCCAGCCCTACTCGCACTCGCGCGCGGACTCCCATCTGGCCGTCCAAATCGACGCCGCCATCAACCCCGGCAACTCCGGCGGCCCGGTGATCCAGGATAAAAAAGTCGTCGGCGTCGCCTTCCAAGGCCTCCGCCAGGCAGACAACACCGGCTACATCATCCCCACTCCGGTCGTGCGCAGGTTCCTCAAGGACGTCGAGGATGGAAAATACGACCACTATGTCGATCTCGGCTTCACCGAGTTCCCACTTCACAATCCGGCCATGCGCCAGGCACTCAAACTGCCTGACAATGGCATGGGCGTGCTGATCACCAACGTCATCCCCACCAGCTCCAGTGACGGTTTGCTCAAACCCGGCGACATCGTCCTCGCCCTCGACGGGCAGTCGGTGGACAGCGCCGGAATGGTCTCCATCGACGGCGAGAAGATCAACCTTAACGAAATCGTCGAGCGCAAGTTCGCCGGCGAAAAAGTGGCCGTCCGCATCCTCCGCGGGGGCAAGGCACAAGAAGTGGAAATCACCCTCAAGCCACTGCCGTGGTCGCGCATGTATGCCATCGAATACGAAAAGAAGCCCCGCTATTTCGTTTTCTCCGGCCTCGTCTTCCAGCCGCTCGACACCAATTTGTTCGCCACCGCGAAATTCAGCGATGTGACCGTCAGGCGGCTTTACACAGACTATGTCCCGAAAGGTTTGTTTCAAAAACACCGCGACGTGGTTGTCCTCACCCGTGTCGAAAGCGACCCGGCCACCAGCCAGCTCGCGGGCTTCACCGGCTTCGCCGTGAACAGGGTCAACGGAGTGGAAGTGACCGACCTCAAACAGGCATTCGACCTCCTTCACCCGGAAAAACCGCCGGAGTTCCATGTCATCGAGTTGTTCGGTGCCGAACGGCCGATCGTGATCGCATCCGCGGATGTCGAGGCCGCCAACAAGCGCGTCGAGCAAAACTACGACATCACGGCTCCACACAACTTCGAAGACTGAACCCTATGCCGCGCGCGGGCATCGCCCTTGGCTCGAATCTCGGCGACAGCCCGGCCCACCTGCGCGCAGCGATCGCGCGCCTGCGGGAAATCGCCTCGCCCGCCGAACCGATACTGGTCGCCCCGGTCTATCAGACCCCGCCGCTCGACTGCCCGCCGGGCTCACCCGATTTCCTCAACACGGTCGTCGAAATCGGCTATGATGGCACCGCCCACCAACTGCTCGGGCTGACACGGGCCATCGAAAACCAACTCGGACGCGTCCGTGGCCAGGAACGCAACGCTCCGCGAACCATCGATCTCGACCTGCTCTACCTCGGTGACACGCGGATCCATGACGACGAGTTGGAGCTGCCACATCCCAGGATATTAGCGCGCCGCTTTGTCCTGCAACCGCTCGCCGAGATCCGCCCGGATCTGGTGCTTCCCGGCAGCAGCCGCAGCATTGCGGACGCCCTCCGCGCACTGCCCGAGGATCCTTCAACGCCGGTTCCCACCGATGTCACGCTGTGATGCCCGCTCACCGCGGCACCATGGTGATCCGGTAGCGGTCGTAGCGGTCATTCGGACGGAACAACCAGCCAGGCTTGGTGTCGAGCAGCTCGTAACCCGTCAGCATGAACTCGGGCAGAAACTGATTGCTGTTAGGCTCGTAGGCCTCGCGGCCGGTGTAGTAGCCGCGGATCCGGTATTCGTAGTTGTTGTCAAACGAATACACGTTCCCGGGCACACCGGACTCCGGCATGCGGTCAGGCGTGTGTTTCCTGTCCTCCCGCATGATCACCAGCTTCGCCCGGCTCCACGGCTGGCGCGGCTGGCGCAGGTATCCCCAAAACCGTGTCTTCTCGACGTAATAACGCCGGCCATAATAAAAATCCCCGGTCGGCTCACAAGCAATGCTCGCATTGCGCTCCTCCTCGCTCGGTCCACCCAGGTTACCGGGACCTGACGATGTCATCGCGCAGTTCGCAAGCAAGAACGTGATTCCCGCAGCCCATAGCGATTTCCAGACGAATTTCAGCATGCCGGAGAAGCTAGTCCCGCTCCCCACCCCTCCGCAAGCAAAAGCACCCGCGCACGGCCGCAGGCCGCGCCTGCCCGTACGCATCAATCCGCGATGCGTGGCGTTCATGGACCGGTCCCGGCCTCCTTACTGGATTTCCTTTTCGGCACCGCAGTGCGTACAGTTGGGAAGCATTCCGTGCCGGACCTTGTGGCAGGACGGACACTCCTCAAACAAGTTGGTGCCACACGACGGACAGGAGTATACCTCCTCAGCCTCGCCGTGATCCCCAGGCACCACCAGCTTGTTGACCGTCCGGCGGCTCCAGAACAAATAACGCCGTGGTCCGGTCCTGATAGGATATTCACACACCGGACAGAGGAATCGTTCATAAGCCTCGCGGTATTGTTTGACCAACCACTGTGCCTTCGGAAAGGCAATCGCGCGAATGAAGTGGATCAACAGCCGGCACACCACGATCAACAATCCACCAATCAGGATGTATTTGAAGTACTTGCTTGGAAAATACTCGTGAACCACCAAGGCGACTTTGACGAGCGCGGCCACACCAAACGCGAGGAACAACGGAAAGTAGATGCTGGAACGCTTTTTAACGATGACCACCGCCGCAACAAGCAGAATGGGCAGCAGGATCGCGAGTTGCCAGATGGCGATTTTCATTCGGTGTTTTTGGCTGAGCTCGTTGAACTCCACCCAGGCCGGTTGGCGCTGCCTTTCAATTTCTTGCTCGGCCTGCTCTTTCTCGCGGAGTAACACCTGCTTCCGCTCAAGCGTTTCCGCCACCATTTGGCTCAGCTCCTGGTACTTCGTCTGATTGTCCAGAAACAGCTTCATGCTGTTTGAAAAATTCGCCTGTTCGCTCTCCGAAAAGGCAATGCTCTTTTCCATTCCGAGTTTCTGGAGTTCAACGAGCTGATTGATGGTTTGCTGCAGATTGCGCGAACTGTCCCCCACGACCCGCTGCTTCTCCGTCTGGTTTTCAATCTGCCGGGCCAACCCCGCAACCTGCTCCTCAAGGGCGAGCCGCCTTGCGACAAGACCTTTGTCCAAGTGCTTCCGCTCGATCCTGGAATAATCAGGACCAGGAATGGAACGGATATCCTCCACAAGGAATCCCAATACCCAGAAAATCAGCACTCCGAACACCACGGTGAACAGCCGTATGACAAAACGGTGGATCCAGGCTCCTTTTGACCTCGTATGCGTCTTCATTCTTTGCTTCCGTTCGGGATTGCATCACCACATGACCGGGTTGTTCGGCTCAGGAAAGCACCATTTTCCCGGCCGGACATCAGGGAAAAGACAAACCGATCGCGCGGAATACCTCCCCTTCATGTGCAGGCCATTAATCCATCCACTTCGGAAAACCAAGCATGAAATCCACCTCCGCCCCGTTACAGTCGGCTCTTCGAGGAAATTGCGGACGGGACAGGCAGCCCGCTTCATGAAACCCGGCTCGCCACCGCCTCGCGAATCCTCGCCGCAACTTCGTCGGGATTGCCGCTGGAGTCGATCACCCGGACGAATGGCTCATCCTTGAGTGACAGGAAGATTTCTCGGCAGCGTTCCAGGCTTTCACGTTTTTCAAATTCGTTCGTGCTGTCACCTCGCGACCCGATCCGCGCGTGCGCAACACCCACGTCCAAATCAAGGATCAGCAACAAGTCCGGCACCGGCGCGAACTCTTCGTTCATGCGGCGGATCTCCGCCGGATCAAACCCGCGCGCGCCCTGATAGGCCATGGTCGAGAAATAATAACGATCGAGGATCACCACCTTGCCGGCCGCCAACGCCGGAGCGATCTTCTCCGCCACATGCTCGCGGCGGTCGTTGAGAAAGCAGCGCAGCTCGTCTTCCGGAGACAACCGGCCGCTGGCGGCGGATTCACGCAACCTGCTCCCCCACGGCCCATCGGTGGGCTCGCGGCTGACGACCACATCGCGGCCCGCCGATGCCAGCCATTCACCAAGCCACCGCACTTGGGTGGACTTGCCGGTGCCATCGATGCCCTCGATCACGATGAGGAATCCTTTTTTCATTTCGTTAGACATATCGTAATTTCAGATGATCCAGGTATGCGGCGGTGGAAGGCCGTGCGCCGGTGGCGCTTTGAACCAGGACGGATGGATCCAATGTCGCGCCATGGGAGTGGATGGATTGCCGCAGCCACACGAGCAGCGGCGCATAATCCCCGTTTTCGATGGCGCTGGCGACAGACGGCACCCTGCGCGCGGCGGCAAAAAGCTGGGCCGCATGGATGTTACCCAGCGTGTAGGTGGAAAAATACCCTAGGCCGCCCATCGACCAGTGGATGTCCTGAAGGCAGCCATCCCGGTCGCTTGCCGGGGCAAAGCCGAAAAGCCCGCGGAAACCTTCGTTCCAGACTTCAGGCACGTCCCGCACGGCAAGAGTGCCATCCATCAACCGGCGTTCGATTCCGAACCGCAGGATGATGTGGAGATCGTAAGTCGCCTCGTCCGCCTCGACCCGGACGGGTGAGAACGCGGCCCGGTGGAGATAGGCCAGGAAATCTTCGAGTGGGAATCCGGCAAGCTGGGGAAAGCATTCGCAGGCGGCGGGATACCAGCACTCCCAGAATTCCCGCGAGCGGCCGACGTGGTTTTCCCAGAGCCGCGATTGCGATTCATGGATACCCAGCGAGACCGGCGAACCCGAGGGCAGTCCGAAATCCTCCGGCGGAAGTCCCTGTTCATACAAGCCATGCCCCGCTTCGTGGAGCACACCGAACAATGAGGATGTGAAATCCCGCTCGTCATAGCGGGTCGTCATCCGCACGTCGCGAGGCCCGAGCGTGGTGCAAAACGGGTGCGTGGTCGTATCGATCCGGCCCGCGTTGAAATCAAATCCCACGGCCTCGGCCACCCGGCGATTGAACCGCTGCTGGGCGGCGATCGGGTACGGTCCTGCGGGCAGACGGACACCGCGCGACGAGGATTTTGCAACCGCCCGTGCGGCGATTTCCGCTAGCTCTCCACCAAGCGCATCAAGCAAGGTGGCGACTTCAGCTGTGGTGGTCCCACGCTCGTATCCCTCCAGCAATGCGTCATATGGCTCGCGCGGATATCCCCAAAGCTCTGCCTTTTCACGAGCGATAGCCAGCAGGGTTTCCAGATGCGGGGCGAATCTGGAGAAATCGGAGCGCTGCCGCGCGTCGGCCCAGGCATGTTTGGCGAGCGAGGCCGCCGCGGAATATCGTGCCACCAACTCCACAGGCAACTTGGCGGCCCTGTCCAGCTGTCGACGGAACTCACGCAGGTTGGCGCTGTGCTTCGGGTCGTCACCCGGGTCGGCCGCCTGGGCCTCGTCGAGGGCCGCTTTCCATGCATCCGAGGTTGCAAGCTCATGGGCGCGCGAGGCCAGCCACGCCAGTTGTTGAGCACGATAGGCTGCGGCGGCTGGTGGCAGATAGGTTTCCTGATCCCAACCGATCACCGCGGCGGTGGAATGAATCAATCTGAGCTCCCTGGCTTTCTCGAAAAGCAGCATGCCCCATCCTGTGGAAATCCGCCTGCCGGTAAAAGCCGGAATATCGAAAAACCGGACATCTCCCCACGTATAAAAGCAGCCCTCATGGAACCCGTGCTCGACCCAGCGCGAAAAACCTGTTCAATGAAGCCCCACCGATGAGCCTACTCTTCTTCAAGCGTGTCCTCGCCAATCCCGCACAAGTCGGCTACCTAGTCCCCAGCTCGGGGTTTCTCACCCGCAAGACCGCCCGCTTCATCGATGACTCGAGCGCCCGCACCGTGGTGGAACTCGGCCCTGGCGAAGGCTGCCACAGCCGCAGAATCCTCCGCCAATTGAAACCGGATTCCCGACTGATCCTCATCGAGCTGGACGAACCATTCGCCGCCCACTTGAAAAAACAATTCGCCGGAGAATCACGCGTGTCCGTCGTCCATGGCAACGCCCTGCAGCTCGGCGAAATCCTGCTATCGCTCGGCGTATCAGAACCCGACTACATCGTTTCCGGGCTGCCATTCACCATCATGGAGCGCACGCTCCGCGAATCGCTTCTTGCAAGCATCGCCAGCGCCATGGGTCCGGAAACCCGGTTCATCACCTATCAGGCCTCCATCCAAATCTCAAACCACAGGCTGTTCCAGCTGGTGCGCCGCGAGCACTGCATGCTGAACGTCCCCCCGCTCCACGTCATGGAACTCAAAAGGAACGGGCTGCCGCTGGTTTCCTGATCCCTGCGGAAACCAGCGAAAACCAGGAACCCGGCGGCCCCATTCGCGTGTTTTCGGAGCCTATTGCTCATATCCGTGTTGCGGCAGACGCCTGAATATGGCTTCTTATCGACGTCCCATGGCCACCAGCACACCAACCCCGCGCAGCGACCTTTTTCCATTCGAACTCGTCCGCCCGGAACTCGAGCGTGTGGAAATCTCCATCCGCGAGCAAGTCCGTGGCTTCGACCCTGCAGTCGAACCCTACATCGCCTACGTCTGCAATACCTCGGGCAAACACATCCGGCCGGCACTCTCGATTCTGGCCGGCGGTGCCACCGGCGGTGTCAACGACGACCACGTCAAGCTTGGCGTGATCCTCGAACTCATCCACATGGCCACTCTGGTCCACGATGACATCATCGATGGCGCGGACACGCGCCGCATGGTCCCCACCGCCAATGCAAAATGGGGCAACGCGCTCTCCGTCCTGCTCGGGGACGCATTGTTCTCGCACGCCCTCACACTGGCCACGGATTTCAACAGCATCGACATCTGCCGCAAAGTCGGCCGGGCCGCTCGCGAAGTCTGCCAGGGCGAGATCATCCAGTCCCAAAGGCGCTTCGACCTCACCTTCACCAAGGAGGAATATTTCCAGATCATCGGCATGAAAACCGGTGCGCTGTTCGCCGCCGCATCCGGCCTCGCCGCAAAACTCTCAGGTCAGGACGAGCAAAGCGAACAACGCCTCGCCGGATACGGCATGAAACTCGGAACCGCCTATCAGATTTATGACGACTGCCTCGACCTCGTCGGCTCCGAGGAAATCGTCGGCAAAACCCTGCGCACCGACCTCGCAAAGGGCAAACTCACCCTGCCGATCCTCAACCTTCTCGAAACCGCATCCGAAGCCCAGCGGGTCAAACTCAACAAACGCATCCTCGACCAGGAACCGCTGGACCTGCCCATCCTGCTCGGCATCGCCGAATACGAAGGCGCCATCGAAAACGCGGTGGACACCGGCCTCGGCCTGCTGGCCGAATGCCGCGAGGACATCGCGTTCCTGCCCGGTTCCTTACACGCCGAAGCACTGGAGCAGATCACCCGCTTCCTCGGCGGCCTGCTGGAAAAATGCCGCCGCTGAATCCCCCTGTCAACGGCCCATGACCGGCCCGGGCCAATGATGCCCTGAGGGAATCCAGCGTCTTTGATCGGTCGACACGGCATCAGACCGCACACTCCCGCAAAGGCAGGGAATGCCGGATCGATGGCCTCTCACCAATCCACGGTAACACCGGCAAAAAATCCGGTGCCGGGGCCTTGGACCAGCGAACCATAGCCATTGAAGAGCTCGTAGTCCTCGTCGAGCATGTTTTCGATCCGGCCGTGGAGCTTGACTTTCCCGGTTAGCTGGTAAGAACCAAACACCCGCGCAACCAGATAGGAATCGAGCGGCTCGCCACCCCAGGAGTGATCGGTCAGATAGGACGCCCCCACCCCGATGAGAGACTTGGTGGTTGGCTCCCACGCCACCGTGGCACTCGCCGCGTTTTTCGGCATGCCGGCGGCGGGCAGCGAACGATGGAGATAGGTCCAAGCCAGACGATAGCTCAAGGTGTCCGACAACCAGTCTCCCCGGAGCGCAAACTCAAGTCCGTCAGTAGTGGTGGTGCCGTCCACATTGACCGCCGGCCCGGAGAAAGTGGGATAGGCGATCTGATCGGTGATTTGATTTTCAAACCATGTCGCCTGGAACGTGTGGCGGCTGCCCAGTTTTTGTTCGATCCCGATATCCCAGCCGATCGACGACTCGGCATCCAGATTCGGGCTCGGCGGGTTGAAGGCCGAGCCGTAGCTTTCCGCATAGGTCGGGGCGCGGAACGATGTCCCGACGTTGCCGCGGAAGGTAGTGCCCGTCGCATCCACGGCGTAAAGCATGCCGAAACGCCAGGTTAGCTCGTCTCCATGAGCGTCGTAGTCCTCCCAGCGCAGCGAGCCGGTGGCCGTCAGAGCATCGTTGAGATCCCATTCGAGGGTCCCGTGCGCGCCGTAGCGGTCGCCCTGTTTGTCGGGACTGTAGGTGCTTTCATAGGTGTCCTTGTGGACAAACGCACCCGCAAGCAGGCGCAGGTTTTCCCGCAGCGTGATCTCATGGTCCGTGGAAAAAGCGCCGGCCCTCAGATCTGAAAAATAGTCATCCCTGACGGGAAGACCGGAAAACCAGTCGTCAAAGGTGTACCTTTGATCGTAGGATTCCTGGTAGTATCCCGCATGGAAACGCGCAGTCCATGACTGGGAGATTTTTCCGGTGGCGTAGACCGTTCCAAGCGCGCTATCGACCCGGCTTTCGGAGTCATAACTGTAGGAGGTGTCGATATCCTCGCCCGAGGAATCAAGCGCACGGAAGGTCGCACCGACCGTCCATACCGGATCGACTTTGCCCTCGACCCTCAGCGCGGTATCCGCCTGGTGGAAATCATGATGTGCCGCATCGTTGCCGGTGATCTGGTAGCCGCCGGAAAGATGGAACCCGAAGTCGCCTGTCCGGCCCTCATACTTGCTGTATGCGGAAACCGTATCGAACGAACCGGCCTCGACCGTGGTCGATCCGCCCGGTTCCCCCACGCCATGCGGGGTTTCCAGCCAGATCACACCGCCGATCGACTCACCGCCATAGATCGCGCCCTGCGGCCCGCGGAGAATCTCGATACCACCCAGGCCATAGGTGCCGGTACCGCCGAGAACATGGTTCAATAGATTGTTAGAATCGCTGAGCCGCATGCCGTCGATCACCACCTGGGCGTATTTCGTGGTCGTTCCGCGGATGAACAGCGCGCCGGGAGCCCCGGCCTGGCCGCTGGTCGATGAGGAAATCACGCCTGGCGATTGGTTCAATGCGTCACGAAGCCGCAGAACCCCCTGATCGCGCATTTCCTCGGGATCGATGTCGGTCACCGCAGAGGTGATGGTGGATGCCTCACGCGGTACCCGCAGGGCGGAAACAATCAAGGCGTCAAGGCAGGATGATTCCTCATCCGCAGAAACGGTGGGGACGGACAGCAGGCAAAGACCTGCGGCAATTGACGGCAGAATCTGGCGTCGTGTGGATTGGAGTGTCATGTGTTTCTCTTCGATGTGTGCGATTTCTCGCGAAGAGAGGGCGGCGCGGAATCCCCCGCAGCCATCTCTCGCCGACCCTCTTTCGCGGAGGGCCACGGAACCCGTCCGCCGGCGGAAACCGGCATGCGGGTGACGAGCAACGAAGGAGCAAGTATTCGGACTTCCGGTTATTGCCTTTCCCGCCTTCACCATTTGCATGGAAACGATTGGACTGATGGGATTGGCAACCGGTTACCGCAGCGCGACTGTTCCGGACTTTCACCGGATTCCATGACGCCTTCGCAGTTGGTCGCGGGGAAAATGCCGCGACACCCGCGCAGGAACAAGACCAAAGCTCCCATCGGCACAGCGATCAGAGAAAACGCAGTGTTTTCAGCGGCGGATGCGGATTGCAATGCTGGGCCGGTGAACTCAGGCAGTTGTAGCCACACCTGCAGGTCCGCCATCCTCGATCACCAACGCGCGCAGTCCTTGATACATGCCTTCCAGAAGGGGATCCTCCGCCAACACCCGGTCCGCCAGCGCCCGGGCCTCACGCAGCAAGGCGGTATCCGCGAGATAATCCACAAACCGCAGGTCCACCAGACCGCTCTGCTGGGTGCCCAGCACGTCACCGGGACCGCGCAGGCGCAGATCGGCCTCCGCGATCTCAAAGCCATCGGACGATTGTTCAAGCACCCGGAGTTTCTCGAGCGCCTCCGGGTTTTTTCCGTCGGTGAGCAGGATGCAATATCCCTTGTGGCCGCCACGGCCGATGCGCCCGCGAAGCTGGTGGATCTGGGCAAGACCAAAACGCTCGGCATGGTGAAGCATCATCACCGAGGCATTGGCAACATCCACGCCAACCTCGATGACGGTGGTGGATACCAGCGCGTGAATTTCGCCGTCGCGGAACCTTCGCATGACGTCCTCCTTCTCGTCGGGCCTGAGCTTGCCATGAATCAGACCGACCTGATAGGCGGACAGCCGCTTCTTCCATTTTTCAAACGCCCCGGCGGCCGACTCCGCCTTGAGGTTTTCGCTTTCCTCGACCAGGGGATAGACCAGATAGGCCTGTCGCCCCCGGGCAAGCTGTTCCTTGACGAAAGCGGTGATATCGGAAACCTTGGGCGCGACGCGCAGGGCGGTCACCATGACTCCGCGCCCCGGAGGCTTTTCATCTAACAATGAAACGTCGAGATCCCCGTAGATGGTCATCGTCAGGGTGCGTGGAATCGGCGTGGCCGTCATCACCAGGACATCTGGGACGACGCCACGCCGGATCAGGGATGCCCGCTGGGCGACGCCGAACTTGTGCTGCTCGTCGATGACCACCAACCCGAGGTCGTCAAATAGCGTCTCGTCATAGAGCAGCGCGTGGGTGCCGATGATCATCTGCGGCTGGCCCTCCAGCTCGGAACCGCTGCTCTCCTCGCGGCTTCCGGTGCGCAGGACGATCCGGATCCCGAGTGGCCCCAGCCAGCGGCGGAAGGTAAGGAAGTGCTGCTCGGCGAGAATCTGGGTGGGCGCCATCAAGGCGGCCTGGCAGCCGGAATCGACCGCCATCAGCATCGCCGCCATGGCGACAAAGGTTTTTCCGGATCCTACGTCGCCCTGCAGCAAACGGTTCATCGGCCGCGGCTCGCGCATGTCACCGATGATCTCGCGGATCGAACGCTTCTGCGCCCCGGTCAGATCGAACGGCAGACTCTGGTAAAACGCGGTGAGAAGTGCCGTACGCTTGCCCAGGACCCGTCCGGTCTGGCGCTGATGGCTTGAACGCCGCCACGCGACGTTGAGCTGGATGCCGAAAAATTCCTCGAGCGCGAAGCGCCTGAGGGCAACCTGCGCCTGATGCAGGGAATCCGGGAAATGGGCGTCACGCAACGCCACCGGACGGGACATTGCCGGACACACATCAAAGGATGCCAGCAACGTCGCGGGGTCCGTCTGGAGCAGCAGCAAATGCATGATTTCACGGAGACGCCGCTGGGTGATGCCCGTGATATTCCGATAGACCGGCACGATGCGATCGAGATGGATCGAGTCCCCCTGGTCCTCATCCTCACGCAGCACCTCGAACTCCGGGTGATCGATGACCAACCGGTGGTTGCAATCCTTGACCTTGCCATACACGACCACATGTTGGCCGGCGGCGATGATTTTCCGGATGAATGGCATGTTGAACCATCGGCAGGTGATTTTTCCCGAGCCGAAAACCCCGCCGCTGCCGTCCATCACCACCGCCTCATAGAATCCCCCTCCCGCACCGAAGCGCCGGCTGGTGGAATCAACCACCATGCCACGCAAACAAACGGCCGCGGCACCCGGTTGGTTGGGAAACGCATCAAAACGCCGCCGATCCTCGTAGCGCTTGGGGAAATGGCCTAACAAATCGGCGGCACATGCAAAGCCGGCGGCTGCCAGCGCCGCAACCTCGCGCGGTGGAAGCACGGGCAGCGATGCCAGGTTTTCGCGGGCTGAAATCATCGCAGGCTCGGGATTGGGATGGTTGCGGATCAGCCCCCCTGCAGATCCGCAAGTTTGCGCAGGTAATCGTAGGAATAGATGCCGGATGCATGCGCGTCCGCCCAGTAGAGCTGGATGGCGTAGCCACCCACCTGATCGAACTTGAGCAGATTGAATGCCTTCGGGCCGTGCTCAACCAACGGGCGGACGACGCGGCCAAGCGCGTCAGGCTCCCCCTGGCAGGCGGCGCAGGGGCAGGCACGACGCAACATCGGAAGCGGCAGATAGGCCTCGAAACCGTCGCCGAACGACAGCGCGAGTTCGTTTCCAATGACCGCAGCGTGCTGGAGCTTCAATGACATGGGAAAAGTCTGGGCTCAACCCTGCCCGCCGTCCATTCGATAGGAGCGTTTTCCGAAAATCGACGACCCAACGCGAACGTGGGTCGCACCCTCCTCAATCGCCACCTCGAAATCGCCACTCATGCCCATGCTCAGAAACGGCAGCGGAACACCCGAGGACGCCGCCAACCCGTCACGCAGGCCCCGCAAGGACGAGAACCACGGGCGGGCGGACTCCGCGTCCGGACCTGCGGGCGGGATGCACATCAGGCCAAGAATTTCCACCCGCTCAAGCGCCAGCAATGCCTCCCACTCCGCACGCAGGGTGTCTGGCTCGAATCCTCCCTTGCTTGCTTCCCCGGCCACATTCACCTGCAGGAAAACCTTCGGGAAAAGCCCGAGCTCTCTCGCAACCTCATCGGCGTAACTTGCGAGCCGGAGCGAATCAACCGCATGGATGACCCCAAATACCGGGAGGATTTTACGGACCTTGTTGCGCTGCACGCGGCCGATGAAGTGCCAGTGCAACACACCCGGCAGAACATCGATCTTGGGGAGGGCTTCCTGAAGGCGGCTTTCACCAAAAACCATTTGTCCTGCCTCCACCGCCTCCCTCACCGCATCCGCCGGGAACGTTTTGGACACTGCGATCAATTCGACCGAGCCCGGAGCACGCCCCGCGCGCTTGCATGCGGCGGCGATCCGTTCGCGAACTTCCAGGAGATTGTGAGCCGTTTCCGACATCGGCCATTCCGGTCAAACCGCTCACTTCGTCACACCGGCGACTCTGGCCGAGTCCGTCAGGTTGACCAGATCACGAACGACCATCAAGGCCTCCCGTTTCACCGGGTCTAGCCCGGTCGGCCACTCAGGCGTCTCATCCAGGTCATCGGCATCGTCCTTGGCCCGGCGCATGAAAGCACCTGATTCATCGGCCGGATCATAGGCTTTGAGCTCCGCCTGCTTGTCAAGATCCTCCAGCGTCACCTTGTAAAAGGTGAGGCTCTTGCGGTCTTGTTCGCTGATTTTGGCAAACCGCTCACGGCGCTCGAGATTGCGAGCCTTCTGACGCTCATCGGATTCGGCGAGCTCTTTCTCGCGCACCTTCTTGTTGAGGCTGAGGGTATTGGCCTTGATGCGCTCCCTGGCCTTCATGACATCCTCAATGGTGTAGGAAAAATCCTGGCATGCGTTGATGCGTTTCTGGCTGAGCTTTTTGAGTTCGGGAAGAAACAACTGGCGCGGGTCAAGCGGCTCGAAATCCGGCGCGCTGCGGATGCGGTCGTGGGGCAGCGAATTGTCGAGATACGCCTCGCCGATCTCCAGCGCGTCGGCAATGCTGGGAACAGCAATGTCGGAAACAACCCCTTCCATCTGTGTCGAGGATCCGGATGGCCGGTAGAATTTCTGGATGGTCACCTTGAGGAATCCGGCACCGTTCCTAACAGCAAAAAGCGGCAACATGCGGCCGATGTCCATCGGCTGTTGGACGGTGCCTTTGCCGAAGGTGGAGGATTCGCCGATGATGACCGCGCGGTGATAGTCCTGAAGGGCACCGGCGAGAATCTCGCTGGCCGACGCGCTGCTTTTGTCGGTCATGACCACCAGCGGACCGTCATAGATCGGTTTGCCGTTCTCGGAATCCTTGACCTGAACCTGGCTCAGGGTGTTCTTGACCTGCACCACGGGGCCTCTCTCGGTGAAGAACCCGGTCATGCGGCGGACTTCTTCAAGCGAACCGCCGCCATTGCCGCGCAAATCCAGGATCAAGCCGTCGATTTTCTCCTCGATCAGGCGGCGCAGGATCCGCTCGACATCCACCGAGCAACGGATTTTCCCCTCGTCAAAATCGGCATAAAACGAGGGCAGTGTGATCACCCCGAGGCGGTGTGTCCCGCCCTTTTCGGATTTCATGTGGATCAGCTCGCCGCTGGCCTGCTCATCCTTCATTTCCACTTTGCCACGCTGGATGACCACGATACGGGTCTCGCCAGTCGGTCCCGCCGCCGGTTCGACCTTGAGCGCCACCGATGTGCCCTCCTTGCCGCGGATCAGGTCGACCACCTTGTCGATCTTCATGAACATGATATCCGTCATGTCCTCGGGTTTGCCGGTGTTCATGGTATCCACACCAACGACCCGGTCATTGAGCTTGAGGGTTCCCTCGCGATCGGCGGGCCCACCGACCACAATGCCCATGATCTTGGTCGCCCCATCCTCCTCTCCCTGGAGCAGGGCCCCAATGCCCACAAGCTCGTTTTTCATCCCATCCTTGAAGCGGCTCATCTCGCGGGCACTCATGTAGTCCGTGTGCGGATCATACGTGCTGGCCACCGCACTCAGGAAATAGTTGGCGATTTCCTCGTCATCCACATCCCGCACACTACTGAGAAAACGCTTGTAGCGCAGTGAGACCTTTTCCTTCGGGCTCCGGTCATCGCTTGAAGGATCGGCTTTCTTCTGTTCCTTGGCGAGCTTGGTGAGCATCTCCCTCCGGAGCAGCTCGGCCAGCACCGCCTCCTTGATTTGCAGCCTCCACAAGTCCGCTGCTTCCTTTTCATCCTGTGGCCACGGCGCATCCTTGCGGCTGAGCATGACGGCTTCGTCCTTGGTGAAGTCAAAGTCATTCTCCTGCAACAACGTCTCGGTCTGGGCGACGCGGGCCTCGACCCGCTTCAGAAACGTCCGGTATATATCGGTGGCTGCCGGCATGCATTTCCCCTGGAGCAGCAAGGTGTGAAGACGGTCGCCATACTCCAGAACAAAGCGGTCGACATCCTTCTGCGTGAAGTAGAGTCTTTGAAAATCGAGAGACTTGAGATAATCCTCAAGGAAGCGCTTGCTGAGCTCCTCATTGAATGGAAGCCGCGCGAAGTGGCTGTTTTGCAGCATGATGGCCAACTGCCGACCCACCTCGTTGAAATCCGCACGCTGCGCGGACGCCGGAAGGGCGAAGGCAAGGATTGCAACCGCTGTAGCGGCCTTTCGGAACCAGGGAATTCTCATGAAATTCAGACGCTTGGGTGATTGAAAACTGGTGGAACACTGCCACGGCTTTTCGGATTGTCGATTTCCAAAACGCTCATTTCCTTCTGTCACCTGATTTTTTGCGATCCAGCCAGCGACGGAAATGCGCGTCCCGCGCCATCCGCTCCAAAGCGTCCACATCGATTTGGCGCTCGTCAAAAAACCGGTTGTCCGGGATTGGCGGCCGACGACCCAGGATGACCTCCACATCCATCAGTTTCCCGTCGCGCAGAATCTTGAGCTTGATCGCAGTCTTGGGCTTCATCTTGCGCACTTTCGCGGTAAAAGCCATGGAAGCGGCCTCATCATGCCAGATCTGACCGTCCAACCCCGCAATCAGGTCGTTGAGGCGAAGCCCAGCCTTCTCCGCTGCGGAGCCAGCCACCACCTCGATAATGCGTATCAGCCTCCTGGGCTTGGGATCGCCCGGCACCTGACCAAGCTCCTCCTGCATCCGAATGCCCGCATAGCCCTCCCCCTGGTTGAGATACTCGGTCTCGATCACCAGATCCCGCAGGGCGGAGAGGCAGCGTTCCCGAACCTCCGGCTCAGGGGACTCTTGTGACAACCGGAACAAGGAATCCATTGCAGAATCCGGTTCCTGACGGGCCCATTCGAGCAGTTTGGCCTGGGCGGACTCGCGCGTGCGGAAATCTTCCGACGCGAGCTCACCCAGAGTCCCGGCTGGTGGTTCCGCCGCAAAAACCATGCCAGCATGCAGTTGCAAAAAAAACAGTGCCACGGCCTGAACAGCGACCCATGGGAACCATCGCAGTGACCGGTTCCCTCCCCGGATCCTCCAAATGCGTGCTTGTGCCGCCAACCCCGGCCTCATCCCAAAGCCCAACGGCATCATCTCGTCTCCCATGGCCGCTTCTGGGGAATGGTAATCGAATCATTCGGCTCAAGAGGAATCTGCATGAATTGGATCTGGGTCACATCGTAGGTCTTGATCTTGCCGGCGCGCAAAATGCTGACCCGCTTCATCGTGCCAAAGGGCGTCGGCCCACCCGCCGCCTGGATGGCCTGCCAGAGAGTAAGCCCTCTGTTGTAAGGCACCGGACCGGCTTTGCCCACCTGCCCACCCAGATGAACCACAGCCGCGTCCAACTCCCTCCCTTCGATGTTGGCCACCACCTGGAAGGTTGGATTTCGATAGATCTTGGCATTACGGTAACCGGCTTCAAGAGCGGCGGCCAAGGCCTCAGGCTTCATTCCAACCGCGCGCACCTGGCCGATGAAAGGCATGTTAATCGTGCCGTTTTCACTCACGGGATAGGCACCGTCGATTCGACCCTTTTCCTCCATGGGGACGCCAAGAATCGTGATTTGGATGCTCTTGCCAGGCTGAATCTGGCTGAACGCGGCGAGTATGGTGGCGCAGAAGACCGCCAGCAGGACGAAATGGAAATTCAGTTTCATGGGAATCAAGATCGCGTGATCAGTAGAGTTCGGAATCATTACCTCTAACCGCAGGAGCGACCTCCTTGGCGGCAGCGGCTGGCTTGCTCGAAGCCGCAGCCGCATATTCAGGCCCTCCGTGAACCTCCGCAGGCGCGTAATAGGTGTAATAGCTGGTGTAATATTGATATTGGCTGTCGCTGCGGACATCCACGTTGTTGAGAACCACACCAATGACCTGGCCGCCGACATTCTCTACCGCGTGCTTCACCCGCAGAAGCATGTTGCGGGGAAGCTTGCGGTGCTGGACGACCAGCATGGTGAGATCCACTTCACTGGCCAGCACGGCCGCATCGCTGACCCCAAGAATCGGCGGACTATCCACCAGTACCAGGTCAAAACGCTGCTTCACATCCTGAATCAGCTCGGACATCCGCCGCGAGTTCAGAATGCCGGCCGCATCCGCAGGAAGAATTCCGGACGGCATGAAATAAAGGTTGTCCACAGGTGTCTGCAGAATCACGTCCTCCAACATCAGCTCGGTGGTCAGGTAGTTGGTCAAGCCCACCGAGTTGTTGATGTCAAAAAACGTATGCAAACGCGGACGCCGAAGGTCGGCGTCGATCATGAGGGTCGTATACCCACCTTGGGCGCAGATATAGGCGAGATTGACCAGAGTTGTGGACTTGCCCTCGCCCGCTCCGCCTGAAACCACCGTGATCGAGTTGTCTTCGGGGTTCTTGCGGTTGAACTCGATGTTGGTCCGGAGGATCCGATAAGCTTCGGCATCCGGGCTGGCACCACTTTGTTTGTGCAGAATTCCAACATCCTTGGGAATCACGGCGAGCACCGGGACCTGCAGGTAGCGCTCCACATCCTCGAGGCTCTTCACGGAGGTGTCGAGGTATTCGAGGAAAAACGCAATACCCACTCCGAAAATCAAACCGACCACCGCACCGAGAACGAGGTTGAGGGTCACATTCGGACTCACCGGGCTGTTGGACACCACCGGGTCGTCGTGAATCTCCACGGTCTCACCGGGAATCTTGCGGGAAATGGTCTCACCCATCTGCTTCAACTTCATGGTCTGCAACAGATCCTGGTCAGTCTCGAATTCGCGTTTGGCATCCACATAGTCCTGCGCATCCAGACCTCGCTTGATTGCCTCCTCCTTGGTCATGTCCTTCATGACTTCAACATCCTTCAGGCGGTTCGTTGCCAGATCAAGCTGGGCTTGAAGAGTCGCGCGCAAGTTGACCACCCCCTCATCCAACTGACGCTTCATGTTGTCGATGCGTTCCTGGGCAACAAGCACGGTCGGATGCTGGTCACCCAAACCACTGGTCCTCAAAGTATCAATCTCCCGCTTTGCCTCAAGATACTGTGGATAGAGGCTCCGAATGATGTTATCCGGCAAACTCAGGCCAGAGGCATAAACCATCAATTGGTCGCTATCATACTTGAGCAAGCTGCTGATCTGGCTTTCCAACTGCAACTTCTCCTGCTCGATCTGATGGAAAACCTCAAGCGCACTTTTGGCCCCCTGGTCTTCATCCACACCTGAGGAGCCATAGAATGAGTCGGACCCTTTGTAAATAATGCCTTTGGTCCGGACGATGGTTGCAAGGACCTTGCGACGTTCCTCAACCTTGTCCTCCTGATCCCTAACCGCCTTGTTGAGTTCCTGCAACTGGCGCTCGGCATCGCGCGTCTCGATTTCCGTCCGATAGGCCTTGTAGGCGCGCGCAACCTCTTCGGCGATGTCCCGTGCGACAACCTTGTCGGTATGGCGGACACGAATGGCGATCAGGTCGGTTCCCCGGATGTTCTGGGTGTTGACGATACCTTTGAGGATTCCAAGAGCGCTTTCCTTGTCGACATTCCACCGGTTGACCAGCTGGAGGCTTTCGACCACTTTCGTCAGGGCATTGCGACTTTTGATTTTCTCGAACTCCGTGCCAAAGAACTGGGCCGTCATCTGACCGACCCCGGATGTCTCGGTCATCTGGGAGCCCAGCGGAGACATGCCGGGCTGGCGGGGCTTGACCTCAATCACCGCCTGGCTCTCATACCTCTTCGGCATCACATAGGTGATCACCGCCGCAGTCATGAAAACCAGAAGCAGGGTGAGCAGGATGATCCCGTAGCGGTTTTTGATCACTTGCCAATAATCCACCGCGTGAAGAGCGGCTTCATTTTGTTGTGGGACGGAAATGTTCATAAAGGAAAGTTTTTCACGGATTTGCGGGAATTCCAGTCGAAATAAAAGCTCCCGCAATGATACCATTGCGGGAGCTCATCCTCAAAAAAAGGGGTGTTCTGACAAGGAATAAACCGTCTACGTTTAAAGGGGATCAAAAGGACGCATTGACACCCAGGCTGATGCGGTTCCGATCATAGTCGCGCTGGCTGGTGAGGTCCGAGCTGGAATTCGTGAAATTGTAGGAAAACGTGCCCGTGAGCATGTCTGTGAAGCGGATGGTGAGGCCGATATGGGCATTCACCGTGGCTTCGTCCAGCTCGTTCAGACCACCAAGCGGCGGATCCTCAAGCGATCTGGGAGATCCATAGGTAAGCGGTATGTAATCCACCCCGCCGATCAGGGAGAACATCGGATTGATCACATACTCCGCATTGATACCCAAACGGAACGTCCTCCTGTCATCAAACTCCACCAGACCGCCGCTCACAAATTGCACGGTGTCATAGGCCTCGATTCCATAGCGGGCAAAAGACCTTACCCGCAACTGCTGACTCAACTGTGAGTTGAACGCCAACTCAAGATAAGGGCTGGTCTGGTCATCGCCGTCGTCCGTGCTGCGGAATTGCGCACCTGCGGAGAGCACGGCAATCGTATTGGGACTGAACCGGTGCTCCGCACCAATCAGCAAAAACTGGTCGGAAGAGTCGGTGGATGGCCCATCGCCGCTGGTTTGACCAAAACGATAATCGGAAGTGAGAACCGTTTGGGGAGTAAGCTGGTAGCGAAATTGGTTGTAAATTTCCCAAGTGAACCGGTCATTATAGTCAATATCAGGATAAGTAGTGCCACTGAGCCGAAGCCCGGTATAGGTACCCACTCGTTCAGACCATCGGAAACCAATCGAATTATCGGTCGTCCAATACAGATACTCTCCGGTAGCGCGGGAGCTGGCATAACCGTAGGAATAATCCGGTTCCAGTTCGTAGGAAATGAAATTACGGCTGGAAAAACGCAAACGTTCGCTGAAACGGTGGGTGAGGTTCACTCCAACCCTCGACTGTTGGTTCAAGTCATCCATGAATTCCGTCGCGTCGAAATAATACACCAACCCAAGACGTGCATACACATCCCAAGTGGTTTGCGGAGTCATACTGACAAACGAGGCGCTTACGGATGGGTTGACAGCCAACGAATCCTGCTTTTCTCCATAGCCGGGACTAACATTGTCGTCGTAGATCAACTCCATACCGACCACCCATTTGAGCGGGAGTGCTTCCTGAGCTTCCGCACCCGTATCATACAATCCTTGGGCTGAAGCGGGAGCAACCGCCAACATGATCACTGAGCAAACCAGGAAATTGTGTTTCATGAAAGAATGAAGCTTGGTTTAAAAGGTAGCGGCAAGGCGGGACTGGGAGCTCCAATTTAAATGCTTTTTCCAGCCCAAGGGTTGAGGGAAATTTCGGCTAAGAACCCAACATTTAGGATCAGGGATCGACTTCAGTCACATCAGGAGGAGTGATGATATCAGGTGGAGTGATGATAACAGGTGGGGGCCGCGGAATCAGAGGCCTGCCACCCGGCCCACCCGGATTGGGACCCACAGGGCCTTCACCCGGGAAGTCAAGTGGGTTTGGCATTGCGGCCACTTCGGCCGGAGCCTTGGCGCTCTTTGCATCCTTGGAACTGATATCCCCGTCTCCACGGTTGGGGTCATATTTGGCAAGAACCGCCTGGACTTGGGCGAGTGCGTCGGGAGCGGCGGCGATCGCGCATTGGGAAATCAAACGCATTTGCTCAGGTGCGGCGACAATCGCGGATTCGACAATCGCGGCGACCAATTCCACCGAAGCGGCGGATCCTTCGATTGAAGCCTTGACGATTTCACAGGAACATTCCGGAGCTGCTGCAACTTCCTTGGAAACCACCTCAAGAACCTTACCAGGATCAGCCTCCACAGACGCCTTCACAGAAAGAGCCAGCTTTTGGCAATCCACTTCGGCGGAAAAAGCGCCCCCCCCCAGCACGACGGCCAAGAAGGCTGGAAAAAAAGTTTTTTTCATGACGGTTGGGTGTGGAATGGAAAATGAATGCAATGGAGCGGGCAGCGGGAATCGAACCCGCGTGTCTAGCTTGGAAGGCTAGGGCTTTACCATTAAGCTATGCCCGCGCATTCGAGGGAGATAGAAACGCTGTTTCCCTTGGGTGGCAAGGCCTTTTTTGTGATTTCCCACAATTTGTCAAAATGTTCACAAAGCTTGAGAACCGCCGAATTTCCCCTTGCTGGGAGTCGACCATCACCCTACTCTGCGGCGGTTCAAACGTTGCGGGTGTAGTTCAATGGTAGAACGTGAGCTTCCCAAGCTTGAGGCGTGGGTTCGATTCCCATCACCCGTATTGATTTCCCAAGGCATTTCCGGCCGGTTCCGCAGAGGTGGATCAAGGTCATGATTGAGCGCAACCGCTTGATTCACAAACCGGTAGGCCGATCCACAAAGCTCCATGGCAGACTGAAACGCTGACTCAAAGACTCCGCCAGGGCGATCACGCCAAAGGTCTCCGTGGCATAGTGCCCGCCGTACAGGACGTGGATGCCCAGCTCCTCGGCAAGCGGAAAGCTCCAGTGTGGGCCTTCCCCGGTGATGAACGCGTCCACCCCGCTTGCGGCGACTTTGGCCACCTCTGCCCCGGCCCCTCCGGTAATGACGGCCACCGAGGAAATCTGTTCCGGACCACCGGGGCAAACATGGACATGTCCATCTGAAAGGGCGGCAGAAACCGCCTGCCTGAGTTGTTCGCAGGTTCCAGACCACCGGCCGCGCAACCCGAGCAGATTACCCTTTTGCTCAAAAAACGGCTGCGGATTCCCCAACCCGATCGCTTTGGCGAGCAGCGCGTTGTTACCCCAATCCGGATGGATATCGAGCGGGAGATGGGAAGAATAAACGGCGAGACCCGCGTCCATCGCGGTTTTGAGCTTCCGATAAAACGCGCCGGTCACCGCCTGCGCTCCCTGCCAGAACATCCCGTGGTGGACGACCAGCAATCCCGGCCCACCCTCGGCCGCAGCCTCGATCACCGAAAGCGAGGCATCCACTGCCGCGACAATTCGCTCCACCCGCCCCTCATTGGCAAGCTGCAGGCCGTTGAGCGCCCCCGCGTAATCGGCGATCTCCGCAACCCGGAGTTCGCGATCCAAAAAACCCACAATGTCCATGAGCGCTGCCGATTCCATCATGCCGCCACGCTATGACGCCCGGGCCGCGATATCCACACCAAATCAAATCCCGGATATCTCCGACACCCGTCGACCAAACACGGCACCGTTCCAATTCCCCATTCTCACGGATCGTGCCGACTCCAAATGACCGCCTGTGGATCGGCGCGGACGACCTTGCCATCGATGAAATCCTTCAAATCCTGCGGCAATCCGGCCTCCCAATCGAGCCAACGCCCGTCCCACGGCAAGCCCAGGCGGCACGCATGCAGCGCATGGCGCGGCAGCAGCAGCCTGGCTTCAAGCGCCGTCGTCCAACCTTCCGCCATCCATTCGAGATACTCGGATCCATCATTCCAATAAAGTTTGTCCCCGACAATCGGGAGTCCGAAGTGCGCCAGATGCACGCGGATCTGGTGCATCCGCCCGGTTTCCGGCAAACACCGAACCAGCGAAAACCTTGCCCCACCACGCGCGAAGCGCTTCTCTAACTGGAATCTCGTCACGCACGCCCTGCCCGCCGGGTGCACGATCTGCCGCACCCAGATCCGCGAATCACCAACCTCCCCCGCGCGGAGGATCGGCTCGGAGCACTCCCAACGATCCACCTCCGTCCAGCCATGGACGATCGCCAGATATTCCTTGCGGGCCGCTCTTTGCTGGAAAGCCATGCCCAGCTTTCTGGCAGCCAGCGCGTTTTTGGCGACCACCACCACGCCGCTGGTATCGCGATCGAGCCGGTTGACGATGGCGGGCGTGGCACCATTCCGCACCTCGAATGCCAGCAGTTGTTCGACCCCGCCGAGAAGGGTGGGCTCGGGTTTGCGGTTCGCCGGATGCACGATCAGCGGCGCGGGTTTATCCACGACGATCCAATCGCCGCTTTCATCCAGAACCCGGAAATCCATGACCACCTGCAAGCTCATGACCAGGGGTTTTTCAAGACCAGCGGAATCTAACAAAAAAAGACAAGGCCGGAGGCCCGCATGAACGCGCCTCCGGCCTTGGTAAAAACAACGGGTCCCGGATCAGGACTTGTAGCGGAGGCGCTTCTTGTGGCGGTTCTGCTTCATGCGCTTCTTGCGCTTGTGTTTGTTGATTTTTGTTTTGCGGCGTTTCTTGATGGAGCCCATGGCGTTTGCTTTCGGGGTTAGGTTGCTTGTGAGAATCAGGGGACGATTTTGTTGAGAGGGTATTCGATGATCCCCTCGGCCCCGAGGCGCTTCAGCTCGGGGATGATGTCGCGGACGATGATTTCGTCAATCACCGTCTCCACCGCGACCCAACCGTCCTCGGAAAGGTTGGAAATCGTGGGCCGACGGAGCGAGGGCAGCTTGTCCAGCAATTCCGGCAAGGCGGCTTTGGGGAAATTCATTTTCAGGCCAACCTTGCCGCGGGCACCCAAAGCCGCCTTGAGCAGCAGGGCGATGCGATCCATTTTCTCTCGCTTCCATGGATCGGCCGCAGCCGCCGGATTCGCATAAAAATGAGGAAACGAAGTCAGCAGGGTATCCACGATACGCAGCCGGTTGGCCTTGATCGATGAGCCGGTTTCGGTCACATCCACGATGGCATCCACCAGGTCCGGCACCTTCACCTCGGTGGCACCCCAGGAAAACTCGACTTCGGCGTGGATGCCGCGCTCCTTGAGGTAGCGGCGCGTGATGCCCACTCCTTCGGTGGCAATCCGCTTGCCTTCGAGGTCCTCGGGCTTGCGGATCGGCGAATCCTCCGGAACCACCAGCACCCAGCGGGTTGGCCGGGTGGTCGCCCGGGAATACGGCAACTCCGCGAGATCGATCAATTCGACCTCGTTCTCATAGGCCCAGTCGTAACCGGTGATGCCGCAATCGATGAACCCCTGGCCGAGATAGCGCCCGATCTCCTGGGCGCGGATCATGAACAAATCGAGCTCGGGATCATTGGAGCTGGGACGCAGGCCGCGGGAAGAGACATAAATCTCGTAACCGGCCCTTGCCAAAAGCTCGATGGTCGGCTCCTGGAGGCTGCCTTTGGGGATGGCGACTTTGAGTGAACGTGGTGAATCCGGCATCAGGGGCGGGTGTTTTAGTCCCGAACCGGGGAGAATCAAGCCATGTTTTGTGCTTTTTCCGGAACGGGAAAGGTTTTGCCGCGGTTTTCCACCCACCAAAGCCACCCCAAAACCGCATAATAAACGACGAACTCCGCGGCTTTCCACCAATAATGGATCGGAGCGTCACCCCCATGGCAGCCACAGGAAATGTCGAGCTGCCTGACCCAGGCCCAGCCAATGCAAAAGGCAAAAACCCCCACCAGCGCGGCAATTGTCAGGATCGCCCCCCGCCGCAAAATGCCGAGCATCAAACACAGGCCCGCCACCAACTCCACCCATGGAACGGTGTATGCCGCAACCGCATCCAACGGCGGACCCACCAATTGGTAATTCGCCACATCGCGCGTGAAACGGTCCAGACCGCTTGCGAAAATCTTGAATCCCCCGCTGTAAACAAACCAGCAGCCCAAAACACACCGGACTATGATCGCCGCAACTTGCATCGGCTGATGTGATCCCACCGGAACCCGGATCTGACAACCCATTTTGTTCCAACCGGCCTGCCTCGCCCTCCAGGGCCTGCCGTGAAACCTGGTTTCTTGATTTCCAATCACCCATTTCCTTTCCATGCCAACACCCGCCGAGCCCCGGCCAAACCCGACGACTCGCGGATTTTCCACCGCCCGTCCGCCAACCCCATCAACGCCGGAATCTCTCCCTCGCGGAACCCCGCGCGAATACTCACCGGCATGTCATGGCGCGTGACCGGATGGATCAACGGCCACGCCAGCATCCCAAGCAAGAGCGGCAGCCTGGCACGGTTAGGCTCGTTGAATACCAACACCTCGAAACCACCGCACCAATCCCCGAGACGCCGCAAATCCGCACCCTCGAAATGATGAAGGAACAGATTGGCCACCAGAACACCTCCGGTTGGAGCAGGCTGATCGAAAACGTCCCCCACCCGCCAATCGACCCTCCCCCCGCTGCGGAACGCGTCCCTATCAGGTGGCGGCGCGAGATCATACGCTGTGACCCGCGCATCCGGAAACTCACGTGCCATTTTCAAACTCAGTTCACCGTCACCGGCTCCCAGCTCGACCACCCCTTTGCACACGGCTTGGGGAAACTCCCGCAACACGCGCGTCACCCAGCGCTCGTTGCCCATCACGAAATTGATCCGTCGCAAATCCGCGCGCGACCGGACCGCCGCCGGATCATCCGGTGGCAAACGATCCAGCCATTCCTCTTCGACAACCCGCTGCCGCATCAGCGTGCGAGTGACCATTTCAAACCCTGACGGATCATGCGCTGGAACTCGGGGGTCTGAATGGTTTCATTGTGATGACCCAGCGTGGTACCGAACACACGTCCCTTGCCAATCTTGCTGGTCCAGGCCACGCAGTGCTCCTTTTTCTCCCCGGAAACACCAACGGCCAGCGGCGTGGATTCCTTCCCCATTTGGGCGATGCGGTAAAGCTCGCCCTGGGGATTGGTCCAGGTTTTCGGCAGCCCCTTCATGGTCTCATGATCCGGCTCAACCACGGTCACCACCACCGGCGCGTGCGCCTCATGATCCCGGGTAACCACTCCGCACAACGCATTCCATTGGCCGGTGCGTTTCTCATCCGGCCAGAAGTTGTGCATGGTGCCGTGAATCAAAACCGCAGGCAAACCCTCGCGGTGCGGCTTGACGATCCGCTCGATCCACGCGTCATCCGAGAACTGCGGCGCGTTGCACATGTTGTAAACCACCACGTCGTATCCTTCGGACCAGTTCTCCTCCTTGAACGCGGGATGCTTGTTGAAATCGCCGCCATGCCCCTCAACCTTGCTGACCGTGATCTCGATGCCCGGAACCGCCTCTTTCATGGCCTTGGTGATGAGCGGAATCTGCCCGTCGTAATCATGCCATCCGCCACCGGTGACATACAAGGCCCTGATCGGCTTTCCCTCGTTCCCGGCTGCGGGCTTGGACGGTTCCTCGGCTAAGGTGATGGATGAAGACATGGCGAGTATGGCTATGGTTTTCAGGCTGGGTTTGATCATGGTTTTGCGCGGTTGACCCATCCGTTCTAGATCACACGCACCGGGACTCAAGCAGAAGTTCCCTGGTCAGGAACGGCAATATGCGGAAAGCCACGGATTCGAACTGCCATTCAGCCCGTGGCTGGAAGATCCCGTCAATTGTCTCATTCCCAATCGCTTGTGACCACGGTTGGAACCGAATTGCCTTGCCCGACAGCATCAGACACCCAATGCCCGCTCAAGCCGTGAGCTCCGCAATTTCCCTGGCGATGATCCGCAAGCCCTCGCGCACGACCACGGGATCCATCGCATAGGAAACGCGGATGCACTCGCGGGCATGGCGCCAGTCCGGATGACTGCCGAAGAAAAAATACTCGCCGGGAACCACCAGCACACCTTTCTCCTTCAGCCGCTGATAGAGCTCCATCGAAGTGATCGGCAATCCGGGAAACCACAACCACAGGAACAAGGCTCCCTCGCTGGCATGCATCGACCAGGCGATGTCTTCACCGAAGGCCTCCAGCGCCGCCTCGCGCGCCATGGCACATTTATCCAGGTAAAACGGTCGAATCACGTCGCGACTGAGACTGAGGATCTCACCGCCCTCCACCAACGGCAGCAGGATCTGCTGGCCGATTCCCGGATTGGCCAAACCGACGATCGCACTCATCGAAGCGACCGCGCGGGTGATTTCCGGCGGACCGATCACAATCCCGGTCCGACTCCCGGGCAGCCCGAGTTTGGACAGGCTGTAGGTGAGCACCACGTGGGGCGCCCAAAACGGCGTGGCATCCTCGGTGAAGATGATTCCCGGAAACGGCAGGCCATACGCGTTGTCGATGATCAGGGGAATTCCGTGGCGCGCGGCAATTTCCGATAGGCGGCCGATCTCACCGTCCGTCAGCACATTGCCGCTCGGATTGGTCGGCCGCGACGCGCAGATCGCCGCGATGTCCGGCGTGATCTCCAAATGATCGAAATCCACGCGGTATTTGAACTCGTGCGGACCGGTATTTTCTATCAAAGGTCGACACGTGCGGAACAAACCGCCACCCACCCCTTGATCGGTGTAACCGATGTACTCGGGAACCAGCGGCAGCAGGATCTTGCGGGAACTCCCGTCGGCCATGCGCCCGGCGAGCAGGTTGAGCAGATAAAAAAACGCGGTCTGTCCACCCGCAGTGATGGCGATGTTTTCCGGACCAACCGGCCAGCCGAAGGCCTCGCGGAACAACCCGGCGATCGCGGCGATGAACCGCGCGTTGCCCCGCGGCGGATCGTAGCATGTCAGGGCGCGGCCAAGCCCGTCCGGCTCCTCAAGCAACTCCGCGAGCCGCTTGCGCCACACGGCCTCGATCTCAGGGATTTTCGCCGGCTGGCCACCGCCGAGCATTTTCAAATCCGGACCGCCGCCCGCAAGCGCATGGCCCAAATCATCCATCAGATCCTCAATCCCACTGCCGCACCCGAGGTGCCGGCCAAATTCCGAAAATTCATATGACATGAGCGGCAGCCCTGTTCTATAGTCCCCGGGTCATCACGACAACCCCAGAAACACCCCCAATCCACCACCCACAGACCATGAGCATCCAAATCGGAGACAAAGCCCCGGATTTCACCCTCGTCAGCAAGACCGCCGACGGCCCGCAACTCGTCAAACTCAGCGACCTGATCGGAAAATCCAACATCGTCCTGCTGTTCGTGCCGATGGCCTTCACCGGCGTCTGCACCACCGAGTTCTGCGAAATTTCCGCAGGAATTTCGGATTACGAAGCACTGGACGCCAAGGTGCTTGGCATTTCCGGCGACAATCCGTTCGCCCAGGCCGCGTGGGCGGAAAAAGAAGGCATCACGATCCCGCTGCTCAGCGATTACGAGCACGAGGTCGCCAAAGCCTACGGCGTCGCCTACGACCAGTTCCTGCCATCCGCCAACCTGATCATGGGCGGTGTCGCCAAACGCTCCGCCTTCGTCATCGACAAGGCCGGCATCGTCCGCCACATCGATATCCAGGAACACCCGAAAGACCTTCCGGACTTCAACGCCGTGAAAGCCGCGCTCAAGGGCATCTGACCCGATGGTTTGAGAAAACCCGGCCATCATCCGGGATGATTCCATTCAGAGATCCGACGCTCCCGCCACTATCCGCAGGACGTCGGGTCTCACTGCGATGTGGGCCAATGTAGCGCTTGCCCCGTGCCCATGGCTCATTTAAACGCTGCCACCCATGACTCATCTTGAAACCATCGCCCGCGAATCGGGCATCTCACTTTCCTCAGTCGGCTCAACCGCCAAGCTCCTCGCCGAGGGAGCCACCGTTCCGTTCATCGCCCGCTACCGCAAGGAGCAAACGGGCTCGCTCGACGAAGTCCAGATCACCACGATCCGCGACCGCATGCTCCAACTCGCGGAACTCGAAAGCCGCCGTAATGCCGTCGTGAAATCGCTGGAGGAGCGCTCGCTCCTCACTCCGGAACTGAAGAAAAAACTCGAAGCCGCCACCACGCTCTCCGCCGTCGAGGACATCTTCGCTCCTTTCCGGCCAAAACGCCAAACCCGCGCCACCAAGGCCATCGAACGCGGACTGGCCCCGCTCGCCGATTGGCTGATGGAAAACCAGAACGCCAACCCCGCCGACGAGGCCGCGA
The DNA here is from genome assembly GCA_964399305.1 of uncultured Luteolibacter sp. GTDB lineage: Bacteria > Verrucomicrobiota > Verrucomicrobiia > Verrucomicrobiales > Akkermansiaceae > Luteolibacter. Next base: position 74,337 of record CAYNQJ010000012.1, read on the forward strand.
AATTCATCGACGCCGAAAAGGAAGTCCCCACCGCCACCGACGCGCTGGCGGGTGCCCGCGACATCATCGCCGAACGCGTCGCCGACCACACGGTGCTGCGCGGACTCGCCCGCAAAATCTATGAAGAGGAAGCCACCGTTTCCTCCAAAATCATGTATGGCAAGGACGACGAGGCCGAAGCCCAGAAGTTCCGCGATTATTTCGATTGGAGCGAACCTCTCAAGTCGATTCCCTCCCACCGCATGCTCGCCATCCGCCGTGGCGAAAAGGAAGGCTTCCTTCTCATGCGCATCGAGGTGCCGCTCGAACGCATCACCTCGCAAGCGTTCCCCATCTTCTGCAAAGGCAGCCCATCACCCGAATCCGCCGGGCATGAGGTCGCCAAGGCCGTCGAAGACGGTTGCAAGCGACTCCTCATGCCATCGATGGAAACCGAGGCCCGGCTTTTCGCCAAAAAACGCGCCGACGAAACCGCCATCACGGTCTTCGCCGAAAACCTCCGCGAGCTCCTGCTGGCATCGCCGCTCGGGGAGAAACGCCTGCTCGCCATCGACCCCGGATTCCGCACCGGATGCAAGACCGTGGTGCTCGACCGCTCGGGCAAGCTGCTCCACCACACGGTGCTCCACGCCACCGCCGGATCGAACCACCAGCTCTACGAAGCCGCAGCGGAGCTGCTCGGGCTGGTGAAGAAATACGACATCGAGGCCGTCGCCATCGGCAACGGCACCGCCAGCCGCGAAACGGAAGCCTTTATCAAAAAACTCAAACTCCCGTCATCCATCCCCGTCGTCATGGTGAATGAAAGCGGGGCCTCGATCTACTCCGCCTCTGATGTCGCCCGCGAGGAATTCCCCAATGAGGATGTCACCGTGCGCGGCGCGGTCTCGATCGGCCGACGCCTCATGGACCCGCTTGCGGAGCTGGTGAAAATCGACGCGAAATCCATCGGCGTCGGCCAGTACCAGCACGATGTCGACCAACGCGCGCTCAAAACCTCGCTCGACGACACCGTGATCTCTTGCGTCAACGCGGTCGGCGTGGAACTCAACACGGCATCCAAACAACTGCTGTCCTACATTTCAGGACTCAACGCGTCACTCGCGGAAAACATCATCGCCTTCCGCAATGAGAACGGCGCGTTCCAATCCCGCGAACAACTCAGGAAAGTCCCGCGCCTCGGCGAGAAGGCCTTCGAACAGGCCGCCGGTTTCCTCCGCGTCCGCGGCGGCAAACACCCACTCGACTCGTCCGCCGTCCACCCGGAACGCTACGCGCTCGTCGAACAAATGGCCGCCGACGCCGGCTGCAAGGTGGAGGACCTGTTAGCCAGTGAGCAGGCCCGCAAAAAAATCAACCTCGCGAAATACGTTTCCGACGAAGTCGGACTGCCGACACTGCAGGACATCCTCGCCGAACTGGCGAAGCCCGGCCGCGACCCTCGCAAACGTTTCGAAGTCTTCTCGTTCCAGGAAGGCGTCGAAAAGCCGTCCGATCTCCAACCGGGAATGAAACTCCCCGGCATCGTTACCAACGTCACCGCATTCGGCGCCTTCGTCGATGTCGGCGTCCACCAGGATGGACTCGTCCACGTCAGCCAGCTGGCCGATCATTTCGTCCGCGACGCATCGGAAGTCGTCAAAGTCGGCCAGTCGGTTCAGGTCACGGTCGTTGAAGTCGATCTGAAGCGCAACCGGATCGCGCTTTCGATGAAATCCAAACCCGATCTTGAAAACCGCCGCAGCGCCCCCGGCGACCGCGACGCCCACCCGCAGTCGGGCAGGCCATCACGCGATGCCCGGCCCGCCGCACCTGCCAACGACTGGTTTTCCCAAGCAATCCAGCAGGGAAAAAGGAAATGACGGACACCTTCCACATGCCCGGGTCGAATCGCCGCATGCCCTCATGGCTGGGCAAGGCCGTATTCTATCAGATCTACCCGCAGTCGTTCGCCGACTCCGATGGCGACGGCATCGGCGACCTGCCCGGCATCATCCGAAGGCTCCCCTATCTGAAATCCCTCGGCGTCACCGCGCTTTGGCTCAATCCGATATTCGAGTCACCCTTCGGCGACGCCGGGTATGATGTGTCTGATTTCCGCAAGGTCGCCGCGCGCTACGGCACTCTGGATGATGCCGTCCGCTTGTTCGACGAAGCCCACAAGCTCGGGATGAAGGTGGTGCTCGACCTGGTGGCCGGCCACACATCGCACCAGCATCCATGGTTTCTGGAAGCCAGCGCGGACGCCGCATCCACATACCGGAACCACTATGTTTTCACCGGCGGCGAACCCCAGCAACCCATGTTCGGTGATGATATTCCGGTGACCGGGCAAGGCGAACATTTCGTCGCGAATTTCCTGCCGTTCCAGCCGGCACTCAACTATGGCTACCACCCGCCGGACCCGGCCAAACCATGGCAACTCGCGCCTGATCACCCGGCCTGCCAGACCGTGCGTGCGGAGCTGCGCTCCATCATGAAATTCTGGCTCGACCTGGGCTGCGACGGATTCCGCGTCGACATGGCGTCGTCGCTCATCAAGGGCGAAGCCGCGAAGGACCCGCTGCAAAAACTCTGGCAGGAGTTCCGCTCCTGGTTCGACCGGGATTTTCCCGAAGCCGCCCTGATCGCGGAATGGAGCCATCCCATCGACGCGATCAACGCCGGTTATCATGTCGACTTCATGATCCACTTCGGAGAAACCGCCTACCTGCACCTGGTCGGACCGGGCAACGAACTCCGCGGCAACAGCCGCATCCCGCATGTCTTTTTCGAGCGTTCCGGCATGGGTGATATCCGGCTTTTCCTCGATGGATATCTGAAGCACTATCAGGACACCGCCGGTCGCGGCTACATCTCGCTGCCAACCGGCAACCACGATTTCCAGCGCCCGCGGCGCGGACGCGGCCTCGATGAATTGCGAGTGCTTTACGCCATGCTCTTCACCATGCCCGGCATACCCTTCCTCTATTACGGCGATGAGATCGGAATGCGCAACCTCGATGGATTGCCGGAAAAGGAAGGCTCAATGTGGCGTACCGGCAACCGCACCCCCATGCAATGGGACCACGACGCTCCCAATCTCGGATTCTCCTCCGCTCCTCCGGCGGATCTCTATCTGCCCGTCGATCCCGCGCCGGACGCGCCCACGGTTTACGCCCAACTTGCCGATCCATTCTCGCTGCTGAACCTCACCCGCAAACTCATCGCGCTCAGGCACCAGCATGCCGCACTCGGCAATGACGCGGCATTCCATCCGCTCCACGCCGCATCCGGGCAATACCCGTTCGTCTATCAACGCGGCGAAGCCGATGGCGGCTTCATCATCGCCGTGAACCCGGGCGAGCCGGCCTGCCATGTGAACCTCAAGGAATTGCAGGATGCGGAAATCATCCTCGCCGAACGCACCCAACTCACCGGCACCCGGCTCGACATGAACGGTGTCTCGTTCGCCATCCTCAGACACCACATGCGGCCTTGATCACGCACCGAATCGATCCATGCCGGGCATTTTCCGCTTTCCGCCCAGCAACTTTGAATCCACATCCACAAGTGTGAGCCTGCCTGTATTCAAGATTGCCGGAGATCTGGTCGCCGCGATGCGCGGCGGCGGACCTTCCCGCGTGCTGCTCAAGGCTCCCACAGGCTCTGGAAAATCCACCACGGTGCCGGGCATGCTGCTCGATGCCGGAATCACAGGCACCATCCTGGTCATCGAACCCCGCCGGATGGCCGCCCGCCTGCTCGCCGGATGGGTGGCTTCCCAACGCGGATCAAAACCCGGCGACGAGGTGGGATACGCGGTGCGCTTCGACTCGAAATACGGCAGCCAGACCCGCATCATCTATCTCACCGATGGCGTCTTCCAACGCTGGCTCCAGGACGATCCCGGGCTCCATGGCATCGGTGCGGTGGTTTTCGATGAGTTTCACGAACGCCGTCTCGCGGTGGACATCGCGCTGTCACGATGCCTCGACTTGCAGGACGGCTCAAGGCCGGACCTCAAGGTGGTCGTGATGTCCGCCACGCTGGAAACCGCCGGACTCGCGGATTTTCTAACACCAGCCACCATCCTGGAAACCGGCGGCCGGACCTACCCGGTCGATGTCGCATGGCGGCCGGACCGCCCCCCTGCCAACGACCGTCGTGGTGGTCCTCCGCGCGAAGTGCCGGTTTGGGAAAAAATGACCGCGGTTTGTCGTGAAGCCATGGCCATGCCGGATGCAGGCCATATCCTGATGTTCCTTCCCGGCACCCATGAAATCCGCAAAACGGTCGAAATGCTGCAAACCGGCTCGTTTTGTCGCGGATGGGATGTCTTTCCACTCTACAGTTCGCTACCGCCCGCTGCCCAGGAAGCCGCCATCCGGCCAAGCGACAAACCCAAAATCATCGTCGCCACCAACGTCGCGGAAACCTCTCTAACCATCGACGGCGTCCGCACCGTGATCGATTCCGGCCTCGCCCGCATCGCCAGCTACGAACCACGCCGCGGCATCAACACCCTGCTCATCCGCAGGATCTCCCGCGCCGCCGCCGAACAGCGCGCCGGCCGCGCCGGGCGCACGGCACCTGGCCGCGTTTTCCGCCTGTGGAGCGAGGCCGATCACGCACGCCGTCCTGAATTCGAAGCCCCGGAAGTTCATCGCGTGGATCTGGCGGAGGCGGTGCTCCTGCTGAAATCGGCCGGCGTCACGGAAATCCGCTCTTTCCGCTGGTTCGACGCACCGGAGGAGGCATCGCTCGTCCGCGCGGAAAACCTGCTGCACGACCTCGGCGCACTTGATGAACACGGAGTTCTCACCGACGAAGGCCGTGCGATGGCCTCACTGCCACTCGAACCCCGCTTCGCGCGCCTGATGCTCGCGGGCCACGAACACGGCTGCGTTTCGGAAACCGCGTTCATCGCCGCCTCGGTGCAGGGCGAAGGCATCTTCCTGCGGAAATCCGGCGGGGTCGGACGCAAGGATTTCATTTTCCAGGACGACCACACCGACTTTGCAGGCGAATGGCGCGCCTTCGATTCCGCAACCGAAATGCACTTCGACCCGCAACGCTGCGGGGGGCTTGGCATTCTCGCCCGCGCCGCCCGCGAAACCGCACAGGGATACGAGCGCCTGCTCACCCTGGCCGAACGATTCGGCTGGCAACCGCAGCCTGTCGATTTCACCGCAAACCGCGAAGCCGTCGGCAAGGCCATGCTCGCCAGCTTCAGCGACCATTTCGCCATCCGCTTCAACCAAGGCACCCTGGCCTGCCGCCTCACCGGCAAACGCCGCGGCAAGCTGGATGACGAATCCTGTGTGAAAAACTCTCCCGCATTCGTCGCCGCCGAAATCACCGAAGTCGAAGCCCGTGAGATCATCGTCCACCTGCGCCGGGCCACCGCGATCGAACCCGCATGGCTGGAGGAGTTGTTTCCCCATGACATCCGCCACCACGACGGTGCCGCATGGGATGAAACCCGACGGCGCGTGATTTCCCGCAAGGAAACCCTCTTCCGCGACCTCGTGCTGGAGTCCCGTGACAGCGATCACGGCGTCAACCTCGACAAAGCCGCGGAAATCCTCGCCGCGCGCGTGCTTGATGGCAGCCTGCAACTCAAGAATTGGGACCACTCGGTGGATCAATGGACCGCACGTCTTCTTTTGTTAGGACAGCACATGCCGGAACTCGGCATGCCAGGCTGGAGCGAGGATGACCGTGCCGCAGCCATCGCCCAGATCTGCCACGGCGCGGTTTCCTACAAGGAAATCAAGGACGCCAACGTATGGCGCGTACTCCGCGACTGGCTCAGCCCGGCCCAGCGCGCCGCCCTTGATTCGTATTGCCCGGAACGCATTAACCTGCCTAACGGCCAAACGGCGAAAATCACCTACGAACCCGGCAAGGATCCGTTCATTTCGCTGCGCGTCTCCCACCTGTTCGGTATCTGGAAAACACCAACCATCGTCAATGGCCGCGTGCCGTTGCTCGTCCACATCCTCACCCCCGGGCAAAAACCCTGGCAGATGACCCGCGACCTCGAAGGATTCTGGGCGGGCGGCTACACCCAGATGAAAAAGGAGGTCGCCGGCCGCTACCCGCGCCACCCGTGGCCCGACAACCCACGCGAATACGTCCCCGCTCCTCGCCCGCCAAAATGACAAATTGATTCCAAAGCCGACTGTCGGGGACTGAAACGCCAGTGTGAAGTTCCGGGATGGTGGATGGAAGGAAAACCATTCCGCTTGTTTG
>CAYNQJ010000013.1:0-79367 GCA_964399305.1 uncultured Luteolibacter sp.
GCGGCGCGCGCAAGCTGCGGGGCGCTGCGTGCGCGGCGGCAGAGCTACTGTGGAGTGCGCGCGACCTGAAGAAGGGAATCGGGTGAGAAACCGACCGCCAAATCAGCGATACGGGAAAAGCGTCTCAAAAACAACTTGAGCGGTGAGCATGTTGCCATGTCGGGTTGGATGACAGCCGTCGGACTGGAAAAGCCGCGCACCACGCCCGGCTCGGATTTCACGTTCCCATGCGTCACCAATCGGAATGATCGCGAGCCCGCCGGCACTTGCAGCGGCGGCGCGGTATCCTTCGCGCAGCCTGCGGTTCATCGAGGTGAAATCATCACCGGGGCTCCAATTCGGATCCCCGGTGAGATAGCCCCAAGTCTGATACAGCATGGGCACCGATCCTTGTTCGCGGGCCTCATCGGCAAGCGCGCGGACGTGGGGAAACATCGCATCGGTGCGTGACTCCGCAAGCGAAGGAATGCGGCTTTGTTCCTGGATGATGACAACGTCCCACGACCCCTCGCGGATTTCATGCAAGGCTTCGCCGTGATCCGCGTGCCGGGCGAGCGTCCAGCCGCCATAGGTCACTTGCCCGACCCGGATTTTCCTGCCATGCCGCGCGGCGATTTTTCTCAGCGCTTTCGGAACATCGAAACTGTAGCTGTTGCCGATGAACAACACCGAGCCGGGACCGGGCCCGGCCATCCCGCGCGAGGCCACTTGCCGCCGGAGTGGCGCGTGGACCGCAGAGCACGATGCTAACAGAAAAAAAACCGCCAGCCAGGCCAGCAAACCGGACCATGCCAGGGGGTGGCGGAGACATTCATTCATGCGCGCGGATGGGCTTGGTCATAGGCCTGTTTGAGGCGCTCTCTGGTCACGTGGGTGTAGATCTGGGTGGTGGAAAGCGAGGCATGGCCGAGGAGCGCCTGCACGCTGCGGAGGTCGGCTCCGGCATCGAGCAGGTGGGTTGCGAAGCTGTGTCGCAGCTTATGCGGACTGATGGCAAACGGGATGGCGCTGAGTTTCAAGTATTTCCTGAGCAGCAGGTCCACCGCCTGCTGGGTGATGCGGGTGCGCCGCTTGCTGAGAAACAAAGGACCGGACGTGACGGCGGCCGCCTGGCGGTAGCGCTGGATGGCGCTCACCGCCGGGCTTCCCACCGGCACGATGCGCTCCTTGGCTCCCTTGCCCATGACCTTGACTGTTTCACCAAGGAAATCGACGTCGCCGACATCAAGGGCTAACAATTCGGAAATGCGTAGGCCGCAGGAATAAAACAGCTCGAGAATCGCCGCATCCCGCAGCGGCAGCCAGGGCGGGGATTTCCCATCCACTTCCACACGCAGGGGCATCGTGAGCAGTTCGTCGATCTGGGCGACGCTCAGCACCACCGGCAGCCCGCGTTCGGGTTTTGGAAGCTGCACCTCGGCCACAGGGCTGCGGCCCATACCGCGCCGCAGCACCAGGAACTTGTAGAACGAACGCAAGGCGGCGAATTTCAGCCGGATCGTGGCACGTTTCAGACCACGCTTCATCAGGTCGAACAAATAATCGCGGAAGTCATCGGCGGATTCATCCCGCCATGATTGGAACGCCTCGCCGCGCCAATCGCGGTATGCGGTCAGCGCCTTGCGATAATTCGCCATGGTGCGGGGCGAGGAGCTCCGCTCGATGGTTAGAAAATCGAAAAACATCATTTCGTCCTGATCCGGCATCCCACGCAGGCTAAGGTCGGCGGAGGCAGCAAACCAAGGGAAATGTCCGGCCGGAGACATGGAAGCGGCCCGACTGATCATCCTGGAGGAAAACCCATTAACCTCGTGGCATCTCAGTCGGACCGCCTATGGTGTCGCGACAGGGCTTGATAAGCACCGGGCGTGCCAATCCGGATGATTTTCACCATCCGCGGCCGCTGTGGGCGGTTTGCCCCGTATTTGCCGCAGCCAGCAGCTCGCGGACCTGGGCATCGGAGACTTGTGAAAACTCCTCGTACCATCGGCCGACCGCATGGAAGGCAACCGGTTCGCTGATGACGACGCATTCATCGGCGAATGCCCGCAATGCCTCGCACGAATCGGCGGCCGCTGTTGGCGCGGCGATGACAATCCGTGCCGCACCGAGTTGTCGCAACGCGATGGCCGCCGCGCGGATGCTGGCACCGGTGGCGATGCCATCGTCCACCAGGATCACCGTTCGCCCCTTCACATCCGGCGCGCCGGGTGTTCCGCGATAGGCGATCTCCCGTCTTTTCAATTCCGCCGTTTCCCTTTTTTGCACTTCCTCAATGCATGCTGGCGATGGGAGGTGATCCAGCACCTCATTGTTGATCACGCGGACTCCGCCGCTGGCGATTGCCCCCATGGCGAGCTCCTCCCAGCCCGGCATTCCGAGTTTGCGCACCACCATCACATCCAAGGGCAGGTGCAGTGCGGTGGCAATTTCGTATGCCACCGGCACACCGCCGCGCGGCAAGGCGAGCACCACCGCGTCGCTGCGGCCGGCGTATTTCGTCAGAGCGGCGGCAAGCAGCTTTCCGGCCTGTTCGCGGTTCCTGAAGACCATTGGAGCATTGGAAGAGTTTTGCATGACTTCATCACCACGTCCATTTCCAGCCTACACCCCGGCGGGCTTCCGTCGATAGGTGACAAAGGCGGTTGCGGCGTCGCAAATCCGGCAGCCTCGTCTAGGGAAATCCACTCGCTTGTGATGGGGGGCCGAATGTTCACCTGGCCGCTTGTTTTTCAAGCAACCGAAGGAAACGGGGCAGCACTTTGCGGAACAACGAGTTTTTACCACCTCTTGCAAGCTGGAGGGCGACCAGCTCTTCCGGTGATGTGGGATCCGCGGGTGCAAGCGAGGCGACCGGGTATCCAGGAGCTTCGATACGTCGCTGGACGTGTTTGGCTCCAGCATCATGGGTGATATGCGCCGATAATTTCCCGGCGCGCAGGATCAGCTTCGACAAGGGCGGCGAGGAGGCGCACTCCCGCAAGGTCACGGTGATCGATTTCCCTGTTGCGGATTGAAATGAAAGGTTTCGCAATTCATCGCCATCTTTCCATCCGGCCTGTGTGGCGAGCCATGCGATCAACTGGAGCGCGGCATTGCGATGGGCGGGATGATAGGTGAGTTCCACGGAATCGACCTCCGGAAGCGCGTGGCGGGCGGCGGGATCATCGAAGATCCCGGCGACGCCGACCCGGAACTGCCAGGTCCGTGTCCACTCATGGTCTTGAAGAACAAGTTGGTCGTTTGCCTGAGAGGCCGCGTCGATCCGGCGGAAGGAGGCCAACGGATCCGACCAACACGAGCTATCGACGATCAAGCGGTCGATCACACTGACGAGGCGTTCGGTGAGGATGTCGGAAAGCTCTCCCTGCCACCAGAACACAAGCGGCAGATCCGAGTTGAGATGGGCGAACACCGTGTTGCGGAAACGCCCGGTAACACGCCCTGTCAGGTAGAAGGAAATCTGCTCGCAGCACACCGTCTTGAGTCCGTTCGCCAGGTGGCAGTGGGCGGTGATCCAGGCACGCAGCCCGGGAATCGCCTCGCCGGAATGAACCTCGACCAGGATGGCACGGCAGGCGTGTTCACGGGTGAGGCGGCGGATGATGGCCGAGTTTTCCAGCAGGGCTCCGGTTTTTTCCGAATAGACGACCAGGTTCATCAGCGAGGCATTGGTGCGCGCGATGTCCTGTTCCCAGAGCTTGCGGAGTTCGGTGTCGATGGCGGAAACCGGGACCTCCAAGCCAAGCTCGGGGCAGACATCAGGAATGGCGGCGGCGGAATTCGGACTCATGAGGAGCAACATCCATGCACGGGTGCGGGCGCCATGCCAATCCCATATGCGGAGATCAGAGCGCGCTGCGCTTCGCGCGCCGCAGCAAAACCTCGTAGCGTCTCTCCAGCATGTCGGCGCGGGCGGCCTCACCCGCCACCCGGTAATAGCCGCAGATCATTCGATAGATTTCCGATTCCGTGTTCGCGCGGAACCAGTTCTTGGTGCCGGTCTCGACGACGCGCTTGAAGGCGAGCTCGATGTCACGGGCGGCCTTTTTCGCGCTTTCGGGATCATCCTTCATGAAACTGAAGTAGTCTTCGGCCATCATCTTGAATCCGGTGATGCTGCCGCCGTAATCGCGCAAGGCGCGGTCGTAGAGCCGGCCGATGTCACGCTTGGCATCCGTGCCTCCGCGTTTGTGGATGAGGTCGGCCTGCCGTTTGAGCGAGCTTGCGATCAGGTCTTTTTGTTCACCGGCGTCGCGGTTGATCCGGCGGCGTTCGCGCAGCAGCGTGCGCTTGGCGTCGCCTTCCGAGCCATAAGGGAAAATGTATTCCATTTCGGCGTTGGCGGCCAGTTCCGCCATGCGCGGATTGTCCTTGAATTCACGGCGCATGTCCTTGGCGAAGTCCTTCCATTCCTCAAGGTTGCTGGGCTTGACGGGGTCGCCTGTGAGCTCCATTTCGCTTTCGAGCAGCGTGTACAGAGCCTTCCAGGTTTCCGTGAAAAACGGCCCGATGCGGTGGGCAAGGCGGACAGCCTGGCCACCGGCCTCGTCTTTTTTCGCCGCATTGAGAAAATCCGCGAGCCAGAGGTGGCGCCATACCGAGAGCGTGGTGTTCGGGCTTTGCAACCGCCGGTGGTTCCAATGGAGAATCTCCTGCTCGGTGACGGCGGCTCCGGTCTGCGGGTTGGATGTTTGTCCCTTCGACACCCCGCCGATCCGGCCGGCCGCGGTCGTCCATTCCCGGTCGTCGATTTTCAGGCCCGCCCACGCGTGCGCGCCAAGATCGGTTTCTCCTGTTAGGATCATCGCCGGAATGCCGTTGGCGCGGGCGGTATTGACGCAGAAATACGATTGGTCGGAACAAATGCCACCTTCATCGAGAATTTCCTCGAAGCTGTATTCCTTGTATGGGTTTTCGCCCTCGACCGCGCGCTCCATCAGGTATTTGACCATGCCGTAGGCGCTGCCCCAGTTTTTGCGGCGCAGCGACATCTTGCGGACCGCCCAATCGAGTTCCGCGGTGGTGACGGGGGCGCAGACCGTCCAGACCAGGTCGCGGGCGGACGTGTGATGGACGGGAGCGGCCAACCTCCCCTTTTCGTTCTGCTGGACATACCAGAGATAGCGCTTCATCGGATCCACCGTGCTTTCCGCCTCGTATTCCTTGTTGCCAATCGGGCTGGGAATACCCATCGGCCGGTCAAACACGACGGCGCATGCGACCGCCAGCGGAAAATACTTCCCATAGAGCGGTTCATTCATCGACCAGGCGCTCATCAGAAACCCGAGGACCTCGCCTCCATCATCCTCCGGACGAAAAGTCAGGAGAAACTCCTCCATGGCGTCATTGTTGTGGAAAAGCCAGTTGAGGAAGGAAGCGGAGTAGGATTCCGTGACGCGGGCGGTGATTTGCGATTGGGAAAAACAGCCGAGCACCTTCCAGCGCAGGATCGCACGGTAAAGCAGTTCCTCCTTCCACAACGGGTCGTATCGGTTCAGCCCCTGGCCCTCCGGAACGTCGGGCATCGCCGCTTGAATCGATTTCGCAAGCAGCCCACGATAGGCATCCCACACCCCTTCTTCGGCGGTCCGCTTGAAAAGATCCTTGTCGCGCTGGATGGCGGCGTCCCGCGAGGCATCCATGCCGATGAGCAGAAGTGGAGCCTCCGCTGCCATCATCGCCGCCGCATCAGGCTTCGCCTCGGCTGGTTTCTCCTCCACGCGCTCTTCCGTTGCTACCTCTTCGGGAAACAGCTCCTCATCGGGTGCCTCTTCCGGTGCTTCGATCTCTTCCTTCGGTTTCTCCTCAACCACCACCTCGGGGGCATCCGGAGTGAAGACCACTTCAGCCACGACCGGCTTCGGGGCTGGCTCGGGCTGCTGGAATTCCAGATAGGCGAAAACCGCAGCAATCCCGAGCCCGCCGATCACTGCGGCGGCCCACATCGTAACCCGGTCCTTACGGTTTTTTTCCTGGAGGGCCATCGCCTTGCGGCGGGCGGCGGCTAACGGATCGGGCGGATTGGGCGGTCGCTGGCTGTTCAGGAGTAGTTTGGGACCGGGCTTCATGTCGGGGGCAAGTATTACTGAAAGCCGATACGACCAGGCAAATCGAGGCATTTCAGCGATCGGGGGAACCAACCTGACACAGCCCGCCCATCCCGACAACGCCCAATCCCGATCGCGCGGCAGGCAGAATCCTTGTCCAAAAAAACCCTGATTTGGGGATTGTCAACGTGATGGAATTGGAGATAGTCAACATACCTTGATTAAATTTCCTCAATCCGGCGGTCCTGATCTTGGTATTGCAAATGCTGGTGTCTTGGCGACACCCCGCATCACCAGCCCCGGCCGATACAACCCACCGACCTCCACCATTCCATGATCCACCGTTCCGACGAGTCTCAATCCGCATTGTTCCATGAAGGGGAGCCGCCGGACGGCCCTGCCACCAAGCGCGGGCGCGGAGCCGCCGCCAAGCCGACGGACTTCGGCATGACCGCTCCCTCGCAGCTCGTCAAAAACTACGTTCTGGACACCAACGTGCTGCTGCACGATCCGGCCTCGCTCGAACGGTTCAAGGAAAACCACCTGTGCATCCCGGTGGACGTGCTGGCGGAGCTGGACAAGTTCAAATCCGAGCAGACGGAGCGCGGGGCGAACGCGCGCCGCGTCCACCGCCGCCTGACCGAGATGTTCTCATCCTCGGAGACCGTCACGCGCGGCGTCACGACCGCTTTCGGCGGAACGGTTAGAATGGTGATTTACGACCCGGCCAGTTGCCCGAAGAACTCCGAGCAGCTCAACCGCTTTCACAGGATTTTTCCCGACCGCGAACGGGTGGACCACCGCATTCTCGCCGCTTGCCTGCTGTTGATGCAATACAACACCGCGCCGGTGGTGCTGGTGACCAAGGACATCAACATGCAGCTCAAGGCCCGCGCCGTGGGAATCGAATGCCAGGATTACCTCAACGACAAGGTGGACGCGCGGGAAATCTCCAACTACGAGATCCATCGTATTGAAGTGGATCCGAACGAGCTGCAGCGTTTCGCAAGCTCCGGATTGATCGAGCTGCCCGCGGAACGGACCGGCGGAGTGTGCCTCAACGAATACGTGCTGCTTGGCTGCGGCGAGAAACAAACCATTCCCGCACGGCTCCAGGCCGAGGGAGTGTTTGTGCGTCTCAACATCCCGGAGGCGCTGAAAATTCCGGAAGGCCAGTCGCTCAAGCCGCTCAACCTCGGCCAGCGCTGCCTGATCGATGCCCTTCTCAACCCGGAAATCTCACTGGTCACTTGCTACGGCCATGCCGGCACCGGCAAGACGCTGGTGGCGGTGGCCGCCGGCCTCCATGAGATGTTCAACCGCCGCTACACCGGCATCACCGTGAGCCGCCCGGTGGTGGCAATGGGCGAACAGCTCGGATTCCTGCCCGGCTCGCTCGATGAAAAAATGCGGCCCTGGCTGCAGCCGATCCATGACGCGCTGGACCTTCTGATGCGGCCGGTCGCCCCTTTGGGGCCGAGGCGCAAACAGCAGAAGGCCTCTGCCGGCACCGCCACCGCCGCCGTCAAAAAGCCCTACGAGGTCCTGATGGAACAGGGGATCCTGGAAATCGAGGCGCTCTGCTACATCCGCGGACGCTCGATCCCCAACCGCTTCTTCATTCTCGACGAGGCCCAGCAGCTCACGCCGCAAGAGGCGAAAACCATTGTCACCCGGATGTCCCGGGACTCGAAACTGGTGCTCGTCGGGGATCCCGCCCAGATCGACAACCCTTACGTGGACAGCCGCAGCAACGGTCTGGTTTACACCCGCAACCGCCTGAAGGGCCAGCCATTCGTCGCCCATGTCGCCCTTAACCGAGGCGAGCGGTCGGAACTGGCCGAGGCGGGTGCCCGCCTGATGTGAAACACCCCCCATTCGCACATTTTTTGAGCCAACTGCGACTTTTTTTGATTTCAGGGTTTACAAAACCTAGCGGATAGACATCCTGCACTCATCCTCGCGCAAGCGGTTGGGTGGTCCGGGTTCCGGGGGGAAACCAGATCGCCAATCAATGCCGCCTGCACCAGCGAGGGGGGATATAAATCGGGCGCGGATTCGGCAACGGATCCGCGCCTCTTTTTCAGGATGTCACAGGGCCCTTGCGTAAGTCTCGCAGCGGTTGTGCCAGCCGGCCTCCCAGCGTTTTTCCCCACGTCCCGGCGGGGAATTGGCGATGCGGCGCGAGAGCACGCGTTTGGCGGCGGCGGCGAACTCCCTGGCGGCGGGAGCCCCGGCGGGCACGTCTTTCATTTCGCCAAGGACTTGAAGCAGCCCCCAGCCGCGTCCCTTGTAGCGCTCGGCGGGTTGGATTCCCTCCCCCTTGAAATTGACGTAATCGATCAGGGCATATGTCCCTTGTGGCGAGGCTGCCAGCTTGTGGTAATTCGCCTCAATCCGCGATTTCTCCGATCCCGGAGCGGCAGCCAGTATTTTGGGCAAGGCCGCGCGTGAACGGGCGATGATGAAATCCGTCTGCAAGGTCACATTGGCGGCCAACCATTTGCGCAGCGCGCTGAGTCGAGGGCCGTTGAAGTCTTTTTGGAACTCCGCCTTGGAGCGCCACGGACTGTGGCGTTGCATCGCCACCGGTGGCGGATTCGCACCCTGGCGTCGCGCGAATTCGATGAACCGCGGCCAACTCTCCTCGAAGCGCCCCCGAAATCCCGCCGGATACCAGATAAAGTGGCCGATCCCCAGTGAAGGGAATTCCTCCCCGGCATTCCATGTGGTCAGGCCGGCCACCGTCCCGGCGCATTCATTCTGCCAGATTTTCCGGCCGATCGCCGCCTTTTGGGCAGTGCTGAGTCCGCCACCTGTCACGAACCCGGCAGCGGCGGGCGGCGGCGCACAAACGGCGGTGATCAATGCGAGAATTCCCAGACGGATCCAACGGACAGCTTGCATGAAGGGAATTTATTCCCAGGCTTGCGGCCGCCGCAAGCACGCTTCAACCTCCCGAAACCATGACACGCGTCCCTTGGGATAAAATCCTCGCCTTCACTCCAGCCGATTTCGTGAAACTCGTGCTCAGCGCGGCGATCATCGTCATCGTCAACAAGGTCCAGCTTTTCAGCGACCGTTTGTCCGCGCTGTTGATCGCCCTGCCCCTTACCTCGCTGGTGGCCATGATCTGGATGCACCAAGGCGGCCAATCCTCGCAGCGGGTGGCCAACCATGCCGAAGGAACATTCTGGTTCGTCCTCCCCACCCTGCCGATGTTCCTGATCCTGCCATGGATGCTGCGCAATGGCTGGGGGTTCTGGCTGGCGCTCGTCGTGAACTGCTTGCTCACCGTCGGTTTTTTCTGGCTCACCGTGGTGGTCTTGCGGCGTTTTGGCATCGACCTGATGCCGAAATGACTCACACCTTCGCTGGAATTGTTTCCAAGTTTGGGGACGTTTTTGTCAGATAAGGCTTGTCAGACCTCCCATTCTCTGCTTTGACCACCGGCCCGGCATGAAGTCCGGCCCACATCCCCAATCTTTTTGTTTTGAGCGAAAAAGTTCCGTCCTTGCTTCCTGAAAACGTCATCCCGTTCGAGCAAACGCGTCCAACTTCGCGATTTCCCGGCTCCCCTATGAAAAGCGATCTCCTCGACAAGGCATCCGAAATCGTCACCGACCCGCTGGTTTTGATCAACCTGGTCTCCCAGCGTGTTCGCCAACTCAACAGCGGGCGATCGCCGCTCATCCCGACCCGCCCAAGCATGGGAGTCGCCGATATCGCGCTCACTGAGATCATCGAGGGAAAAATCAAGCTCGTCGAAAAGGCGGAGGCTTGATTTTACGGCTTGGCGAGGCCATCTGGTGTTCCCATGAGTGCGGAAATCGCCACCAACCGGAAAGCCGGCCGCGATTTCCACATCCTGTCGAAACACGAGGCCGGCCTGGAGCTGAAAGGCACGGAGGTCAAGTCGATCCGGGCCGGTAAAATCAATGTTTCGGATGCCTTCGCCCGGGTCGAGGGCAACCAGTTGTTTCTTTACGGCTGCGATATCCAGCCATGGCAGACTGCCGGAGAATGGTTCAACCACCAGGCCAAGCGCCCCCGCAGGTTGCTGCTTCACAAACGTGAAATCCTCAAATTGGCGGCTGAAACCGCGATCAAGGGCTGTTCCCTGCCGCTGCTGCGGGTGTATTGGAAAAACCGCCGCGTCAAGGTGGAGATCGGCGTCGGCAAGGGGAAAACCCACGCGGACCAACGCCAGGACCTCAAAAAAAGCGTGGAATTGCGCGAGGCCCAGCGCGAGATGGCCCGCTTCAACCAGCGTTGAATTCCGCCGGATTTGCTGATTTTCCGCGCAACCTCCGCCTCCGGGCGGCGTTTCCGGATGGCTGCGGAAAAATATTCAAGGACCGTCATGAGTTTTTCTGAATAATTTTCCTCTGGCGCTTCTCTGAAGTGCGGGTAATTTCCAGCACCCAATCCCAACCAACAACCCCAACACCCAAAATCAACATGAAACTGTTCCTCAGCGCTTTCTGCGCATCACTGATCGTCGCCCCGCTCTCTTTCGCAGGCAAATGCGAAAAGGGCAAATGCGACAAAGAGAAGGAAGAAGAAACCCTCATCGTCGGCAAGTGCGATAAGGATTGCGACAAGGACAAGGAAGAAGCCGAAGGCGCCCTCCTTGCCGGCAAGTGCGACAAAGAATGCGACAAGGACAAGGAAGAAGCCGAAGGCACCCTCCTCGCCGGCAAGTGCGACAAAGAATGCGACAAGGACAAGGAGGAAGCCGAAGGCACCCTCCTCGCCGGCAAGTGTGGCAAAGAGTGCTACAAGGATGAAGAGGAAGCCGAGGGCACCCTCCTCGCCGGCAAGTGCGGCAAAGAGTGTGACAAGGACAAGGAAGAAGTCGAAGCCGAACTGCTAGCCGACTGCGGCAAGTGCAAGGACAAGGAAGAAGAAGAAGAGAAGGAAGAAAAACTTCTCGCCTGATCCGCTTCTTTCCAACCAACCTAAGCAAGATCACAAAGCCGCCGGAGCATCTCCGGCGGCTTTTTTATTTTACAATCTGCGCGGCGGATTTCCTCGTCCCCCGTTTCCTTTTCACCAGTGGGTCGCCTGGCGGAACTCATGCACGCGGTGCTGCACATCACCGAGGGTGAGTTGTTCCAGACGGCGGGTGGAAAACGCCTCACAGGTGAACGATGCCAGCACCGATCCCTGAATCACCGCCTGTCGCAGCACGCCGGCGGAATACGGACCATCTCCCTGCGAAGCGAGGTAACCGGCCATCGCACCGAGGAAGGTGTCGCCTGCCCCGGTCGGATCCGCCACCTCTTCAAGCGGCCACGCGCACGAGCGGAATACCGAACCATCACCGGAAAACAACATCGCCCCGAACTCGCCCAGCTTGATCACCACATGGCGCGGGCCTTTATCCAGCAGCTTGCGCCCGGCGCGCACCAGGTTGGAGGTGCCGGCCAGATCACGGGCCTCGCCTTCATTGAGCACAAACATGTCCAGATGGGGCAGGACCTGATGCAGCCTCTCGTTGGCAATGGCGATCCAGAGGTCCATCGTGTCGGCAATCACAAACCGCGATTCGCTGCGGCCATGTTCGCCGATACCGCACTGGGCGAGCATTTCCAGCTGGTTGTCCGGTGACATGTTGGCAAGCACCACGATCGGTGCAGCGGCAGCGGCCCCCTGGACCTTGACCTGCCAGTTCTCCAGCACGTTCAGACCCACGCGATGGGTGGTGCGTTCGTTCATGTTGGCATGATATTCGCCGGACCAGGTGAACGATTCGTTTTGCGAACGCTCGACGCTTTTCAGGCAGACACCCCGGCCTTCCAGCATATCGAGGTGTTCTTTCGGAAAATCATGACCGATGATGCCGACCAGTGAAATCGGGCGGCTGTAAAACGAGGCGGCCAGCGCGGCGTAAGCGGCGGACCCTCCAAGCAGATTGGCGGCCTCGGCTTCGGGGGTTTTGACGTGGTCGATGGCAATGGTGCCACCAATGGTGACGGGATGGGCTGCGGACATGATGATTTGGGGAACTCGGCCGGGAGAATGGAGGGCGGCGGGAAAATGTCCAGATGTCTCTCCGCGGCGGCCTCCACACACCTTTTGGTGCTGGTCAGTCGCAGCCGCCTGCGTTTAGAGTGCGGGCAGATGATTCTGGCATTGATGGAACCCTCAGGCTTGATCGAGCAGGGAGGCCCGCTGGTGTGGGCGCTGCTCGGGCTGGCGTTCATTGGCTCGGTTTGCGTCGTGGAACGCCTGTTTTTCTTCCACCGGGCGCGCATCAACGTGGGCGACCTGCTGGTCGGCCTGGCCCACCATGTCCGCCGCCGGTCGTTCGCGGAAGCCCTCCACGAGGCGGCCAGGGCACCCGGCCCAGTCGCGCGCGTCGCCCATGCCGCCCTGCTCCGGTATTACCTCGATCGTGGGGATCTGCGGGATGTGACCCGCGAAGCGGGACAACTTGAAGTGCCGCGCATCGAAAAGAACATCCGGGTGATTCTCGGGGTCGCCTTGCTGGCCCCGTTGGTCGGCATGCTCGGCACCATGCTCGGCATGCTGGAAACATTCCAGAAAGTCAGCGAGCAGGGTGGATTCACCGGCCCGGCGGAACTCACTGCCGGCGTCCTCACCGCGTTGATCACCTCGGTGCTGGGCCTTGCCGTGGCGGTGCCGATGTATTTGTTCTACCTGTATTTCCTCGGCCGGGCGAAACGCCTTGTGCATCGCATCGAACGCGCCGGCATCGAAATGGTCCATCTGATCGCCGATGCCCGGGAAGAGGAAAAATTCGCTCCATTCCGCAGCGAGGTTGCCGCCGGCAGGGCCGCTGTCAAACAACGACCTGAAAGCACGACTTGAAACTGGAAATGTCATTGCCGGAGCGCCCGGGGTTGCTGCACGCGGTGCCCGTCCTGAATATTTTCGCTCTGCTCTGGCTGTTGTTCTTGTTAGGCCCGTCCCTGCTGCGCCAGTCCGGTGTGACGGTGGAGCTGCCGCCGTCGCGCTTCCAGCTCGACCGCTATCAGGACACGCTGGTGGTCACGCTGGGGCCGGGAGAGCAGGCACCGCGCATGCATTTCGGGCGCGATGCCGTGGATTTCCACCAACTCGGCGAGCGGCTCGAAAAACTTCGCGCCGAGGGCGCGGCGGCCAAGGCGATCGTCCTGCTCCAAACCGACCGCGGAACCCCGGTTGGCACCGAAAGGGAAGTGGCCGAATTGGTCCTCAGCAAGGGGTTCAAGCTGGCGATGGTGGGAGCCAACCAGGCGGAAATCGCCACGCCGGCCCCTCAACCTTCCGAGGTCGACGACCGCGCGGACCCCGGGCACCCCTCAAGCCCAGCCACCCCTCAGGCCAAGCCGTGAGCAAGCGTATCCCGATGAAACTCAAGCGGCGCGAGGCTCCAGAGTGGGTGTTCCCTTGGCGCGTGTTCCGCGACGCCTGGCTGCCCAAAGCATCCGCCATCGCGCTGGTCAGCGGCGGATTCGTCATCCTGCTCACTTTTTTCCGGATCCGGGTGGTGCCGCCCGCTCCATGGGCCTCCGACAGGGCCTCGGTGATCCACGTGACCGATGATGAAGACGGCCGGGCCCTGAAAATCCGGGCACGCGAGGGTGGGCCGTTCCCCTCCCGTTTCGATCCTGCGGAATGGCCGGACGCCACGGCAACCGGGCAAAAACTGTTAGCCTCAACCGGCGCCGGCGTGCCGCGCCCGCCCACGCTCCGTCGGCTGGCCTACGACAAGCCGCCGGATCCAGCGCTATTCTCGTCCGCAGGGTCCCCCGTCCTGCCAAAGCGGCGCTCGACCATCGAGCCCCCGCCATCCTCCTCAGGACTCCGCACCACACCGCTGCTGCACCCGCTTTCCGGAATCACGCCGCAAGCGATGCCCGCCGATCTCCCGCCATTTGAGGGGCCGGTCGACCCGGCGATCAACGCCGGCTTCTGGCGTTTTTTGTTACATCTAGACACCGCCGGGAACGTCCTCGACTGCGTCTCGCTGGCTGGTGGCGACGAACCGGGCCTGGCAGCCGTCAGCACCTGGCTCCGCCGGATGTCATTCGGCCGTGATGCGAAAAAAAAATCCCGTTGGATCGCGCTCGGCCTGACTTTCGCCAACCTGCCCGCAACCACTCCAAAGCCACCAGCCGATGGACCTGACTCTCGCTGAATTCGTGATGCTCTGCCTGCTGGGCTCGGGCGGCATGGTCGTGGTCCTGACTGTCGTCTCCCGGACGCTGCATGCACGATCCGAATCCAAATCGCTGGCCGACCGCGTGATCTGCCGTCTGTGTCGCCACGCCTACGAGGAACACGGCCAGGCCCGCATCACCCACTGCCCCCGCTGCGGTGCGGCCAACGAAAAAGGCCGCAGCCGCAACCTCGGCTGAGGGGATCCACCCATCGGGCACCAGAGGAAACATCCATGGATGAGGCTTGCGCCCCCGCCACCGACGGGTCACAGTGCCTTCCGAAATTATGAACGAACGACGCGTCGTCATCACAGGAATGGGTTGCATTTCCCCATTGGGCAACGATTTGACCACCACATGGGACGGACTCAAGGCGGGACGCAGCGGGATTTCCCGTATCACGCAACTCGATCCGGAACCCTTCGAATGCCAGATCGCGGGCGAAGTGAAAAATTTCAACGCCGATTCCTATTTCGCCGTCCCCAAAGATGCCCGGCGCGCCGACCGCTATGTGCAGTTCGCCGTCGCCGCCTCGAAAATGGCGGTGCAGGATTCCGGCCTTGATGTTTCGACCATCGACCCCCGCAGATTCGGCGTGATGGTCGGCAGTGGCATCGGTGGACTGGCCACCCTTGAACGCGAGCACGGCACCTACATGACCAAGGGCCCGAAACGCGTGTCGCCCTTCACCATCCCGATGATGATCTCCAACATCGCCAGCGGGATCATCTCGATGGAATTCGGCCTGATGGGCCCGAACATGGTGATCGTGACT
Organism: uncultured Luteolibacter sp.; assembly: GCA_964399305.1. Taxonomy (GTDB): domain Bacteria; phylum Verrucomicrobiota; class Verrucomicrobiia; order Verrucomicrobiales; family Akkermansiaceae; genus Luteolibacter. Next base: position 14,997 of record CAYNQJ010000013.1, read on the forward strand.
GCCTGCGCCACTTCCAACCACAATATCGGCGAAGCCTGGCGCATCATCAAGTTCGGCGATGCCGACGGATTCATCTGCGGCGGCGCCGAAGCCACCATCCTGCCCATGGGCCTCTGCGGCTTCGCCAACATGAAGGCGCTCAGTACCCGCAACGACGAACCCGAACGCGCGTCCCGCCCCTTCGATAAAAACCGCGATGGTTTCGTCATGGGCGAAGGTGCCGGCGTGCTGGTCATCGAGGAACTCGAACACGCGAAAAAACGCGGGGCCAGAATCTATGCGGAGCTGATCGGCTACGGCGTCAGCGCGGATGCCTACCACCTCAGCGCCCCATCGCCCGATGGCAGCGGCCCCGCCTATGCGATCGGCATGGCACTCAAACACGGAAAGAAAAATCCTACGGATGTCGATTACCTCAATGCCCACGCCACCTCCACCGGCCTCGGCGACATCGCGGAAACCAAGGCCATCAAGCTGGCCTTCGGCGACCACGTGAAAAACGGGCTGATGGTCAGCTCGACCAAGTCGATGACCGGGCACATGCTCGGCGCGGCCGGAGGCATCGAGCTGATTGCCAGCGTGATGGCAGTCACCGATGGCATCGTGCCACCCACCATCAACGTCGAGGACCAGGATCCGGAGTGCGATCTCGATTGCGTGCCCAACGTCGCCCGAGAGGCGGACGTGAAGGTCGCCATCAGCAACAGCTTCGGTTTTGGCGGCCACAACGCCTCGGTGCTCGTCAGCAAGTTCGCCTGACGCATGGAAACCCCGCTCCACCGCCACGCCTGCGAGGTCGCCTTCGGCGATACCGATGCCAGCGGCTGGATGCATTTCCCAAACATCTTCCGCTTCTTCGAGGCAGCCGAGCACGCGTTTCTGAAATCCCGGGGACTGCTGGTTTTCGACCGTGCGCAGGGCGGCTGGCCGCGCGTGAAAGTCAGTTGCGATTACAAGCGCCCGCTGCTCAGCGGTGACCAGATTGAAGTCCAACTCGGGATCTCACGTGTCGGAGGATCCTCCCTGACATGGGACTTCGAGGTCCTCAACGCCGCAGGCGATACCGCCGCGCTTGGCAGCGTCACCACCGTACGCGTGGACCACGAGGGCACTCCCCAGCCGATCAGCCCGCAGGAACGTGCGGCCCTGCTCCAGCCTGCGCCCTGAGGGCGGCGAGGGTTTCTCACCCACGGGCAAACACCAGGCCGGTGCGCGAAGGGCTGTAGATCTTCATCATGCCATCGGCCGCCACCGGATAGTGGATTCCGGGGTCCACCCGGCCGTGGCCGCCGAAGTCCGGAGCATCGGTGTCCAGCACCACCGCGCGTGTCGCCGCGTCCGGCACCTGGACGGGATAACCGAACGGCGATTCGCCCACGGAGAAATTGAAAACAAACACAAAACCGCCGCGCTCGGCGACCATGACCTTCGGCCCGTGATCGATGTGAAGCACCCGTGCCGGAGGGCTGGCCAGCAGATTGGAGCGGCGCGCGAAATCCATCAGCGCGCGGTCGAAGTCCGCCAGCCACTGGAATTTCAGATCCGGATGGTCCACCAACGACCATTGGCGGCGGCAGTAGTGGAACGACCAGCCGTTTCCTTCGCGCGGAAAATCCAGCCATTCGGGATGGCCGAACTCGTTGCCCATGAAGTTCAACCATCCCTCGCCGCCGATCACCAGCGTCGCCAGACGGATCAGCTTGTGCAGCGCGATGCCGCGCTCGATCACCGGGTGCGGATCGTCCTTGCCCATGTGCCAGTACATCTCCTTGTCCATCAGCCAGAACGCCAGCGTCTTGTCGCCGACCAGCGCCTGGTCGTGGCTCTCGGCATAGGCGATGGTCGGCTCGCCCCATCTTCTGTTAGAAAGCACGCCCCACATTTCATCGAGGTTCCAATCCTCGTCGCGGGTGTGCTTGAGCAGCTTGATCCAGTAATCCGGGATGCCCATCGCCAGGCGGTGGCTGAAGCCGATCCCGCCCTCGGCCACCGGCCGGCACAATCCGGGCATGCCCGACATGTCCTCGGCGATCACGATCGCCCCCGGCTTCAAATCATGGACCAGCGTGGTCGCCAACTGGAGATACAGCACCGCATCCTCATCCACATCGTCGCCGAAGTAGTCATCGTAACTCGAAAACGCCTTGTTCCCGCGCGAGCGGTAGAGCATCGATGTCACGCCGTCGAAACGGAACCCGTCGAAGCGGAACTCCTCCAGCCAGTAACGGACGTTGGAAAGCAGGAACTGGCGCACTTCGAACCGTCCGTAATCAAAGCATTTGGAATCCCACTGCGGGTGTTCCCCGAGCGGCCCGCTGTGGAAATACTGGTGGCCCGATCCATCATAGTCGTTGAGTCCCTCCGCAAGGTTCTTCACCGCGTGCGAGTGGACGATGTCCAGCAACACCGCGAGCCCGAGGCCGTGCGCGGTGTCGATGAGATGCTTCAAATCCTCCGGTGTGCCGAAACGCGAGCACGGGGCGAAAAACGACGAGACATGGTAACCGAACGATCCGTAATACGGATGTTCCTGCACCGCCATCAGTTGCACCGTGTTGTATCCTGCGGCGGCAATGCGCGGCAGCACCTGCTCGGCGAACTCGCGATAGGTGTGGACCCTCGGTTCCTCACCCGCCATGCCGACATGGGATTCGTAAATCAGGGGCGCGCCGATGGACGCCGGATCAAACTCATGTTTCCAGACATGCGGCTGCGGTGGATTCCAGATCTGGCCGCTGTAGTCATGGGTCACGGGGTCCTGAACCGCGCGCCGGATGCAGGCCGGCAAGCGGTCGCGCTGCGAGCCGTCCGCCCCAACCACATGCAGCTTCACCTTTTGTCCGTGCGCGAGTGTGGCGGCGGGCAGCTTCAGCTCCCACGCCCCGTTGTCCAGCCGCGCCAGCGGGTGGGCATCGCGGTCCCAGCCGTTGAAATCGCCGATCAACGAAACCGAGCGGGCGGCGGGAGCCCACTCGCGGACGCTCCATTCCTTGATGACCGGATGATAATGGATGCCCGAATATTTGTGACCGTTAGAATGGGCGGCCAGCGTGTTGGCATGGGCCTCGATCGCCGCGATCTCCCGCGTGAAGCGTTTCATGCGGCGCACGACCGCCTCCTGATGGGGCTCCAGCCACGGGTCGTCCAGCACAAGCTTCGGTTGGTCCGTCATTGCGCCAATTCCTAGCGGACGGATGGTGCGACTGAAAGGCAAATCTGGAAATCGCACCTGACAGGATATCGTCAGGGTGCCGTCGCAAACGGTTTGGCCGTCAGGCGGTTTTCCACCTCGCGGGGCATCCAGGTCCACGGGTCGACATTCTTTTGCGTGAACACCGCCAGCCCGATCACCCCCACATTGCGGGTGTTTCCGTGGCGCGTGTTGGCGTAGGAATTGGAAACGCTGGAAAACCTGAACTCCGCCACCCGGCTATAGCTGGTCCGGAATCCTTCGATCTCAAGCGTCTCTCCCGGCGCGACCATGTACCCGCGTTTGGAAAACGAGGCCGCCTTGCCATCCTGCACGTCGAGCCCGTCCACCCTGGCAACGATTTCCAAAAACTCAGAACACGTAGTTCAGCTCCACGGAAACGCGCGTGGCATCGGGTACTGGAGTGGCACCGGAGAAACCGTCGTTCTCGGAGCTGAACCAGGCGAGCTTGGCGATGGCGGTGAAGTGGTCGTTGAATTTTTTGGTGAGCACCGAGTCGTATTCCCAGCCGTATCCGGCTGAGAGTTCGTTGTCCCCCATCGCATGGAGGACGTTCGCCCATTTCATCCCCCAGCAGACCGGCATCGTGTGGGAGAGATAGGCGTTGGTCAGCCCGTTGTGCGCGCCGGAAGTGCGGCCGGCAACGAAGACATCGGCGAATCCGTTGAATGCGTGCAGGGTGGCCAGCGGGGTTTTGAAACCCGCGTCAAGATGCTCCACACCAAGCGTGAATGTGTGGTCGCCGAAGGATTTCGATGCTGTGGCATGGGCGTAAAGCGCCTCGGAGTCGCCCGCGACACCCGCCTTGTCCTGCCAGGCGAGCTCTCCATAGAGCGTCACTCCGAGCACGTCCTTTTTCGCGCTGAGACCGAAGGTGTTGTTGTCCCAGGCTCCGAAGTCCCCGAAGTTCATGAGATAGGCGTAACCGCCGAGGGTGATGCCTCCGATGCCCGTGTAGGAGGCATTGAAGAGATGGATGCTGGCAGAGAGGTCCTGGACACTGGCGAATCCCGGGGCCAGTGGGGCGTCTGCCTCGGAACCGAAAATCCGGTTCACCTGGCTGACATAAGCATAGTTGAGCGCCAGCCCCTTGATGTATTTGTTTGATATTGAGAAGGCATCATAGGTTTGCTCGTTCTGGCGCCAGCCGACATTGCCGATGAACGCGTCGTTGTCGTACTTGATGCGCTGGCGTCCGATTCTCGCGATGGTGTCGAAGCCCTCATATTGGATGTAGGCCTGGTTGAGCTCGTTGGTCTCGGGGTCGGCGATCAGGGAATTTGCCGGATCAAACGGATCAGCGCCCGGGGCACCGCCGTGGTAGTCATCGATGACGGCTTGGGAGAACTCGCCTTCGACAAGCGCGCTGAATCCATTCCATGCGGTGGTTTTCAAGCCAAGGCGCTCGCGGAAGGTCCATGCGTGGGATGGATCGGTGCCATCGATATCCGCATACTCGTATCGGGTGCGGATGTCGATGAGCGGGGTGATCCAATCGCCCGAGGACGCGGGATCAATGGTGGATTCCGGAGTGCCCGCACAGAGCACGGGGGCAGTGGCAAGCAGGATGGCGGCTTTGGTTTTCATGGTCGGTAGGTAGTGGTTCGGGTGACGGCCGATGATCAGCGGGATTCCTGCCAAGTCGGGCGGGTCTCAGGGCCGGATGTGTGAATCCCTTTCCCGCGCATCATGACGGAGGGTCATTCCTGCGGGAAATCATGCTCGATGCGGACGATGCGGAACAAGCCGCCAGGCAGCGGCATCACGGTGTCCCACCAGGTTTTGCCCTGGTGACGGTAGCGGAGCTGGAGTCCGCGCACGCTGCGGGCGACGAGCATCTGATAGGCCTCGTCGAGCTGGAGTGGGGCGGGGTTTTCCTCGACGTATCCGGGCGCGTGCTTGGGGATGATCTCGAGGATCTCGGTGTGGGTGCCGATGTCGGTGATCAGCGCGCCGAGCGTGGCCTCGTCGATATCGGATTGCAGAAGATCAGGCAGTGGAGGCAGGTCTGGCATGAGATTGGGGGATCATGGTTCGCGGTTTTCGGCAGGCGGGGGCTGGGTTTCGGCGACGGTGCGGCCGATCATTCCGGGGCGTGGTTTGCGTGCGACAAGGAACACGGCGTTCTTCGGAGCGGGGCAGACATCATGGCAGATCCGGCAACCGGTGCAGCGGTCGGGATCAACGCGCGGTTTCCCCTTTTCGGTCAAAATCGCGCCGGGCTCAGGGCAGCGCTCGGCACAGACCGAGCAGAACGATCCCTGCCAGGCCAGGCAGAAGCGGTCGAGGATCAGGGCAAGTTGCGGGGTGTCATCCGCTGGAACGCGCATCGGCGCGGGAGGCTCTGCCGGCGATGGTTCGATCGCGGATTCCCGGCCTCGCCCAAGGAACGACCGGAATAGCTCGCGGCGGCTGATGGAACTCATGGCGGTGGCGGAGGATCAACCGGAGGTTTCGGGTTGGCCGGGTAGGATTCCCGGTTGTCGAACACGGCGTCGGGCGCATGGCACTGGAGGCAGTTCCGGCGCTCCGGATGGGATGTGCGGATCGCCTGCTCGCGGCCCGGACCATGGCAGGCCATGCAGTTCTGGCGCATCCATACCGGATGCGGCGTGGTGGGTGGCGCGGTGGCGTAGGCGCGAGAACCCGGGCCGGCGGAGCGTTTCCCAAGAAAGGCGTTTTCAACGGTTAGACGCCCGGCGGCAGGTGCGGTGATCTGGCGCAAGCCGTCCTCGGGCACGTGGCAGGATGTGCAGTTGGTGACCCACGGATGGCTGATTTCCGCGGGACGCTTGCCGCCGATGATGAGATCTCCGCCAACCCCGTGGCAGGACAGGCAGGACGCGCTGCTCAAGGTGTCGATGCCGTGCGGGACGACCGGTGGCGCGCCATCATAGGCGCGGCGGGAGGCGCGGCGCTCGACGGCGGCCTGGCGCTCGGCTTCATCCGCAACGGGGAGCGGCATCGGCGCGGTGGCGCGCGGCAGGTCGGCGAGGGTGAACTTCCAGTCGCGGTTGGCGAGCCACTCGGCGGCGGCGATCTCGCCGTACTTCGGCGCCTCGGGGAGGTCCGTTTCCTGGCGGGCGGCCGCTGAGCCGGGTTTCCCATCATGCCCGAAGCGCCGGGGTTCCTGTTTCTCCGTCTGCAGCATTCCCATGAAAAACCCGGAGACGGAGAGCATGCCGATCATCAGAAAAATCACGGCCAGCATTTTGCGATGCTGGCGGAAATAGTTTTCGACGTCTTGGCTGTCCATGTCGGGTCAGGCTTTGCGGATGCGTGCGGCGCACTTCTTGTAGTCCGGTTCCTTGGAAACCGGACAATAGGCGTCGAGGGTGATCAGGTTGATGAGGCGCTTCTCATCGAAGAACGGGACAAAAAGCGATCCTTTGGGCGGGCGGCCGCGGCCGTTGAGCCATGCGGTGAGTCTGATTTCACCGCGACGCGTGGTGACGATGATGTCATCTCCGTTGGCGATGCCGGCGGCGGCGGCGTCATCGGGATTGACCTCGCAGTAGGCGTTGGGCATCGCGCCGCGCAGCTGCGGCACGCGCATGGTCATGGTGCCGCTGTGCCAGTGCTCGACCACGCGGCCTGTGCAAAGCCAGAACGGATACTCGCCGTCGGGTTCCTCCGGATGACGCTCGAACGGGCAGAACCAGATCTGCGCGCGTCCGTCCTCGGTGACGGAATGATAGAACTCGATGCCTTTGCCCTTGGTGACAAACGGGTCGTCAAACTCGGAGAATCTCCAGCGGGTCTCGCGCCATGAACCGTCGGGCTGCTCGACCACCGGCCAGCGCATGCCGGTGTGGGTGGCGAGCTGGTCATAGGGAGCCACATGCTTGTGTTTCATGTGGGTGAGCGGCCGGTAATCCTCGTATAGCTCGCGGTCCACGTTTATGTCGTGGAAATGCGCGTAGTCCCAGACCGGCACTTCCCCGCCATCGGCATTCCTGAAGGTGAAAATGAAATTCCCGTCCCTGTCCTTCATGCCGGGATGGCCGAGCTCGAACAGCCGGCGGGCCACGGCGATGGTCATCCACAGGTCCTCGCGCGCCTCGCCGGGCGGCTGGACCATCTTGAACCACTGCTGGGTGCGGCGCTCGGAATTGCCATAGACACCGTTTTTCTCCACCCACATCGCTGCGGGCAGCACGAGATCGGCGATCTCCGTGGAGGCGGTCGGATAGACGTCGGAAACGATCAGGAACTTGTCCTCCAGCCCGGTCTTCGCCTGATAGAGCTTCTTCAGGTTCGGCAACGTCTGTCCCGGATTGGTCACCTGGACCATGATGGTGTGGATGTCACCGCCCTTGTCGGTGGGCGTGCAGAGTTTTTCGAAGAGCTGGACGGTGTGATGGCCGGGGGTGGCATTGATGCGGCCGGCGGGAAGGTTCCAGTGTTTTTCGCACTGCTGGCGGTGCGGCTCCTTGGCGACCAGGCGGCCGCCGGGCAGCGTGTGGCACAGCGTGCCGACCTCGCGGGCGGTGCCGCAGGCCGACGGCTGGCCGGTCAGGGATGTCGGCGCGTCGCCGGGTTTGCCAAAGTGGCCGCTGAGCAGGTGGATGCCGTGCACGAGACGGTTGATCGCCGTGCCGCGCGTGTGCTGGTTCATCCCCATGCACCACGTCGAGGTGATGCGGATCCCGGGATTGGCGAACAGGTCGCCAAGCATCACGAGCTGCTCCACACCGAGACCGGAGAGCCGGCTGACGTGCTCCGGCGTGTACCCGGCGATGCGCTCCCTGTATTCATCAAAGGTGACCGGGCCTCCTAACAGATCCGGTTTCGCGGGATCGATGTCGGCGCGGAAGGCGCAGTGGTTTTCGACGAACTCCTTGTCCCAGGCGCCCTTGGCGACGAGTTGCTGCGCGATGCAGTTGGCGATGGCGAGGTCGGTCTGCGGGCGGAATTCGAGGTAGTGGTCGGAAAACTCCGAAGTGCGGGTGCGGCGCGTGCCGAGATCGATGATGGTCACATCGTCGCCGCGCGTCTTGCGGTCGAGGATTCTGGAAAAAAGCACCGGATGCATCTCCGCCATGTTGTTGCCCCACATCAGCAGGACATTGCAGGCATCGAAGTCGTCGTAGCATCCGGCCGGCTCGTCCACGCCGTAGGTCGATATGTAGCCGGTGACGGCGGAGGCCATGCACAGGCGGGCGTTGGGTTCGGTGTGGTTGTTGGAAAGCCCGCCCTTCATCATTTTCACAATGGCGTAGCCTTCGGGGATCGTGGATTGGCCGGAGCTGTAAAAACCGAAACCCGCCGGGTTTTTCATGACCCGCTTGGCAATGGTGTCGATGGCCTCGTCCCATGACACGGGCTCCAGCACGCCGTTTTTCCGCAACATCGGCCGCGTGAGGCGGTCCTTGCCGTAAAGAATCCCGCCGACGTGGTAGCCTTTCACACAGAGCAGGCCCTTGTTGACCGGAGCATCAGGATGACCGGCGATGGCCACCACCCTGCCGTCCTTGACGCCCACCTTCACATGACAGCCTGTGCCGCAAAACCGGCACGGTGCCTTGTCCCACACGATGCCATCCGCGGTGGTGGAAGATGCCTTGGCCTGGGCGGCGTCCGCCCGGCTGGCGGCGACGGCGCTGGCGGCCGCCAACGCGGAGGTCTTCAGAAAGCTGCGGCGTTCAATCAGGTTCATGGCTGGATGGCGTTGGGTTCTTCAAAGCCGACGTAGATCACATCGACCCGCTCAATGCCTGGCATGGCTTCGAGCCATTCGTGGAATTCATGCGCGGACCTCACATCGGGCGTCTCAACCGCCAATGGCTGATAGATCCCCTGCGGCTCACCCAGATCCGCTTCCGCCCGCGCCGCGATCGCCTCGCGGGCGCGATCCGCCAGACGCTTGTCCGGCGATAGTGTCAGCAGCAATCCGTTCACGGGCATGTCGTTCTCGGTGTCCTTGGCTGCAGCATGTGCGCACCGGGGCGGCTTATTCAAGAAAAAAGGAATTGTTTTTCTTGATATGTGGGTTTCCGGAAAATAAAACAACGGTGCCGCGGATGCCAACCCCGGGGCATTCGTTCAAACAAATTCATGGCCACGGCATCTCGATACGGCAGATGGACCTTTTTCGGAGTGATCGCAATGATCGCGGCCTGGTTTGTGGGGGCGCTGGTTTATCCGTTATTTCAGGATGACAAGGTGCGGCCGGGACGCGAGTTCGCCGACTATCAGCCGGGTGGCGGGACCCATCCGGTGGTCATCCGCATGCCGGACGGCAAGCCATGGGTGGATTCGGGAAAACTGGATGCGAATGGCCGGCCGGTGATGGTCTCCTGCGCGACGTGCCATGACACGCGCGATCCGGGCCTCGCCACCAACGACGCGGCAATGCTCGACGAGTTCCATCAGGGCATGAAATACGCCCATGGCACCCAAACCTGCATGAGCTGCCACCATGCGGATGATTACAACTCGCTGCGCGCGGCGGACGGCCGCAAGCTGGATTTCAGCCAGAGCATGCAACTCTGCGCACAGTGCCACGGGCCGCAATACCGCGACTATCAGAACGGCAGCCACGGCGGCATGACCGGGCACTGGGATTTGAAAAAAGGCCCGCGCGCGAGAAACCACTGCACCGACTGCCATGACCCGCATCATCCGGCCTACCCGCAGGTGATGCCGGTCTTCCCACCCAGGCCGGTCATCGGCGAGAAACCGCTGCCACCGCACGGCGCGGGAACACACTAACAGAAAACCCTCCGATTCGATGGAACCAAAACCAACATCAGGCGGCTGTGGCGGCGGCAACTGCGGCTGCGGCGGGTCCGGGGGGGGCGACGCCGCGCAGACCGACGCCACGCGCCGCAACCTGCTCAAGGCGGCAGGCGTCACACTCGGCGCGGCGGCGTTTGCCAAGGCGCTTTCCCCGCTGGCCACCTGGAGCCGCGAGAACCTGTCGGTGGAGGATTTCCTGCAGAAACACTACCGCGAACTCGACAAGGAGCAGCTCGCGCAGGTCCTCAGGCGGATCGAGGAGGATACCAAAACGAACTACGGGGCCGATGTCACCGTGACCGACCACCGGCCGATCAAGGGGGTGAAGTTCGGATACGCCCTGAACCTCAGCATCTGCATCGGCTGCCGCCGCTGCGCCGAGGCCTGCCACCACGAGAACAACCACGACCGCGCCAGCGGCAACAGCTACATCCGCGTGCTCGAAATGACCAAGGGCTCGATGGACATGGAACAGGGCAACGCCCACTACGACCACCCGGTCCCCCATCCCGACAAGTTCTACATGCCCGTGCAGTGCCAGCAGTGCGACAATCCGCCCTGCGTGCACGTCTGCCCGGTCGAGGCGACGTGGAAGGAGGAGGACGGCATCGTGGTGGTCGATTACAACTGGTGCATCGGCTGCCGTTACTGCGAGGCCGCATGCCCCTATCACGCCCGGCGCTTCAACTGGACCAAGCCGCAGGTTCCCAAGGAGGAAATCAATCCGAACCAATCCTACCTCAGCAACCGCATCCGGCCCCAGGGCGTGATGGAAAAATGCACTTTCTGCCTGCACCGCACCCGCGAGGGCCGCATGCCCGCATGCCTGGAAGCCTGCCCGACCGGCGCACGCGTGTTTGGCAACCTGCTCGATCCGGAATCGGAAATCCGCAAGGTGATCGACAACAAACGGGTCTTCGTCCTCAAGGAGGAACTCGGCACCCGCCCCAGCTTCTTCTACTTTTTCGACGAGTGAAACCCTGTCTATCATGAACACGACTGTTGCCGAGAAACCGGAGGAACTCCCGCACGACGCGAAGTTCCATGCGGTGAGCTACCTGAAGTTCCTGCGCCTCGCATTCACTCTTGCAACCGAGGGCACGTGGATGTTCTACGCATGGATGACCTTCCTCACCTGCGTCGGACTGGTCGGCGCGCACGCCTGGGCCACCCAGGTGGCGGAGGGCATGGTGGTCACGGCGATGACCGACCATGTCTCATGGGGACTTTACATCGCCAATTTCACCTTCCTCGTCGGCCTCGCAGCCGGGGGCGTGATGATGGTGATTCCCGCCTACATCTATCATGACAAGGATATGCACGACACCGTGATCATCGGCGAGCTGCTGGCCATCGCGTCGATCGTGATGTGCCTGATGTTCGTGATCGCGGACCTCGGGCGGCCGGACCGGTTCTGGCACATGCTGCCGTTTGTCGGAAAGTTCAACTGGCCGATCTCGATGCTGACCTGGGACGTCATCGTGCTGAACGGATACCTGCTGCTCAATCTGCACATTTGCGGCTATCTGCTCTACAAGCGCTTCCTCGGGGAAAAACCCGACAAGCGCTGGTATCTGCCGTTTGTCTTCATCAGCATCGTGTGGGCGATCTCGATCCACACCGTGACCGCCTTTCTCTACTGCGGACTCGGCGGGCGTCCGTTCTGGAACACGGCGCTGATGGCACCGCGCTTCCTCACCACCGCCTTCATCGCCGGACCCGCCTTCATCATCGTGGTGCTGCAGGTCATCCGCCGGATGACGAACATGCGGATCGGCCCGGGTTCGATCCAAACGCTGGTCGCCATCATGCGGGTTACGATTCTCATCGGCCTGCTGATGCTTGGCTCGGAGGTGTTCACCGCATTTTACACTGGCGGCGGTCACTCGACGGCCATCAAGTATCTCTTCTTTGGCCACCATGGGCTCAACGCGCTCGTTCCATGGACATGGGCCTCGCTGGTGTGCATGGTGGGCGCCGCCGTGTTGTTGCTGCGGCCGAACGTTCATGATCACGTCTGGACGCTCGATCTCGCATGCGTGCTGGCCTTCGTCGGCATCTGGATCGAGAAGGGCATGGGGCTCATCATCCCTGGCTTCGTGCCGTCGACGCTGCACGAGTGGGTCGAATACATTCCGAGCGCCGCCGAGTGGAAAATCATGGCCGGCATCTGGGCCGCCGGATTGCTGGTATACACCCTGCTGTTGAAAGTCGCCATTCCGGTTTTTTCCGGCCAGGCATCCGTCAAACACCCGTCCTGAACCGATGAACGCCGAATCCCTGACACTGCTGCCAGGACTGGCTTTTTTCCTCGCGTCCGTGCTCTACGCATCGGTCGGCCACGGCGGGGCATCGGCCTATCTCGCAGTGATGGGATTGTGCGGCATGGTGCCCGCGGACATGAAACCGGTCGCGCTGGTGCTCAACATCGCGGTGTCGGGCGTGGCGCTCGGACATTTCATCAGGGCCGGGCATTTCCGCAGCGGACTGTTCTGGCCGCTGGCCGCCGCATCGGTGCCCGCCGCGTTTCTCGGCGGCTGGCTGCAATCGCCCGAGCCGGTTTATAAAACCATCCTCGCAGTCGCGCTTGCAACCGGCGCATGGCGTTTGCTGGCCACCCCGGCGGATGCCGGACCGGCACGCAACGCGGGATGGCCGGCGCTGGTGTCGAGCGGAGCGGTGATCGGCTTGCTCTCCGGACTGGTCGGCATCGGCGGCGGGATTTTCCTCACGCCAATCCTGGTGATTTTCCGCTGGGCTCCGGCGAAGTCGGCAGCCGCCGTCTCCGCCGCGTTCATCGCGGTCAATTCATGTGCGGGCATCGGTGGATTCATGCTCAAGGGCGAGCAGATCCCAACCATGGCGTGGGTTCTGCTCCCGTGCGTGCTGGCCGGCGGCTGGATCGGTTCCCGCTGGGGCAGCGGTGCCGCCACCGCACCCGCCCTGCGCCAGTCGCTCGCCGCCGTGCTGATGGTCGCCGCCGCCAAATTCGTGATTCTCTGACATCCCATGGACCCATTCGGCCGCCACATTGATTACCTCCGCATCTCGGTCACCGACCGCTGCAACGAGCGCTGCCAGTATTGCATGCCGATGGGCTACAAGGGCTGGGCCGAGCGGGCGGATCACCTGACGGCCGATGAAATCGTACGGGTGGTCGAACAATCGACGCATCTCGGTTTCCGCAAGTTCCGCCTCACCGGCGGCGAGCCGCTGGTGAGGAAAGACATTGTCGACATCTCCCGCCGCATCTGGGACCTGCCCGGGGTGCAGACGCTTGGCATCTCAACCAATGGCGTGCTGCTCAAGGATCTCGCGAAGCCGCTCAAGCAAGCCGGCATCCGTTCGGTCAACATCAGCCTCGATGCGCTGGATCCGGAAATCTATCAGAATCTTACCGGCGGACGCCTCGATGCCGCGCTCGATGGCATCGGTGCGGCCGCAGCCGCCGGATTCGAGGTGGTGAAGCTCAACTGCGTGCTGCTGCGCGGCATCAACGAGGACCAGATCATCCCGCTGGCGCGCTTCGGCGCGGCACTCGGCATGCCGGTCCGCTTCATCGAGCTGATGCCGCTGGCACCCGGCGGCCCGATCGACGACCGCCACTTCTTCTCCATCACCGAAGCGATGGCGCGCCTGGCCGGGGTTGGTCCGTTAGAGCCGGCGATCGACAAACCTTCCGGCCACGGTCCGGCAAGGTATTATCGGTTTGGAACCGGCCATGTGGGGTTCATCGGCTCGATCACCTGTGCGGATTTCTGTGCCACCTGCAACAAGCTGCGCCTCACCGCCGATGGCAAGCTCCGCCCCTGCCTCGGCCGCCACGGCGAGATCGACCTGATGCCGGCGCTGCGTGGCGATGTGGCGGACATCGCCGATGCCCTGAACGAGGCCATCGCCAACAAACCCGAGAACCACACCTTTGCCGATGATTTCGAAGTCCACCGCCCGATGACCGCCATCGGCGGGTGAGCTGCGGCAACCCACACGCGGATCCCCATGTTCGGCCTCATGCTTGTCATCCATCTCCTCGGTGCCACCGTCTGGACTGGCGGGCATCTGATCCTGGCCACCGTGATTCTTCCCCGCGCCCTGCGGAACCGCGATACGGAAGGCATCCGGAATTTCGAAAACGCCTACGAGAAAATCGGCATCCCCGCACTGGCCGCGCAGATCGCCAGCGGCCTTTGGCTCGCCCACCGCATGCTGCCGGACGCGTCCCTGTGGTTCCAATGGAACCATCCGGTCGCCCGCCTGATCCTGCTGAAGCTTTCCCTGTTAGGCATCACCGCCGTGTTGGCGGCCGACGCCCGGCTGAGGGTCATCCCCCGCCTCGGCCCGAACAACCTTCGCTCCCTCGCATGGCACATCGTTCCGGTCACGGTGGTTTCCGTGCTGTTCGTGATCATCGGCGCCTCGTTCCGCACCGGCTGGTTCATGCGCTGAACCGGGGAACTTCCGCCATGGTCTCGCGTCGTCGGCGCATGGCAATGAAACATCACCGCGGCGCCGCGTAATCGTGGGCAAGGCGGTAGAAATGGCGCCGGTCCATGGGAAGCTCCAGGGTGAAGTCCTTGGGGGTGCCGTCGCCGGTGACCGGCTCCACGGCAGGCACCACGTTCCAATCCATCAGATCCGGACTGGACCAAAGCACGTAGTTCACGGCGCGGGCGGAGGGGAATGCAAGATGAAGATCACTTCCGGCAAGGGCCGGTGTGAGAGAGACCGGTGGTGGTGGAAATCCCGAACCGCCGCGGGTGCCGGGGCTGCCGAAGTCGTTACCGAAGGCAGTGGTGGAGATGGCGCAATCGAGGTCCGATGTCTGGCCGTGTGCGTGGGCGTTTGCCATGCTGATTTCGAGGGATTTGCCGGGGATGACGGCGCTGGACGTGTATGCCACCGAGGCGGCGAGGTTGCGATTGGCATCCAGCACGCTGATGATGTCACCCGTGTTGGTGAAGGTGAGGTCGCCACTGGTGTCGCTCCAGACCGCATCGGGCTGACCACCCGGTTGGGCCCCATTCAGATCAGCGCTCACGCCGACCACAAACAAATCGCCTGGCTGGATGGTGCCGGAGAATGTGGCGGTGTTGCCGCCGCGGTCGGCGATGATCCAATCGATCATCTCGATGGGTGCGCCGGTGTGGTTGAACAACTCGATGTATTCCCCCGTGGCGTCGCCGACCTGTGCGGGGTCCGCCATGATTTCCGTGATGACCAGCTTGCCGGCGGGCAGATCGGTGACGGGATCGGAAAACAGCGGGATGAGTTCGGTGAATGTCTGGTTGACGAAGGCCCAGTTGGATGCGGGCGCGTTGCGGACATCACCGTCGGTTTCCATGTGGATGAACCGCTCGGGATATCGCGCGTTCGGCGGGGGGGTGGAGCACGGGTCGCTGGAACCATTGGTGACGCGGCCCTGGGTGTTGGTGCTGCCGCTCAGCGCGGCGCCCTGGCCGGGTTCCTGATGGCTGACGGCAAACCGCGTGTCATTCGCCGCAGTGAGGATTTCATTCATCCGGCTGGCGAGCGCGCGCGAAAGGGAGTAGCCGGCGAAGTCATGGGACGTGCCATTGCTGATGGTGATGTCGGATGGATCGGCCGTCTCACCCATGCCGTGATAGCTCAGGCTGACGGTGCGCGGGAAATGGGTTTCCAACACCTCATGCGCGGCCTGGAAAAATGTCTCGGGCGAATGCGCCATGTCGGAAATCCGGTATGGCGGATCACCGTCGCCGTAATCGCAGGGCGATTCTGTTAGCGAGTTGTTGCGGTGGGCCCCGGCCTGCAGGTAGGCGACGGCGTGGGTTTCCATGAACAAATCGGAGGCCGGCTGGCGGACGCCGTCGTATAGCGGGTGAGGACACTCGACGACGAGGGCGCGCTCGGGCGTGAGGTCGATGGCATAGATGCCGCCCCAGTGCTGTTTCGAGGATTTCTCACGCAGCAGGGCGAAGACATCGGCACTTGGGATGTCGGTGTAGGAAACCACCTCGTAATTGGCCATTTCTGCCGCACCGGCGGCCGCTTCAAGGTTGCCATCCAGGATGTTTTGGAGGGCCACGCGGAAGGCGGTGAGCTCTGGCCCGGTGGGAAGCCGGAACACATTGGTGCCCGACCCTGCGATGGGAATCGTCTGCAGCAGGGTTTTGAGACTGCCGCTCTCAACGAGGACAGGCGCGGCATGGACCGGCATGCATAACATAATAACAAGTAATTTCTTGATCATGCGGCGGGTATCGCACAGACCAGGCAGCTTTGACACCCAAATCTTTCAGATCTCCAGCGATGGCGGCCCGATGCTCTCCGGACATCCATGCTTTTACCGGAAAACCCATTCCCTGCCTTGATTCCGACCCCCACCACGGCAATCATCGGACCCAAGCCCCATGATCCCCTTTCGCGACGCGCTTGAACTCCTGCTGGCACACACGCCCCGGATGGAGGCGGAATCCTGCCGTTTGGAAAATGCAGCGGGAAGAACCCTGCTTCGGGAAGTTCGCGCGGACAGGGATTTTCCGCCCTATGACCGGGTCATGATGGACGGCTTTGCATTGCGGGCGGCGGATCTTTCGGCAAGGAGGAACTTCCGCATCAGCGGCTCGGCTCCCGCAGGCTGTCCCGCTGTCATCTTGCCCGACATCGCCGGTGCCTGTATCGAAGTGATGACTGGTGCGCCACTGCCGCTGGGCGCGGATTGCATTGTGCCCGTCGAGCAGACGTCGCGCGCTGGCGGACAGGTGGTGATTTCCAATTCATTCGAAGCCGTGGCCGGATGTTTTATCCATCCGATGGGCAGCGATTCCCAAAAGGGGGATCTTCTACTGCCAATCGGGACGCGGATTGGGTCCCGCGAAATCGGTGCCGCCGCATCCTGTGGCGCGGCATGGCTCGAGGTCTCGAGACTGCCACGGATCGCCGTCGTCGCCACGGGAGACGAACTTGTCGCGGTCGATGAAACGCCCGCACCGCACCAGATCCGCCAATCCAATGCCCATGCGATCACCTGCGCGCTTCAGCGGGCCGGCTTCGGAGTCAGCGGGACCGCCGTGATCGGCGATGCCTGTGATGAATCCGGACGCATTCTGCGGCAGCATCTCGAATCCGGCGATTGGCTTGTCCTAACAGGAGCCATCTCCAAGGGCGCGCGCGATTTCATTCCTGCGTTGTTGGACACACTGGGATGCCGGCGCCTGTTCCATGGTGTGGCGCAGCGTCCGGGTAAACCCGCGGGCTGCTGGGTTGGTCCGGACGGGCAGGTGGTCATGGCGCTGCCGGGGAATCCGGTTTCCGCGCTGACGGGCCTGCATGCCTTCGTGCTGCCGGCGCTGGCCGCGGCGGCGGGATTTTCACCGCCACCGGCGCGCATGGTCATCCCTGCCGGGCGCGTCTCCGGACTGCCCGGCATGACGCAACACCTTCCCGTCAGGTTGCGCGGCGACGGAAGGGCCGAGCCTGCGGCCACCGGCAACAGCGGGGATTTTATCGGCTTGCTCAGGAGCGACGGCTTCATCACCCTGCCGCCCAATGGCGGAATGAACGCCGCATTCCCATTCACCCCCTGGCTCTGAGGCCCATGCAAGCACCCGATCATCCCGATTTCACCCATGTTCGCGACGGCAAACCGACGATGGTCGATGTCTCCGGAAAGCCATCCAACAAACGCACGGCCGTCGCCGAGGTCCGTGTCGAACTCGGAGCCGCCATCATCGGCCGTTTCGAAAACCGCGACTTGCAAGGCCCCAAGGGCCCGGTGCTCCAGACCGCGATCATCGCCGGAACCATGGCCGTCAAGAATACCAGCGGGCTGATTCCCTTCTGCCATCCCCTGCCGGTCGAACATTGTGATTTCCACATCACTCCGGACGCCACCGGATTGATCATCCGCTGCGAGGTTTCCACCACCGGCAAAACCGGCGTCGAGATGGAGGCCATGGCCGGAGCCAGCGCCGCCGCGCTGACCGTCTATGACATGTGCAAGGCGATGAACAAGGGCATCCGCATCGATGGCCTGCACCTCGTTTCCAAAACCGGAGGCAAGTCCGGCGATTACCACGCACCCGCCTCATGAACCCTCCCGCACCGCTCCACGGCCTGGTGCTCGCGGGCGGCCGCAGCACACGCATGGGCACCGACAAGGCGGCGCTGGTCCATCCCGATGGCAGGCCGCTCGCACGGCGCACGCTGGATTTGTTAGATGGCGCGGGATGCGGAACCGTCGTCCTCTCCCTCCGCCACGGCCAGGAACCGCCCCCGGGCATCCCTGAAAACCGGCACGTCCGGATCATCCGTGATCCCGAGGGCGGCAGTGAAGGACCGCTGGCCGGCATTCTGGCCGCCATGCGGTCGGCACCGGAGGCGGACTGGCTGGTACTCGCCTGCGACCTGCCGCGTCTGGATGCGGAGACGTTGAAACACCTCGTTTCCTCGCGGAATCCCGGCGAGATGTTTCTTTCCTACCGCAGTGAGTTCGACGGCCTGCCCGAGCCGCTGTGCGCTTTTTATGCCGCCGGGGCGCTGCCCATCCTCGAACAGGCGCAGGCCCATGGCATCCGCTGCCCGCGCAAGGTGCTCATCCAAAACAACTGCCGTCTGTTGGAGCCAGTCACCCCGCGCGCCCTCGACAACGCCAACACCCCCGGGGACTGGGAAACCGCCCGCCAGCCATGAGTCCGACCTATCAGATCCACTACTTCGGCCTTCTCGGCGAACGCCGCGGCCTCGCCAATGAAACCCTCGCCAGCGAGGCCGCCACGGCACGCGAGCTTTACGAGGAGCTGGCCGCCAAACACACATTCGGCATGCCCTGCAACGACCTGCGCGCCGCCGTCAACGACGAGATGGTCAGTTGGGACCACCCGCTTCACGACGGCGATCAAGTGGCCTTCCTGCCACCGATGTCGGGCGGGTGAGAACCGAAATTTGAAATTAGGAACCAGGAATGCCCACTCACATCCATTTTATTCTAACCGACAAACCGCTCGACATATCGGCGATGTCTTTGGAGCTGCATGATCTTGCGGCGGGGGCGGTGGTGACGTTTGACGGCCGGGTGAGAAATCACAACGACGGCCATTCGGTTGAAACCCTCGAATACCAGGCTTACCCGGCGCTTGCACTCAAGGTGGGCCGGCAGATCCTGGAAGAGGAGACGGAGAGGCACGGGATCCTGCGCGTGGTTGCCGCGCACCGCACCGGACCGCTGGAAATCGGTGAGTCCGCCGTGTGGGTGGGGGTGGCCTCGGCACACCGCGGGGCGGCATTTGATGCGGCACGCGCGATCATGGAACGCCTCAAATACGAACTGCCCGTGTGGAAAAAGGAAACCTATACCGGCGGCCGCACCGAGTGGGTGGGCCCGGACAACAAGTCCGCCGAAACCGGACGCTCCCGGGACGAGGTTCCAGAGTGGGATGCCGGGCTGATGGAAATCTGGATCTCTCCGGGCAACGATTTCCGCGGCCACCACGGCATGGCCCGGGGAGAACACGGGATTGAAAAAGTCGCGGAAGTCGAATGTGTTGCCGGCATGGGGCTGAAAGGTGACCGCTACTTCGGCTACAAGCCGGACTTCAAGGGCCAGGTGACGTTTTTCGACGCGCGGGCCGTGGATGCCGTGCGCGATCATTTCAAGCGGCCGGATCTATCAGCAGGCGTGTTCCGGCGCAATCTCATCGTCCGCGGCGTCGATCTGGAAGATTGGGTGGGCAAACGTTTCCGGTTCCAGGGAGTCGAGTTCGAAGGCAGCGAGGAGTGCCGCCCCTGCTACTGGATGGACGAGGCGGTGGCACCGGGCGCGGAGGAATTTCTCAGGTCCCGTTTCCGCGGCGGCTTGCGCGCAAGAATCCTCAGCGATGGAATCCTGACCGCAACATGTGGCTGAATTCTTAGCGGGAGCGATGAGCCGGGCTCAGGGTGGATGAGCGGGTGGCATGGCGACATCCCTGATGGGTTCACCCGTTGCTTTTTTCCCCGAGCCTGTCCTGATGGCTTCATCGATCGCCTGTTTCACCCGTGTTCCGTCCGCGGCTTTCAAGCCATCACAAACGATGACGGTGCGGGTTGTTGAAACAAACGTGAACCAGGGGTTCGTCTCGAATTCCCTGAGCAGAGGCACGGGAATGGTCAGGGTGCGGGTTCGCAGCAACCACCGCTTGACGATCACGATCCTTTCGGGAGTGGCAATGACGCGGGGAGAGTAAAATGCCAACGACAGGAAATAGCTCGTGCCATCGTCTCCCGGAACATGGAAACCCATGAAGTGCAGCAGGTAGAACCCTCCCAGAAGCGGGATGATGGCGGCATGCCTGATGATTCCGCTACAGGGATATCCGGCAAGTGCCGGCCATGCTGACAGCACGCGGGGCATGGCGAGGAAATAAAGGGTCGCAAGAATGCCACCGCAAATCACCACACGGAACCAAAAGCCGAAATCATCCCTGCCGGAGTAGTGGCGAGGGACGTCGATCACAACGGCTTGGCCTTCCTTGCGGATCGATATTTTCCCCTCATTCATGTGTTTTGTCATCCGGCATCAACCGACGCAAAGACGGAGAGAAGGGCGTCATCCCCCGGACCATCCGTCCTTGGAGCGGCTTTAGCGCGCCGCGCATGGGGCCGGGCCTCACTCCGGCTTGATGTCCTTGAACTCGTCCGGCATTTTCGCAATCAGATAGGAAGTGACCTCGGCGATTTGTTTCGGGCTGAGGGTGTTGCCCCAGGCTTGCATTTTCGCGCCATTGTGGCCGGTGCTTTCGGGCGGGGACCCCTCGTTGATCAGCTTGAAGATTTCCATCGGTTTGCCGCCGAATTTCCACTGGCCGTCGTTGAGCGGCAGGCCGGGGAGCGGCACGGTCGTGTTGCCGGCCACCATGGTGGCGCTGAGGTCCGCGGCGTGGCAGGCGGAGCAGTTGGTCAGGTAAACCGCCTCGCCCGCGGCGACGACTTCGGGCTTGGCAGCCCATTCGTGCACGAGCACGGAGTCATTGAGCTTCGCGAGGGTTTTTTCGAGTTCGGCGGCCTTCGCCTTCTGCACGGCGACAATCTGTTCTGTGACGATCTCCTGATCGGATTTCAGCACCGACGTGTGATAGTAGAGCGCCCAGTGGCAGACGAACCAGACGATCGCCCCGTAGAAGGTGAACAGCCACCAGTTCGGCAGCTTCTGGTCGTATTCCTGGATGCCGTCGAATTCGTGCTCGCGGAGGACGACCTCGCCTTTTTCTTTCGCAAAATGACCGCGTTTGGGTTCTTGGCTCATGGAATTATTTGTTAGAATCAGTGAGGATTTTCGGAAGTTTCATCCAGCGGCAGGGCGGCGAGGCGTTCGCGTTCGGCCTTGCCGATGCGCAGCGCGCGGACCGACACGACGACGAAAACCACCGCGAAGATCACAAACGAAATGACCGGCACATAAAGCGACCATCCATCGATGAGAATGCGTTTGAACATGGCGGGGGTGCGTTGCGGTGGGGAATGCAGGATGCTGGATTAATTGGCGGAGCCTGACTTGCGGTGGGAGTCGGGATTGAAAACCGATGGCGGAACCTTGCCGTCCTTTGAAACCACGCGGTGCGCGCCGAGCTTCTGGATGTAGGCGATCAATGCGATGACCTGTTTTTTTTCAAGCTCGACCACCAGGGCGTCGCCGGTGAGGTCGGGTTTCCCCGGGAGTGTCACGGTGTTCTTGAGCGAATCGGCGATCTCACGGGCCTGGGCGAGCGCCTTGCCCTCCACTTCGTGCGGCTTCATCGCAGGCCACGGCACACCGAGTTTCTGCTGCACCTTGATCCGTCCGTAAATCCCCTTGATGTCGGTTTCCTTTTCAAACAGCCACGGGTAGGCGGGCATGTTCGAATTGTCCGTCCGGTCCCGCGGATTGAGGAAGTGGGCGTAGTGCCAGTCGTTGCCGCGAGGACCGACGCGCATGTATTTGTAGGGCGTTTTATCCGGTTTCAGGGCAATCGGGCCGCCCTCGCGGGCGAGGTCCGGGCCGGTACGCTTGGATCCCCACTGGAACGGATGGTCGAACAGCGATTCACCGAGGTGCGAATAGTCATCGGCCACACCGGCGCGGCCGTAGCGCATCACATCCGGCTCGAGCGTGCGGATCATCTGCGAGTGGCAGTTGTAACATCCTTCCGAGACGTAGATGTCGCGCCCGGCGAGTTCGAGCGGGGTGTAGAGTTCCTGGAGGCGGCCTTCGATGTTCTTCTCGCGGTTCACAATGAGCGAGGGGATGATCTGGACGGCGCCGCCGATGGCGACGGCGACGAAGACCAGCACGGTGAAGGGCAGGTAGTTTTCGATCAGCCGCTCGTGCCATTGGGTCCATGCGTTTTTCGAGGCCTTGAAGGCGGTGA
Organism: uncultured Luteolibacter sp.; assembly: GCA_964399305.1. Lineage (GTDB taxonomy): Bacteria > Verrucomicrobiota > Verrucomicrobiia > Verrucomicrobiales > Akkermansiaceae > Luteolibacter. The sequence continues at coordinate 37,311 of CAYNQJ010000013.1, forward strand.
ACACCTTGTAGGAAAGCAGCAGGGCGACGATCAGCGCGGCCTTGTCGGCATGCGGCGGCAGGAAAAACCAGAGGATCGCGAATGCCATCGCCAGGAAGATGTGGGCAAGAGGATCGTTGAAAACCGATTCACCCCAGGTCATTCCGTCTTTTCTGGTTTTTTCGATCACCACGACATCCGCGGATTCGTCATGAGCCGTGCCGGAGCGCGCGGTCTTCCAGATGTTGACGGCGCAGAGGATGAAACCAAACAGATAGAGCGCGCCGCCGATCGAGCGCAGGATGTAGAAGATCTGGATGCTCTCCAGCGTGTCCATGAACGCGTATTCCAGCGAGGTTCCTCCGTCTGCTTTCTGGTTGAGCATCAGCGACTGCATGATGCCGGCGCACCACATCGCCGCGACGTAGATCAGGATGCCGACCGTGGCGATCCAGAAGTGCATGTTGGCAAGGCTGGTGGACCACAGCCTGGTTTTCCAGAGTCTTGGTGCGAGCCAGTAGAACATGCCCGCGGCCATCAGGCCGTTCCAGCCGAGCGCACCGGAGTGGACGTGGCCGATCGTCCAGTCGGTGTAATGGGAGATGGCATTGACCGAACGGATCGCAAGCAGCGGCCCCTCGAAGGTGGCCATGCCGTAGAATGTGACACCGGCGGCGAAAAACTTGATCACCGGATCGGTGCGGAGCTTGTCCCACGCACCACGCAGGGTGAGCAGGCCGTTGAGCATGCCGCCCCACGAGGGAGCCCAGAGCATCAGCGAGAACAACATGCCGAGCAATTGCAGCCACTGCGGCAGACCGGTGTTGAGCAAATGGTGCGGGCCGGCCCAGATGTAGATGAACACCAGCGACCAGAAGTGGATGATCGAAAGCCGGTAGGAATAGACCGGACGGTTGGCCGCCTTCGGCAGGAAATAATACATGATGCCGAGAATCGGAGTGGTCAGGAAGAAGGCGACCGCGTTGTGACCATACCACCACTGGACCAAACCGTCCTGCAACCCGCCGAACACCGGATACGAGTGGGTGAACGAGGTGGGCAGCGACAGGTGGTTGACGATATAAAGCATCGCCACGGTGACGATGGTGGCGATGTAGAACCAGAGCGCGACGTAGAGGCTGGGCTCGTTGCGTTTCACCAGCGTCCAGAAGAAGTTGATGGCGAAGACCACCCAGATCAGCACGACGCAGATGTTGATCGGCCAGATGAGCTCGGCGTATTCCTTGCCGCGTGTCAGGCCGGCGGGCAGGGTGATGGCGGCGGCGACGATGATCGCCTGCCAGCCCCAGAAGTGGATTTTCGAGAGCAGGTCCGATGCGGTGCGGGCCTTGCACAGACGCTGGGTCGAATAATAGATGCCGGCAAACATCATGTTGCCGACGAAGGCGAAAATGACGGCATTGGTGTGCAGCGGGCGCAGGCGGCCGAAGGTGAGGAAGGAGATGCCTTCCGCCTTGATCGCGCCGAAGGTGATCCATTCCAGGAAATGGCCGTTCATTTGCCACCATGAGAGCTGGGTGGCGGCAATGACTCCGACAAGCATGCCGACGATCCCCCAGAAGATGGAGGCGATCATGAACAGGCGGACGGACTTGTCGTCGTAGGTGATGCGGGTGGTCATGGATGCTTGGGAGGAAGTGGGTTGGGAATCGGAAGGGGTGGAAGCAAGGTGGGTTCGGGCGGATGATCAAGTGGCAGCAGGGAATCCCGCTCCGGGCTGGAACGCCGTGTACGGCGGATCTCCATGGTGAAGCAGGCGATGAAAATGCCGGCAAGACAGGAGGACACCAGGATGGTCAGGGCAAGGACGTTCATGCGGAGGGAGGCGGAGGAAAACAGGGGGGAGTTTTGCGGGCTGTGCGGATTCTATGATAATCCGCGCATATCCTACCGGATGTCCTGAATGGGGGAGCGGCGGCGGGTTTCGCAGAGAATCCACTCCAGAAAAACGTCACCGATGGTGTGCGCGATGAGATTCTGGTCCATGCAGTCGGGATTGAGGATCATGTGGCACGTTTTGAGCAGCTCCGGGGATTTCCCGACGCCGGCATGGAAGGTATTGGCTGCGTCAAACCCTTCAATCGAATTTTCCATGGCCTTCAGAACGACATGGCCGCGACCGGCGATCGCCAGCAGGGTTTTGTGGATTTCGGATTTCAGGTCTTCGGCCTCGCTCGCGAGGGTCTCGTCCATTCCGAGGAGGCGCCGGTGGTTGGGATCCAGAGAGATTTTTTCGATCAACTCCGGGGTGGCCGGCAGCCAGCGGCCGTCGCCATCGTCGTCATATTCATTGAGATAATCGGCGATGTCCTGCACCAGGTGGGTGGCCACTTGGGGATTGCTGCCATGAAGAACGATGGCACAGGCGGACGCCTGGCTCGCGGGATCGGCCAGGAGCCATTGATGGAAGACGGAAAGGGAGGTGGATGCGGTCATGCAGGCTAAGCAGTTGCAGTCTGATAGTGCATGCCGCCACCGGGGGGCGCTCCGCATTGTGTCTGGAAGGGTGCGCGGATTCTCCCGTAAGAGGCAGGCGGAACTAAAGAGCATGGGTGGGGTGCCCACCCTCCTTGGGAAACGGCGCGATTTGGCGAGTTCCGGTATTGTGATTGCGGCGCGGCGTGCTTGAATCGGCCTGCGGTCGCGCCATCCGCGGCCGGAAGAATTCATCCAATCAGACACACTTATGGGAAGAGCCTTTGAATGCCGCCGTCGGGCGAAGGAATCGCGTTGGGCGACCATGTCCAAGATATTTCCGAAGCTGGCGAAGTCGATCACGCTGGCCGCCAAGGATGGCGGGCCGGATCCGGAAACCAACGCGCGGCTGCGGGTGGCGATCGCCAACGCCAAGGCGCAGAATCTCTCGCGGGAGAACATCGATGCGGCGATCAAGCGCGCGGCCGGCAAGGACGCGGCCTCGATTTCCGAAATCACCTATGAAGGCAAAGGACCCCACGGGTCGTTGTTTTTCATCGAGGTGGCCACCGACAATTCGAACCGCTCGGTGACGAACATCAAAACGATTTTCAACAAGAACCAGGGGCAGCTGGTGAACTCCGGGTCGCTGGATTTCATGTTTTCCCGCAAAACGGTGATCGAGTTTCCCGTGCCGGACGGACGGGACCTGGAGGAACTGGAACTGGAGCTGATCGATGCCGGATTGGAGGAGCTCCATGTCGACGAGGGCGTGGTCACGGTGATCGGCGACTACACCGCATTCGCACAGCTCTCGCAAGCGGTGGAAAAGGCGGGCATCGCGGCGACCAAGGCGGGATTGCAACGGGTGGCCAACCAGCCGGTGGAACTGACCGAAGAGCAAATGACCGAGGTCGAGGCCATCATCGACAAGTTGGAAGACGACGACGACGTCCAGGCGGTGTTCACCAATCTGGCGTGAGGTTTGGCAACAACCGTTTTGCGGGACCGCCCCACGATGGGCCGGCCTCCTTGGATTCGCGATGGACCGGCCGCTCATCTTGGGGAATGCTCGGGGCATGAGGAAACGCTCGTTCTGGATGAAAACCGTGGCGGCAGTCGCGAGCGGCGGGCTGGTGGCATGTTTGTTTCCGCCGCTGGACATCGCGGCGCTGGCATGGGTGTCGATGCTGCCGTTGTTGGCGGCACTGTGGACGGTGGATCAGCGGCGGCCCGCACGAAATGGGTTCTGGCTCGGCTGGCTGGCCGGGGTGGTAAGTTACGGGATCCAATTCAGCTGGATCGGAATCGTCTCACCGCTGGGGTTGGTGGTGCTGCCGATCTATCTCGGGTGCTTCTGGGGTGCCTTCGGGGCGTTTGCGGCGACGCTCGGCAATCCGTGGCGTTCGGTCGGTGGTGGCGGAGCGGATGTCAGCGGATGGTCCGAGTGCACGCGCAGTTTGCGGCTGGCATTTTGCAATGGCGCGGTGTGGGCCGGCCTGGAGTGGTTGCGCGGCTGGTTGTTCACCGGCTTCGGTTGGAACGGCCTGGGCGTCGCTTTTCACGAAACGCTGGCGATCGCCCAAGCGGCGGATTTGTTGGGGGTGACCGGGCTTTCGCTGCTGCTGGTGTTTTTCCAGGCGACCTTGCTGCAAACAGGCCGGCGGATCGCCCGCAGCGCGGTCGATGGCAAACGACGGCTGCGCCTGGACTTTGCGGTGGCGGCCTCGGTGGTCGGCGCGCTCGTGTGTTACGGGTTGGTGCGGATGGCCATGGAGGGACGCGGCGAGACGATCCGCCTGAAAACGCTTTTGGTCCAAATTCATATTCCACAGGACGCCGCACAAGTGCTCTGGGAGCCTGACAAGGTCCACCTCGCGTACGAGGAGGAAACCCTCAAGGCGCTCAACCACCTGACCGATCAGGGCGCGGAACAACTCCGCCAATCGCTCGAGCAATCCGGCGAGGCCGATGTATCCCTGGACTGGCCCGACTGGGTGATGTGGCCGGAATCCGCGCTCACCGGCCGGATCCTGCGCGCCGCCGACGGCACCTGGGGAACCTGGCGGGAAAACCAGGAAACCATCGCCCAAGTCCGGACCGCCGGGCCGTTTCAATTGATCTACGGCATTAACGAGCTGGAGGCCGAACCGACCGGCGACGACCAACTGCTGATGAAACCAGGCGGCCGCGCATGGAACTCGCTCGCCGTGATGTCACCCGAGGATGATTTGCAGACCTACCGCAAACGCCACCTCGTCATTTTCGGAGAAACCATCCCGTTTGTGGACACGGTTCCGTTTTTGAAGAAAATCTACGAGCAACAGGCGGGAATCGAATACGGCGGTTCCTTCACGCCCGGGGTGTCGGTCGAACCTCTGGCAATCCCCACCGCTGACAACCGGGTGATCGGTGCGATCCCCACAGTCTGCTTTGAGGACAGCGTGCCAAGACTGCCGCGCAAGTTCGTCAGGCCCGGGCCTCAGGTGATTGTCAATGTGACCAACGACGGCTGGTTCAAAGAGTCCGCCGCCGCCGCGCAGCATTTTGCAAACGCGAGGTTTCGCGCCATCGAACTGCGCCGGCCGATGCTGCGCTGCGCGAATTCGGGCGTCAGTGCCGCGATCGACAGCAAGGGGTCATACGCCCATCCGGATTCGGGAAAGCCCCAGATCATTCGCGATGCCAGCGGCAGCCATTTCACGCGCGGCTCGCTGCTGACCACGCTCGATGTTCCGGTCCATCCGTCGTTTTCGCTCTACGCGTTGATCGGTGACTGGGGAGTCATCACTCTGGCGTGCTTGGCCCTCGCATGGGCCTGGGCCGGGCGCCACATGGAAGCGCCACAGGCGGATGACTGATGGACTGCCTTCTTTTTCATTGCCAAGCGGCGCGGGCTTTTTAGCATGGCAGGCATGCTCCGCTTGATCACAGCCGCAGTGTCACTTGCCGCCGTTCTCGCCCTCAGTTCATGCTGCTGCCTGTTCTGACCTTTCCGTAACCCAAACCAAACCATCCGCCATGAAAAAACTCGCCCTTCTTGTCTCTCTTGCAACCCTTTCGCTCGGGCTCTCGTCCTGCTGCTCGTTGTTCGGCTGGAGAACCCAGAACGCCGGAACCCACACCGAAACCCGCCAGGTCAAGGCCTGCGGCTACGACATCGTCACAGAGCAAGTCGTCGTCGGCAGTGGCAAAAACGGCATGATCCAGACCGTGGAGAAAAAGGTCCCGCGCTACAAAACCGTGACCAAAACCGTGCGCACCCGCTGCGGTCTCTGCACCCGCTTCTATTGCCCGAAAAAAGACTGCTGCGGCACCACTTCGGAGTCCACCATGCGCATGGCGACCGCTCAAGGTTCCGTCGGCAGCCCGCACATCGGAATGATCCCGACGATGCGCAAGCTTCCGCTGGCCACAGAGACCGCCAAACCCTGAAGCCACCCCGGTTTTCCAAGCGCGGAGGAGCAGCCGCTCCCCCGCGCTTTTTCGTTTCTGCGCCATCCGGTAAAAAGACTGGAAATCAACCGGGGATTTCCCATGCTCCCCACCCACTTCCCCACACGCCACCATGCCCGTGAACATCGAAATGCCAAAACTCTCGGACACCATGACCGAGGGCACACTTGTCAAATGGTACAAGAATGTCGGAGACACCGTCGAAATCGGTGACGTCCTGGCCGACATCGAAACCGACAAGGCCACCATGGAAATGGAAGCTTTCGACGAGGGAGTGATCACGGAAATCCTCGTGGAAGCCGGCGGCAAAGCGGTCATCGGCGCGGTGCTCGCCGTGCTTGATGGCGCATCCGCCGCCGCGCCAACAGCTCCGGCTGCGGCACAAGCGCCATCCCCCGCTCCAACAGCCGCGCCATCCCCCGCTCCGGCAACGACCCCCGCTCCGGCCATCCAGCCCACCGGCAATGGCAGCCGCATCCTCGCTTCGCCGCTCGCCCGCAAGGTAGCCGCCGATTTGGGAATCGATCTTTCGAACATCACCGGCACCGGCCCGGCCGGCCGCATCACCCGCGCGGATGTGGAGGCCGCCTCCTCCAAGCCAGCCGCCAAACCCGCGCCATCTGTCGATTCCGCCGCCGCCGCCGCGCTGGCTGCCTCGGTCAAGGCCAAGGCCGCAGCCGCAGCACCCGCCGTTGCGGCCCCTGCTCCGGCCGCCATCCAGCCGGTCGCCAAGGACGGTGATGAAATCATCGAGCTCAGCACCATGCGCAAGGTCATTGCCTCGCGCCTGCTCGCATCCAAGACCACCATCCCGCATTTCTATCTGCACGTCGAGGTGGACGCCGCACCGCTCATGACACTGCGCAAGCAAGTCAACGAGCAGGCGGAAAAGACCCACGGCAACAAATACTCGGTCAATGATTTCATTCTCAAGGCCGTCATCAACGCCGCTCAGTTCGTCCCGGCGATCAACGCCTCGTTCGCAGGCGACCGCATCGTGAAATTCAAACACGTCGGGCTCTCGGTCGCGATCGCGGTGGAGGACGGCCTCGTCACTCCGGTCATCAAGGAGGCGGAAACAAAATCGCTGTTGGAGATCTCCCGTGCGGTCAAGGACTTCGCCGTTCGTGCCAAGGACAAGAAACTCAAGCCCGACGAATTCGACGGCGGCACCGTCACGGTGTCGAACCTCGGCGCGTGGGGCATCGAGTCGTTTGACGCCATCATCAATCCGCCCCAGGCCGCCATCCTTTCCGTCGGTGCCGCCATCGAAAAACCGGTCGTCAAAAACGGCCAGATCATCCCCGGCTTGCGGATGAACCTCGGCCTCTCGTGCGACCACCGCGTCGTCGATGGCGCCGTCGCCGCCAGCTTCCTGTCGGAAGTGCGCAAGCTCATCGAGCAACCCGCGCTGATGCTGCTCTGACGGCCCACACCTGAGAAAAAAATGGCGACAGCATGTCGCCAACCGGCAGCCGGCAACATATCGGTTCACCTCAGCTCGCCTTGCACAGGAAGCGCTACTCCTCCTTGGGCGCTCTTTGGGCAAGAAGGTTTTTGATAATAAGCCTGACTTTCTATCAGGAAATTTTCCGATGCTACGCTACGTAACTATTCCGGCGCAAGGGAATTCATCACTTCTTGCGCAAGAAGATTTTTTAGCAGCCATTCTGACTTTTTATAAAAAAGCCATGAAAACCGCAGCGCTCGGCAGAAAGCGGCGGTCAGTCCAGCGGTTCCAACCCGACGATCTCGCAGATGCCGTGTCGCACGGTGAAGCGCACGTTGTGGCCGCAGAGCAACGCGCCGAATACACGCGAGGAGTCGCCGTCCGCGCGCGTGGCCGGGCGCGGATCGAGCGACAGGGCCTCGCGTATCAACGCTTGGGCACGGGCGGGAAGCCCGCCAAATGCCTGCCCGGTTCCATCGGCCACGCGGACTTCGAGCCTCGGGATTTCGTCGCGGGCGAAGCCGGAGGAGGCATCGGGGACCGATTCGGCGTAAGGCAGATACGGTTTGATGTCGTAAACCGGCGTGCCGTCTAACAAATCCAGGCCGCCCAGATGCAGCACGGGAGCCTCCGGCGACCCGGCATCCACGCGGACCAGGCGGACCAGGGAAAGGCCGAGGCCGTTGGGCCGGAAGGTCGAGCGGCTGGCGAAGACGCCGACCCGACGGTTGCCGCCGAGCCGTGGCGGGCGGACGGTGGGCCGCCAGCCCTCGCCAAGGGTTTGGTGAAATCCGAAAATCAGCCAGAGATGGGAAAACCCCTCGATGCCGCGGATCGCCTCCGCGTTGCGGAAGGCCTCGTGGAACACCAGCTCGCCCCACGCGCTCGGGCACAAGCCCGGTTGGCGCGGCACGCCGAACTTGCCGCCAAAACACGACCGCACCGTCGCGATCGGCTCGATCATCAACGGTCCGCCGCCAGATTTCGGATCATGAGGCTTCTGGTTCATTTTCTCAGGGATCAGCGGGTCCAGCGCCTGACCACGAATCCGGCGTGGGTTTCCAACAGCTCGCCGTGTGGAAACAGGTTTTGAAACTCGGGGAAACGCGTGTCGCCCGGATGGTCCTCAAGCACATGGCTCACCAGGATCTCATCCAGCGATGGCAGGAAAGCACCATAGATTTCCGCTCCGCCGATGATGAACACGCTGCCATCCAGGCCTTCCAGTTTTTCCAGATCCTGTGGCTGGTGGATCACCTCCACGCCATTGGCCGACCATGAGGGGTCGCGGGTCATCACGATGTTGCGGCGTCCCGGCAGCGGCCTGCCGATGGATTCGAAGGTTTTCCTTCCCATGACAATCGGATGGCCGGAGGTGGTGCGTTTGAAGAACGCCAGGTCTTCGGGCAGGTGCCATGGCAGTCCGCCGTTCCTGCCGATCACGCGGTCGGAGGTCATGGCGACGATGGCGGTCAGATGAGGTTTCAAGGGTCGATGGGGTCAAGGGGTTGCGGCAATCCGAAGGCGCCCAAAGTTTCCCGCAAAGCGCGGCTTTGACAAGAATCGAGGCACTTCATTACCATTTCGGCAATAAATCGTCCGCCGTCGTCCGTATTCATTTCCAAACCCATAATCCCCATGAACCTCGCTCAAAAACTTCCAAGCACGCTCGTTCTTCCGCTGCTCTGCGTGGCGGCGGTGATTGTCGTCCTGATCAACTCCGGCACGGCGGAGAATCCCAAATCCGAAACCGGCAAACACAAGATCGTCTTCATCGCCGGCCGTCCCAGCCACGGGCCTGGCGAGCACGAACACCGCGCCGGCTGCATGCTGCTTGCCAAGCACCTGAACGAAAGCGGCCTGCCCGTCGATGCCGTGGTTGTGACCAACGGCTGGCCTGCCGATGAATCGGTCTTCGACGGCGTGCGCGCCGTGGTGATGTATGCCGATGGCGGTGCCGGCCACCCGGCCCTGCCCCACCTCGGCACGCTGAAAAAACTCGCTGCCAACGGGGTTGGCATCGGCTGCATTCACTATGGTGTCGAAGTTCCGAAGGGTGAACCCGGGCTCGCGTTTCTCGACCTGATCGGCGGCTACTTCGAGACCGATTGGTCGGTCAATCCGCACTGGGACGCCAAGTTCAGCAAACTGCCCGATCACCCGATCGCGCATGGCATCAAGGATTTCCAGATTCGGGACGAATGGTATTACCACATGCGTTTCCGTGAAAACCTGGAAGGGGTGACGCCGATCCTGAGCGACCTGCCGCCGGACGACAGCCTCTCACGCCCCGACGGTCCGCACTCGGGCAACCCCCATGTCCGCAAGGCGGTGCTTGAGAAAAAAGAACCGCAGCACGTGATGTGGGCCTATCAGCGGCCACAGGGCCTCGGCGGCGGCCGCGCGTTCGGCTTCACCGGCGGCCATTTCCATAAAAACTGGCGGCACGACGACCACCGCGGCGTGGTCCTCAACGCCGTGGCATGGATCGCCGGCGTGGAGGTGCCGAAATCCGGAGTCCCGTCGAAAACGCCCACTGAAGAGGAGATGAAAGCCAACCTCGACGCGAAGTGAATCCGTTTCGTTAGAACCGGCGCAGCACCGTGTCGCTGCGGTAGCTTTCCAGGCTTTCCGGGTGGTCGAGCGTGTAGTGGAGGCCGCGCGATTCCTTGCGGCGCAACGCGCACTCGACGATCAGGCCGGCCACCGAGACCAGGTTGCGCAGTTCGAGGATGTCCGGGTTCACGCGATGGCCCCAGTAGAACTCGCGGACCTCGCGCTTGAGGTTTTTCAGGCGCGCCGCGGCACGGCGGAGGCGGTTGTCGGTGCGCACGATCGAGACATAGTCCCACATCAGGCGGCGGATCTCGTCCCAGTTGTGATAGATCACGACCAGTTCGTCGGGTTCCGCGGTGTCCCCATGCTCCCACGCTGGGATTTCCAACGGGTTGAATGTCTGCTTGGATGGTGGATAATGCCTCATCATTTCGTCGAGCGCCCGCCGCGCGACCACGTTTCCTTCCAGCAGTGAATTGGATGCCAGCCGGTTGGCACCGTGCAGACCGGTACAGCCGACCTCGCCGATGGCATACAGTCCGCGGATGGTCGATTTGCCATTCACGTCGGTTAGGACACCACCGCATTGGTAATGTGCGGCCGGAACCACCGGGATCGCCTGGCTCTCGCAGTCGAGGCCGAATTTCATCAGGGTGGCGTAAATGTAGGGGAAGCGGTCGCGCATGAAGCCCTTCGGCTTGTGGGTCACGTCCAGATAGACGCAGGGCGCGCCGGTGCGCTTGAGCTCCTGGTCGATGGCGCGGGCGACGATGTCCCGTGGGGCCAGCGATCCGCGCGGGTCGATTTTTTTGGTGAATTCCTCGCCCTTGTTGTTGATCAGCACGCCGCCCTCACCGCGCACCGCCTCGCTGACGAGGAACGACCTGGCCTCGGGGCCGGTCGCTCCCGGATTGTAGAAACAGGTGGGATGAAACTGGATGAACTCCATGTTGCTGATGGAGGCTCCGGCACGCCAGCCGAGCGCCACACCGTCGCCCGTTGCGGAGTCAGGATTGGTGGTGTAGAGATAGACCTTTCCGCAGCCGCCGGCGGCGAGGATCACCCGGTCCGATCGGAAGACCCGGACCTCGCCGGATTTGGTATCCAGCACATAGGCGCCGAGCACGCGGTCTTCCGCCACCGCGCCGAGCTTGGCGGAGGTGATCAGGTCGATCACGAAATGATGTTCCAACAACGTGAGGTTGGGAGTCTTGCGCGCGGTCTCGATCAGTGCCCGCGCCACTTCGCGGCCGGTGGTGTCCCTGGCATGCAGGATGCGCCGGTGCGAGTGGCCGCCCTCCTTTCCTAACAGGAATCGCGAATCGGAGCGGTCGAACTCCACGCCATAATCCACCAGATCGCGGATGGCGGCCGCGCCTTCGTGGATGATCGTGCGGACCGCGGCCTCCTTGCACAATCCGGCTCCCGCGTTGAGGGTGTCCTGCACGTGCTGTTCCTCGTCGTCACCTTGGTCGCGTTCGCCCGGTGGCAGCACCGAGGCGATGCCACCCTGGGCCCATGCGGTGTTTGATTCGTAAACCTCCCCCTTGGTGAGCACGATCACCGAGCCATGTTTCGCGGCCCGCAAGGCAAAGGAAAGCCCGGCAATGCCGCCGCCGATCACTAGAAAATCCGCTGTCATCCGCCGCCAGAATGGATGGAGGGTGGCGGGTGAGAAAGAAAATTTGCTGATTGCGGGTGGAAGAGGATGCGGGCGAGGACGCCCGCGCTCCCCTTGCGGATGTCAGCGACGGTGGGGCGGTCGGAGAGACGGTTTGACGGACGAGTTGGATTTCGGGTGTGAGGAGGCGCGTTGGCCGGCGTTCTTGCCTGCGGCATCGACCTGCGGGATTTCTCCGACCGGCGGGAGCACGCCGGGACCGTCGGCAAAGGTGCGGGCATCGCCCGAGACCTTGTAGCGCGAGTCCATGTCCGCCTGCACATCGTTAAGGGTGCGGTCACTGTTGACGATCGACGGCTGGATGAAAACCATCAGCTCGTCGCGTTTGTCGGAGTTGGCTTTCGATGAGAAGAGGCGACCGATTCCGGGGATGCTGCTAAGGATCGGGATGCCGCTGGTGTTTTCCTCGTCGTTGGTGGTGATCAAGCCGCCGAGGATCACCGTTTGGTTGTTAGGCACGGTGACGGTGGTGAGGATTTCGCGGGTTCCAATGACCGGGACTTCGCCGATGCTGTCGATAGTTTGTGTGTCGATGACATCATCGCTGACCAACGCGATCTGCAGGGTGATTTCATCCTTCGAGTTCACCAGCGGGATGACCTCGAGCTTGAGCACCACGTCGCGGTATTCGATGTTGGTGCTCTGGCCGGTGGAACCGGAGTTGAAGCTGTTGGTCGGCACAGCAATGCGGCGACCGGAGGAGATCGTGCCTTTTTGGTTATTGGCGGTGTAAATGCTGGGGCGCGAGAGCACGGTGAAGTTGGTATTGGCCTGCAATGCCCGCAGATAGACACTCAGATCGCCGATTTGTCCGTAAACGCGCAGTCCGGCACCGGTTGGGAGGGTTCCGGGATTGAAGGCGTTTGGCGGTGTGTCGTCGTCCAGAATCGGCAGGGCGGGGAAAAGGCCTCCACCGCCACGGCCGACGATGTCGCCGCTGCGGACGATGTAATCCATGCCGGTTTCGAAGTCGTCGGTTAGAGACAACTGGCCGAAAACGGTGGAGATCATGACCTGGTCGGCCTTGACGTCGATTTGGTCGAGCAGGCGTTCGACGATTTCGAGGGCGGATGGCGGGCCTTGGGCGACGATCGAGTTGGTGATGTTGTCGGCGACGAGGAGGGTGCGTCCGACGAGCATGGATTCGGGGGCGGAGTTGACGTTCGGATCACTGAGGGCGCTGCCTGTTACGCCGCCGCCACCACCAAAACCGCCGCCACCACCACCGAAGCCGCTGTTGGATCCGCCGAAGCCGCTGGAGCTGGAGTTGCGGTTGTTGCGGCTGAATCCGCTGTTGGAAGGCTGGCGGTTGTTTTGGTTCTGGGTGGGCGGGCGCGCACCCCCACCTCCTGTAGCGCCTCCCGCGCCGCCATCGCCGGTTCCGGAAAACGCGCGGTCGATGGCATCGCCGGCAATCGGGAGGAATTCGGAAACGGTGAGGAACTTCAGTTTGCGACGGAGGAAGGTTTTTTCATTGCTTGGGATATCGAATTCGCGGACGAGGCCTTCGACGAAGATCAAGTCGACGGGTCTGCCCATGGCGAAGATGCGGTTGGTCCGGGGCTCGGCGACGATCTGGACGGGAGGGGCTTCACCACCGCCGCCAGCGTTTTGGCCTGCGGCGGCGGGTGCGGTTGCCGCTGGAGCAGCACCCGGTGCTGCAGGTGCCGCAGGTGCTTGAGCCCGCTGCACTGCGGCGGTTTGCTGGGTGGTTTGCTGGGCGCTCAGCAGCTCCGTGAGAGTGGTGGCGATATCAGTGACGTCCGCGTATTGGACCTTGATGAATCGGGTCGCTTGGACCGATCCGGGTTTGTCGATTTCCTTTTTCAGGTCGATCAGTTTGCGGATCAGCGAAGTGTTTTCCGTGATGACCACGGCAGAGGCATTGGGAACGGCTGCGATCGAACCAAAGGCACCGAACTGGCCGATGATCTGGGTAAAGGTGTTCACTGCCTCGGCGGGCTTGATGTAATCGAAGGTCATCACGTAAGTGATCACGGCATCGGTTTCCGGAAGCTCCGAGTCCTCGTTATAGATATCCAGACCGATGGCCGGAGGGCGGATGCCTCCGCTGGAGAGGGAGAGGATGTCGAGATTCGGATCCTGCGGGTGCGGGACGAAAACGAATTGCTCAATGATGGCGGCTTTGCGAAGGAGCTCGGCGGCCTCAGCATAAGTGAGCGGGTCTTGTGGGCTGGCCTCCTGGACAAACGAAAACTCGGCGGCGGCGGCGGCGGCGGATACGATCACGCGGCGGCCGGTGTATTTGCGGTAGAGTCCGGCAAGGGCGGTGCCGGAAAGTTTGGGTTCAATGATGTCCTCAACGATTTTGGTTTGGGCGAGCACCTCCGGGTCAATGCGTTTGGCTCCGGCGATCGGAGCGGCGGGTTTGGCAGGGACAGCGGGATTCGCAGGGACAGCGGGATTCGCAGGGACCGCGGGGTTCGCAGGGACCGCGGGGTTGGCTGGGGCACCTGCCGGGGCTTCATTGACGCCGGGAATGGGCACACCTGGGGCCTGTGGGACTTCGGCTGGGTTGGGCTGCGGATTCGCCGCGGCTGGCGGAGTTTCGTCAGCGGCCGGCTGAGCGATGGCGGTGATCCCACTGAGAAGCAGGAGGGCGATGATGCGGTTCAAGGTCATGGAGCGAGCGGAGTGAATACGGTAGATATCGCGAATTGGTGTCAGCGGCGGCGGTGGGTGCGATCCAGGCTGTTACGGCCCTGTTGGAGTTGGGGGTTCGGCTGGCCGCCGGGTTGTCCGGGCTGGGTTTGGGGAGCGGGCGGAGCGACGACTCGTGGGCGTGGTTGGCGTGGTTGGTTCGGCGGCTGGCCGGTGGTTGCCGGTTGGGGCACCGGGTTTCTGGCGCCTGGCGCACCGGGCTGGCCTTTGGGGGCTGCGGGCGGAGGCGTGGGAGTGATGAACTTCTCGTCGAAAGAAATGTCGCCAGTCACATCGCCCGAAGACATCTGAACCACGGTGCCCAGGGGATCGCCGGGTTTGCGGCTGACGGAAATGATTTTGAAACCCTCGCTGGGTTTATCCGAATCGACGACAATGCGTTTTTCGGGGTTTTTCTTGTCGAGCAAGGTGACGCGATAGCCGGAAGGAATGGGGGAAACGCCGGAGAGCGCGTAGTCTTCGAGCGGGTTCACTACCGGGCCGGCATCGATGGTGGCAGGCGGGGGCTTTGACGTGAAAGGCGAGTCATTCCACAAGCGGGCGTATTTCGTCGACGGAGCTTTTTTCGGCAAATCCGCCACGACCCAGGCGACGAGGGCGAGGGAGATGAGTGCGATGCGGGATGCGGGATTCATGGCAAGGCTCAGGCTTGGGGTGAGGGAACAAACCATTGTTCGATGGTGGCGGTGCAATCGATCTGGGTGTCGTCCTTCGAATTGGGAGCGAGGCGGATCACGGTGGCTCCGCGGAATTGGTCGGGTGCGGTGATGCGGTCAAACCAGCCGTAGAGGGCTTTTTCGGTACCGGTCAGGGTGATTTGGATTTTGGCGCGGTGGTAATTGAGACCTTCCGCAGCCTCGGTAGGGAGGGGTTTTTGGGTTTTGATCGTAAGGCCTGCGGTTTTGGCTTCGGCTTCACAGAATTGCTGGAGCTTGGTTTGGACGTTCTGGTTGGCGGCAGGTTCCGGTTCGTGTTCCGCGAGCCATTCCATCTGGTCCGCGACTTCCTCGCGGCTGGCGCTGAACATTTTGGCGCGCTCCAGTGCGAGCTTGGCTTCGTCCAGGGCGCGGTTGACTTCGATTTTTTTGCTGCTGAGGAAATTGAAGCCGATGAAATTCAGCACAATAAACCCTGCGGAAGCGAAGAAGATCAGAAGTTTTTTTTCGCGGGGTGACATGAAACGGTTTCTTGTAGGAGGGAAATGCCGCCGGAATGCGGATTTGTCAGTGGCAAGCTGGGTGGATCAAGGCTGGGTGGTGGGGATTTCCCCGCTGAAGACAAACTCCCAGCCGCGGCTCGATTGGCTCGGCTCGGGGGTTTGCCAGGTGAATTTGGCCAGCTCGTTGTTTTTGGAAAGGTTGAGGCTGAAGGTGTTGGCGGCCTGGAGGGCGGGGGCCTCGCCGATCAGTTTGATCTCGTTGGCGCTGATCTCGGCGGTTTTCAGGCGGAGTCCGCTGTTGGGCGGGATGCAGGTGGCGATGCGGTAGAGGATATCGACCGGCGAGTTCGCCAGTTCGACCACGGGAGCGAGCTCATCCCACTTGGCGACGTGGAGGGCGAAGGCTTCTGCGTCGGGGGCTGCGTTCACGGCATCCGCGCGCAATTGTTGGGTGAGTTGCATGTCCTTCCACAGGCCGTAGGAGAACCAGCCGATGATGCCGAGGTAGATCGCGGCAACAGCGGTGACGCCGAGGCGGATATTGCGGCGGCGCAGGGCGGCACGGCGGGCAGCGCGGACGTCAGCCGGAAGCAGCTTGCTGAGCGGGCTGGGCGGCACCGGAGCCGGGCGGGGTGTAGCCTCCACTCGCGCGTGGAACGAATCCCTGAGGGCCTGGCAATTGAGTTCGGTCGCGGACGACCAAGCGAGGATCAATGAGGGTTCGGTATCAATCCCTTGCATCGACAATTGGATCATCGACAGCCGGATTTCGCGGACAAGCGCCTCGTCCGGATGGTAGGAATCGACCGATGTGGCTTGGCAGAAGACGAGGGCGCCTTGATCGTAGATGGCGAAAACCCAGCGGCCGAATTCCTTCCACAGCGCGAGGGTGTTGCCCGTGACCGGAAAGGCCCGGGCCGAGATATCAAAGCCTTTAGGCCCGCGGCGGGGCAGTTCACCGTCGGCTGGGGCGCGCAGGAAGACTGATAAAATCGCGGAGTTTTCCGCTTCGCGGCGAATCAGGAAAACATCCGTGAGTTGGCCGGCCATCGGATCCGGGCGCAGCCCGAGGCGCTCGGCATGCAGGGCGGCCAGATCGGGGAAAATCGCGTCATCATCGCTGGTGACGCGCATCGGCAGGGCCGTGATGGATTTCGCCGGGAAAAACATCGTGAGCTCGCCGTGGGGGATCTCGGCAAGGTCGGCGGCGCGCGGAGTCTCGGTGGCGGATTGGAGCGTGTAGCCGCCTTCCTCGGTACCGGACCAGATTTCCCAACCGGATTCGCCGGGGACGAGCAGGATGTTATCAGTGGATTTGCTCACGGGATGATTTCTTCGATGCGTTCGAGGAGGGCGGGTTTGCCGGTGCGGTTGCGGAGAATGACGTGGATTTTCCGTTTGGCTCCGGCCGCGTATCCGATGCTTTCGATGCGGGTGGTGGGTTCGTTGACGGTGAATCGGCGGACGATGTCGGGGCGAGCATTGGCATCCGCGCCCAAAAGATCAAGCGCCGCGCCTGCGTTTTCGAACGGCGCGTCGTCGTCGGTATCGCGCAAGCCATCCGGGCCGCACACGGTTTCCGGGACGATCGACGCCTGTTCCGGGGTGATCTCGGCCGCGGCGGCGATCATCTCGGCGGTGGCCTCGTTGAGGTCGAGCGGGCCACTGCTCCATACCGTGAACCAGTCGCGCCAATCCGGGCGGACGGCTTCGACAAGGTCCATGCCGAGCACGAGGCGGGCTTCGTTGATGTTGTAAAACGGGCGGTTGAACGGTTGGTTGATGCGGCCCTCCTTTTCGTATTCGTCGATCTCGGCACCGTTCAGGGCGACCTCGTCATCGCCGTCCACCCAGTCGCCGAGGGCATCCGTCACAGCCTGGGCCTGGTCGAGATCGAGGCCCCAATCGATGAAGATCGAGCGCAGCAGGGCTTTGTCGTCCTGGAGCAGGATGGCATTGATATTGAATCGGCCGCCTTCCGAGAGGATGCGGACTTCGAAGCCCTCGCCGGTTTCCTCGTTGAGCTGGCGGAGGATTGGGTCGGCGCGTTTGACAACCGGGTTGGAGCCGATGGCGATGCCGATTTCGGCGACCTGGCGGGCGCGCGAGCCATGGATTTTCGCGGTGGCGAGTTCCATATCGAACGAGATCACGCGCAGCGCGGCCATGCAGGCGATGCCGAGGATGGCGATCAGCCAGATCACGGCGATGAGCGCGGCTCCCTTGCGGGGGCCGTGGCATGACCGGGTGATGTGGCGGTTGGAAATCATAGGGAGAAAAGTATCAGCGGCCTGGGACTTCGACATTCACGTTGCCCGGGTTGCCGGGAGTGCCGGGAGGAACGAGCGTGCCGGCATCGATCGGTTTGCCGCCGCCTGGCACATTGCCTCCACCGGGTTGTGCGCCACCGCCTTGCATCAGCTGGCGCATCATGACCTCCGGGTTTTGTTTCGGAGGGATCCAGAAGATCTGGCGGATTTCCTCGCCCTTGGCGCCGATGGCCATGGTGAGTTCCATCTGCAGCGGAAGGCGGCCTTCGATGTCCCAGTCGAACAGCCATTCCATCGAGCGGCCATCGAGAACCCGCCATTCAAAGTAGGCGACATCCTCCAGCAGGACGATTTCGGCGAAGGGCTTGTTGTCGAGTGTGCTGCCGAAGGTGGACTCCGAATTCTCAAGGATTTCGTTTTCGTAGTAACTCAGGACGATGTCGAGGTATCCGCTGCGGCGTTTGACGGTTGAGAGTTGGACGGCCTTGGCGATGCGTTCCTCACCGCCCCAGTTGAAACTGAGTGGGACGTTCTGCAACGTGAGCTGCGAGAGGTAATGGGAACCCGAATCCTCAACGGTTAGATCCATGCGGGTATTGCCGGGAAGCGAGGAAAAACGCTGGCTGAGCAGCTCGAAAAACGCCTGGTGCTGCATTTCCTCGTTCTGGGTGGTCACGATCGTGTTGCCAAGCGCGAGCGAGGTGCGGGCGATGCCGAAAACCATGCCGACGATGATGGTGAGGAGCAGCATGGCGATGACCACCTCGAGCAGGGTGAAGCCGCGGCGTGCCGGGTGGCCGGGTCTGATGGTACGCGTGATCATGGCTGGTACATGCGGCCGTATCGCCAGGTTTCCACCACCCGCTCCTGGCGCTGGCTGTTGTCATACCATGAGGCGACGATCTCAATGCGGTACATTTCCTGGAGGAGCTCGCCATCCTCGTTTTCAAGCTCGGTGAGCATTTCGATGGTGGTGTCCAGCTCGATGCCGGTATCGCCGACGGTGGTGTTGGTGGAGCCTTCCTCGAGGACGGGGAGCGAGAGAACCTCGTCGAGCGCGCTATCAAGAATGCGGGTGATGCGCAGCTCGTTCTGCGCGAGAGTCGCGGTATCCCCCATGCGGTGGAGAGCGACCACGTAACCGGTGGCGGCTATACCGAACACGGCCAGCGCGAGCACCATTTCCAAAAGCAGGAAACCGCCGCGCCGCCGGGAGATGTGGGGGTGGGGGGTCATCGGGCTTCCAACAGGCTTTCGCGGATGGTGGCGGTGAGCGGGTGATAGGTGTCCTCCGCCCAGCTTTTGTCGAGCGCGATGCGGATCGAGAGCGGCTCGCACAGGCCGTCAGGATCGAAGCGCCAGATGTGGATCGAGTTTTTCAGCGTCGGCAGCCACTCGTTGGAGTTCCAGCGTTTGACCGAGAGCTGCATCGCGCCATCGAGTTGATAGAAGCGTTTTTCCGCGCCCGGAGTTTCCTCCTCGATCACGCCGCCGATCCGCTTGCCGCCGGCGGTGCGCTTTTCATCCTGGCCGGCCTGGGCGAGCGGCAGCATGCGGACGACGCCCTGGCGGAATTCCAGCGCGTAGGGCGTCTGCTGGAGAATGGCGGTGGTGCGGGCGCGCTTGGCCAGCAGCTCGATCTCGCCGGAGGCATCGCGCAGCGCGCGTTCGTCCGAGGAGAAGATCATGAAGGTGACCGCGCCGCCCATGACCACTGCGGCGATCGCCAGAACGATGACGATTTCCAGCAGGGTGAATCCCGCGGGGCCCTTACTCGTCTTGGCTGCTGATGTCATCGGGAGTGTTTTCCATGCCGTCCGGACCCTTGCTGATGATTTCAAAATCATTGGCGCGTTTTTTGCCGGGGAACCGGTACATGTATGGGCTGCCCCATGGATCGTCCGGGATCTTGCTCATCACCTGGACCCAACGGCGGGGAACGGGCGTGGTGGTGGGTTTGTCCTGCAGCGCCTTGAGGCCTTGCTGGGTGGACGGGAAGCCACCGGCGTTCAGTTTGTACATCTGGAGCGCACTTTCCATGCTCTTGAAGTCGGCCTCGGCCTGGCGGAGCTTGGCGGCGTCGCCGATACCGCGCATGGCGAAGATCGCTCCGCCGAGAATCATGGCGATGATTCCGAGCACGATGACCATTTCAAGCAGCGTGAAGCCTTTGCGGCGGGCGAATTTGGCGGTGGGGTGGAGTTTCATGAAACAGGGTGTGGTGGTGACGAGACGGAGTTTCTCAGCGAATGGAACCCCGCGCGATGCAAAAATTGTCGGGAAAATCGTTTCAAGGAGCAGTTGAAATTTCCCACGGCGGCCGTTTGATGGGGCGGTCGTCTTGTCCGCCATGCCCGCCCCGGATCTCAAAGCCAAACTCCGTGAGGTACCCCACAAGCCGGGGGTTTACCTGATGAAGGACCGGCTGGGATCGATCATTTACGTGGGCAAAGCGCGGGATTTGAAGCGGCGGGTGTCGTCGTATTTCATGGCATCCCAGCAGATGCGGGCGAGTTTGAAAACGAGGGCCTTGATCGATTCGATCCACGATTTCGAGGTCCACACGGTGCGCAACGAGGAGGAATCACTGTTGCTGGAGGGCAAGCTGATCAAGGACTACCGGCCGCGCTACAACGTGGCGTTTCGCGACGACAAGCGGTTTTTGCTGCTGAGAATCCGCTTGTCGGACCCATGGCCGCGGTTTGTGACGACGCGGGTGAAAAAGGACGATGGATCGAGGTATTTCGGGCCGTTTCCGCATTCCGCGGCCTTGAACCACACGCTGGAATGGCTCAACCGGACTTTGGGTTTGCGGATTTGCCGGGCGCTGCGGCCTGGCGAGGCGGATTACCGGCACTGCAACGCGGATGTCATCCGGAACTGCAGCGCGCCATGCATCGGCCGGGTGACACCGGAGGAATACCGCGAACGGGTCGATGAAGCGTGCCGGATCCTTGAGGGCAAGGGCCGGCGGGATTTGTTCGATGGCCTGCGGCGGCAGATGGAACAGGCCGCGGAAGCACTGGAATTCGAAAAGGCGGCCGGCCTGCGCGATGTGCTCCAGAATCTCGAAAAAACCCTGAGCCCGACCCGCCAGTTCAGCCGCGGGCGCGGGGTGCCATCGGCCGTCAAGCCGCTCGAAGATCTGGCGGAGCTGGGTGAGGAACTCGGGCTTGCCGGGCCGCCGCGGGTGATGGAGTGCTTCGATATCTCCAACGTCTCGTCCAACCACATCGTCGCATCGATGGTGCGCTTCACCGATGGTTTGCCGGACAATGCGAACTACCGGCGGTACCGCATCACCACCGTGGCGGGTCAGGACGACTTTGCGTCGATGGCGGAAGTGGTGCGCCGGAGGTATTCGCGGGTGCTGTCGGAAAACGCGGCGCGCGCGCCCGAAGCGGAGATTTCCCAGGAAGACACCGTCGAGGCGCAGCGGCGGCTGGCACGCGAGGGCCGCGCGGCCATCGTGCTGCCGGATCTGGTGATTGTGGACGGAGGTAAAGGGCAACTGGGCATGGCAGTGCGGGAACTGCACGCACTCGGCCTGCATGACCTGCCGGTGATCGGCCTGGCCAAACAGCGCGAGGAGGTGTTCGTGCCCGGCCGCAGCGAGCCGATCCTCATTCCGCACGACCGCGGCGCGCTGAAGTTGTTGCAGCGGATCCGCGACGAGGCCCACCGCTTTGCCAACGGCTACAACGCGCTGCTCTACCGCCGGCGGATGAGGGAGAGTTTGTTGGACGAATGCCCGGGCATGTCGCCGCGCCGCAAGCAGTTGTTGCTGCAAAAATTCGGCAGCGTCAGCCGGATCAAAACCGCCACTCCAGACCAAATCGCCGCCCTGCCCGGCATCTCGGAAAAATCCGCCAAGGTGATCCTGGATTTCCTGCACCGCGAGGTTTGAGGGCGGTGGGCGCCATGCAAAGCGCCCGGAACCGCCCAAACCTTGCATCAAACGGCTCTTGTCTGCTTAAAGCTTGCCTGAAAATCATTTTCCAGGTCGCGCGTTGTGCTCCAAGAAGACAAATCCTTGCGCAAGATGCGCGCGCTCCTCCTTTCAAGGCAGCCTCCTACGCCGATCTCCTGCGGCGACCGAGCACGGCCGTGGCGATAGCGACAACCGCAAGCGACATCGTGGTCGGCTCGGGCACCACCGCTACATGGTTGATCATGACCAGGCTGCTCGCCTCAAGGGACGGCTGGAGCAGCGGAAGTTCGGCAAATGCAGGCCCCAGCTGGGAGCTCGCGTCATAAACAGGCACAGCACCGATCGCATCCAGCACCGCCAACCCGGCGGCACCAACCACCTTGCCAAATACGGCGTAATTGCCATCCAGTACCGGATTGTCCTGCAGATTGAAAAAATACTGGCTTGTTGCGCTATCGGTGGCCGCCCCCCTGGCCATGGCGATCGTGCCGCGGACGTTAAGAGTCAAACCTGACTCAAGAATGATCGGCGGGTCGGTCGCGACGGGAATCAATTGATTCGATCCCGAAGAAAACCAGTATCCCCCACCCTGCAGAATCTGAATGTCGCTTGGGTTATAGGTGGTGCTCCGATGGATGATCGTAGAGTCATACTTTCCGGAATTCACATATGCCAAAAAGTTGGCCACGCTGACCGGCATGCTGGTGTCGTAAAGCTCGACATCGAAGTCACCCAAATCAGTCTGAAAACGAACGTAAGTCGTGGCACAGGCGGCCGTCGGCAGGATGACGGCAAGTAGAGCGGCCATGAGAACTACGGCACGCGAACCGCGGCAAAGGCGACACAGCACATTGATGGCTTGATTCATGGGGGGGGTGGGCGGGCTTTAAATATTGTGGAGATGCTTGTCAAACCCATTTGGCAAATCACACCAAAAGGACACGAGCCACATGCGCACCCGGCCACCTTAACCTGATGCGCCCCCGAGCCCAATCACACCACCTCGTCCAGCATCCAATCCCAATGAGCGCCGGGCTTGCAGAGCAAAAAAATAGAGGCGGGCTTTCGCCCGCCTCTAAAAATCCTAACTGTCTGTCAAACTACTGCCGAATCAGTTGCGGCGGCGGCGGAGAAGCGCAAGAGCACCCAGCGCACCAAGAACAGCGGCGGAAGGTTCGGGGATGGGATTAACGATTTGGAAGGTAGCAGCTTTAATATCAGCTGTGCCATCACCAGCGGTACCACTTCCGGTAAAAAATCCGGTGGCGCCGATCTGAGCAGAAGTAAGCGTAGTACTGAATGAGTAATAGTTAGTTGCAGGCGTTGCGTCCGTTGGGCTCATGGTAAATGTCCCGGAGTCTGCTGCGGGAAGAGTCCAATCGGCCCCACTAATAATTCCGTAATACTGCCCGGCTAGCCCCTCTGTCCCGAGTGTTGCAGCAGATTTACTGAACCAAATGACAGCGAACTTAGCACTTTCGTATCCTGCAATGGCAACACTGGATAGAAGCGTGGGCATTACGCCAGCAGTTGTAACCGAACCGGTTGCAAGAATCTTATCTCCTCCAAAAAAGCCACCAGAGGTAATAGAAGCGCTGGAAAGAAGAACCTCTGGGTCGCTTGACGTGGTAAGACCATTCAGACCAGGTGTTATGCTCGGATTAAGGGGGGAATTGCCATTGTCAGCGAGGAAACCTGCAGTGCCGGCATCAGCAATGACAAGGAACAAGGAGCCCACAGGTATATTTGTAGTTCCGTCGGAGGCCTTAAAGGCGGTCCCAACTGTTCCTGATATAGTAATGGCCGCTTGACTCATCCCTGAGAGACCAGCGATCAAAGCTATTATTTTGATACTGTTTTTCATTTTATTATCTGTTTTCGGTTTTAGTTAGTTTTAAATCAAATTTTCACAACACTCATGGAGCGTAAGGAAGTGGCGCTGACCAGTCGAGAACACCATCTCCTGCGGGTGCCTTGCGGAGGATAAAGCAGCGCCCTGCCTTGAGCACATTATCTGTTACGATGCCAGCAAAAGGATCAGCGTTATCATACCATCCAGCAGGCAGATCAAGCTCGGCATCACCGCTGCAATAAAAATATGCTGCAATCGCAGACTTATTGAAGCCCTCAGCAGCATCATCATAAACAAATACGAACTCGGTCGGAGCAAGCGCATCACTTGTTGCAGCTATGACAGATTGAAGACCCGAATCCTGCAGGCTCATATCAATCGGAAAAGGAACCGCCAAGTAGTTGTCATTGACATTTGTAGATGTGACCACTTCGGTGCTGGCCTTGGTGGTAGGCACCTCGCCTGATACAACCACTTGAGAGCCGGCTGACGCCCGGATCGTATATTGAATCGAAGGATCAATGGGGGTATCATTCACAGTGCCAGCAAATGGGTCCGCGTTGTCATACCAGCCGGCAGGCAAATCGAGCTCTGTATCACCCGTGCAATAGAAATAGACCTTGCCACTGGCACGGTTAGGACCCGTTCCTTCGAAATCAGAGACCAAAACGAAATCGGTCGGAGCAAGAGCATCGGAAGTGCCACCAACACCAGCACCACCAGGGAATAGGGTGTTTAAGGTCCAGTATGGGATTACCTTAAAGCTGTCGCCAGACGTAAAACCAAGGGCTTGTAGAGTGGAATCGCCTGCTTCAACAGTGATTGCGGTCGCGCTGTTTGCGGTCACAGGAAAATACATTCCTTCGAGTGATCCGGATGTGACCTTAAGATAGCACTGGGGATTTGGGCTGACGAATGCGCCAGCAGTGAGGCCGGCAGCACTGATGTCATCTCCACTAATGGCTGTGGAAGTCCCTGAATAAACAGGTGCCCGTGTGAGAGCAGGAGTAATGGTTGTATCAGCAGAAGCAGGAACATCCACTGTGATATACCCCACCGGATTGGTGAAGGCCGTTTGTCCGGATGCGAAGCCGCAAGCGATTGCGGCCAAGATTGGATAGAGGATTGGTTTCATGACAGTTGGGATTTGGGTTTGGGTAGGTATTGTTTGTCGGTGGATTCAAAAAGCTGGGCGCAGAGCGTTTCCGCTTCGCGCTTTGCAAATATGAATTCACAGGTTTCGACGACATAAAACCGTGGAAATGGGGGCCGGGCAAGATTTTTTTTCGAATCGGGGTGACAAAAGGGTCACCCAAAGAGACTTTTACACGCAAGTCATTGATTATGAGAGGATTAAAAAAATAGCCGCCCGCCTAAAAATGGCTTAAACCGAGGGCTTACTATGGCGGATCGGGCGTAAAACCGGGGCCTGGAGAGGGTCTGAATGGGAAAAAGCCACCATGGCTGGCTGGATCTGAGGGATTTCGGTGGGCGGTGGGCGGTGGGCGGTTATCAGCTATCGGTTATTGCCATCTCTTCCCAAGGCCATCCACGGCGCGGCGGGCCACCACGCCCTACCGTTCTTGCCCCTAATCACCCATTTCTCATCTCCAATATCCCTGCTAAACGCTAACTGATTTCCAAATCTCAATGTCCGGCCTGGTGTTCCTGGATGTATTCCTGTTTCAGGCCGAGGGCTTCAGGGGCGTGAAGGACAAGCATTTTCATGCGGGCGTCGGCTGGAACGGTGCGGCGGGTGGCTTTGGAAACGACGACCATCAGGAAGATGGCGGTCGGGACCGTCCAGATGGCGGGTTGTTCGGCCAGAATGCGCAGCAGCGGGTGATCCCGCCAAAAAAGTGTCAGGGAGTCGGGAGTCCAGGTCGTGCCAGCGGCCTTGGCGGCGGCCTGGCCGGTTTTGGAAATCACATCGCTGAAGCTGGTGAGCGTGACGCACAGCAGCGCGAGCACCCCGCCACCCAGCATGCCGGTGGCGGCACCGGCCATGGTCATGCCGCGCCACCAGGCGCTCATGAACAGGAGCGGGAAATAACTGGCGGCGGCGATGGCGAAGGCCTGGCCGACCATGAAGTTGATTTCCAACAGCTCGACCTGGGTGCCGAGCAGGGTGGCCAGTCCGCCGACGCCGACAGCGGCGAATTTGAACATGCGCATCCGCTGTTGGGGCGTGGCACCGGGGCGGAGCATGCGGCCGTAGATATCGTGGGCGACGGCACCGGTCATCGAGACGAGCAGGCCGCTGAAGGTGCTCATGAACGCGGCGAAGGCCCCGGCACAAGTGATGCCGCTGAGGATCGATCCGAGCACGCTGTGCTTGCCTAACAAGGTCGGCAGTTCCAGCACCACCTTGTCCGGGCCCTTGGATCCGGTGGCGTTGTAGAGCTCCGGCATGAAATTGCGGCCAAGCACGCCGAAGATGGGCGGAAACACATAGAACACACCGATGAGGATCATCACCCACATCGTGGTTTTCTTGGCCGCAACCCCATCCGGGTTGGTGTAAAAACGCACGAGAATGTGCGGCAGCCCGGCGGTGCCGCAGACCAGCGCGATGATCAGCGAGTAGGTGTAAATCAACGACAGCGGCCGGGATTCCTCCGGGGTGAGTCCGGCGGCCTTGGCGGCCTTGGTGGTGAGCGGGCCGAACGGTGCCAGCCAGGCGGAATCCGCCGGTGCGGTCTGGGGGAGCGGTTTGCGCTCAAGCGCGGCGGGTGCCGCCGCCGGGGCATCCACGGTGCGGACGATCGGTGCCGGAGAGTCCCCGGCATTCAACGAAAGGTTTTTCCCATAGCCGCCATAGACCGAGAGCAGAACGAAGATCGGGGCGGAAATGGCGAACATCTTGATCCAATACTGGACCGCCTGGACCAGGGTGATGCCTTTCATCCCGCCGAGGGCGACGTTCAGGGTGATCACCGCGCCGACCACCACCACGCCGACCCAGTAGGGCAGTCCTGGCAGGATGTAGGAGAGCGTGGTGCCCGCGCCCTTCATCTGCGGCATCGTGTAGAAAAACCCGATGAACAGCACAAAACAGACCGCGATCCGGCGGAACAAGGGGGAATCGAAACGTCCCTCCGCGAAGTCAGGAATCGTGTAGGCCCCGAACCGCCGCAGGGGCCCGGCGATGAACAACAATAAAAACAGATAGCCGCAGGCATAGCACACCGGATACCAGAGCGCGTCGTATCCCATCGACATCACCATCCCGGCGATGCCCATGAAACTCGCCGCGCTGAGGTATTCCCCGGAAATGGCGGAGGCATTCCAGCCGACCGACACCGAGCGGCCGGCGACGAAGAAGTCCGATGCGGACTTCGAGGTCTTGGCCGAGCGGAAGCCCATCCAGATGGTGACCACCACGGTGATGGCGGACAGGGCGAGGATCCAAAGGTTGATTTGGGAGAAGTCCATACAGGGGAAACAAACGGATTCGGGAGACGGGGTGGGAAACAGAATGGAAGACGGCGGGATTTCTAACGATTTTCTCTTTCCGCGAGGCGGACTTCGGAATCCTCAAGGGCCATTGAGCGGCTGATGAACCAGCGGGCGATGATCCAGACGTATGGGAAAAACAGAACGCCCAGCACCAGCCAGCTCAGGGTGAAGCCCCCGACACGACGCGCCATGAACTCCGGCGCGAAGTAATTGAGCAGCGGCAATCCGAACAAAAGCAGCAGGAAGGCGGATGCGCAGGTGATTGACAAGCGGAGCTGGCGCTTCATCAGCCCGCGGAGAAACTCCTCGCTATGGATGAAATCGGATTTTTCAGCAGATGGCTGGGACATGAGGCGGGTGGTTGGGTTGGGATGCGGGTTTGCAGACGCGGCAAGGCATCGCAGAGTAAAGCGCAGAGGCTCTCCATGGCGCTTGATGCGTCAAGGATCTTTTGCGGGCGGGCGGGCTTACGGGCCTTGAAACCTTAATACCCTAATCCCAAATCTCTAATTTCCTTTTTAAGATGCGTGCGCTCCCCATCTCAGAACCCCATGCGGAGCGTCGTCATGTTGACGGCTACGCGCCCCCGGACATCCTGTCCGCCAAAGGGACGGAACGTCCCTCCCACACAGCGGACGGAACGTCCGCGCTCCTTACCCCATGCGCGGTTTGCGCGACTTTTTGGCCTCGAAGGAGACGGCTTTCGGATCGAAGGCCTCGGGATCGTATCCGGGATTCATCCACTCGATCTCGCCGTGGAGGGCCTGCATGTATTGGAAGGTGCCGCCAAAGTCCTCGGGTGGGCAGGCGCGCGCGCCATCGAGCATTTCCGGGCCACCCTCGCCAGGGACACGCTTTTCAAAGACGATCTCGTGGATCCACTCGTCAGCAAAATCATAGCGGTAGAGAATGCGGATCGGCAGTTTGCGTTTGCCCAAAAACTCCGCGACGGTGAGCACCGCCTCATCCTGGAAATCCCCGAGCGTTTCCTCCTGCAGGCCGATCGGGCCGATCACATCGACGAGGCGTTTGCCCTTGCCGTGCCGGAACTCATGCGGGTGCTTGTTGTCCCATCCCATCGCCGCCTGGATGGCATCGCTGAATTCCACAAACGTGACGTTTTTGGAGATTGAAAAGCGCCGCCAGATCTGTGGCTGGATCCCGTAGAGAAACACCTTCACCAAAACCCTGTCGTCGCTGCCGCTCTTTGCCATGCGCCAAATGTGGAAAATAGGCGGAGTGAAATCAACCTGGAATCAGTCGCCAAAGGAGGTTCCCACGCGGCGGCCGGTGGCGATCAGCGGGTGATCGACCGGGACCATCCGCACGGTGCCCGCACATTCGGCCAGCGGTACGCGCACGATGCGGGATCCATGGAGCGCAAGCATCTTGCCGTATTCGCGCTGGTGGAGGATTTCCGCGCATTCCGTGCCCAGCCAGGTGGCAAACACGCGGTCGGCGGCGGATGGTGTGCCGCCGCGCTGAAGATGGCCCAGGATCGTCAGGCGGCTTTCCTGACCGGTCAGTTTTTCCAGATCGCGGGTCAGGCGGATCGTGTGGCCGACGTGTTCATCATGGAATTTCCGGAGTTTCTCCTTGGCCTCGACGCGTTGTTTTTTCGATTCCGCCTGGTTGCGTTCATGGACGAGCGCCTCGACGACGCGCGCTTCCTCGACCGAGACCGCACCTTCCGCGACGACCACGATGCTGAAGCGCTTGCCGCTCTGGGTGCGTCGGCGGATGGCATCGGCGATCCTTGCGGTTTCGTAGGGGATTTCCGGAAGCAGGATGACATCGGCTCCGCCGGCGATGCCGGCTTCGAGGGCCAGCCATCCGGCGCGGTGGCCCATGACTTCCAGTATGATGATCCGCTGGTGGCTGGTGGCCGTCGAGTGCAGGCGGTCGAGCGCCTCGGTCGCGATCTGCAACGCGGTGTCAAAGCCGAAGGTCAGGTCGGTCATCGCGATGTCGTTGTCGATGGTCTTCGGCAGCGTGACCACATTGAGGCCTGCCTGGGCGAGACGCAGCGCGTTTTTCTGGGTTCCGCCACCGCCGATGCAGACCAGCGCGTCGAGGTGGTGCTTGTGATAGTTCGCGATGATCGCGTCGGTCATGTCCACCTCCTTGCCGCCGATGTTCATGCGATGGGGTTTGTCGCGGCTGGTTCCGAGGATGGTGCCGCCGTCGGTGAGGATACCGGAAAGCATCGCGCCATCGAGTTCGACCATCTGGTCCTGGGCGATGCCGCGGAAGCCGTTGAGGAATCCGGTGACGCGCATGCCGTAGTGTTCGCGCGCCGCCTTGCCGAGGCTGCGGATCGCGGCGTTGAGTCCCGGGCAATCGCCGCCGCTTGTGAGGATTCCAATGTGTTGGTTGGCCATGATGAGGGGTGCCTGATGCGCTGGCAGATTAGAAACATCCGAAACCGCGACACAAGCCGTCATTCGGAAAAGGGAAACGCCTGCGGAGCGCCGACATGCTGTCCGCCAAAGGGACGGAACGCCTCTCGCACATGGCGGACGGGACGTCCGCGCTGCTCATGTCAACCGTTTCCTTTCCCCGAAGGCGATCAATCGCCGCTCTTGAGCACCTTGATGAAGGCGTCCTGCGGGATGTTCACCTTGCCGAAGAGCTTCATCTTCTTTTTGCCCTCCTTTTGCTTTTCGAGGAGCTTGCGCTTGCGGGTGATATCGCCGCCGTAACACTTGGCGGTGACGTTCTTGCGCATGGCGGAGATCGACTCGCGGGCGACGATCTTGCCACCCACGGCGGCCTGGATGGCCACCACGAAAAGGTGGGAAGGGATCACCTCCTTGAGCTTCAGGGCGAGGGTCCGGCCGTAGGATTCCGCCTTGTCGCGATGGACGATGGTCGAGAAAGCCTCGACCGGATCGCCGGCGATGAGCATGTCCATCTTGACCATCTTCGCGGCGCGGTATCCGGCGTGCTCGTAATCCATCGAGCCATAACCGCGCGTCATTGATTTGAGCTTGTCGTTGAAGTCCACCAGGATCTCGGAAAGCGGCAGCACGCAGGAGAGCATCACCCGCGATTCGTCGATCGTCTCGGTGTTGACGACCTCGCCGCGTTTTTCGAGCACCAGCTGCATCATGTCGCCGATGTATTCGCCGGGCACCATGATGTAGACATTGACGACCGGCTCGCGGATTTCCTGAATGCCCTGGGGATCGGGGAACAGGGTCGGGTTGTCGATGATCCGCTCGCTGCCGTCGGTCATGGTGACCTGATAGATCACGGACGGGTAGGTGGAGATCACATCCATGTCGAACTCGCGGCGGAGGCGCTCCTGGATAATCTCCATGTGAAGGAGGCCCAGGAAGCCGCAGCGGAAGCCGAAGCCGAGCGCGGTCGAGCTTTCCTGCTGGTAGGTGAATGCCGGGTCGTTGATCTGGAGCTTGCCCATCGCCGTCTTGAGCGACTCGTAATCGGAGGAGTCGACCGGATAGATTCCGGAGAACACCATCGGCTGGATCTCCTTGTAGCCGGGCAGCGGCTCCGGACACGGGTGGGTGGAGTCGGTCATGGTGTCGCCGATCTTCACCTCGGTGGCGGATTTCATGTTGGCGATCACATACCCGACGTCGCCGGCGACGAGTTTCGCACGGGCATTCATCTTCGGGGTGAAGACGCCGACTTCCTTGACCTCGTAGGTTTTGTCCGTGGCGAAAAGCTTGACGCGCTGGCCGCGTTTCACGGTGCCGGAAAAAACGCGGACGTAGGAAACCACACCGCGGTAGGTGTCATAGAGCGAGTCGAAAACCGAGCAACGGAGGAGTTTGTCGGGGTTTTCCTTCGGAGGAGGAACGCGGGAGATGATCGCCTCGAGAATATCCTCGATGCCGATGCCGTTTTTGGCGGAGGCGGGAATGCAGTCCTCGGCGGGGATGCAGAGAATGTCTTCGAGTTGTTTTTTGCACTTCGGGACATCCGCGGCGGGCAGGTCGATCTTGTTGAGAACCGGGATGATGGTGAGGTTTTGTTCGGTGGCGAGGTGGAGGTTGGCGACCGTCTGGGCCTCCACGCCCTGGGCCGCGTCCACCATCAGGATGGCCCCCTCACAGGCGGCGAGCGCCCGCGACACCTCATAGGAGAAATCGACGTGGCCGGGCGTGTCGAGCAGGTTGAGCTTGTAGGTTTTCCCGTCCCTTGCGGTGTATTCCATGGCCACCGGATGGGATTTGATGGTGATGCCCTTTTCGCGCTCCAGATCCATCGAATCGAGCAACTGGGCCGTGCTTTCACGCATCGTGATGGTGCTCGTCATCTCCAGAAGACGGTCGGAAAGCGTGGTTTTCCCGTGATCGATGTGCGCGATGATGGAGAAATTGCGAGTCAGCTCGGTGGACATGGTTGGGGAAAAAGTCGGCGGTGCGGGGCGAGGGAAAGCATGAATCTGGCGGGAAGGCACTAAAAATCAACCTCCGGATTGGCCGGAGCAGGGCTGAAACATCCAAATCGGGTTGCAGCGAAACGCGGAGTTGCGGAGAACGCGGAGTAAAGCGCCGGGATTGGATGAATTGGAACGCATTTTCCGAAGACCACAGCTTTCTGACCAGCACCCCAACAAGCATATTTCTCTGCGAAGGGCTTTGCGATCCCAGCGTCTCTGCGTTTCGATTCTACCATACCAAGGAATTTTGGATGCGTCGTCCATGTTTGCAGGAGCCACCGGGACAAAAGCGAACCGCACGCATGACGGGCACACGTGCGGCTCGGGATTCAGGGTTTGTGAGTCTCCGGACTCAGACCATGCGGGCGGCAAGCAGCTCGCGCTGGAAGATCAGTTCTTTGGGCATGTGATCGTAGAGATCGATGAAGAACTCACCCTGGCTGACCAGCTCGGCTTTCCACTCGGTGCGGTTGAACGCCATCACCTTGTCAAAATCCTCCTTGGTGAAGCCTTTGAGGCCTTCGATGTTGAAGTCCTCGAAACTGGGGATCCAGCCGATCTGGGTTTCGTGGCCTGCGGCGGAGCCGTGGCAGCGTTTCACAACCCATTCGAGGACGCGCATGTTTTCGCCGAAACCGGGCCACAGCCACTTGCCGTTCTCGTCCTTGCGGAACCAGTTGACGTGGAAGAAGCGCGGCAGATGGGTGAGATAGCGGCGCATTTCCAACCAGTGGCCGAAATACTCGCCCATGTTGTATCCGCAGAACGGCAGCATCGCCATCGGATCGCGGCGGACCTTGCCGATCGTGCCAAAGGCGGCGGCGGTCATTTCGGAACCCATGGTCGCTCCAAGATACACGCCGTGGCTCCAGTTGAAGGCCTGGAACACCAACGGCATGGTGGTGGCGCGGCGGCCGCCGAACACAATGCCGTCAATCGGCACCCCATCCGGGTTCTGCCATTGCGGATCGATGGACGGGCACTGCGAGGCCGGCGCGGTGAAGCGGGCGTTGGCGTGGGCGCAGACGCGGCCGCAATCGGGCGTCCAGTCCTGGCCGGTCCAGTCGATCGCGTGGGCCGGCGGTTCGCCGTCCATGCCTTCCCACCAGACATCGCCGTTGTCGGTGAGGCCGACGTTGGTGAAGATGCAGTTCGCGGTGATGGATTCCATCGCGCGCGGGTTGGTGCTGTATGCGGTGCCCGGCGCGACGCCGAAGTATCCGGTTTCCGGGTTGATCGCGTGGAGCTTGCCATCCTCGTGTGGCCAGAGCCATGCGATGTCGTCACCGATGATCGTGGTTTTCCAACCGGCATCCTGATAGCACTTCGGCGGAATGAGCATGGCGAGGTTGGTTTTGCCGCAGGCGGAGGGGAAGGCCACCGAGAGATAGGTCTTCTCGCCTTGTGGGTTTTCCACACCGACGATGAGCATGTGCTCGGCCATCCACTTGTGCTCGCGGGCGATGTTGGAGGCGATGCGCAACGCCAGGCATTTTTTCCCCAGCAGGGCGTTGCCACCGTAACCGGAGCCGTAGGACATGATTTCGCGGGTTTCCGGGAAATGAACGATGTATTTGTCATCGTTGCACGGCCATGTGACATCCTTTTGTCCGGGTTCGAGCGGCGCGCCCACCGAGTGGAGGCACGGGATGAAATTGCCGTAACCGTCGCGCTTTTTGGCGATCTTGCCGGCGGCCTCGTCCTCAAGCCGCTGGAGGACATGCGCACCCATGTGGGCCATGATTCGCATGTTCACCACCACGTAGGCGCTGTCGGTCAGCTCGATGCCGATTTTGGCGAGCGGCGAATCAAGCGGCCCCATGCAGAACGGAATGACATACATCGTCCGGCCCTTCATGCTGCCCTTGAATTTCTCCATCAGGGTGGCGCGCATCTCGACGGGATCGGCCCAATGGTTGGTGGGACCGGCCTGATCGGGACGCTTGGAGCAAATGAAGGTGCGGTCCTCGACGCGAGCGACGTCGGAGGGGGTGGAACGTGCGAGGAAGGAATTCGGACGGATTTCCGGATTGAGGCGGGTGAAGGTTCCCTTCTCGACCATCATCGTGGTCAGGCGATCCCATTCGGCCTGCGATCCATCGCACCACTCGACGGTGTCGGGCGTGCAGAGGGCGGTCATTTCTTCCACCCAGGCAAGCAGGGCGGCGTGGTTGGTTGGCGGTTTGCTCATAGCGTGACCACTTAAGGCCGGCACTTGCAACCAGGCAATGACATGAGGAAAACCGACCTAAATTTGCCAGAAAATGCGCAGGCTGCCGATGATCGACGCCGCTCACTCCGGAAAAAAATATTCAAGCGCCTCGACCGCCCCATGGCCATGGACTCCGGCGGTGACCAGTCCTCCGCGCGCCACAACCGCCGCCTTGATTTCCATCACGGAATTCGCCGGACAAGCCGCCATCCCCGCATGCTGCGGATCAAGCATCTCGATGTCGTTGTGGCTGTCACCAATCGCAAAACAATGACCAGCCGACAAACCATGCAACCGTGCGATTTCCGCAAGGCAGCTGCCTTTCTGGTAATCGCGGTGACCGAAGCGCAGATAGATGGAGTTCCGCTGCCATGCGAGCTGGGGCTCCGTGGCGATGAGCGGCGCGATGTGCCCGACAATCCACTCCATTTCCTCCTCAGTGCGGGAGATCACGCCTGCCGGTTCGCCATCCATTTCCATCCATTGCGCGCCGGTATGTTCCTCGATTTCACGACGGACCCGCGCCATCAATTCGCGCGCCTGCTTGAAAAGCCCGTGGACTTGCTGGTCGCAGCGCCGGTTCCATCCGGCGTGGGGCAGCCAGCGGCCTGCATCATCCGGAAAATAAATCTCGCGCTCGCGGGCGACCACCCAGTCCGGCAGGAAGGGAAAACGGCTTTCAATGAAACCATCCATCAAATGATCCATCGAACGCCCGGTGTTGATTCCCCAAATGGCGCGACGACCTCGACGCAACCTGCGGATGATCTGGAAAAACGATGCGGGCACCGGCGGCTCCGACGCGGGATCGTGCAGGGTGCCATCGAAATCAAAGGAGAGGACGGTACCGGGTTCCTGGATGGGCGGCAGTGGGGTCATGAACGGGAATCGGAAAACCCGGCGCTGCCGGCGGGGAAAGTGGTACACGAGGACGGGATCGAACCGCCGACCGACCGGGTGTAAACCGGTTGCTCTACCGCTGAGCTACTCGTGCTGGGGAAGCTCGAAATTCGGGTCTGACCGCGCGGAAATCAAGCCCGGAGTGGATTGTTTCGTGCGGCCGCTTGATTCCGCGCGGGGTGGGGCTAGCTTGCGGCGCATGCCCGGCAGCATTCCACCATCTAACAATCCGACCGGCTGGCGCTGGGATCACACCTATGTCCGGCTTCCGGAATTGTTTTACACACGGACCCGCCCCGTGCCCGTCCGCCAGCCGCGGCTGGTCATCCTGAACCGGGCGCTGGCCACCAGCCTGGGCCTGGACGCCGGCCTTCTGGAGGAGGATGCGGGGATTTTCACTGGTAACCGGATCCCCGAGGGAGCCGACCCGATCGCCCAGGCTTACGCCGGGCACCAGTTCGGACACTTCACCGGCCTTGGCGACGGCCGGGCGATTTTGTTAGGCGAACACCTGTCACCGGACGGCGCGCGTCATGACGTTCAGCTCAAGGGCTCCGGCCGGACCGCCTATTCGCGCGGCGGCGACGGCCGTGCGACACTCGGCCCGATGCTCCGCGAATACCTCATCAGCGAGGCGATGCACGCACTCGGCATCCCGACCACCCGCAGCCTCGCAGTGGCCGCCACGGGCGAAACGGTGATGCGCGACCAGGAATTGCCCGGAGCCGTCCTGACCAGAATCGCGGCAAGCCACATCCGTGTGGGCACCTTCCAGTGGGCCGCCGCACATCAGGACACCGGCGCGCTGCGGGCACTGGCCGATCACACGCTGGCCCGGCATTTCCCCGAAATCGAGGCCGGCCCATCCCGCCACATTCGATTGTTGGAATCCGCGATCGCCCGGCAGGCCGCGCTGGTTGCGAAGTGGATTCACGCGGGTTTCATCCATGGCGTGATGAACACCGACAACATGGCGCTTTCCGGCGAAACCATCGATTATGGACCGTGCGCATTCATGGACGCATACGACCCGGCCACGGTATTCAGCTCGATCGACCGCCACGGCCGCTACGCCTATGCGCGCCAGCCTGACATCGCCCGCTGGAATCTCGCACGCCTGGCGGAGGCCATGCTGCCGCTGCTCGATCCGGACGGGGAAAAGGCCGTGGACATGGCCAATGCGGCGCTCGGCTCGTTCGAAACACTTTTCCAACACCACTGGCTGGACGGCATGAGGAAAAAAATCGGGCTCTTCAATGAGGAACCCGACGACGCCTCATTGGTCGGGGATTTGCTCGAATGGATGCACCGCGGGGCGGCCGATTTCACCCACACCTTCCGCACACTCTGCCAGCCGGACGCGCGGATCAAGGCACCTTTCAGCGATGAC
Source organism: uncultured Luteolibacter sp. (assembly GCA_964399305.1). Classification (GTDB taxonomy): domain Bacteria; phylum Verrucomicrobiota; class Verrucomicrobiia; order Verrucomicrobiales; family Akkermansiaceae; genus Luteolibacter. The sequence goes on from CAYNQJ010000013.1 coordinate 73,135, forward strand.
GGGTTCGGAGCATGGCACCGGCGCTGGACGGAGCGCCTCGGCCGCCAAGTCCAGTCACCGGCGGAATGCGCCGCGCTGATGCGCCAACACAACCCGGCCGTGATCCCGCGCAACCACCGGGTCGAGGAAGCGCTGGATGCGGCGGTCAGGCACGGAGACACCGGCGTGATGCAACGGCTGCTCCGTGTTCTAACCCAACCATACGACGATCCCGAAGACGGCGGCTACGCAAGCCCGCCTCCTCCCGGCGGCGGGATCTATCAGACATTTTGCGGCACCTGATCCGCTTGTCTCCCCTACCCTTTCACGGCGGGAAACGATGGACCCTTCCCCGGCGTGATGTGCGGAGGCTTGAGATAGATCGGCTGGGGGATTTCCAAACTCCAGCGGCGGCGGGTGGCATCGTCCGCCGCAGACCACGCCCGCCACAAACCGAGCGCGTCGGGAAACTCCCTCACCAGCCGGGAACGCAAGCTGTCCGGCAAAGGAAAACGCGCGGTTTCCTCAAATGAAAAAACCACCAGGCCCCCGGCCATGGCGGAGTCGACCAGCTTTGCCAAAGCATCCGCATCGCAGAGCTCCGGTTCGTGCGTCAGCCGCAAGCCGTCCACTCTCGCGGTCCAATAACTGCCGCGCCGGGCGTCGCCAATCGCAAGGCACGAAGCACCACCGGCTGCCGGGGGCACAGCGAGGAGCGACGGCACAGCGACCGCCGGGCATCCCGCGGCAATGGCCACGCCCTGGGCTGCGGCGATGCCAACGCGCGTTCCGCTGTAACTGCCCGGACCGCTGCCGACCAACACCCATCCGATCCTGCGGCGGCCTTGCGGACCGGCCAGCAACCCATCGAGCGGCGGGAACAGCAACGCGTTGTGGCTGCGGTCGCTTTGAAACTCCCGCTGCTCTGTTTCCCCATCCGGATCAACCAATGCCAGCGTCGCACGCGGGGTCGAGGTCTCAATCACCAGGGTGAATGACCCTTCGCCGCCAGTACCCGGCGACGAATGGTTGCCAGTGCCGTCCATGATCCGCATGCACGCCAGTCAGATGGAGCTCGCTCCGGATTGCAATCCATTCCTCAACCCTGCCAACCGCGCTTTTTTACCGCTTGCGTGGATCACCGATCCACCGAACTTAAACCTCATCATGAGGCTTCACACCTTGGAACAGGAACAAATGCTGCCAATCCCGCTGGAGGAGGCATGGGACTTTTTCTCGTCGCCCTCGAATCTCGACGCGATCACCCCGGACGACCTCGGGTTTCAAATCACCAGCCCCCCGGAGCCGCGGATGTACGAGGGCCAGATCATCACCTACCGGGTGCGCATCGCCCCGGGCGTGAACGTCCCGTGGGTCACGGAGATCAGATGCGTCGAAGAGGGCAAGGCCTTCGTGGATGAACAACGCTTCGGTCCCTACCGGTTCTGGCACCACCGCCACAGCTTCGAAGAGGTTCCCGGCGGCGTGTTGATGCGCGACAAGGTGCACTACGGCCTCCCCTTCGGCCCCTTCGGTGAAATCGCCCACGCGCTGTTCGTGCGCCGCAAGCTGAAATGGATCTTCAACTGCCGCAGGGAAATCCTGGCCCGCAGATTCGGCGGTGGCGGCACTCAGGCCGGGACCTGACCCCCGTCCGCGAGGGATTCTAACAATTTTTGGTGGATGCCGCCGAACCCTCCGTTGGAAAGCACCGCCACCAGATCTCCGGGCCGCGCGTGTTTTTTCACATGGGCGACAATCGCGTCGACATCGTCGAGATAGGAGGCGCTGCCACCCAGCCTTGTGATGTCGGCGCAAAGCCGCTCGGGATCCAGACGGTCGTTCTCGGGGATCTTGTGGAGATCCGTCATCGCCGCCACAACGGCGAAATCCGCCAGCGCGAGGGCTTCGGCAAGCTCGGTCTGGAACACGGCGCGGCGGGTGGTGTTCGAGCGGGGTTCGAAAAGCACCCACAGCCGCGAACCCGGATACGCCTGGCGCAGGCTTTCCACCGCGAGGCGAATGGCGGTCGGGTGGTGGGCGAAGTCATCGACCACCTTGATGCCGTTGGCCTCGCCGCGGAGCTCCTGGCGGCGGGCGACGCCATCGAACGCCTCGAGGCCGGCCCGGATTTCCTCCGACGAAAGTCCCGCGAACGTGGCGGCGGCGGCGGCCATCGCCGCATTACGGACATTGAACTCGCCGTTCATGCGCAGTGAATAGGCCACTCCGCCGAGTTTGAACGAACTACGATCCCTGTCGTAGGAAACCTCCGTGATGCGCAGGCCGCAGGATTCCGACATGCCGACGGTGGTGACCGGGCAGGGAGCGCCGGCGGCGACTTCCACGCTGTTCGGATCGTCGCCGTTGACGAAAGCCATGCCCGAGCGCGGGACGATGTTGAGCAGGCGGCGGAATGTCAGCTTGATCTCGTCCAGAGACTGATAGATATCCGCGTGGTCGAACTCGATGTTGTTGATCACCACGCACTCGGGCAGGTAGTGGAGGAATTTCGAACGTTTGTCGAAAAACGCGGTGTCGTATTCGTCGCCCTCGAGCACGTTGAATCCGGAGTCGGTGAAAACCGCGCCGCAACCGAGGTTCTTCGGCAGGCCGCCGATCATGAATCCCGGGTCGCGCCCCGCATGACGAAGCAGCCATGCGAGCAACGAGGAGGTGGTCGTCTTGCCATGGGTGCCGGACACCACGAAATTGCGTTTGCCGCGGAGGAAGAACTCCTTGAGCACCTCCGGCAGCGAGTGATAGAGCAGCTTGCGGTCGAGCGCCGCCTCCGCCTCGGGATTGCCGCGCGAAATCGCGTTGCCGATGATCACCACGTCCGTATCGGCGGGAATGTTCTCCTCACGGTATCCCTCGGCGATCGGGATCCCCTGGCCACGCAGGAAATCCGACATCGGCGGGTAAACATTGGCGTCCGATCCGGTGATGGTGAATCCGCGTTGTTTCATCGCGGCGGCGACGGCCCCCATGGCGGTGCCACAGATGCCGGTGAAGTGAAATCGTGATTTGGCGGACATGTTGGAAAGAAGAACAACCCCAGACTATGGGAACGCGGACATTCAAAACCCCGGCGCGGCAACCGTGGCACCGTCCCGTTCCTCGCTGCGGACACGGAGGATGCGGTCGGCGATCTCGCGGACCATCTCGGTCAGCAACAGCCAGAGGTGGGAGCCCTCGCGATAGTCGGCGGGAGCGATGTGTTTGACGCGGCCCGCGTGGGTGGAAAGCTGGAAGCACTTGCGGAACGACCGGCCGCTCTCGTCCGCCGGGTTGTAGACGGCGATGCCGTGGCCACCGTTGCGGTTCATCACGGTGAAACACGGCACGTCGGTCGGGCCGTCCCCGACGTATACCATGTTTTCAAACGGGATCGGCCGCTGGTCGGCGGGCATGTGGTCGTTCACATCCTGATCGTAACGCAGCATGCCCTTGTTGATGCGGAAAAGGAACTGGGTTTTGGTGGTGTGTGAGATCACCCGTTTCGGAAAACCGATGCGGCCATCCGCGTTCTCACTGAATTCACAGCCGAAGATGGCGGTGACGTAGGATTTCAACCGGGACCCCTCGAGCAGCGCCTTGAGACCGGACGAGATGATGTAATGCTCGACCTTGATGCCCGCCAGTTCGTGTTCGTCGCGCAGGGCGGCCTTGGGCAGGGCTTCGAACAATTCAGGCAGGCCCGGAAAAAAACGCAGCCCGGCCCCGAGTTCGTTCAGGCGGGCGTTGGTGACGTTGTCCATGCCGAGGTAATCAAGCAGGCATTTCATGTAGGCCAGCTCGCCATCCCATTTTTCCTCCTGGACCAGGGTGTTGCACTTTTTCCAGAACTGCTTCGGATCAATACCGAACTCAGGAAACAAAACGTCGTCCTGCATGTAGCTCGGGCTGAGGGTCTGGTCGTAATCGTAGACCAGCGCGATGATGTTCTGGGGTGCGGCCATCGGGGGATCAAGGCAAGCAAGCGCACCGCCATCCGACAAGGCGGATTTTCACGCGGCATCACGGGTAGAGCCGCGACCATGGCAGCGCATCGAGCAAATCATCAAAACCCAGGCCGTTCCCGGCGGGGGGCTGGAACACCGGCAACCACGGGCCGAGATGCTCGGTGAATGCGTCCGGCTCAAACAAATGATGCGTCTGTAAACCGCAAATGCCAACCAATCCCGGAAACTGGAGCCCAAGCCGGGCGGCTTCCCACGCCGCAAACGCCTGCCCCACCGGGTGGTCCATGTAGCTGGTCACCACCACCCGCTGGCGGTGACCCAAGGCCGCCTCAGCTAACAAAAACGGCTCATCCACCGCAGGCTTGATCACCATCACCCGGGCGGAACCGCTGAGGGGAGACGCCTCGCGGTCCACCGCAAGCGCCAAGCGGGTGCGCTCCCCGATGCCTTTCCACACCGTGTCCGAATATGGACACGGATCCTCCACATAATCGATCGCCGCACGGGTTTTTTCCGCCAGCCCGCACAAAAACGTCTCCGCCGCATCGGGCTCCAGCGATTCGTTGAAGTCCAAACGCCAGCGGAGTTCCGGATGTTCCGCAACCATCCCGTTCAGGAACGCCGCTTCCGCCGCAAGATCGCGGCCGAATTTCAACTTCACCCGGGTGAACCCGGCCTCCACGGCCTGCCCCACTTCGCGGGCACAGGTTTTGGACAAGGTCGCATGGCTTTCCGGGACTTCCATTTCCTCAAACAGAGAGTGCTCAAACTCTCTGGCCACCCGGTCGAACTCCGCACAGCGCAAGGCGCGCCTGACAATCGACCTGCGCCGTGGACCCGCCAGGTCCTCAAGGCATTTCTCCAGCGGCGGATCGCCAAGCTCCGGCCACGGATGGATGCAGCCGTATCCCCCATCCACCCGGATCAGCACGCCTTCGAATTCCCGCCGGCGGGAAACGGCATTCAACGCCCCGCGCGACTTCAGCCGGTATCGCGAGATCCACGGCTTGCCTCCCTGTGGCTCAATCGGATGCTTCATCACTTTGAAATCATGCGGCAACCGCCGCGAGGTGAAACACAACCGCAAACAACACCAGTTGCGCACCACCCAGCGCCAGCAACCGATTGAATCCAGGCCCGGGCGGCAGAGTGAACACGCCCCAGATGATCCGCATGCCTAACACCAGGACCGGAAGGCTCGCCCACATCAGCTCCGGATGGCCGAAAGCCACCCACACCAGCCCGGCAAACGCGGCCAGCTTGATTTCCAGCCAGATCACCGCCGCGGCCGCTTTCGGCCCCCACCGCACCGCCAGCGTCCGCTTGCCGGTCGTCGCATCCTCCGCCCGGTCCCTGAAGTTGTTCACGGAGATCAGCACGGACGAAAGCAAACCGACCTGCGATCCTAACAGGAAGCCTTCCGTCAACCACGTGCCGGTCTGGATAAAGACCGTCCCCAGCACCGCCACCCAGCCGAAAAACACCACCACAAAACACTCGCCCAGCCCGCGATAGGCCAAGGGGAAGGGGCCGCCGGTGTAGCCGTATGCCAGAAACAACGACGGCACGCCGATGGCCAAAATCGGCCAGCCACGCGCATGGAACAACCCAACCCCGCACGCCACCGCCAACCCCAGAAACCCGCACGCCAATCCCGTCACCACGCCCGGCCGCATCAGACCGGACGCCGTAACCCGCGCCGGTCCCAAACGCCTGTCGGTGTCCGCACCCTTGCGCGCGTCGATCACGTCATTGAAAAAATTCGTCGCGATCTGGATCGCCAATGCACCCGCCAGCGTCAACCCCGCCAGCCAGCCGTCAAACGATCCGCCGAGCTTCCAGGCAAGAACACAGCCCGCCCAGACCGGCACCACCGCCGCCGGCAATGTTTTCGGCCGTGCGGCCATCACGCAGGATTTGATGGAAAAGGCGCTCACGTCGCGGTTCATATCTTCTGCCCGGGCATCAGGCCATTCGAATCCATCGGCTCAGCCTTCCAACCGGCGATCCAGATCCTCAACCCGCTCCCACGGGCAGCGCTTGCGCTGGTATTTTTTCCACACGATGTCCCGCAGCTCCCGCCAGACCCCGGTCGGCACCGGATCCAAATCCGTCCACACCGGATCACGCTTTTGCATGGTGGTCATGATCGTCCACCGGTTGCCAATGTAGTTTGCCCGGTAATAGACTTTCCCGTCCTCCGTGTTCTCGAACCATTCATGACTCTCCATGCGCGCCAGTGTGAAGTTCCGGGATGGTGGATGGAAGGAAAACCATTCCGCTTGTTTG
>CAYNQJ010000014.1:0-77246 GCA_964399305.1 uncultured Luteolibacter sp.
CTGCCGCCCGCCCGGCAAGAAGAATATCTAATTAAAAGTCTGACTTTTTGTTATTATACGAACTACCGCCGGTACCGCATCACCACCGTGGCGGGTCAGGACGACTTTGTCTCGATGGCGGAAGTGGTGCGCCGGAGGTATTCGCGGGTGCTGTCGGAAAACGCAGCGCGCGCCCGAAGCGGAGGTTTCCCAAAAAACACCGTCGAGGCGCAGCGGCGGCTGGCACGCGAGGGCCATGCGGCCATCGTGCTGCCGGATCTGGTAATTGTGGACGGCGGCAAAGGGCAACTGGGCATGGCATTGCGGAAACTGCACGCGCTCGGCCTGCATGACCTGCCAGTGATCGGTCTGGCCAAACAGCGCGAGGAGGTGTTCGTGCCCGGCCGCAGCGAGCCGATCCCCATACCGCACGACTGCGGCGCGCTGAAGCTCCTGCAACGGATCCGCGACGCAAGCAGCTTCTGCTCCAGAAGTTCGGCAGCGTGAGCCGCATCAAGTCGGCGACCCCGGGCCAGATCGCCGCGCTGCCCGGCATCTCGGAGAAATCCGCGCGGGTCATTCTGGATTTTCTGTGGCGTGATGGGTGAACGGATGGAATCTGGTTCTTCAATCCCAAAGCGTGGCTTGGTTGCGGGTGGCGGAGCAAGGACCCGCGGAGTTCGGAACGATAAATTGATGTGGGCAGAGGCGGGGCTGAAATGGTAGAGACTAATGAATGAGAAAAGGATCTTTGGCAGTGTGCTTGCTGGTCGGGCTGGTTGGCTGTGACCGGCCGGAGAAGACTGCAGGGGATCGGCTTGAACGGGAAGGGGCTGCGCGGACGCGGGCCAACTTGCCTGAGCGCGGGCAGGTTCAGGGACGCAACGAGGTGTTTGAGGCGGCATTGCAGGCGGCGCTTGCGCTACAATCCCCGGAAGCGCGTGACCAGGCTTTGGCGGCCTTTGTGCTGGAGGCTCATGAGGCTGCGCCGGGGCTTGCGGCAGAGGCATTGTCGCACTTGCCCGAAGGCAGTGAGGTTCGTGCGGCCACGCTTCAGTCCTTGGCGGAGATGATGGCGCGAAAGGGCGTGGACCGGGCGCTGCAATGGGTGGAGTCGTTGCCGACCGCGCAGGAAATCGCTTGGGCGAGGCAGTTGGTGGGGCTGGCGCTTGCGCAGACTGACGCCGCATTGGGTGCCCAAGTGGTTTTGCAGCATCACGACCGCCGTGGGGCGCTCGACGAGGTCGAGCAAAGCGTTCTTCAATTATGGGCGGGCAGCAACGCGCCAGAGGCCCTGGCCTGGGTGCGGCAATTGCCGCAGGGAGATGGCAGACAGGAGGCCCTGCTGTCGGTCTGCGAGCCATGGGTCAAGGAGGATGCGGCGGCGGCGTTTGCTTGGATTGGGGCGGCGGACAAAGAAACGAAAACCGAGATGATCACCGCGATGGCGGTTGTGCTCGCCGGGTTTGCCGATCCGGCACGCAATGGATTTCTCGATCAGGCGGAGCCGGCGATAAGGGAGGAAATCAAGTTGCGGCTGGGTGAAGTCATCGGGACGCCGATAGAAACGCCGGACGAGGAACCTGAGGATCAGGGAGCCGATCAATCCGCAAACCCGCATGAGCCCGCAGTAGATGATTTTGCGCAACCGCTCTGATGGCTGGAAACAATAACGCCGCAAAGTGAATGCGGCGTTGTTGTGAGGAAAAGAACTGGTCGAAAACCGGCAATCCGGATCGATTCCACGATTCCCGCGTGGGAGGAACCGGTGAGGACCGGCTTACAGGCCCTTCTTCGAAAGGCGGGTTCCCGGGGTGGCGCCTTGGCGGGCCTTGAACTTGGGATTGGATTTGCAGATCACATACACCGTGCCCTTGCGCTTCACGATTTGGCAATCGGCGTGGCGGCGCTTGGCGGAGGAGAGGGAGGAGAGAACTTTCATGTCTGGAAAAGGGTTGGCGGTGAATCGATCGGCAACGACCGGGGCGGGGAAACTACCCGTTGAGCCCTGCTTGTAAAGCCATTTCTTGGCCGATATTAGGCAAAGTCCGGGAAATTCACGATTTCCGGCTCAGGCGTGGCGGATGGCCCGGATGGCGGCGGCCATGTCCGGGGCGCGGAAAGTTGAGGATCCGGCGACCATGACATTGGCACCGGCGGCGGCGCAGCGGGCGGCCGTGGTGGCGTCGATGCCGCCGTCCACCTCGATATGGAAGTTCCAGCCGCCTGCGTGCCGGGCGTTGGCGGCGGCGGCGATTTTTTCCAGCACTTCCGGCATGAATGCCTGCCCGCCAAATCCCGGGACGACCGTCATGCAGAGCAGCAGGTCGATTTGTCCGAGATAGGGCTCCACTGCTGAGATCGGGGTTGCCGGGTTGAGGGCAAGTCCAGCCTGGAGCCCAGCCGCGCGGATTTTTCCCAGGGTCTTGGCCACATCGTGGTCGGCCTCGATGTGCACCGTGACCAGATCCGCTCCGGCGTCGATGAAGCGCTGGAGGTAGTGATCGGGCCGGGAGATCATCAGGTGGACATCAAGGAAAATGCCGCTGGCTTGATTGGCGGCGCTGACGATGGCCGGGCCGAACGAAATGTTGTCGACGAAGTTTCCATCCATCACATCCAGGTGCAGCCAGTCCGCGCCGGCATCGACGGCACGGCGGATCTCCTCGCCGATTCTGGAAAAATCCGCGGCAAGCAGCGATGGGGCGACGATGCGGTCGTGACAGGTCGGGGGCGGGCTCACGCGGGGATACGAAACACGAAAAACCCCGGATGACACGGAAAATCACCGGTCGGCATCAGCTTTCAACCGCCTGGATGGCGGTGATGGCGATCGTGTAAACGATGTCCTCGACGAGTGATCCTCGGGAGAGATCATTGACCGGCCGTTTCAGCCCCTGGAGGACCGGGCCGATGCTGATCACGTTCGCGCTGCGCTGCACCGCCTTGTAGGTCGTGTTGCCGGTGTTCAGGTCCGGGAAAATGAACACGGTGGCGCGGCCGCCAAGCGGACTGGCCGGAGCCTTGGTCGCGGCGACGTCGGCGATGGCCGCGGCGTCGTATTGCAACGGACCGTCTAACAAAAGATCCGGCCGCATGGCCTTGGCGATGCGCGTTGCCTCGCGCACCTTGTCCACATCCGCGCCCTGGCCGGACTCGCCGGTCGAGTAGCTGATCATCGCGACGCGGGCCGGGATGCCGAGGTGGGTGGCGGAATCCGCGCTTTGGATCGCGATGTCGGCGAGCATCTCGGCGTCGGGCACCGGGTTGACCGCGCAATCGCCATAGACCAGCACCTGGTCGGGCAGGCACATGAAGAAGATCGATGAGACCACGCGGGTGCCGGGTTTGGTTTTGATGATCTGGAGCGCGGGGCGGATCGTGTTGGCCGAGGTGTGGAGCGCTCCGGACACCAGGCCGTCCACCTCACCGAGGGCGAGCATGGTGGTGCCGAGCCAGACGTGGTCTTCGAGGAAGTCCGCCGCGTCCGAGCGGCTGAGTCCCTTGTGTTTGCGCATTTCGTAGAGCGGCTCGACGTAATTCGCCCGCACGTCCGCCGGGTCGATGATTTCCACATTTTCGGGCAGGTGGATTTCCAGTCCGTTGGCGACGCGCAGGATCTCGTCGCGGTTTCCTAACAGGACACAGCGGGCGATGCCGCGCTGGGCACAGATGGCCGCGGCGCGGATGGTCCGCGGTTCGCTGCCTTCGGGCAGGACAATGCGTTTGTTCGCCTGTTTCGCCAGCTCGACGATGCGGTAGCAGAACGCGGCGGGCGACATCCGGGCCTCCACCCGGGCGGAGGATTTTTCCGCGAGCCAGTCCGCATCGATGTGCGAGGCGACGAAGTCCATCGACTTGCGGACGCGTTCGATGTCATCGACCGCGACCTCGGTGCTCATGCTGGAGAGGTTGGTCGCCGTCTGCCAACTGTTGGTCTGGACCTTGAGCACCGGCAGGCCGGTTTCGAGGGCGGGGCGGCAGAGTTCGAAAATGCCGGGCGGCAGCTCGGTATCACCGGTGAGGACGACTCCGGCAAAGCTGGTTTTGTTCACCGCGGCCATGGCGACGGCGACGAAGACATCGGCGCGGTCGGCGGGGGCGATCAGGATGTTGCCCGGCTTGAAGGCACCGAGCATGTTGGGCACGGTGCGGGCGAGCAGGGTGAAGTTCTTGACGCGGCGCGTCATGATTTCCCCCTTGTTGATGATTTGAGCGTCCAGGTGGCGTGCGATGTCCACCGTGCGTGGGGCTGCAAGCTCGGGATCTTCCGGCACCGCGCCGATGATCGGGAAGTTGATCCGGGAAAAGAGGCGGCAGTTTTCAACGATGGCCTCCCGGATTTCCGCAAGCGATTGCCCGAGGGGTTCCGGCGTGCGGTTGATCATGCAGCCGAGGATATGGCTGTCCTTGAGCCCGCCGAACTCGCGGATCGAGAGCTCCATGCGCGATTCGAAATCTGCGAAATCCGTGGGCGCGCAGCCCTTGAGGATGCCTGCCAGGATCACATGGGCGCTCAGCGTCTGCGCCAGCGCGGCGTTGATCCTAACAGCCGTGGGCCAGTCGTGGGAATGGACGATGCCCTCGACCACCACCACATCCGCATCGGCGCAGGATTCATGGAACAGCGCGACCACACGCTCCATCAACTGCTCCTCCTCCCCGGCGGAAATGAGGCGCGCGGCTTCCTCCTGCGGGATGGGATTGGCTGGAGCCAACTGGGTGGTGGAGCGGATGAAATGGGTGGAGCGCTCCGGGCCGGCGTCGTGGTTGAACCTCTGGCCGATCGGTTTGCAGAATGCGACGCGGACGCCACGGGAGTCGAGCGCGCGGACAAGACCCAGCGCGAGGGTGGTCAAACCGACTCCGCTGCCGCTGGGGGCAAGGAACAAAGTGTACGTGGCTTGGTTTTTCATCGGGTGGGATACGGGTCGAGAAACCGCGACGACTCGCGGGCGATCACCAGTTCCTCGTTGGTGGGCACGACCATGGCGAGCAGGCCGGAGCTTTCGCGGGTGATGCGGCCGCGGGATTGGCGGCCGTGGTTTTGGTTGAGTTCCGGATCAATGACCGGGTTGAGAATTCTCAGGTGGGAGAGGGTTTTTACGCGGACGAGGGCCGAGTTTTCGCCGATGCCGCCGGTGAAGACCAGGGCGTCGATCCGGTCGAGCCCGGCGGCCAGGGCGAGCAGGCCCTTGGCCAGGCGGTAGCAGAAAATCTCGATGGCGAGGAGAGCCCGCTGGTGGCCGTTTGCGGCAGCTTCGGCAAGCGTGCGCATGTCGTTGCTGAGGCCGGAGATTCCTAACAGACCGCTCTCGCGGTTGAGCAGGACGATGATTTCATCGAGCGATTTCGACAGTGTTTTGGAGAGGAACTCGTGGAGGTTGGGGTCGAGGTCGCCGCAGCGGGTTCCCATGACCAGACCTTCCAGCGGGGTGAAGCCCATCGAGGTATCCACGCTGTGGCCATTCATGATCGCGCAGGCGCTGCAGCCATTGCCGAGGTGGGCGGTGATGAGTTGCAAGTCCGCGGGATCCCGGCCCATCCATTTCGCGGCCTCGGCGGAAACAAAGCGGTGGCTGGTGCCGTGAAAGCCGTAGCGGCGGACCTTGTGGTGTTCATAGAGCGCGTAAGGGATCGCGTAGAGATACGCGTGGCGCGGCATCGTCTGATGGAAGGCGGTATCGAACACCGCGACGTGCGGCAGATGGGGGAACTTCTGTCGCGCGGCCTCGATCCCGGCGAGGTTGGCCGGGTTGTGAAGCGGAGCGAGCGGCACGCATTCGCGGATGACCTCCAGGGTTTTTTCATCGATCGGGACGCTTCCGGAAAACGCCTCGCCGCCGTGGACGACGCGGTGGCCGACCGCACCGATGTCCGCGCCGTCGATTTGATCAAAGATGGCGGCCAAGGCCTGCGAGTGACCGGCTCCGGGAATGGGGCAGGTGGTTTTCTCCTTGCCGGGCCATGAAATGCGGAGAGCAGCGTCCGCAGATCCAAGTGCCTCGGCGATGCCCTGGACGCGGACTTCCTCGGTGGCGGCATCGATGATCGAAAACTTGAGCGACGAGCTGCCGCTGTTGATCACGAGCACGGCGGGGTGGGGCCGTGTTGGCAAAAGTTCGGGCGCAGAGCGTGTCATCGGGGAAATCGAATGGCAGGGATCATGGCGAATGACGCATGTCCTGCAAAGCGCTATCCCCTTTCTTCTGCTCAGCAATTGCTGTTTTTGCCCGAATTCGCGGCTTGGTGGGTCTCAGGTGCTTGCGAGCAGGGCCTCATCCCAATCCTTCCAGACCGGGTCGAGGTTGATGCTTCGCAGCATGGCGGCGACTTCGGCGGCCGAGCGGGTGTCGTGGATTTGGAATTGTTCCGTGGCTTTCTCGCAGCCGGATTTTTCCCCGAGTTCGACGCGGCGGCCCTTGACCGTGAGGTGGAGGTCATCGGCTCCCGCGCCGGTGTAGCCACCCGGTTCGGTGCGTGCCCCGGCGGACATGTGGGTCACGCCAAGCGGCGCGATCGCATCCCTGAGCGCCGCCGGCTCGCGGGTGGACACCACGATGCCCACCTGCGGGAAAAGAATGCGGAACACGGTGATCAGGCGGACGAACGCCTTGTCGGGCAGGAACAACGCCGGGTCCGGCGTGTATTCATAGTTGCCGGCATACGGCCGCATCCGCGGGAAGGCGACTGTGAGCTGGGATTTCCAGCAATGTTTGTAGAGGTATTCGAGGTGGGCGCAGAGCGCGAGCGCCTCGTTGCGCCAGCCGGCCAGGCCGAAAAGCGCGCCGATGCCGATGCGGCGGAATCCGCCGGCGTAGGCGCGCTCCGGGCAGTCGAGCCGCCAGTCGAAGTTCTTCTTCGGTCCGGCGGTGTGGAGTTTCTGATAGGTTTCGCGGTGGTAGGTTTCCTGATAGACGATCAGCCCTTCGGCTCCATGCGCGACGATTTCCGCATATTGGTCGTCCTCCATCGGGCCGACCTCGATGGCGAGGGTTGGGATGAAGGGTTTGAGCGCGTCCAGACAATCCTGGAGGTATCCCTCGGAGACGAACTTCGGGTGTTCTCCCGCGACCAGCAGCAGGTTGCGGAAGCCGAGCGCGTGCAGGTGCCTGGCCTCGCGCACCACCTGGTCCACGCCGAGCGTGGTGCGCAGGATACCGGCGTCGCGGGAAAAGCCGCAATACGAGCAGTTGTTAACGCACTCGTTGGAAAGGTAGAGAGGCGCGAACAGCCGCATGGTGCGGCCGAAGTGACGCCGCGTCGTCTGCTGGCTGAGCCGGGCGAGTGGTTCCAGCGGGCCACCGCTGGTTTCATCCAGCATCCGGACGAAGCGCCGCATCAGCGGGGTGGGCCGCTTGAGGAGATCCGGAAAGACGTCGGAGAAAGCCATGACGCGCGGAACATGCCGCGCCCGGGGCCGGACGTCAAAGGCGGTTTGTGATTGAAAAGCGGTCGGGATAAGCGATCAACACCGCCATGCCCGAGTTGCCGGAAGTAGAAACCACACGCCGCGGGATCGAACCGCATGTTCTGGGGATGCGGGTTTCCGAGTTGATCCTGCGCCGCCGGGATCTTCGGCAGCCGGTTTCCGCATCGCTGTCCGAAATCGAAGGCAAACGCGTGACGGCGGTCGGGAGGCGGTCGAAATACCTGCTGCTGACGATGAGTGATGGAGCCACGGTGATCATTCATCTGGGCATGTCCGGCAGTCTGCGGGTGGTCCCGGCAGCGGAGCCGTGGAAGGCCCACGACCACCTGGGCATCACGTTTTCCAATCGCAAGCAGCTGCGGTTCCACGATCCGCGCCGCTTTGGATTGGTCCTGCATGTTCATGGAAATCCGCAGGACCACGAGCTCTTGAGGAGCCTCGGGCCGGAGCCGCTCGGCGAGGGGTTCCATGTGACGGATTTTGCCGCTGCCTGTGCCAGGCGGTCCGCGCCGATCAAGCAGGTGATCATGGATGGCAAGGTGGTGGTCGGAGTGGGCAACATCTATGCTTCCGAAGCCTTGTTTCGCGCCGGCATCCGCCCGCAAACACCCGCCTGCAAACTCAGCAGGCCGCGCCTTGCCAAATTGGCCGGGGCGATCCGTGCGGTGCTCGCAGCAGCCATTGAGCAGGGAGGAACCACCCTCCGTGATTTTTTGAAATCCGACGGGCAGCCAGGTTATTTCCGCCAGCGTTTGATGGTTTACGATCGGAAAGGCGAGCCGTGCCGGGTCTGTGGCACTCCGATCCGTCAGGCGGTGATGGGCCAGCGATCGACCTACTGGTGCCCCCTTTGCCAAAAGTGATTCAGGCGCGCCGCAGGTATTCCGGCACCTGGTCCCGTTGCGATGCGGGTGGCAATGCGGCGCTTGCAAAGGAAATCACCCCGCCCACACCGGCGGCATGGGATCCGCCGAGGCGAGGTTCCACTTCGATTTCAGGAAACAGATAATACGCGCGCCAACGCAGCCACAGGAACAGCAAAACAAGTGTGCAGCAAGCTACCGCTCCGGCCACGAGCCACTGCCAATGGCGGCCCGAGCTGTCGATCACCGGTTGCATGACTTCAAGGATTTTCCTCCTATCGGAGGCTGGAGGTTTTACTTGCGGTGCTGCGGTGGCGGTTTGTTCCACCGGGATTCCGCCGCTGATGATTCCTTCCATCCAGTAGATCCGGATCGACATTTCGATCAGGAACGCCTCGAACTGCCGCGCGGGTTCCTGTTCCTTCATCGCCTGCATGACCGAGCTTTCCAAGGCCCGCCGCTGCTCTGTCAGCGGAACCGCATCGGTGAGGGAATTGCTGAGATACAACACCGAACGCTCTGGCGCGCCGAGATGGTAATAGACGACCGCCGCCGGCCGCCCTTCGTTGAAAAGCCGTTCGACCAGTTCCTCCTCGCGCACTTCCCCGGGAATGTCCTCGTCGCCCTTGAAGACGTAGGTGAAGAGGTCGATGGATGAATCCCCGGCATGGTAATTGAGAAACGCGAGCCGGTCCTCATGTTCCCTGCTCCCCAATAATTTTCTCGGATCCACCAAAAGGGATGACGGGCGTTCGGCGAAATAAGCATCCCAAAATTCTTCGGGAACCTGGGTCGGCTGGATTTCCGGGTCTGCGATCTC
The DNA here is from genome assembly GCA_964399305.1 of uncultured Luteolibacter sp. Taxonomy (GTDB): domain Bacteria; phylum Verrucomicrobiota; class Verrucomicrobiia; order Verrucomicrobiales; family Akkermansiaceae; genus Luteolibacter. The sequence goes on from CAYNQJ010000014.1 coordinate 9,095, forward strand.
CCCCGCCAGCGGCGCAGGCAGGTCGAGGGTTGGGGGCCCGTCAACATCTTCGGACTCCGCATGGGAAGACATCAGATCCGGCAGCAGTCCTCCCGCTTCCGAGCCGTCCGCTTGCAGACTTTCAGGCTTGTGTCCCTTCCATGATGGCAGAGCGTCTTCGGCGGCGATGGCGGCAAAACCAACGAGCAATGAGAAAGCGGCTGGGACGAATGCCTTCATCGTTGGTTTTCGGTTTCCTGCGGTTCTGGGATTTCCTCTCCCACCCCGGTTCTTGAGGTGCGATGATTCGCGCGCATGGGTTGGAGAGGTCCGCCTTTGGACGCTACCGGCATGACCTTGCGCTGGAAGGGTTCGGGATCGCGGCGCGCCTGGCGCGAGCGGCGGCGAAGCACCTTTTCCAAATGCGCCAGTGCCTTGACCACTCCTTCCGCATAGCGCCCTTCCAGCCAGTATCCGTGTGCGCGCGACAGACATTCAAAGGTGTCGGACTCCTCAAGAAACGGATCCAGCAGATATCCGAAGACCATGCCTGCGGCCTTGGATTCCGGATCCATGGTGATCAGGATCCCCGACTCGTTCGGCTTGTCGGCGGGCAGGTCCTCGAAGGCCGCGCGGTTCAGCAGCCAGAAACCGAATTGGCGGATGTGGGAGATCTCGCCGAGCGCGCCCGTGTAAACCGCCACAAACAGCTGGGGAAAGCGTTTGGCAATCCGCTCCATCGCTGCTTCCACCCACTCGCGCTCCCCCCTTCTGAATATGCCGGCGCTGTCGGTCAGGCTGTGCAACCTCACTTCACCGGCGCCAAACCTCGCATCGGCATCGGCGATCGTGAATCCGCAATGCGGGCAGCTTGACGCCGCCCGGTGGATTCGCTGGACACAACGAGGACATTTCATGAAGGACTGACGCATCTTCTACGAGGAACACCGTAGTTCGTCAAAGCGAAAGATCAGCAAATGCGAAGCATCCGCGCTTCGTGAAAGCAAGCATGCCGCCGGCCTTGAGGCGCTCCACATCACGCACTTGCCTGCCGCATGGTTGCGGCCGGTGGATTCCGGCTCACTCTACCAACAAAGGTCCCTTTTTGGCTGGAGCGGATTTGCGGGCTGGCACGTTCGCCGGGTTACGGCGTTCCTTTTCCATTTCAAGAATGACCTTGGCGCGGGCGATGGTTGCATCATCGGTAATGGGCGGGGCTCCTTCGGGTTGCTCGGCCACCAGCGATTCAAGCCATTTGAACTCGGCATCGTTCAGGCTGCCATGGTCGGCGAGCGAGGTTTGCATGGACGTGAGGGTGATATCCTCCAGCTCCCGGAGGCGCAGCCTGGCTTGTTTTTCGAGAATCTCATTCTTTGCCTCGAGTTCCTTGGCCCGCTTGCCGAAGGCCTTGGGCGCTCCCATCCTTCTTTCGCCGGCATCATTCGGCCTGATCGTAGCGCTGGCCGTTTGCCATTCCGATATCCAGAGGCCGCGTGATTTTTCCGCATGGGCTTGGGCTTGGAGTTTGGCGAGCTTTGCGGCTTTGTCCTCCGGGGCAAGCTGGGCGTTGTCTTGGGCATCCCTGCCCTTGGCCCGGAGCTCCAACTGCAATCTGCGGAGTTCCAGTTCCTGGCGCCGTTGGTCCAGACGGACTTGCTCCTGGTCCAGTTCCTTCTGCATGGCCTGGAGTTCCGCCATTTCGGCATCGAAGGGGCCGGCGTTCACGGGGAATCCCGCAAGGAGCGAGGCGATCAATGTGCAAGTGGCAAAGGTGGGGGTGTTCATGAATTTTTTCGGGGGGCTGAACGGGCTCATGGCATCCTATTCGGCACAAACCTCGTTCCAGAACCCTACTTTGGCGATCGAAAACTTCTGTCAAGTCTCAGCGCACCTCCACGCTGCTGCCCAGCGAGATGTTGAGCTGGAGCCAGAGCGATTGCTCGTCGTCGTGGCTGGCGATCGAGTCATGGTTGTATTGCACCCGCATGCCGATCCTGCGGGCATCATCGAGCCACCAGGAAAGCGAAGGGGAAACGCGGAACCTCTCGTTCTGGCCGAAGTCATCGACGCCTTCCACCCAGCCCAGTCTCAGACCGGTATCGATGTGCGAGTGCCAGGTGTAGATGACATGGGTGTAAGCTCCCCATTCCTCATAATTGCCACGGAAGGTTTCATCCTCATCCTCGTGGTAGGTGAACGCGTCCACATCGCGCCACAATAGCTCGCCGCGCCAGCGGAAAGCGCGGCCCCCTGCTTCCAGGCCGTTTTCCCGCCATAGATATTCGGCGTCCAGACCCGCGACGCGGGAGTCGCGGCCAAAGCCGTTGGTGCCGGCAGCCCATGAGAACCCCGTGGTGACCGAGTGGAAATCATCAAAATGGTATCTGCCCATCAAACGGGCCGTCCAAATATCGTCGGCCAGCGCGGCCGCTTCCCCTTCGTGCAACGACTCGTCGTGCGCGTGCCCTTCCTCTTCGTGATGGTGCGCGCGCGCATTGCCATAGCCGAGCGAGGCAATGCTGACAAACCCCGGCTCCATGCCGAATGGCAGTGTCCAGCTGAGTTCCCCCCCCTGCAGCAACAAGCCATCCTCGCCGAGAAAACGGCTGAGAGCCATCTCGGAATCCACAAAATCCCATGCGTGGACGTGCTTGTCGTTCAGTGATCCGAAGCGTGACAGGAATTGTCCGCCTTTGATTTCAAATCCACCCGGAAGATCGACGATTTTTCCAAACGCCTCCTCCAGCTCTCCATCCCAATCTCCGGCACCATCCTGATAGAACAGATAGTTTGCAAAACCTTCGACATGCGGGGTGCGAAAGGAAATTCCCGGCTCGATCGCCTGCGCGGAAAACGTTTCTCGCTGCGGATCGTGACCACCCGATGCCAATTCCCCCACCTCTCCCGATGAGAAACCGCCCACACCGTGGATGTGCAGGTTTGGAAACAACACATCCCCGATACTCCAGTCGTTGAAGCGCTCCCATGCGTCCGGAGATGGGGCGGTGGTTTGACGGGAGCTCTCGGCTTGGGCGGAAAATGGCAGGGGCCAGAGGCATAGTGCGGGAATGAGGAGAAAGTGAGCATTCATTGGATGTGAGGGTGATGGGCGAAAAATGCCAATTAACGCAATAAAAATGCAAGAGTAAATTTTATATGTTTATGTGCCATTACCAGAGCTGGATGCTGCCCTGTGGGGTGAGCGTGGTTATCAGCCATGTCGGGGCGGTCTGATGCAGCGAGGGGGCTAGCCGAGATCGCGGCGTCCCTGCATGGCGCGCATCAGGGTGAGTTCATCGGCGTGTTCCAAGCCGCCGCCGGCAGGAAGTCCCTGGGCGATGCGGCTGAGGCGGCAGTTTTTCCCGCGCAGCAGGTCAGCAAGGTAGTTTGCGGTTGCCTCACCTTCGACGTCGGAGCCGAGCGCCAGGATCACTTCGATCCGGCATTCAGCCGCATCGATGCGCCGGAGCAAAGACGGGATGCGGAGGTCTTCGGGGGAAACACGGTCGAGAGGGGAAAGCTTTCCGCCCAGACAGTGGTAGCGGCCGCGAAACGAACCGGAGCGTTCGAGCGGAAGCACGTCGGTGGCCTGCTCGACCACGCACAGGATGTCATTGTCGCGTCTCGGGTCGTCGCAAAGCTCACAGGCCGATTCCATTGCGAAAAACCCGCACACCGGGCAGGGGCGGATTTTGTCCCTGGCCTCCAGCAACTGCGCGGCAAGGGATGCGGGATCCGCCTTCGGGTTTTGCAGCAGCCACACGGCCATCCGCTCCGCGCTGCGCGGGCCGACACCCGGAAGCCGCCTGAGCCCGCCGATCAGTTCTCTAACAGGATTTGGGAAATCGGCGGGTTTCATGGGGGGGAATCGGTGATGATGTCGCAGGGCATGCGGTGGCTGGCGGCGTAGAAGATCGAGCAAATGCCAGCCCAGACGGTGGCGATCCACGGCGCGGTGATTTGCGGGATCATGTTGGCCAGGCTGAGCACGGGCACCCACGCGCTGATGAGGAACACCAGCACCAGGCAAAGGATCACGCGTCGCCACAAGCCGGGCGAGGAGAGCACGGCGGCGGAGAGCCCGAGGGAAAGCGCCGCTGCGGCAAGCCATGGCAGCCATTGCGGCAAGGGTGACGGATGGGTTTCCGCTTCGCCAAGAGAAACACTGGCAACGATGGCGGCGTCCACACGGCCGATCACGCCCAACAATTCGAGGCCTGCGGCCAGTGCCACCGAAAGCATGGCAATGGCAAGTGAAGCCCCGCCCACATGGCCGGTGTGGCGTGGTTTGTGCATTTTATTGCGGCTGGACGGTCGGGGGGATTTCACGGTGATCGCTTGGCAGTTTCACTTCCGCAGGAAGCTTTCCTCGAATGGAGGCTCCGCTGCAAGGGCGCGTTCCACTTCAAGCACAGGCTGGATCACCCCGTTCTCAACCGGGAAAGTCATGGTGCCGGCGACTTTCACCCAGTCGTTTTCCGGGAGTTCCGGTGGGGTTTTCCCGAATTCGAGGACGATCGGTATGGCCCGGCTGTCGGCGGCGCAGCAGGTGATGAACAAGCGGTAGAGGCGCTTGCGGCTACCATTCGGGTTGTGCGCCTTTTCCTCAACCCAGCGGCCCTCGGTTTCCACCTTGAGGCCGTCGATCACCGACTGGAGTTCGCGGTCGCCGGTGGCGAAAAACAATTCCATCAGGTTGAACTCATAGAAGCCGTCACTGGTCTTGCGGTGGGTTTTGTCGATTTCCTCCAGAGTGATGGGCGGGTAGGCCGACGCAAGGAAAGAGGGGTTCATGTCGGCGGGCGAGTCGTAGAGTCCCTTGCGGGCAAGTGCGGCGGCGGAATACTCGTCCTTGGTCCAGACGACCGAAAGCAGCACCGGGACAAGCATCAGGAACAGGGCGATTACCGGATGCACATCGCTGGTCTCGTGATCGTGGCCGGAGTCTCCGCCGCAGTGTTCGTTACCGCAGCCGTCATTGCCGCACTCCGCTGTTTGCGAGGCGGTGAGCAGGTTGAACAACCCGAGCACGGCGAGTCCGAGCCCGCCGACAAAGGCGATCGGGCGGAAATCCGGGGCGAGATATTTGTTGATGCGGCCGGAGGCATGGAAATAGATCAGCACCCCGCTCCAGACGAGCACGGCCAGCGAAAACAGGATGCGGCGGTGGGTTGGATTCATGGCGTCTGGAAAAACAGGTGTTGCCACAGGATGCTGATGGAGCCGATGGCGAGAAACAGTCCGATGGCAAGCGCGACGATGAACCTTTTGCGCATCACCGTCTGATAGAGAAAGATCAGCTTCACATCCATCATCGGGCCGAAGGTCAGGAAGGCGAGCTTGGCCCCCCATGCGAACTTGTCCAGGGTGGCGGCAATGAACGCATCCGAGGTGCTGCAAAGACTGAGGATGAACGCGAGGACCATCAGGGCGGCGGGGGCTCCGACCGTGTTGCCGGCCAGCGTGTCGAGCCATGCGGCACCCGGGGCGATGCCGGTGTTGAACAGTGCGGTGATCGAGACGCCGATCGCGAAATACACCGCCACATCGATGAAGTCCTTCAAGGCGGATCGGAAAGCGGCGACGATCCGGTTGTCGCCGGCACTGCCATGATCATGGCCGCAGCAACCGTGGTCATGGCCGCAGCCGTCAGAGGCATGGCTTTCGATCGCATCCGCCTGCGGTGCCGGGTTCGTTCCGGGGTCGGCGAGGATTTTGTCGCGCAGCACTGCGGCCAGTGGCAGCCGGGCGACGATCAGTCCAACCGCAACGGCGATCAGAAACCCGAGCAGCAGCCTGGAACTTGTCATCATGGCCGGGTTCTGCCCCTCGAATGCCTTCCAGGTGCTGAGCGCGGTGATCGGATTGACGATGGGGGCGGCGAGCATGTAGGTCAGCGCGCACGAGACGGGCAGGCCCTTTTTGACCAGGCGGCGAATGACGGGCACCACGGCGCATTCGCAAACGGGAAACACCGCGCCGAGCAAACCGGCCACGACCACCGCGAGTTTGCGGTTTTTCGGCAGGAAGCGGTCCATGGTGCCGGCAGGCAGATAGACATCGATGAAGCCGCTGACCAGCGTGCCCAGCAGGATGAACGGGGCACCCTCGAAGAGGATGCTCAGAAACGCCAGGGCGAAATCCTGTTGGGAATCAGGTGACATCGTTGTGCAGCAAAACCCGTCGGAGCGGTGCTGTCAATCACCCCGCTTGGCGCGGAGGCGGTTCCATTCCTGCCATGCGGCCTCGGCCTGTGCTGCGGTGATTTCACGGTCTGCGGCGATCACCCGGTAAACGCGATGTGAAACTGCGGGGTGGGCATCATCCAGCGGCAGGTTTTTTTCCATCACCGGGTTGAAGTTGATGAATGGCGCGCCGTTTTCGGCTTTCGAGTCCCAGACACGGAGCCGTTCCGGGGTGGCGGCGATTTCCGCAGCGGCGCTCATCATCAGCACGGTGGCCTTGCCGGTGGGAGTGGGTCCGCTGACCATCGCCCAGCGTGCGGCGGTGCCATTGGCGTTATCGCGGTTCCGCCCCTCGCTGGTGGTCATCACGCTGTTGTCCTTGTTCCATGTGGCTGGCCCGCGCCAGGAAAACCCGCTGTAGCGGTAATTGATGATGTTCACGGGCTGTCCCACGACGGCCTGGTGCAGCGAGAGATCCAGCACATTCATGTCCGTGCCGTTCGAGGAAATGCCCAAGCGCGCGGTTTCGCGGATCACCGGCTGTGAATCCTTGCCGTTTTTGCGGGTTTCAATTTCGTTGATGAACTCCCATTGCATGCCGTCATCGACGCCGTCGAGACGCTTGACCGACTTCGCGACATGGGCACCCTGGCCTTCCTGGATCTCCCAGATGTTGTGTTGGGTGCCGGCCGTTTCGATGAACTTCCATGGCCACCATAGCCCGAAATGGTGCAAATGGTCGGCGGGTTGGACATGGGTGCAGACAAACCCGGATGGAGTCTGCAAGGGGTGGATGAAGGCGCTGGAAACGAATTTGTCACCGCCTTTGGGTGTGGCCATCGGCTTGGCTTGCCAAGCGAGCACCGGCTTGCCGTCGCACTGGATTTCGATACGTCCTTCCTTTTCGGCGGATTTCCATTCGGCGGCTTGAACCGGGCAGGCAGCCAATGCCCAGGCGGCGGAGGTGGCCCGGATCAGACAAGTGATGGTGCGGGAATCTGGTTTCATGGAGGATTGGATTCAGGGCGGCAATTCACCCGGTCACAGCGAGGCGGATCAGGACCGCATCAGCGAGTAGGCGCGGAGGTAGCCGGCGCACTGTGCGATTTCCGCCAGACTCGTTTTCCAATTGTGTTCGTATTCGATGGAAACATTGCCGGCGAAACCATGTTTGCGGACCTCATCGAGGATGGCGATGTTGTCGATGATGCCGGTGCCGAACGGGCGGTCGTGTGTCGGCTCCGTGATGGATCCCCGGTCCTTCATGTGGAACGAGAGGACGCGCGGGGCGATCTTGCGGATCACTTCCACCGGATCGAGACCGGAGCTTGCCCAGTGGCCGATATCCGCGCAGTAGCCGATGTTTTTGTGACGCCCGTCGATCGCTTTCCAAATGGTGTCCGGATTCCAAAGCGCGGTAGGTTTGGGATGATTGTGGAAGCAAACCTTGATATCGAACTCCTTGGCGAGTTTTTCCAGGGTGTCGAGCGAACCGAGCGACTCGGTGGTCAGCCCGTACAGGCCGAGTTTTTTGGCGAATTCGAAAATCCTGCGGGCGGCGGGTTCTTCCTTGGGGATCTCGATGACTCCGAAGTTGTAGGCGACCAGATGGTTTTTGGCGAGGTGGTCGAGGACCGCCTTGATTTTGTCGTCCGGCAGGTTGGTGGACATCTGGAGATCGCCGTGTTCGCCGCCGATCTTCTGGCCTTGGTACATTTCGACACCGCCCATGCCCGCCACAGCCGCCATTTCGATGGCTTGGAAAAGCGTGAACTCCTTGAAGGACCAGCATTGGGCCGAGATTCCGAAGCCTGCGGCGGTGAGCGCGGGTTGCGGGATCGGCGCTCCTTTGGAACGGAGTGCGAGAAGGACGGATGCGGCGGGAATCATGGTGAAGAGCGATCGGCGTTTCATGGATTTTTTTGATTTGCGCGCTCCCAGCATCAACATCCATCCCCTGAGGTCAATCTTCCGGGAAAACGATTTTCCTGTCGGGTTTCGTTCCCCCGCCGAAGGAATCGCCGATGTCCTTGCTGGTCACAAACAGCATGAGCGAGATCAACAGCAGCGCGCACACCGTTTGCATGATCTCCAGCGGCCGGGCCTTCACCGGGCGACCGGAGATTTTTTCAAGCACGGCCAGCGTGATGTGGCCGCCATCCAGCACCGGGAACGGCATCATGTTGAGTACCGCGAGGTTCACATTGAAAAGCACCATGAACGCGAGAATCCGCTGCCAGCCGTTGTCCATCTGCAACAACTGGTATTGCATCTTGGCGATCCCGACCGGACCGCTGAGGTGATCCACCCCGATGCTGGAACTGGGTGAAATCAAGCCGGCGATGGTTGTCCACATCATCTTCAGGCTGTCGGACACCTGGGCCAGCGGCAGCGGGTGAACGATGCGCTCGTCGTGATAGGCTGATGCATAAAGCTCCACGCCAAGCACGGGGGCGGAGTCTGCGGGAATCAATGGTTTTTTTGCCGCCAAGGTGATCTTGTGGGTCTGCCCGGATCTTTGAATGAGCATTTCAATGGGATCGGTGCCCATTGATTGGATGAACTCCACGGCAGCGGCGGAATCAAGAAACTCGCGGCCGTCCATCGAGACGACCACGTCGCCCTCGCGGATGCCTGCTTTTTCCGCCGGCCCGTTATTGACAACTCCGCCGATCACAAGCTCTTCCACCTTCGGACTGATGCCGACCTGGCGCAGCCCCCGGCGCTCGAACCATTTCGATGGAGCCGTCTGGAAGCCGGAAACGATGGTGATCGGCTCGGCGACCCCTTCGCGGCGGATCAGGAATTCGATCTCCGGCCCGGTGCTGAGCACGATGCTTTCAAAGATGCTGTCAAGCGTGCCCATGAAGCCGTTCACGGGTTTGCCGTTGATTTCGAGAATCTTGTCACCGGCCAGGATCCCGGCTTTTTCCGCAGGGCTGCCGGCCTGCACTTCACCGACGATCTGGGTGGGGACAAAGTCTTTCGGCTTTCCGACCTGCCAGACGACCAGCGCCGCGGCGAGCGCAAGCAGCATCGAGAACAAGGGGCCGGCGAAGGCGACGATGATCTTGTCCATCGGGCTGATGGGCGGCAGCGGTTTCTCCGGTTTTCCGCCGCCCTCGATTGCCTCCATCGGAGCCATTTGTGGCAGCGCGACGAAGCCGCCGGCCGGGATCCAGCCGAGACCGTATTGCACGCCGTTGATTTCCTTTTTCCAGATCGCCTTGCCGAACCAGATTTGGAAGCGGTCGATTTGCAGGCCGCGCCATTTGGCGGCGAGGAAATGGCCGAGTTCGTGGACGAAGATGATGATGTTGAAAAGCGTCAGGACGACGATGATCAGGAGAATCACCTGAAGGATGGCGGCGATGATGGACATGAAGGGTAAGTGAGGTCAGCCAAGATAACGATGGCCGGGATTGCGGCAAGTGGATTCATTTCCCGGGCCAGCCCGGGCCTGATGCGGAAAATCAGCGGCGGCGGGCCTGTTCTTCCATGAAAATTTCCGCCAAGCGGAAACAGCGGCGGGAAAGTTCCTTGGCGTCGTTGTCGCTGACCAAGGCCACCCCTTCCTCGCTGACTTCGGATAGATAGATTTTCCAGGCGAGTTTCGACAGGGATTCCGGGTCCGGTTTCAAACGCGGGCTCGGGCGCGGAGCGGGTGCTTGCGGGTTTTCGGTCGAGGCCGGGTCCGAAGCGGGAGTCTGGGCATCGTCGTCACCAGTGGCGGCTTTCGGGTTGGCCCCGCCTTTGCCTTTCCTGCGGTTGCGCTTGCGCTTCGGGCGGTCGTTTGTGGCGGCGCCACCGCCGTGCGAAGGAGCATCGGGTTCCGGCCAGTCGCCAGTGGCCGCGCGCTCCTCCACTTGAGGAGGTTTGGCGGGTTGGGTCTTGGCTGGGGAATCGAAAACCGGGAATGACGCCTTGGCGGGTTTTGGCGGCTTCGCAGCTGGTGCCTCTCCTTCGCTGGCGGATGCAGGTGATTTCTTCGCACGGGAGCCGGACCGGCTGCGGCCACGCGATGGTTTGGTGGCCGGATCAGAACCGGAAGTGGGATTTTCGCTCATGGAAATCGGGTGGGTCGGAATGGAATGGGAGTCAACGGCTGAAGGCGGCCGCCAACGAGGCGAGATCTGCGGGAGCGGCCCTGTCGGCAGTTAGAATCGCGGCTTTCTGAAGGGAAATGATTTCCGAGATGCCCTTGCGCGAAAGCGCGAGCATCGCGGTCATTTCCGAGTCGGTGAAGACCGCCTCCTCGCCGCTACCCTGGACCTCGACGAATTCAAGGGCCTCGGTCATGACGACGTTGAAGTCCACGGAGGCTTCCTTGTCCTCCGGATAATTCAAATCGAGGACCGGCACTCCCTGATAAACGCCGGCCGATACGGCGGCGACGAGCTTTTTGATCGGAAAATCCTTGAGCTTGCCTTCGGACATCAGCCGGTTCAACGCGATGGCCATCGCCACGCAGCCGCCGCTGATCGATGCCGTACGCGTGCCGCCATCGGCCTGGAGCACATCGCAATCGATCCAAATCGTCCGTTGCCCGATTTTCTTGAGATCCACCACCGCCCGCAACGCCCGGCCGATCAGTCGCTGGATCTCGGAGGACCTTCCGTCGATTTTCCCGCGCGAGATGTCGCGCGGTTTGCGATCGAGGGTGGAATACGGCAGCATCGAGTATTCGGCGGTGAGCCAGCCGCCATCGACGCGCTGGGCACGCATCCAGCGCGGGACGTCCTCCTCGATCGTCGCCGAACAAATGACGCGGGTGTCGCCGAAGGAAACCAGAACCGAACCGGTGGCGTGTGGGGCCACATTCGGGATGAAGGAAATCGGGCGGAGTTGGTCGGTCTGGCGGCCGTCGGGACGAGTCATGAGCGGAGTGAACCCGGAGGACGGGTGGAGAGCAAGGATGGAGCTTGCGGGATTCTTGCCAGCAGGTGCCGGTCAGGGCAGGGATTTGTGGGAGCCGTCACAAAGTGGCGGGTTGGCGGTGTGCTTGCACTGGCACCACCAAACCGTCTTTTTTTCCGCAAGTTCGAATTTGACGGGCTGCATCCCGGTGCCCTTGTGGGAACCGTCGCAGAATGGCTGGTGGGCGGAACGCCCGCAGGAGCACCACCAGTGGGTGCCTGCCTCGACCTCAAGGGCCAGCGGCTTGGTATCGCAGATGATCGGTTTTTCGGACATGCGCGTCATTTACGACTCATCCCTCGTCAAGGCGAGACCGAAACATGCACGATCGGATTCTCCTCCGCACCAGCAGCAGGAGCGGGTGTTGCGTGCGTCGTCTCCGGAGCAGCCCCACCGCGCGGCCTTTCCAGACGCGGGTAGCGCTGGGTGGGCACCTCATGGAAGAACGTCAACGCCAGCCAGCCGATCAAAACCATGGATGAGCCACTGACAAAATAACGGAGATTCATGGGATGCTTAGGAAAGGTTGACTATTTCCTAAGGCGGGTTCTGTTTCCTAACGCCGGAAAATGCAACCGAAATCCATCAGTATCCTGAAAAAACCCGGGTGCGTCAGGACTTCCAGTTGAGCGCGCCTTTTTTCAAGGCGTAAACATAGGCGATGGCGAGCACCCCGGCGAATCCCGCCATGCTGGCAAGCGCGGCAGGGCCCGAGCCGATGAGATCGCGGAACTGCACGGCCCATGGATACATGAATACAACCTCGATATCGAAAAGCACGAAGAGCATCGCCACCAGATAGAACTTTACCGAAAACCGCGGCGCACCCTCGCCGATCGGTACCATGCCGCACTCATAAGCGCTGTCCTTGGTCGCGTTGCGCCGGGCTGCGCGTCCGAAAACCACGCTGGCCACCAACACCACTACCGCAAAGCCGGCCGCAATCAGGATTTGAAATAAAACGGGAAGGTATTGGTCTTGCATGTTGGTCTGCGGGCTCGCGGGCTTTTTAGAAGATGATCGGCGGCTTGGGTAGAAAAAACCCGCGCCTTCTCGGGCGCGGGTTTCGAAAGGATCTCAGGCAAATCGATCCGGATCAATCCTGGGCGGCCGCCTCCTGCGCGGCGGCGTAGGCGCTGGAGGCCTCATGCACCCGGGTAGTGCCCTTGTATTCCTTGCCGATTTTTTCAACCAATCCGCGGGTCACGAGGTTCTGGAGTTTTTCATACGCTCTCAAACGGAGCATCTCCTCGCCGCCACTCACCGCATTGCGCAGCTTGAGGTTTGCGAAAACCCGTTCAAACAAATCGTTGAAACCGAATACTTTCTTATCGGCCAGAACATTGCAGAGTTCGTCGGTGACGTGATCAGGAAGGCGGCGTGAGAATCGAGTACGTTTCGTGGTGATTGCCATAACGAGGCGACCCTACACCACTCCGTGACAAAAGCGACTCAAAAAACCGGGAAATATCCCAAACCTGGACTAATGATACGCTTTTACTAAGGTTTGGGAGTTGGAAAATCCCGGCATTCTGCGGATGGCCGCTTGACAAGGTGGCTTTTTTCTCCACTTTCACCCCCCCGGCGCGTTGGAAACGTGACGGAACCCCTCCATCCCATGAAAAAGGACCTTCATCCGAAATACAATCCGGTTGTCTTTGTGGACATGACCACCGGCACCCGTTTTGTCACCCGCTCGACCAAAACCTCCGACAAAAAGGAAGTGATCGACGGCGTCGAACACAGCATCATTTCGATCGGTATCACCTCGGATTCCCACCCGTTTTTCACCGGCCAGAAGCAGTTTGTGGACACCGAAGGCCGGATCGACAAATTCCAAAAACGCTTCGGCGCCGTGCGCCGCGTGGGCAAGCCGAAGCTCGATTGAGCCGTTTCCGAAAGGAAACACGCCATGGTTCCAGCGCAGCCTCCGCCGTGCTTTTTATCGCCGGCGGGCTTTGTTGTCGTCGGTTGATTGATCCCCATTCCTCAGCCAATCATGAGCCAGTTCGATCAGAAAGTGCGGGAAATCCTCGCCAATCCCCAAAATCAAGGGGAAATCCCCGATGCCGATGCCGTGGGCACCGTCGGCTCGCCGGAGTGCGGGGACATGCTGCGGATGTGGCTGAAGTTCACCGAAAAGGACGGCAAACGGGTCATCGACCGCGCTTCGTTCCAGGCCTTCGGCTGCCAGACAGCGATCGCCGTCGCCTCCATGGCCACCGAGTTGCTGCGCGGCAAAACCGCCGAGGAAGCGAAATCGCTCAATGCAGCCGATCTCGCCGGTGATCTTGGAGCGCTTCCGCCGATGAAAATCCACTGTGGCCAACTGGTCGAGGGGGCATTGCGCAATGCATTGGAACAGTCGGCACCGGAGCCAGCCGATACTCCCACGGACGCTTCCTCCCCCACGATGGCTTCCACGCTGGCCGAAGACCTCCAACGCAAGCCCACCGGCAAAATCCGCGTCGTTCCGCTCGATTGAACGACCGCTGCCGGCCAGACCATTTTTTTGGCCTGCTGCGATAGACTTGCCAGACCCCCGGCGTTTCTGAATGATCCTACCTTCATACCCGTGTTAGAACTTAAAGACGTCAGTTTCACCATCCGCAAAGACGGAGAGGAAGTCCCTCTGGTCGATCAAGTGTCGATCCAAGTGCCAAAAGGCCACTTCATGGCCATCGTCGGGCCTTCCGGCTGCGGCAAGACCACCCTGCTGAAGACGATCGCAGGGCTCAACCCGGAATCCTCCGGGGCATTGTTCTGGGACCAGCGCAATTTGTCCGAAGACGGCGATTTTTCCCCCTCGGAGATTGGCTATGTGCCCCAATTTTCCATCGCTTATGACCCGCTCACGGTGGACGAATCGGTGGAGGCCGCCACCCGGCTTCGCGTCCGCACCCGCAGCACCGAGGAGCTTGACGACCGAATCGACCGCGTGCTCGAGGAAACCGGCCTCAGCGCGATCAATGACCGCCAGGTCAAGGTGCTCTCCGGTGGCCAGAAACGTCGGCTTGGCCTGGCCATGGAACTGGTTTCCGATCCCAAGATCCTGCTGTGCGACGAGGTCACTTCGGGTCTGGATCCGCGCTCCGAACGCGAAATCGTCCGGCTGCTCCATGATTTGTCACGCAAGGATGGCCGCATCGTGCTTTCCGTGACCCACTCGCTGTCACATCTTGAATTGTATGACTCGATCCTGGTGCTGCATGAGGGTCGCGTGGCATTCCACGGGCCGCCGGAAAGGCTGACCCATTACTTTTCAGTCCAGGACACCGAAGAGGTCTATCCCCGCCTCGCCACCCAGCCCTCCGAACGCTGGCAGGCATCGTGGGGCAAGCACCGGCAGTCATACCAGAAAATGATGGATGCCGACCGCCAGCGTCTGATCGCCAGCGGCGCCCTCCATGTGCCAGCCGATCCGATAGCGATTGCCCCACCACCGGCAGAGGCTGAAAATGCCGCAGCCAACGACGAGACCGACGCATGGAAGGAAATCAATCCTGAACCCACTGCGGCACGGAAGTCCGTGACCGCGGCTCCCTCCGTGCCCAAGCTGCCTGGTTTTTTCAGCCAGTTTGCGACGTTGCTATCCCGCCGTTGGCGGATTTTCTTCCGTGACCGCGGCCAGGTCATTCTGCAAGTGGCAATTCTCCTGTGTTTCCCCATCCTGGTCACCATTTTCAGCGAGAAGGCGTCGGAACCCATCCGCCGCTATTCGGACACGCGTCAGACCAACATCATCGCGGAAATCCAGGAACAGCAAAGCGTCCGTTCCGACCAGGCCAAAGTCGGCTCGGCCGTTTCCGGCATCATCATGTTCCAGGTGGTCTTGCTCTCGCTGATGGGCTCCAACAACTCCGCCCGCGAAATCGCCGGCGAACGGCAAATCTACGAAAAGGAAAAATTCGGAGGCCTGCGACCGTCCGCTTATCTGGCATCGAAAGTCGCCTTTCTCGCATGCCTGGTCATCACCCAGTCGCTGTGGATGGCATTCTTCGTCAATTTTTTCGGAGCATTCCGCGGCGATTTCATCCAGCACGTCGGATTTTTGTTGTTGGTCAACGCGGCGATGACGGCGATCTGCCTTGCCATTTCCGCGCTGATGCGCACCGCCGAGCAAGCCTCGCTGTTGTCGATCTATCTGGTGGGCTTCCAGCTCCCGCTCTCGGGTGCCGTCCTGGCCCTGCCGGAAAAGATCGAGGCCTTCACCCGGCCGTTCATCTCCGCATACTGGGCCTGGTCCGGATCAGTCGAAGCCCTGCAAACGCAGGTTCACGATGCGGTCAAATCGGTTATCGACACCGGTTTGTCCGCCCAAACGATCTGCCTGTATGCCCTGGGCGCGCATATCGGAGTGGCCCTCATCGCCGCATGGGCTGGAGCCTGCCGCCCACAGTGGGACTGATGCCCTCCGCCTCATTCTCCACCCATCGTCGGGCTCCGCTTCGCGACGAGGGACCCTGCCGCACCTGATGGCATCTCCGTGAGGATCAAGAGAGTGCAGACAAGACAAACCCCTGGAATATCCGATAAAAAGTTATCCGATAAAAAGTCAGACTTTTTATCGGATATTTTCTTGAGACTCTGCGGGATTTCGGCCAAAGGCCAAATGGCCGATGCCTCATCAAACTGTCCGGTTGATGACCGCTCTCACGACCGCCTGGTTGACGGAGCCCACCTTGCCATGCACCTGAGCTGGCAGAAACCCACGGATTGGACTTCCGCATGACCATGAAGCATCTGCCTAATCCACATGGTTTTGCAGGTCGCGGAGAAAGGCACGGGCGTTGCGGGCACGGTTCATGATTTCCTCCGGAGCTTGGCCGCTGTCTGCAAGTTCGAGGATCAGTGGGCCGTGAAAGTTCCATTCCTTGAGTTGCCGGAAGAGCGAGATCCAGTCGATCGCTCCTTCACCGGGCGAGAGGTGGGAGTCGTGGTCGCCCAGGTTGTCGTTGACGTGCAGCATGCGCAAATGGCCGGACATTTTGTGAACCACGGTGCGGAGATCCTTCGACAAGAACGCGTGTCCGGTGTCGAGGCAGGTTCCGACATTGGTCTCGCGGATCGCCCCCAACAGACAAAGCAGGTCGCTGGTGTTGCCAAACATCAGGTGTGGAAGCATGTTTTCAAGCAACAGGATGAGACCGGACTTGCGGCAGTGGGCGGCCACCTCGTTGAGAGAGTTTGCGGCGCACCGCATGCGGTGATACCACTCTTCCGGGTGGGGTTTGTCCTCACGTTCGGGGCCAGGGTGGAGAACGACGTAATGGGCGTGCAGCGCGGCTGCGGCGTCGCATGCCTTGTTGACCTCGCGCACCGAGAAATTGCGGTGGGCGGGATCCAGCGAGGCGATGTCGATCTTCTCGCCAAAAGGGGCGTGAAACGAATTCGCGTCGATGCCGAGTGAGCGCATCAGCGCTGCGGCTTCACGGACGTGTTCCTCGTTGTGGTAATCGAGGTGGGCGGGAAACGAGCAGACCTCGATGGTGGTGAATCCTCCGTCCCTTACGATGGGGAGGGCCCTGAGGATGTCGGTTTTATAAAAGCATCCGGTGGAGATGCCGCAGCGGCAATCGTTCATGGCGGTGGCGGGTTGGGTGATTGGAACGCGGGCGGGATGGGAGACCGGAGCAACCGGTTGAGGAAGGGTTCCAGAGAGCAGCCGCATGGGTTCCAGCAGAACTGGATTTCCTGCTGCGAGACACAATTGAAATCCAGGCCAGCGTCGAGACCGCAGGCGATTTGGCCTGCGAAGAGGCGGACGTAAAAATCGGCGCGCAACGCCGGATGGTATTCGTGCCAGCGATCACCCCAATCGTGGGCCGGATCCTCGAATGTCTCCCAAACCAGTCCGGCAATCTGTCTCGCATGCCAGCCTTGGGCGAGCAGACAGCGTGTAAGCAGCTTGATGCCGGATGGCTTGAGCAACCAGTCGTTGGCCGCTGCCAGGACATGGACGGCACAGGGAGGCAGTCCGTCGGTGGCGCGGATTCCAGGTGGGGCTTTCTGAGGGACCGTGTAGTATGATTGATGGAATGACCGGAGATCCGACGCAAGATAGTCATGCAGCAGGTTTTCGGTTCCGGATTCCTGCAAGGGAATGTCCACTCCGGCACGGCGGGCCATGCCGAGGACACACTCGGTCAGGTGACGCTGCCCCAGCAGGGTGGACAAATCCATTTCATGGAGTGGCAGGGTGCAGAATTCGTTCACTGAGTCATCAAGCCCGAGGCGGTTGATCAGTCCGGACACCCATGGTTTGCGATAGCTGGTGTAAGGGATGCGGATCATCCGGCTGTGCAGGGGATCGCCATACTCGGACAGATCGATCGAGAGCATCTCGCGCATTCCGAAGACACCGGGGCCAACGTGTTGGGCGGTGATTTCCACCGGCACCTCGCAGCACTGGGAGGCGTCCCGTTTCACCAGATGGGCGAAGTATTCCATCACCAGGGCAAGATTTTGAAAGCAGCGCTCCGCAGCGCTCGAGCCACCGGTGGGTGTCGCTGAAGGATCCAAATCCGCGATCATCAAGGCGATGCGTGAGTTTTTCGGTATGCGCCAGACGAAGTGGTGGCCCTGGCCGGTGACCAGATGGAGGTAGTGGATGCCGAAGGCGAGGAGCCGCGTCTCGATCGCATGGACCAACGGCTCTTGAAGCCGGAAAACCCTGGCGGCATCCAGATAGGCGAGAGCCGGGTCGTCGAAGTTCACATATTCGATATCCAGGTGGATCAGCATGGAATGCCGGTCCTCGAGCGAACGGGCCATCTCACAGCCTTCACTGAGCATGGAGTCGAGATCCTGGGGCGGGTGACGCTCAAACACCGAGGGATCCGACGGATCCAAGCGACCGATGAAAGAAGCGGTCGCCGATTCAATGTCATCACCGCCCAGATATTCCACAATCCGACGGCGAACCGTGGGGTCGCGCCAAACTTCCCGGAGACTCGATGGGATCGGCTCCGCAGCGAAGTAACTGCCGGTGGCCATGCAACTGGCCACCATAGGCGGGGAAGGCGGATTTGTCGAACTGTAAAACCCCGACCTCTCCGCTCAGGACGGATTATAAAGCTCCGAGAACACCATGGTGCCGGCGGCGGTGTTGAGCGTGCTGACCACGACGACTTCGACCGTGCTGCCGATCTTCGCATTGCCGTGGTTGACGACAATCATGGTGCCATCCGGCAGATAACCGACACCCTGGTGGTCTTCCTTGCCGCTGCGGACGAGCGCGATGCGCAGGCGCTGGCCAACGACGACAGCCGGTTTGAGGGCTTCGTCGAGATCGTGAATATTGAGCACGTCCAATCCTTGGAGCTTGGCAACCTTGGTCAGGTTTTCATCAATCGACATCAGGCGTGCGCCGAGCAGCCGCGTCGTTTCGATGAGCTTGGCATTCAGGGTATCCGCTTGTGGCGATGGCGTGCTGTCGTCGATGGAAATCTGGAGTTCCGGAGTTTTTTGCATCGTTTCCAGATTGGTGAGGCCACGTTGGCCGCGCTGGCGGGTACCGTTGGAATCGGCATCGACCATGTTTTGGAGTTCATCGAGAACGAATCTGGGGATGATCAGGCGGCCATTGAGGAATCCGGAGCCGATGATGGCTGGGACGCGTCCGTCGATCACGGTTTCCGGATCGAGGACGATGGGCTGGCCCGAAGCGGCATCCTGACGGAAGCGGACGTACGGAATGATGAATGCGAAATCATCGCGGTTGCCACGAAGTGAGAGCACGGTGCCAATGAAGCCGAGGCTGGCGAAGAGTGCGACATTCAGTGCGAGCTGCATGGCATTGATGAGGTCCTCGCTGTTTTCCTTGGACTCGAGCTTGTTGCGGAATGCCAGCTCAAGGAGATTGGATATCTCCACGCGGGTGAGCAGCCAGGCACAGAGCAGGCCGACGCCCAAGCCGAAGGTTGCGGTGGAGAATCCGCGCAGGGTGAATCCTTTCATCAACGACTCGATCCAGATGAAAAGCCCGGCCACCGCGAGACCGCCGATGATCCCGGTGGACACCGGAATGGCGAGGGTGTCCTTGGTGCTCAACGCAATGGCCACTCCTGCCGCTTCGCAAATCAACAGATAGGTCAGACGGGCGACATTGACAGAAGACGGCGAGTGCATGGCATTGGGTCAGTTGATGGCGAAACCATCCACCACCCGCCGCACCCGCGGCAAGGGGAATCCTTTGAAAAGTCTGAAAACACGTTGTTTGGAAGCGCTGCGGCGGGATCACTGGATAGGCGCGAGCAATCTGGCAGCGCGGCAGAGTGAGCGGAACAGAAACGATCGATCGCTGAAATCGCTCATCTCCGCCTGCCGGGCGTGCTCGAAGTCCGTCTCGAGCATGCGGGCGATCTGGCCGACGAAAACCGGGTCTGGAGAGAAGGCGGTGATCTCGAAGTTGAGGCGGAACGAGCGGTTGTCGAGATTCGCGGTGCCGATGGCGGCGAGGCGCTGATCGACGAGCATGACCTTCTGGTGAAGGAAGCCGCGGTCGTATCGGAAAATGCGGATGCCGAATGGCAGCGATTGCTCGTAATAGGAAAAAGCGGAGAGCCAGACGAGGCGGTGATCGGCGCGTTCGGGAATCAGGATGCGGACATCCACTCCGCGGATGGCGGCGGTTTGCAAGGCGGTCAGCACCCCCTCGTCCGGCACGAAATAGGGCGAGGTGATCCAAAGCCTTGAGCGGGCGGAGTTGGCGGCTTCGGCAACAATCAACTGCCATGAATCCGCCGGATCGGCCGGGCCGGTCGGGATGACGGCGGCGATTTGATCGGCCGGTTCGGGACCGGTTTCCCAGTGGAGTTCGGGAACCTGGTTGGAGGCCCAGAACCAGTCTTCGAGAAACACCAACTGGGTGGCTTGAACCACCGGACCGCGCAGTTCCAGATGGGTATCCCTCCAGCCGCCGAAGCGCTGGTCGCGCCCGAGGTATTCATCGCCCACGTTGAGGCCGCCGATGAGAGCGACTTCGCCATCGCTCACGATGATCTTGCGGTGGTTGCGGAAGTTGAGTTGCAAACGCGACCACCAGTGGCGGTTCACACCAAACGGGTGGCATTGGACACCAGCATCCTTCAGGTCGCGCAGGTAACGTCGTGGGAGTTTGTGGGAACCGATCTCATCGAACAGAAAGTGGATTTTCACGCCGGCGCGCGCCCGGTCGATGAGCGCCTGCTGGAAGCGGATGCCGAGCTTGTCGTTCTTGACGATGAAAAAACAAATGCAGAGGTAGGATTTGGCTTCGGCAATGACCTTGAAGATGCGGTCAAACGTTTCATCGCCATCGATCAGCGGCGTGAGGTGGTTGCCACGGGTGAACGGCAGTCCGCCAAGCAGGCGGGCGGCACGTTCGAAAGCATCGTCGTCCGGAATATCGACTTCGAGTTTGAGCAGCCGCTGGTGCATGTCCTCGGCAATTCGGGCAAGCCGCCTGTCCTTGCGCCGACGGCCGCCGACGTCCACCGTGAAGCGCGTTCTGCCAAGCATCCAATACAGTGGGATGGCGAAAAACGGGACGGTGAGCAATGACAGCACCCATGCAATGGTGCCCTGGGAGGTGCGCACGTGCATCAGGGCGTGCAGCATGTGAAGGATGCCGACGATGTAGAACGCGATCAAGCCGGTCAGGCCGATCCACGACTCCGTCTCAAATCCCCGGTAAAACATGCCACGAGGCTATCGAGGATCGCCACGCGGACAAGCACGGATGGAAACTTTCCATGCGGCGGGATCACGCCGGGTGGACGAGCAGCACGATTTCGCCCTTTGCCGGATGCGTTTGAAAATGGGCGAGCAACTCGGCGGCGCTGCCCCGGTGATAGGTTTCGAATTTCTTGCTCAACTCGCGGGCGACACAAACGCGGGCGGCCGGGTCGATTTCATGAAGGATCTCCAGGGTTGACAGCACGCGATGCGGGGACTCGAAAAAGATCGCCGTCTCGCCGGATTCGAGGGCGGCGACGAGGCTCGTGCGGCGCTTGCCGGATTTGACTGAGAGAAAGCCGCCGAAGCGGAAGGCATGGCAGGGAAAACCGGAGCCAATCAACGCGGTGATCACTGCGGATGGACCGGGCAACACTTCAAAGGGCGTGTCGCTCTCGATACAGGCCTGGATCAGGCGATAGCCGGGGTCCGAGATTCCCGGCATGCCGGCATCGGTGACGACGGCGATGTTTTCCCCGGCACGGGCTGCGGCCACGAGTTCCGGCGCTCTCCGGGCCTCATTGTGATCGTGCAATGAGACAAGCGGTTTGCCGGAAATCCCGTGATGCGCCAACAACGGTGCGGAGTGCCGGGTGTCTTCACAGGCGATGCGGTCGGCGCCACGCAGCACCTCCAACGCCCGCAAGGTGATGTCACCCAGGTTGCCGATCGGCGTGGGAACAAACTGAATGCGACCGGTGCTTTCCATGACGGCCGACTGTAGCGGGAGCCTGCGACCGTCGCAAGCTTCTCAGACCCGGTCTGAAAAATGGCAGGGCCCGTTCTCCGCAACGGTCCGGTGAATGAATGGCGAATGGAATAGCCCATGGGATGCTTGAAAATCCTACAATGGACCGACATTCCATTGTCATTCTAACGCACCGCCCGGGACGCCGTGGCCGCTTGTAGCGGCACGAGATGGCAAATGCCGGTTGATTGTCACCCACATCTCCAAAAACGGGATCGCCAATGCCCCGGATCGATGGTTTTCTCCCTCCAACATGGCGACGTTCACCGCAAATTCCGATTACGAGGAAAAAGACAGCAACCCGATCCGCCTGGCGGCAGGGGACCAGATCAAAATCGGACATGCGGATCATGCCTGGCCGGGCTGGGTCTGGGCAACCGATTCGGCGGGCAACAGCGGCTATATTCCTGAGGAGATCCTGCGCCCGCTCGGCCTCGACCTGCATCAGGTGCTGGAGGATTTCGATCCAGTCGTGCTCACCATCCGCAAGGGCGACGCACTCGAGTCACTGCGCCAGATCCATGGCTGGCATTGGTGCCGCAACGCGCGCGGACGGGAGGGCTGGGTGGCGGGATACCTGCTGCGGCCCGCCTGACTACGGTTGTTCGCGCACGGGAATCGCACGCGGAGGCATCTCGCTGGATTTCAAGATATCCTTAATCAGAAACCAGATCACGGTCGCCACCAGCAGCGACAGGAGCTTTGCGATCCAACGTTTCGAGGGTTTCAGTCTGAATTTCATGGGATGACTTGCCTGAGAGAAGCAGATCCGCGATTTTCTTGCGGAACTGGGCTTCGGTGAGATTGCGCAGGAGGTGGCCGTTTTGACAGATGGAAATGCCGCCGGTTTCCTCGCTGACCACGACCGCGATGGCATCGGTCCTTTCGGTCAGGCCGATCGCCGCGCGGTGCCGCAGGCCGGTCGAGCGATCCTGCATCTCGCGCTCGGTGACGGGAAAAACGCAGGCCGCTCCGGCGACCCGGTCTTCAGCGATGATCATGCCACCATCATGCAGCGGCGATTTCGGAAAAAACACGGTCATCGCCAGTTCGGGTGAAAACCTGGCGTCCAGCTCCACACCGGTGTCGAGTTGTTCTTTCAGACTCACATCCCGCTGGATCGCGAACAACGCGCCGATGCGCTTCTTGGAAAGATTGATGACGGCATCGGCAAAACGCTCGAGGAAATCATCGCGGCGCTTGCTGAAGAACGAGAGCAGGCGATTGCTACCGAGCCGCGCCAGACCGGTGCGCAGTTCCGGCTGGAAAATCACGATCAGCGCCAGCGCCAGCACGGCGGCCGCGCGTGTGATGATCCACTGGATCACGGCGAATTTGAACACCTGGGACAACAGCGTGAGAGCGATCAGCACCGTGCCGAGCCCGATCAGGATCTGGGCTCCGCGGGTGGCCCGGAAGGCGCGGTAAATCTGATAGATGCAGGTCGCGAGAATGAGGATCTCGACGCCGTCCCGCCAGTGATCTTTGATGAATTGCCACATGAATTTCCGTTGAACACAACCTTATGCCGCAGGATCGGGCGATGACAACACCGGAAATCAGGGCTGAAGCATCAAAAAACACAGGATTTACCGCCAACCCGCAAAGGCCGTAAAGTGGCGGCAAAGGAATTTTTAAAGGACTTGGATATGGCAGAACGACTTTGCCACTTGTTCAAGCGGCTTTCGGGCTCTGTTTTTGAATACCTTTGCGATTCCTTGGCGTCCTTTGCCGCTTGGCGGCGATAAATCTGGGATTTAGGGGCGTCACTCCTGCCCCGTAAATCGCCGCGGCGGGAAATCCCCCGCAAAGCAATCACCCGGCCCGGGCTTCCAGCTCGTAATACACCTTGAGCGCCACATGCGCGTCGTTGGCCGCATACAGCAGTTGCCGCTCGCTCAACTCAGGTGCCGCCCAGTTCGAGGTGGTCACCGACTTGGATTTCGTCAGCCTGCGGTTGAACAACATCGCCACTGCGGAGGTCGCTCCCACGGTGTGGGTGAAGCCGAGTTTTTTGAAGTTGCGGCCCAAATCGACAATCGATGACGGCCGCACCTCAAACCGGCTGGCGATCTGGGAGAGGTCGCCCTTGAGGTCGAAGCCGATCTTGGTCAGCTCCGGGGCGACCAGCAGCTCGATGATCGATGCATGGCTATCAGACACATGGGATCGGAAAATGAAGGCCTTCTCTTGAGTCGCGAACTGAAGCACGTGCGGCCCCGTGGACCTCTCGCCCTTGCGGAACGTCGGCTTGGACTCCGTATCGAAGCCCACCCTGCCGGCCGCGCGGAGCTCCTCAACCGCCAGGCGCGCCTGGCGCTTGCAAGTCACGACAAAGATCTGGTCCATCCCCAGTCCCGCATAAGGCTCCATGCTGGCAATCTGCTGGCGATCGGGTACGGTGATGGGTTTTTGCATGCAGGGCTGACGGCTGGAGGCTCTATTTTCCGCGCCCCGCAAACCTGCACCCAAGATGCCCACCTATCGCTCGACCTCAAATCTCAAATTCGAAATTTGAAATCCCGACACAAGCAGTTGCGGGATGACCGCAGGTCGTCCATCATGCGCCGCCATGTGGACCACTGCCTGTGAATTCGAGGACATCCGCTACGAAACAACGGATGAGGGGAAAATCGCCAAAATCACCATCAACCGTCCGGAGGTCCGCAATGCCTTCCGCCCCAAAACAGTGATGGAACTGCTGCGCGCCTTTGATCTGGCCCATGAGGACCCGAACGTCGGTGTGGTGATCCTCACCGGCGCGGGCGATCTCGCGTTCTGTTCCGGTGGCGATCAAAAAGTCCGCGGTCACGCCGGATATGTCGGCGACGACGGCGTCCCACGCCTCAATGTCCTGGATCTCCAGAAGAAAATCCGCTCGCTGCCCAAACCGGTCGTGGCGATGGTCGCCGGATACGCGATTGGCGGCGGCCACGTGTTGCACATCGTCTGCGATCTCACCATTGCGGCGGACAATGCACGTTTCGGCCAAACCGGCCCGAAGGTCGGCTCCTTCGATGGCGGCCTGGGTTCAAGCTACCTCGCGCGCATTGTCGGCCAGAAAAAAGCGCGGGAAATCTGGTATCTCTGCCGCCAATACGATGCCAAGCAGGCCCTCGAAATGGGCTTGGTCAACACAGTGGT
Organism: uncultured Luteolibacter sp.; assembly: GCA_964399305.1. GTDB lineage: Bacteria > Verrucomicrobiota > Verrucomicrobiia > Verrucomicrobiales > Akkermansiaceae > Luteolibacter. The sequence goes on from CAYNQJ010000014.1 coordinate 33,785, forward strand.
TCCCTTGGCCGACCTCGAAAAGGAAACCCTCCAATGGTGCCGGGAAATGCTCGCCCATTCGCCGCTCGCGCTGCGCTGCCTCAAGTCCGCGCTCAACGCCGACTGCGATGGCCAGATGGGTCTGCTCGACCTGGCCGGCAATGCCACCCTGCTCTACTACATGAGCGAGGAAGGCCGCGAAGGCAAACAGGCCTTCCTCGAAAAACGCCCGCCGGATTTCTCGAAATTCCCGCGCGTCCCGTGAAAAAAGACCTTGGGAATCGGATCATTGGGTATAGGCCAGTGGATTTCGGGCACTTGGCCACACGCCGACGAAGGCACATGTGATGGATCAGGAAACCCGATGGCCTGATTTCAAATTTCCGATTTCCTTTCCAAGATCAAATCCGCAGCAGGTTCCATGCGCTGACCAGCGCCTTGAGCCCCGCCATTTCGATCGAGGGATCCACGCCCGCGCCCCATAGCAAACGACCGTCGTCGTGCTGGAGTTGGACGTAAGATGCGGCACTCGCATCCGACCCGCCGCGAACCGCGTGCGACCGGTAATCGGTCACCTTGAAGTCTTTCATGCCGCCCTGCTCCAGAGCGTGCACGAAGGCATTGATCGGCCCGTTGCCGTATCCCTCGACCCGCTGCAATTCGCCGTGGTTGAGAATCGTCGCCTGGCACTGGACCTGGCCGCGCTCCCCCACCTGGTGGATCAATTCGTAATCCACCACATCCAGCGGACTGGAAAGATTGACGAACTCGCGGAAAAACGCATCGCGAATCTCATCGGCCGACAGCTCCCGGCCCAACTCGTCGGCGAGGTCGTAAATCCGCTTGCCCACCTGCGGGTGCATGGTTTTGGGCAGATCAAACCCATGTTCGCGGTCCAGCACATAGGCCACACCACCTTTGCCGGATTGCGAGTTGATCCGGATGATCGCCTCGTAGGTCCGCCCGATATCCTGCGGATCAATCGTCAAATACGGCACTCCCCACGCAAGTCCCGGATCGCCCTTGGCCTCCTTTTCCCTGCGGTCGAGACCCTTCTTGATCGCATCCTGATGCGAACCCGAAAAGGCCGTGAACACCAACTCCCCGGCATAGGGCTGCCGCTCCGGCACATTGAGACGCGTCACCCGCTCATACACGTTGCGGATCGACTGCAAATCAGAAAAATCCAAACCGGTCGGTATCCCATGACTATTCAGATTGAGAGCCACGGTGACAATATCGAGATTGCCGGTGCGTTCACCATTTCCAAAGAGCGTGCCCTCGACGCGCTCGGCTCCGGCCAGCAGGCCGAGCTCGGTGGCGGCAACGCCGGTGCCGCGGTCGTTGTGGGTATGCAGCGAGATGATGGCGGATTCACGGTTGCGCAGATTGCGGCACATCCATTCGATCTGGTCGGCGTGGACATTGGGGGTGGTCCACTCGACGGTGGCGGGCAGGTTGAGGATGATTTTTTGATCGGGTGTGGGTTGCCAGACATCCATCACCGCGTGGCAGCATTCGAGGGAGAAATCGAGTTCGGTATCGGAGAAGGATTCCGGCGAATATTGGAGGATGACATTGGTATGTGGCAGGCTGGGGACCAGCTCGCGGACCAGCTTGGCCCCCTCGACCGCGATTTGGCGGATGGATTCGCGCGAGGCATCGCCGAAAGTGACACGCCGCTGCAAGGGCGAGGTGGAGTTGTAAATGTGAACGATCGCCTGGCGTGCTCCGGCGATAGCCTCGAAGGTGCGCCGGATCAGGTGCTCGCGGGTTTGCACCAGCACCTGAATGGTCACGTCCTGCGGGATCCGGTTTTCATCGATCAAGCGCCGCAGGAAATGGAACTCGGTATCCGCTGCCGAAGGAAAACCCACTTCGATTTGCTTGAAGCCCACGCGCACCAGCAGGTCGAAAAACTCGAGTTTTTCCTCGATCGACATCGGCTGGGGCAAAGCCTGGTTGCCATCCCGCAGATCCACCGAGCACCACTGGGGGGATCGCGTGAGGACCTTGTCCGGCCAAGTGCGGTCAGGCAGCGCGATGGGCGGAAAAGGACGGTATTTCTGTAACGAGGACGGGTGCATGGCGGGACAAAAAGATGGAACGCAATGACGGCAAAGGCAATCAGGGGCCGCGGCAATGATGGCCGAACATGGCTTCCCTTGTGAAGCACAGAAAACCACGGCCAATGCCAACGAAACAATCATGATACCGCCACGCGGCGCATTCGCCGGGCTTTTATCGGAAATTCCTGGGCCACCGAGGCGTTTTTGATTGGTCCGCCCAAATTGCCGGCATAGGGTTCGCCTGCCCGCAAAGGGTGAACTTCAACTCATGGCGACTCAAGGATTGGAACTGGCACGCGCTTGCGCGTTGGCTGCGGATGAGACCAAGGCGGAAAACATCCGTGTCTGGGACATGCGCGGGATCTCGAACCTCACCGACTACATGGTCGTCTGCTCAGGCAGCTCGATGCCCCAGCTGCGCGCGATCCTGCGCGACGTCGGCGGCTTGGTCGAGGAACGCCACGGCGTCAAACCCGTCCATACCGAAGGCAAGGCCGACACCCGTTGGGTGGTGTTGGATTTCATCGATGTCATGGTCCATGTGATGCATCAGGAACTCCGCGATTTCTACGGCCTCGAAGAATGCTGGAGCCAGGCCAAGGAAGTCGATTGGCGGAGTTGAGGGTTCAGGGTTCAGTTATTTGTTATCCGCTGTCAGAATTCCTGGAAGTCCCGGTTCCATCTGCGGGTTCCTGGATCATCCCGGCTTGGATCGGCACGGCGGTTGAAAACCGCTGCCACAATTCCACCAAAAAAAACCGCCTTTCCCAATCGGGAAAGACGGTATGTAAATCATGAAAGGGTCAATCAAGGGCGACGGCGACGAAGAAGGGCCAAAGCACCGAGACCCGCAAGAGCCGCGGCAGAGGGCTCTGGAATGGCATCGTAGGTGTAGGTAACCTGAGCACTGTAAGTTGCGGACGGAATCGCGCCTTCAAAGCGAACAAGCCCTGGCCCACCTCCGGAATTCAAGTTCAAATTGGTGACCAGATCAAGGGCTATGTCATAGGTAATGTATCCTGCGCCAGAGTAATCTCCCCATACTGAGCTGTGGATAACACGAGGAGAAAGCTGCCCGACATTGACGACGGTCGTCGTGAAGGAGCCGTTGTCAGGCCCTGAGTCGTTATGAAAAGAATCAACAGGGTCGGAATCCTGTGCTCCAACGTTGAAGGTGGAGCTTTGTGTGGTGATGGAAAAGTTGGAACCACTCAAAGTATTCGACCCATTCCATGTGCTGGCAGATGTTTCAAATAGAACCGAGCCGAGCGTCCCGAAACCCACTGTGACGTTTGCGGCGTTTTCAGAATCGTTATCAACCACCACGGTGAAAGACGGCACCGAGAGAGTGATAGTCACTTCAACTTTGGTGAGGGTTCCCAAGGATGTATCAAACTTGGACAGCGATAGTGTGTTCAAGTTCTGCAAAGTACCAGATTCCGTGACGCTGACGCTATCGCTGAAGGATATTGTCGCCGCAGAAGCGCCGGTAACCAGCGTGGCTCCGATGATGGAGTTGATGAGGAGTTTCATGATTTTGGTGGCGGTTTGGGGGGATGTGTGTGAAAATATTACAGTTAATTTCTATTTTTTGTCTCTATTCGGCAGTTGGCGTTCGATGTGATGACGGTGTTGACGTATAAATTACATTGGTTTTTTCTAGTCTAAAATTAATGCCTGATCCGCTATTTCACAGCGTTGCAAGCCACTGCGGTGCGCAGGCTAGCTAAAAATACCCAGTATGCAATATTTTTTATGAATTATGCAATTTTTGCCCTAATAATATACAAGTCATTTATAATCAATGAATTAAGAAAATACCAACCGGAATCGGTTTGACCGTGGCCAAGGCATATCGTAGTTTGTTTGCCCAATGAAGTTCCTTCCGGTCATTTCCGCAGCTGCAGCCTTGGCATTCGCTTCCTGCGAAACCATGAAGCAGCCGATCACCAGTGGAGACTTCGATCCGCTGCGCCCTCCGGGCAGTGATTCCACAGGTCAATCAGGCCACGCGGAGGGCACTTTCCGTGGTGGAGACTTCGTTGTCGCATCGATGGATCAGACAGCCTTTTTCATCAAGCGACCGAGCGGTGAAGCCGATGCGGACAAGCTGCTGCCAAAGGGCACTTCGATGAAGGTCATTTCGAATTGGGACAGCTATACCAAGGTGGAACTGGACAGCGGTGAAGTGGGTTGGGTCCCGAGCGTGTTGCTGGATGACCCGAACACTATCCAGGAGGCGTTTCCCGCCCCCGACGGAAGCATACCGGCTTTCCCACCATTGGACGACCCGAGCGCGACTCTGCCCGAAAACCCCGGCGACCTTCCACCCGGCGGAACCATTCCGACCGTGATCGATCCCGAGGCCCCCTCCACGCTTCCGCCACTGCCACCCAACGGTGAGGAAGGCGAGGAAAGCAAGGAATCCACCGAAGAGACACCCGCTACCGAGAACCCTCTCAAAGCGGAATAACAGTGGCTTATGTTTATCCAAACGCCTGCGTTGCCAGCCGCGCAGGGATTTTCAGCCACAAAAGAACGCAAGGACCACAGGGAACTTGAGTCCTGCGCCGGCTGAAACGAGATGCGGATTTCTGATTTTTGCGCTTCGTGTGTCCTTTTGCAGCTTCTCCCGTCCGAATGAACGGAAAAAAAGCAAACCGTCAGGATGGTTCTTGAATCCAACCGCGCCGGTGTTTCAATGCGTCCTGTGAAACCACTCCTGCCTCTGGCGCTTTTGCCCATTCTCCTCGGCTCCTGCGCGAAGCAGGCTCCAATCCTCGAAGTCAAAACATTCCAACTGCGCGACGAATCGCGCAAGACGACCAGCGACCCCATGGTCCGCATGGAGAAAGGCCGCCTGCTGCGGGGTGCCGTCAGCATGGAGGAACGCCGCCAAAGACTGGGCCAATACTATACGCTGATATGGAACGACCCCAACGGTGCCGGCACCGGCGAGGTTGAAGTGGTTTTCGAATATCAACAGGGAGCCACAGCGAGCCAGGTGAAACGCATGACCCGCACCTTTCCCGCAACCGACACCCATGGCACGGCCGACTTCTCAGTGATCGGCGATGATTATTTCAAGGGCGGCAAGGTTCTGGCATGGAAGGCCACTGTCTCACGCGGCGGCCGCGAGCTGGAATCCCGCCAGTCATACCTGTGGCGGTGAGCGGTGCACCGCAATCTGGATTCCCAAGATGGATGGTTGACCTTGGTTCTCCCTGATTTATGTTGCCAAATATCGCACGTTGAAACGATCCCCCCTGCCTGTGATTTCGGACAACCCCATATCTGTTGGAATTTTCGATGGATTCAGCTGGATCCGCTGTGAAGGAAAAGGCTCGTTCAGGAACAGCCCCTTGCTGAAGGAATTCGCCGACCGCCGCATCGCTGTCGGCGAACGCCTGCTGGTAGTCGACCTCGGATCATGCTCGGGAATGGATTCCACCTTCATGGGCACGCTCGCCGGCATCGCCGCACGGCTCTCCGGTCACGACGGCGCGGCACTGCAAATCGCGGATGTGGACCAGCGGAACCGCCGGTCGCTTGAAGATCTGGGTCTGGATTTCCTGATGCAGATCGACCCGCCCCATGCCAAATGGCGTGGCCACATCGAGCATATCCGGAGCACCCTCGAAGCCCCGCACACGCCAGCGGCGAACGGCAAGCCCAACTCCATCCAGCGCGCCAGACATGTCCTCGAAGCCCACCAGAACCTATCAGCCATCAGTGAGGAAAACGCACGGGAATTCGCGAACGTCCTGAGCGTCCTGCAAAACGAACTCACCACCCCCAACCCTCCCTCCGCACCAGGTCCCTGAGGATCATCGCATGGACTTATCCGGCATCTGGATCCCCGGCGTGATCTCCGATCCCTTGACGATCGCGGTCGCCACCTGCGTGCTGCTCTTGCTGGCCCTGTCATTGTCGCTGCACAACCATCGCCGGCGATACCACAGCCTGCGCCGCCGCTTCCGCGACCTCGAAGGCGAGGAACAACGGATGTTCTCATTCCTCCACGACCTGGGCCTCGCCATTGAAAACGACCCCTCCCCTGCGGTGCTCTCAAGGATCATTGTCGATGGGATCGACAAGGTGATCAACGCCCGCGGCGGAGCGATTTATTTTCTCGGTGCCGGCAACGGTTTCCTGATGCCATCCTACATCTCCGAGGACTGCCCGCCCCTCGTTGGCATCCCGGTGGAAATCCGCCAGAAAGCCAAACGCGACCCGCGCGCGCTTGAAAGCCACATCCGCCTCTCACGCGTCGCCGTGGACGAAGGCATCCTCGGATACTGCCTCAGCGTGGGCGAGCCGATCCACGTCTCGGATGTCAAAAACCATCCGTCGTTCCGTGACGCCTTCACACTCTACAGCGGCGACGTATCGGTGTTGCTCGCACCGTTGCGCCACGCCGGGCGCGACCTCGGCGTTCTGGCCGCCGCGCGCCAACATGGGGACGGGGCTTTTACCAGCAACGACTTCGCCGTATTCCGGTCCATCGCGGAGCAATCGTCGTTTGCCATCGGCAACGCCCGCGTCCACCGCGAGGCCCACGAAAAACGCGTGATGGAAGGTGAGCTGCAAAACGCACGCGAGGTCCAGCGCATCCTCCTTCCGCAGGAGGATCCCGTCGTCCCGGGATTCCGCATCAGCGGCACCAACCTCCCGGCACGCATCATCAGCGGCGACTACTACGATTACATCACGCTGCATGATGGCAAATTCGGCATCGCGATCGCCGATGTCTCCGGCAAGGGAATCCCATCCGGCCTGCTGATGGCCATGTGCCGCAGCGCCCTGCGCTCGGTCGCACCCGGGAAAAGCTCTCCTTCCGAGGCGCTGGCGGCAGTCAACCGCCAGTTGTTTCCGGACATCCGCGAGGACATGTTCATCAGCATGACCTATGTGATCCTGGAGGGTTCTAACGGAAAATTGCGCGTCTCGCGCGCTGGCCACGACCCGGCGCTCCTCTACCGGCAGGCCTCCGGCAAGGTGGAACTGCTGCGCTCCCCGGGCCTTGCCCTCGGCGTCGATGGCGGCGATGTCTTCGAACGCGTCACCAAGGACCAGGAAATCGAGCTCAGTCCGGGCGATTGCGTGCTGCTCTACACCGACGGCATCCGCGAGGCGATCAACCCGATGGACGAGGAGTTCGGCATGGAACGCATGTCGGAATCCTTTCGCACGGCCGCACCGCTTGGAGCCGAAGCGGTGCTCAGCCGCATGCAGGAGGATCTCCGCCAGTTCACCGGCGAAGGCCCGCAGATGGACGACATCACGCTGGTCGCCATCGAAAAACGCTGAGAAAAATGCGGCGCGGTCTGGCCCGGACCGCATGCCCGTGAAAAGTCACATTCACGGCCCGTCCGTCCGGAACGCCCCATAATGCCTTGCCAGCCCTTCCGCCAGGGCATCCGCATACTCGCGGAAAATCGACGGCCGCATCCTGCCATCGATGTTTTTCAGACCCTCGTAATCACCCGCCTTCAGCCGCGGATAATCGCCGGTCGAGTTCATCACATAGGGTTCCATGAAAATCACCGGGCAGTCGTAAAGGCGGTTCGCCAGCAGATTGCGCGCCCACAAGTAGGGATGGCCGTTGACCTGACGGACATTCGGCGCACCCTCCGGATAGATGAACGGCGGCAGCCCGGTTTTCTCCGCAAACACATCGGCCACGGTCGCGCCCACAAACGCCTCCTCCTCGTGCGTGCGTCCTAACAACTTTTGCAGCATGGCGAACCGCTGGTCAGCCAGCGCGATCTCCTCGTCGGTGTAGGCGCCGTTGAGCAGCAGATGCAAATGACTGCGTTCCACCAGCGTCGGAGCCGTGGGATCGCCCCAGGGATCGGCATTGAAATGCAGGCACAGGACCAAATCCGGCCTGAGGGTTTGATTGACGCGCTCCGCCCGCGCGCGGATCTCCGCCGTCCGATAGAACAGGCGCTCGGCAAGCTTGCGCAACGCCAGCGGGGACAGGTCCCCGGGCCCGGCGCTTTCCGCCGCAGGTTCCATCAGCGCATCCGGCCGCAGCGGCGTGACCGGCTTGTTGTCCTTGCGCACCATCAGCACCGTCGCTCCCAGCGCCTGCAGCCGCGGCTTGAGCAGCTTGGCCACCAGCAAGGTCATGTCCCCCTCGCAAACCGGCGGTCCCTCGCCGATCACCAGCCAGCGCTCCTCCAGACTCGCCCAGTCGCCGCCGATGTGCCCCGGGTCAATCGCGATCCGGATCCCGTCCAGAGGCTTGCCGGAAGGCGCGGGCGGCAATTCCCTGGTCGCACGCCAGATCCTCGGTGGAGCGCTTTCAATTCCGGCTTCGGCGAATTTCAAATGATAGATTTCATCCCCCTCCCCGCCGGTCCGGATGCGCGCGCCCCCGTCATCGATTGCGATGAACTCCCGCCATGCCCCGCCACCGGCAAACACCGTGGTCAGCAAGCGCTCGAAGTCGACCCGCGTGATCGTGCGCTGATACGCATCCAGCTTCTTCCAGTCCGGCACCTCTCCCAACACCGACAAGGCCGGCGGCCCCTTGCGTCGAGCGTTTTCCGGAATGTTCAAACGCGGCGGCTCCTCGATGCGGAAAAGCACCGGAATGGAAACGATCCAGGCCAGTCCAAGCGGAATCAGCAGGGCAATGGTGCGTTTGAAAGCCTTGGACATGATGGAAATTGGATTGGCGGATCGTCGCGGATCGGGGATGCTCCCGCAAGCGCCGCCTGCGGCGACCCGCACATTCGAGCATCACACCGCCCCAATATTCCCCCATGCCAACTATCCGCATTCTGTTTCTTGGCGACGTCGTCGGCGAACCCGGCCGCAAGGCGGTGATCTCGCAACTGCCCTTGTTGAAACAGTCGGAAGCCATCGATTTCATCATCGTCAACGGCGAAAACGCCGCCGGTGGGAAAGGCATCACTCCCAAGATCGCCATCGACCTGTTGCGCGCCGGGGCCGCCGTCATCACCACCGGCGACCACGTCTGGGACCAACCGGAAATCGTCGATTACCTGCCCACCGAACCCCGCGTGCTCCGCCCGCTCAACTACCCGGACGGCACTCCCGGCAACGGCAGCGTCGTGCTCGAAACCCCCAAAGGCCGTGTCGCCGTGATGCAACTGCAAGGCCGCACCTTCATCCAGCCACCCCTCGAAAACCCGTTCATCGCCGCGGAAAACGAAGCGCTCCGCCTGCGCGCCGACGGCGTCGGACCGATCATCGTCGACATGCACGCGGAAACCACCAGTGAGAAAATCTCCATGGGCCGCATGCTCGATGGCAAGGTCTCCGCGGTCTTCGGCACCCACACCCATGTCCAGACCGCCGATGAATCGATTTTCCCGGGTGGCACCGGATATCTCACCGACGCCGGCATGTGCGGCCCGGAGGAATCGGTGCTCGGCCGGAATATCGAATCCGTCGTCTGGCGTTTCAAAACCGGACTGCCCACCCGCTTTCCCGTCGCCAAAGGCGCGGTCCGCCTCTGCGGTGCCATCGTCGATGTGGATGCCGATTCCGGATCCTGCCTTGGCATCCGCCGTCTCTCGCTGCTCCTCCCCACGGCCGACGGGCCGCCAGTGCAACCCACCTGATTTCGCCTTCCCTTTGCAGGGCCATTCCGCATCCTCGTGGCGATGACCCGCGACACCCTTGCCGACGTGCTGGACGAAATCGCCCTGCTGCTTGAGTTGAAAAACGAAAACCCCTTCAAGATCCGCGCCTACCGCCAGGGTGCGGAAACCGTCCGCAACTTCGATGGCGACATCGTGCAGCTCGCCCAGGACAACCAACTCGATGGCATCAAGGGCATCGGCGAGGCGCTCCGCGAAAAGCTCCACGAACTCGCATTCACCGGAACCCTCGCCTTCCACCAAAACCTCCGCAGCGAGTTTCCTCCGGGACTGTTCGAACTCTTCGAACTCCAGGGCCTCGGACCGAAAAAAATCAAAACCCTGCACGAGGCTCTGGGGATCGGATCGGTCGCCGCGCTGAAGACCGCCTGCGAATCGGGCACCGTCGCCGGACTGCCAGGCTTCGGCGCGAAAACCCAAACCAAGATCCTCGAAGCCATCGCCCTGCACGAACAGTCGGCCGGACAATTTTTGTTAGGATCGGTTGCGCCCGTCGTCCGCGACATCCTCGAAACCCTGCGGACCCACCCGGAAGTCTCGCGCGTCAGCGCGGCGGGATCGTTCCGCCGGGCGAAGGAAACCGTGCATGATCTCGACTTCCTCGTCGCCACCCGGGAACCCGCCCTCGTTTGCGAGGACTTCACCACCCTGCCGGAAGTCGAATCCATCATCGCCTGCGGTGAAACCAAGGCATCCGTCCGCCTGAAGAACGGCATCCAGTGTGACCTGCGCGCGGTTTCCAACGAACAATTCCCATTCGCACTGCTTTACTTCACCGGATCCAAGGAACACAACGTCGCCCTGCGCTCGCTCGCCCTCAAACAGGGGCTCTCACTCAACGAATACGGGTTCTCACCCGCCGCCGGTTCCACCACCGCCATCCCCGCGAACCTCCATGAGGAACGCGACATCCACCGCGCGCTCGGCCTCGCGTTCATCGAACCCGAACTCCGCGAAAACCGCGGCGAAATCGAGGCCGCCGCCGCCAACACCCTGCCCCGCCTGGTCGAACTCGACCAACTGCGCGGCACCTTCCACAGCCACACCACCGAATCCGACGGCATCCACTCGCTCGAACAAATGGCCGACGAAGCCATCGAGCTCGGCCTGCAATACCTCGGCATCTCCGACCACTCGAAATCCACCGCCATCGCGAACGGCCTCGATGAGGCAAGATTGTCAGAACAAATCGCCGCCATCCGCCGGCTCAACCGGACCTTTTCCCACTTCCGCATCTTCGCCGGATCGGAAGTCGACATCCTCAGGGACGGATCGCTGGACTTCGACGACGACATGCTCTCGCAACTCGATTTCTGCATCGCCTCGGTCCACCAGCACTTCCACCTTCCGGAGGAGGAAATGACCCGCCGCATCTGCCGCGCGATGGAAAACCCGCACGTCACCATGATCGGCCACCTCACCGGCCGCATGCTGCTCAAACGCGACGCCTATGCCGTGAACCACGCGATGATCATCGATTGCGCCGCGGAAACCCGCACGATCATCGAACTCAACTGCAACCCGCGCCGGCTCGACATGGACTGGCGCTGGTGGAAACGCGCCCGCGACCTCGGTGTCCTCTGCTCGATCAACCCGGACGCCCACTCGACCGACGGCCTTCACCATCTCGGCCTCGGCATCCGCGCCGCCCGCAAGGGATGGCTGCGCAAACAGGATGTAATCAACACCCGCAGCACCGCCGATGTCGAAGCCTTCCTCAGAACACCCAAGGCCAAGCGCTCGTAGCCGGCCGGATCAATATCCTGCGACGCGTCTGATCAGCTCATCGGGATACGAGGACTTCTTGCCAAAAATCTGGGTGACGAAATAATGGCCACCGGAACCCTGCATCACGGAAACACCCGTGCGGTTGAATACGGCCATGGTGACCGGTTTCTTTGGATCCGGGTGCTCCTCCCATAGCTCGGCCACGGTTTCAGCCGTTTGCTCCGGACCTCCCGAAACAGTGAAGCTGGCCACGTTTTCATCGCAGTATTCATAGCCATACAGGCGGTATGCCGCCAACTGGCGCCCTTCCTTGCCCGCATACGAGATGTCCGCGCCGCCAAGATCCAACTGGCTCTGGTTCGACACCATGTAGCGGCTGTGCCTGCGGGCCAGGAGATCGAGATTCGGATCCCTCCGGAGCGGTGTCAGACCCGCTTCGGAACGGATGCGGTTCACTTCGGACACAATGGCCCGCTCCAGCTCCCCATGGCGTGCGACCTTGTTGCTGCCGGACGAAGCCGGTCGTTGCGACTGTTCTTGCATCGGGGCACAGGCATTGAGGATGGCGGACATGAGCGTTATGAAAATCAATATGATGAAATCTAACTTCACGATGGCATTTGGCTTCAAACGGTTTGCCGATCAGGTTAGGCCTGGTCGGCATACGGCTGAACGGGCCGGAAAATAAGCAATGATTCCTTGAACAAAACCCACAATCGGCCCGATCCGCGGCTGTTAGCGCAAATGTTGCACTTCGATGGCATGATGCGGGCATCACCGGGTTGTCATGCCCCGATCCTCTCGGGAAAAATCCCTCTGTGAAGCAAACAACGGTTGGGTATGCATGGCAGGCATTCGGGTGGGCTCGCTTCCGTGGAGCATGGTGGCTGTGGCTGGGAGCATGGGTTCTTCCATGGGCCACATCCTGCTCGCCAACGATGCGTGGCGGCATGAAGGCCGGAGCGGATATGCGGGAACTGGTCCCATTCGCCGGACTCGGAAGGTCGCCCGCCGGAAATGGCGTCGACATGTGTCTGCATTCCGAACGCGTCAGGAAAAATCCGACTTCCAATCCAAACCTTGCATGGAATGGCGCCAAGGCGTTCACCATCATGGCACATGGCATCATTGCCGATTTTGGTCCGGTCCTTATCGACGAGACCGGCACGGAAGAGCAAAAGCTGACTCCGCAAGAGCTCGTCCACAGGATCAACTCAAATGCTGATCTGAAGCACCGCTTCGACGGCTCGGAGACGATCGTCCTTTACGCCTGCGGCAGCGGGCGTCAAACGCCCGACGGGTTTCCATCGTTCGCTTCCAGGCTGGCCAGGCTGACAGGAAAGCCAGTGATCGCACCGAGCTCCAAGTTGTACATGACCCGGGGCATCGGCTCCGTCGCCAGTGGCGGCATTTTCAGGGTTGAGACCCCGGACTCGAAGAGCTTCATGGCGTTGTGAAAACGCATCAAAACATATCGCTGATCTTCAGCCACACAAAGGCAAGAATGCCGGGCAGGACGGTGAACAGGCTTTGCAAGATGAAAGGCAGCGACAGCTCCCTGTAATGCCGCCCTCTCAGGCATGCGAGGATCAGGCCATCAATGGCAAGGACTCCGGAAATGAGGATGCCGTCCAGCAGCAAATGGTTCAGATCCCGGAAATGCAGTATGACATGCGTTATCGCCATGCAGGAGACCACCTGCAGTGCGATAAAAACCGTCAAGATCGGACCACAAAGCACGAAGAGATCCGAAAGGCTATGCCAGACCATGGGATCCCGCGGATGATAGATCTTTTTTTCCATGGTGCTTGGGCGGTTTATGTTTGATTGCGCCCCCTCCAGATGCCCCCTGGCGGGCGGGAAAACCGGGAGGGATTCCGCGGGAGTCGTTTCGTGATTGTCCCACTTGAAAAAATCCGTGTCCTCGAACACGGTCTCAATCAGGTAGTGGGATCTTGGTTCGTTTTGTTTTGGACCCGGATTAGCCCCGGCACCAAGCACATAATCGACCTCGGAATCCAACGCCGAATCCTTCAGAACCTTCAAGTGGACGGCATTGAAACTTTTCTTCGTCTTGCCGATGTGGTTAGCGTAAGTCATTCCTGTCATTTGCGGAATTGCCTGCGTCCGCGAACGCCTGTTTTGCGGCGGCTCAACAGGAGCAGCAGGCCACAGCCGCCGATGAACCCCGCAAGATCCTCTCCGAAACCACCCGCCTGATAGATAACGGACTCGCCGGTGAACGCCCCTTGCGCAGAGACGTTGATGGCGAGGAATATGATGCAGCAAACGCCGAAGAATGAAACCGCGTGGAGTGTGGCTTTGAGAAAAATCATCGATGATCGCTTTACCCGCTCCACACGTCATGCGTGAAGCACGCCGTCTCGGTATAAGTGGCAGGCCGGGAGGTCGATGGTAATGCCGATCCGATCATGCGCATCATGCAAATATTGCATTTCCGCCTTCCGGACGGCAACATGCCATCTGGCGAAGGCATCCTTTGCGTTCCTTGTATGCCGAGAGTGGTCAGGGCTGGAAACAGACGGCCGGAGGCACCTCAATTGCCATGCGCCCACGGCACCCCAACCGGTAGAGGCCATTCATGCGGATTCCGCGTTGCGGAACATCCGCCATTCAGCGATGGACTCCATGGCACAGGCGCGAAGCTGGCTGAAATCCGGAAGCTCCGTTGGCCCGCCAGCTGCCAGCAAGGCCCCCAAACCACTGAAGCCACAAGTCACTGCCGCCCCCTTGAGGCGATGAATCTCCGCCCGCAACCCACCCAATCCGGACTGCTCCATGATGGCCGGCATCCGCCCGATTTTTTCCGGCAGTCCCTCCGCAAACTGGTCAATGACGAGATATGCCTCACTACCGAACATCGCCTTCATCGAATCAAGTCTGTCGTAATCAAGGAAACTTCTGGTCGGGTCTTTCATGGGGGGCGGGGGGGCGGGGGGGCGGGGGGGGGGGGCATGTTTTCGCCTTGCGCGATGACTTGGGGGAAAGCTTGTGTCTTCGGATCATGTTGTAGATCGTCCTGAGGCTGACACCCAGCCTCTGGGCGGCAAGGCGCCTGTTGCCCTTGCAGAGGGAAAGCGCGGCGACAAGCGATGCCCGCTCCACATCATCGATCTTGGAACTCCCGAGCACGGGATGATCCGTGCATTCCGTGCGGGCATCCGGATTCCACAGATGACGTGGGAGGTCGGACGGGGCAATCAGCCGGCCTTTGCAATTCGCGTGGGCGGTCTCCATGCAATGGCGCAGCTCGTCGAGATTTTCCGGCCAGTGATACTTCAGCAGCAGGTCCATGGTGGAGGCCGGAATCTCGGGGCGCGGAACCTGGTTCGCAACACAAAGGTCCGTTAGGAACCTGGCGCAAAGAATGGGAAGATCCTCAATCCGGCTTTTCAACGATGGCATCCGGATGTGCATTCCCTTCAATATCAGCCACAGCTTTTTGGAAAACTGCCCGTTTTTGGATTCCACTTCGAGATCGGCGGAGGTGAGACAAACAACACGACACTGGATCGGAAAGTAGGTGCTCGCCCCCTTTTGCTGGTAGCGCCCGCTTACCAATGCCTTGGCCAGCCTGGCTTGCAGTGGAAGGCACATTTTATCCACTGCTGCGATGACCAGCGTCCCACCGGCGCAGCGCTGGAACAAACCGCGGGTTGGCGGCCCTTCCAGAACTCCGGATCTGCCGAAAAGAGCGGTGTCGAGACAGGATTCCGACGGATTTGCGGCATTGAAGACATGCAACGGCCCGGCGTGGTTCGGACCCGATGCATGGATCATTCTGGCCTGCGTCATCCTGCCGCTGCCATGCTCCCCGCTGATCAACACCGGAACCCCCAATGCGGCTGCCTCAAGCGCCAGATTGTGAACCTCGCGACCTGCTTCGGACTTCCATTGCTGATTGCCGACAAATAGCGATGACCTCTCTTGCAATGATGGCAATTCGCGTGGAACCACCTGCGTGGCCTCGGCAATCACTTCGAAGAGACGCTGCATGTCCACTGGTTTTGTGAAGTAATCCCTCGCTCCGGCTTTGATGCAGTCGACCGCCACCCGTGCGGAATCCGTCGCCGTCAGAATGAAGCACGGCACCCATGGAAGCTCGCCCAGAAGCTTTTGCAACAGCCGCGGACCATTAATATCCGGCAGACCCAGATCGAGAATGATCGCGGATATGGAACGGGAAAGCCGCTCAAGTGCCTCTTCTCCCGAAGCGCAGGGAAGAGGCGTGTAGCCATGGCTGCTACAGGCGAGGGAGAGGATTTGACGGGTATGTTCGTCATCCTCAATAATCATTACCGTCATATTTAAACCTCCTGTCATCGGATCAAATCAAATTTTTGGTGCAATAGCTACACAAAATGTTCATAGGCCACGGTGACAGCGTGGCAACCACCAGAACCCGCCAGCGTGCAATAAGCGCATAATACCCCGCAATTTGCTGCAATTTTTGCATCTACCGTAGCCGGTAAATCATCAGGCCTGCGGCTGGCACGGCAGGAACATCCCAAGCTTTTCTTCAAGCCGTTCCACCACCAGGGGTTTGAATATGCATTCGTTGATGCCGGCGGCAAAACAAGCCTCCACGTTGACAACATCCGCGTCGGCCGTCAGGGCCAGCATCGGCATCGTGGAGTTCCCAGTCTCGCCACTGCGGACCCGCTTGGCAAGCTCGATACCGCCGATGCGGGGCATCCAGCAGTCGAGGATTGCTAGATCAAACCGCTGTCGGCCGAGTTTTTCCAACGCATCCATTCCGTCGACCGCGGGAATCACCTCAAGCCCCAGCCTTTGCAGCACCATGACTCCGAGCACGCGCGAAATCTCGTCGTCCTCGGCGAAAAGCACCTTGCCCGAAAAGCGCCGCTGCCAGGGTTTGGTCCCGACATCCTGCCGCGAGACGGAACCGGCGGCAACACCAAGCGGCAACACCACCGTGAAGGAGCTGCCTTTGCCGAGACGGCTTGCCACATGAATCGTCCCGCCCATCAGATCGACCAGCTCGCGCACGATGGCAAGACCGAGCCCCAAACCCTCCACCTGCGTGGAAGGCATGCGCCTGAGTTGGTGGAACGGTTGGAAGATCCGCGGAACATCGGCGGGCGACAATCCCGGCCCCGAGTCAAGCACCCTGAAGCGGATGCCGAGCTTGTCGTTTCCATGGACCGGGATGGCGTCGATTTTCACGGTGACCCGACCGCTCTCCGGCGAGAACTTCACCGCGTTGTCGATCAGATTCGAAACCACCTGGATGACCCGCGGACGGTCGCCGGAACAAAAAGCGGGCAGCCGTTTTCCCTGCTTCCAGCGGATCTCGACTTTTCTCCGCGCTGCCAGCGTGCCTGCAGTCTCCCTGAGCGAATCCGCCATATCCAGCAGATTGAAAGCCTCCACACGCAGCTTGAGCCTGCCGGTCTCGATCTGTGAGAGATCGAGGCTGTCGCCGATGATCCCTTGCATCAGGCTTCCCGCCGTGTATCCCATTTCCACCAGCTTGCGGGCCCGGTTGGGAAGACCACTGTCTTCGAGCATCTGGAAAGTGGCCAGGATGCCGTTGAGAGGAGTCCGCAGGTCGTGGCTGATTTTCGCCAGAAACTCGCTTTTCGCGATGTTGGCACGCACCGCCTCTTCCTTTGCCAGTCGCTGGCTTGCCTCCGCCTCGCGCAGTCTCGCCTCGATCGTCTTGAGCGCGGTGATGTCGATGTGGGTTCCGATCATCCGGGCAGGCACGCCGGCATCATCGGGCAGGCATGTGCCGTTGGCGAGGATCCAGCGCCATTTGCCATCCCGATGCATCATCCGGAATGTGGCTTGGAAAGAGGTACCGGCCTCACGCGCGCAGCGCGTGGCTATTTCCAGCGTGGCCGACAGGTCATCAGGATGCACCCGGCTTTGCCACTCGTCGAAATGGCTGGATATCTCGTCATCCCGATACCCCAGCTGTATCTTCCACTGCTCCGAATAACTGACCGTGTTGTCCCTCAGATTCCAATCCCAGAGCCCCACATTGCTGTTGGTAAGGGCAAGTGACAGCCGCTGCTCGGAATAACGGATTTTCTCGGCCTGCTCCATGATCACCGCACGGCTGCGCCGGCTGTCAATGATGGCTCCGACCTGCTCCGCAAAAGCGTCAAACGGCCTGATCGCGGCGGGATTCAGCGACTTGTATTGGCTGGCGTTGCGCTTGGTATTCGCAGCAAACAAAACCCCGAAGCACTCTCCCTCGTCACCGACCGCACGCCGCACCAGAAAATCTCCGATGTCCAGGCCGGGTGGCAGGTCCTGCAAGTCAGGAACGGCCGGGCAGACCGACTGCACCTTGCATGATTCGAAAAAAACCCTCAGCTGCGCCCAAGTCTCCTCATCAAACGGCGGGCAACCCGACGTGTACACCGCATTCGCGCCACGGCCGCAGCGGAAGCACCAGAAAGCGCCGATCTCGCATTCAAGGACATCCACGATGTATTCGCTGATCAAAGCCGCCGTGTCCCGCACGGCAAGCGGGCGCATTGCGGCGCGCATGAACGCCTTCATCCTCTCGAACCGTTGCGACTCGAGCTCAAGAAGATGTTTGGACTCTAACAGCTTTTGCTCCAGAAGGTGGAACTTGGCCACCTTGGCCTGGAGCAGCTGGTTTTCACGGGTCAACCTCTCGACCTCCAGCTCCCCGACCGGGGGCATGAGGGCCTCGCTTGTGGAGTCATCGCGCATCCGGTCTGGGGGCTGGTGGCGATCCCTTGCGGAAGATGGCGTAGATTGCCGTGGTGTAGTTGTGGTAGGCATTCCGCCCTGCAAGACGCGCGTATTCGCCAAATCCGTACATCCCGAGCCAGGGCGGTATCCTGTCGTTGCCGGAAAGCGGCATTTGCATTCTCGAAACCAACTCTTCCTTAAGCACGCGGTTGAACATGTGACGGCCCCTGGCCAGACAATCCGCATGGAATACGGCCTCGGGATACCTGCCTCCCGCCTCATCCCTGATTTTGGAAACCATCAGGTCCATCTCACTGAATATCAGCTCTTCGTCACGCATGGTCAGCCAAAGCTGGGTGCCCTCCCGGATGTGGGTCGCGTAGTGCATGATACCGTCGGGCTCCACTTTCGTGACCACACGCAGGATGTGCGGGTTTCCATAGCATTCGGCCTCGGGCCCGGGCAGCGCTTCCGCTAAAGCACCGATGGGAATGGTGTCGCCACACGCGGCAGCGCCGGTCAATCCAAGGCGTCCGGTATAGGTTTCCCATGCCGGCCGGCCATTCAGCTCAACGATACGGTTGCCATCGGCCTTGGTCACGACAAGCGGGTCTCCAAACGCGACAAAACCGTGGCTGGCACGCGTGACCACTTCCAGCGACGGATCCGCAAAACCGACCAGCCAGGCCATGTGCTCACCGACCTGGCGGCCGAAGATCTGGTAGTTCACCAGCCCGCGCATGTTGTCGGACGAAGTGGCTCCGAAGACCGGCACGTCCGGGCCAAAGACTTCCTCGATCGCACGCAGGCACTCGTCGTTGGCGATGTCGATCCCCGGTGCCATGAAGTAGAGCATGTTGACCGCAGGGCACCGCTGCTTGAGATCGGCCGCCAATTCATGAATTTTCGCATGGCTGTTGTGACCATACACCCCGTCCACGCATGCTGCCGAGAAATCGTTTCCACTTACCGCCATCACGGCCACATCCTTCATGGATTCGCTCACGCCCTCGCTCCCGACCACACCACAGCAGGAAGCTCCCACCACGGTGGCTCCGGGTGCCAACCGCGCAGCCTCATCCGCCAGCTCTTTGAAATCGTGACCGATGGACGCGTGAATGAAGACGAGACTCGGCGACGGCCGCCCCTCGCAGGCGACTTCGAAGCATTCGGCGATCGCCCGGCGCGAGTTGACAATGCGCGCGCTTGAAGATGAAAATGTCAGCATGGATATGAAGGTTTGGGCAATGATGTGGTGGTAGCCGTATGGCAAGATCCACCACAAAAACCGTCGCGTCAGACGCATCGGGAATTGTGGCAGCCAATTAGCGCACCCGGCATTCTTTCTTGAAAAACGATGGAAAATGCAACTCCTGCATTCGCTTTCAAGTTCGGACTTCATTATTTGATTCTTTTTATGCAAATTTTGCACTATATGTATCAATTTTGAACAGCGATCGGAACCGTACACCCCAGGGAAAATCCCCCGCTGGCTCCGCATCCCGACCCGCAAGAACAGGGCCAGGATGTTCATGCGACCGGCCCGGCGGCAGGCGTCAGACGAGCAGCATGCAGTCGCCGTAGCTGTAGAAACGGTACCCTTGGACGACGGCCTCGCGATAAGCATCGAGCACGAGTTCCCGACCGGCGAAGGCGCTGACCAGCATCAGGAGAGTGCTCTGGGGCAGGTGGAAATTTGTCAGCAGCCCGCCGACCACCTGAAATTCATGTGGCGGGTGGATGAAGATGTCGGTTTGGCCGGAGTGTTGTTTTTCCGCGATACGGGCGGTTGCGGGCGTGGGTGAGTCTTTAGCGATGGCCTCGAGCACGCGGGTGACGGTGGTTCCGACCGCGATCACACGCTTGGCGCGGTTGATGCGGCGTGAGGTTTCAAGAGGGACCAAAAACTTTTCCGAGTGCATGTGGTGATCCGTGACCAATTCCGCGCTGACCGGGCGGAAGGTGCCGACCCCGACGTGCAGGGTGAGGAATGCGTGTGGCAGGCTGGAAAGGATTTCCGGGGTGAAATGCAGGCCGGCGGTGGGTGCGGCGATCGCTCCTTCCTCGCGCGCGAAGACCGTCTGGTAGCGTTCGTGATCGGCGGGCTCTTCTGCGCGGCCCATGTAATGTGGCAGTGCGAGCTGGCCGTGGGTGTTCAGATCCAAGGGCGCGTCCCAGCGAATCAGGCGGTCGCCATTGTCGAAGACCTCGCGCACCGTGCCGTTGATGCCTCCGGCGACCACGGTGCGTCCGGCTTTCATGCGTTTGCCGGGCCGGACGAGGCAGCGCCAATCGACGGGAGAAAGCCGGTCCAGGCACAGGAGCTCGGTTTTCCCGTCGTCGGAAATCACCCGGGCGGGGATGACGCGGGTGTCGTTGAGGACGAGCAGGTCGTCGGATCCGATGAAACCAGGGAACTCGCGGAACATCCGGTGCTCGATAAGGCCGGTGGCGCGGTGGACCACCAGCATTCTTGAAGCGGCACGGTCGGGAAGCGGCCGCGCCGCGATCAGCTCGTCCGGCAGGTGGTAGTCGAAATCCTTCGTGCGCAGGGGCATGGACGGGGCGTGGCTCGCGGCATTAGCCCGTTAGAGGCAGATCCGGCGGAACAGGACATCGAGCGGAAGCTGCATGCCGATGTAGAAATCGCCGAATTCCGCGTAGCGCGCGGAGACCTCGTCGAAACGCATTTCATAAACGATCTTACGGATGTCGATCGTGTCCTTGGCGAGCAGGGTGACACCCCATTCGTATTCGTCGAGGCCGGTGGATCCGGTGATGAGCTGGAGGATGCGCCCCGAGTAGGTGCGGCCGACCCTGGCGTGGCCGGCCATCAGTTCACGGCGGCGTTCGAAGGGCAGCGAATACCAGTTGTCCTCGCCGCTGCGGCGCTTGGACATCGGATAGAAACAGATGGCGGGCCAATCGGGCAACACCGGGTAGAGCCGGTGTTTGAGGTAATGGGCCATGCGTTCGTCGAATTCCTTGAGTGCGGTTTCGAACTCCGGGGTTCCCGGGGTCATGCCCTTCTCGGCGACCAGCGTTTCCTCGGCGTATTGCTCGCGGGTGCTGGTGTATTCGGAGCTTTCGGTTTGGGACAGGTAGGAATAGGCGGGGCTGAGGATTTCCGGGCCGAGCGAGAGGCCGAGTTGTTTTTCGTAGGCATTGGCCACCTGCAGATCCGGAGTGAGCAGCATGAACCCGAGATCCGCCTTGGGAGTGGCGACGGAAAAAATCAGGAGGTGGGTGTCCGGCGTGGCGCGGATTTCCTGAACCAGTTCGGTCAGGCGGGTTTTGGCCTGGCGTTTCTCATCGTCGCCGAGCATCGCCCACTGGGCGTGATCGACATGATAGAAAAGATGCATGACGTGCCATCCTTCGCGCGGCACCAGGGGAATGATTTCTTCGTTGGGCATGGGTGGGGAACTCGGGTGGGGAACGAATCGGGTCAGCGGCGGAGCGGGGAAACCTCCATTTCAAACAGCTTGGCGGCGACCCCGCCGGCATCGGCACCGGGAGGCAACTCGAAGACCTCGACCTTCCACGCGCTGCTTTTATCGGTGCGGTAGGCGGCATGCATGCCGGGATCATCAAATCCTGCGGTGGCGTGGATCACCAGTGTTTCGTTGGAATTGGCCACGCGTGTCAGGTTGTCGCCGATAGGTTGGCCTGCATCATTGCGGAAAAGCACGCGGATGGTTCCGGTGGCGGCTCCCAGCTTCATTTCGATCACCGGCATCAATGCCGTGCCACGGCGCACCGTGTCGGGTTTCGGACCATCGATGACCGGGGCCCGCCAATAGGTTTGCGCGGAAACGACCGAAACATGCTTGCCCTCGATTGGGAAGTTGATGGCTGGAGGAAACGCGGACCTGGTAGGCAGGCGGCTTAATGCGAAAGTGAGGATCACGACGGCAAAGACGGCAAGAACCGCCAGCAGGCTGAAAAGCCCCACACGCTCGACCCTCGACAGTCCCAGATGGGGACGCAGCGGGATGGGAGTGGCATTTTCCTTAATGGATGGGGAAAACTCATCCTCCTCGGCCTGCGGTGCTGGCTCTGAAGTAACCGCGCCGGGTGACTCAGGAGTCGGAACGGCAGTGGCCAGCGGCGGTTCGGGCGGGACACGAGGCAGCGCCTCAACCTCCGGCGGAGGTTGAATTTCCTGAACGACACGCGGTGGCGTTTCGATTTCCACGTCCGCAGGGAGATCCTCCCATTGGTAACGCTCGCTCAGCACATCCGCCGGCTTTGCAACATCGGAGTTCAGAGCCGATGGTCGGTTGAGCTTCGGTTTGTTGACATTGATGCGGATCAACTCGCTGGGTTGAGGAAGCTTGGATTCCGGGGGGGAAGCGTCCGCAAGATGATCGGGCGGCCCGGGCTTGGATACCCTCGGCTGTGGATTCCTGGGAGCGGGAATTTCGGCAGATCCCTGGCGGGCCGGGCCGGGCGGAACATCGTTCAGGTCAGATTCCTCATCAAAAGCCCAGAGGTCCAGCTCGGTGGTGTCACGGGCCAGGTCATCCAGACTCGGGCGGTGGCGCGGAGGCAGGGGCTGACCATCGGATGATGAAGGCGGAGAGGGGCACATGACAGGCTCAAGTGGATTCCTAAGTGAGCTGTGCGGCTTTGGCCAGCGCGAATCACGAATCTCAAATTCCCGAAAAATCGGATTGCAACCGCAAGCGGACCGGGGCATGCATGAATGCACATTCACACCCCATCAAACCATGGCTGACCGCGAAGATAAGAACAACGAGAACGTACCTGGCAAATTCTACGTGGACAGCCAGTGCATTGACTGCGACCTCTGCCGCGAAACGGCTCCGAACAACTTCGCCCGGGCCGAGGACGAAGGGTATTCCTACGTGTTCAAGCAACCCGAGAACGACGAGGAAACCGCCCAGTGCCGGGAGGCGATGGAAGGTTGCCCGGTCGAGGCAATCGGCGATGATGGCGACGAATGAGTGGCGATCCGCAACGATGAAACGCAAGCGCCGCGCCGAGGGTCCCCGCGCGGATGTCATACGCGAGTGGCGTGGCTGTGACGAGGTGGTCGACCCTGACGACGGAGTGCATTCGCCAGCAGAGTTCATCACGGCGATTCTGCGTGCGGCGGGTATTGAGGATGGACTCAATGAAGAGCAGGTGCGCTCCACATGGAAGGAACTGGCCGGGGATTTCATTGCGGGACACACCGAGCCGGTTTCCGTGAGAAACGGCCATCTGGTACTCCGGGTCACCCAGCCCGCGATGCGCTTTCACTTGGAACAGATGAAACCGATGCTTTTGACCCGCATCC
Source organism: uncultured Luteolibacter sp. (assembly GCA_964399305.1). GTDB lineage: Bacteria > Verrucomicrobiota > Verrucomicrobiia > Verrucomicrobiales > Akkermansiaceae > Luteolibacter. The sequence goes on from CAYNQJ010000014.1 coordinate 57,217, forward strand.
GCGCCCAGCTCGGCCAAAGCGTCATCCAATCGATCAAATTCACGCTTGGCTGAATGCCCGAGTGGAGATCTTCATTCTCACCCCACGATGTTTCACAATCTGATATTCGACTGGTCCGGCACTCTGGTGGACGATTTGGGACCAGTGATCGAGGCGACCAACGCGGTGCTTGGAAAATATCAGGTTCCTCCCTTCGATCGCGAGAGTTTCCGCCGGCGTTTCCGGCTGCCTTATCGTGAGTTTTACCACGAGCTTCTTCCGGAAGTGTCGATCGAGGAGCTGGAATGTCATTTCCGTCCGGCTTTTGATGCGGCGCTCGCGCCGGTCACCCTGCTGCCCCATGCTCGCGAAAAACTCGAAGGTTGCGTGAAACTGGGCATCCGGACTTTCGTTCTGACCTCGATGGACGCGGTTGCCTTCGAGCGCCAGTTGGACCAATTCGGGTTGCGCGGATTGTTTGAGGCGACCTACGCGGGTGTGACCGACAAGCGCGAGGTGATCCACCGGATTCTGGAAATCCATCGGCTCGATCCCGCACAAACGGCGTTTGTGGGAGACATGGTGCATGACATCGAGACCGCCCGCCACGGCGGGGTGTCGTCGATTGCCGTTCTGACGGGATACAATCACCCGGAGATTCTTGCGCAGGTTCGTCCTGACATCACCGTGCCGGACTTGGGCGTGCTGCGCGCGTTGTTCGAGCGCCGCCAATCGGGACCGCGCCCGATTGCGACCGTTGGCGCGCTGATCCACAACGATGCGGGGCAGCTGTTGATGATCCGTACTCACAAATGGAGCGGCCGTTGGGGAATTCCGGGTGGCAAGATCGAACGCGGCGAGACCGCGGTTGACGCGCTTCGCCGAGAGGTGGTCGAGGAAACCATGCTGGACATCGATGACATCCGCTTTGTGATGGTTCAGGATTGCATTCACTCGCCCGAATTCATCCGTCCGGAGCATTTCATCCTGCTCAACTACATTGCCAGGGCGCGGGGCGGCGATATACGCCTCAACGAGGAGGCAGAGGAATTCCTCTGGCTAAGTCCCGCCGATGCGCTGAGTCTGGAGCTTAACGAACCGACCCGGATCCTGCTGACCGAAGCCATTGAACGCCGCTTCATCCCATATGTGCACTCCTGACACCATCGAGATCCGCCGCTTGCAGCTGGCAGCCCACATTGGCGTGCCGGATGAGGAGCGTGCGGAAATCCAGTCCCTGTGGCTGACCGTGCGGATGGTACCCGGCCAGGGGTTCGATGGCCTGGACGACCGGATCTCCCGGACGATCGACTATCAGGAAGTGGCGCTGGCCCTGGTCGCTCTGGCGGCGGCGAAACCGCGCCACCTGATTGAAACGCTGGCGGTGGAAATCGCCGGATTCCTGTTGCAGGAGTATCCCCTGCAAACGGTCGCCGTGACCATTGAAAAACGCATCCTGCCGGATACCGAGTGCGTGGCCGTCCACCTGAAGCGGAGCCGGCGGCTTGCCTAACGAAAGTGGCTGGAAAGCCACGGTGCGGGAATTTTTGTGAGCTTTTGATCTTGCCAGCCGCTCCGCATTTTCTACTTTGAGAGTGCTTAGGAAATGATGGCGCGCGGGTTGCGCGCGCCTGCCCTGGCGCGGCAAGGCCGCAGAACCACACACACGAAAGGGTTATGAAATCGTCGGAAAAAATCACCTTGGCAACAGCCGCAGTCGCAGCCGCGGCCGCTTGTGCCGGTCTCCTCATCCAGCAATACATCCGTGTTCGCACCGAACGGCTTTTCCGTTTGGCGGCTGGAGAGTCTCCTTATGAAAGGACGCATCCCAAGCAGCGCGCCCTCAGGTGCTCCTGATGATTTGCGGCTTCCCGTCCGATCAGAGATGACAGGCAAGCCTGTTTGGCAATCGATTGATCGCCCAGACAGCGTCTCAACCGCGGCCACTGGTGACCGTCTTGTTGCGCGAGGCGGAAGCTTGGTTGGAACCGTTGACCTGGAGAGGCCCACGGATGACAAACACGTCCGCGCCGTAGCCAATGCGGTTGTAGAGATCGATGACATCGCGGCTACCCATGCGGATGCAGCCGTAGGACGCGGGGGCTCCGAGCCGGTTTTCCTCAGCGGTACCGTGGATGTAAATCGTGCGGCGGAAAGCGTTGCGATTGCGGTCTTCGGTGCCGGTAAGCCAGATGATCCGGCTTACGATCGGATCCCGTCCCGGGGCGTTGGGTTTGATGATTTCGCCAGTGGGGCGACGGCTCTTGAAAACGGTACCGGCTGGTGCGTTGGCTCCGATTTTCTGCGCGACCTGGAGCCGGCCCAGCGGCGTGCGGTTGCTGCGGGGCGTGTCACCGACTCCAAACTTTGAAGTCGACACCTTGTAGGATTTCACGGGTTTGCCGTCCCGAACCAGCAGCATTTTCTGATCGGAAACGCTGACAATCATTTTGTTGCGGGTGTCTCGTCCGGCGAAGGACGTGCTTCCGCAACCGGAGAAGATGAGTGGGCAGGCCGTGGCGATCAGGGCCAGGATGATGCGGCTTTTCTTCGTCAGTCCGGTCATGGTGCGTTCAGAGGGGCGATTTCGGGCTCACCGTTTCCGGCGTGGCCTTGGTGCCGCCCGGAATCATGCGGGAGAGGGAACACAGCGAAGTATAGAAAAATCCGACCGGAAAGGGAAGCAGAAGAATCGCAGAGGACCAACTGCCGCGCATCGCCGCATCGATCACGACAAACAGGAAAAAGAATCCGAACATCAGCTCGACGAATGGAGTGAGTGTCTTGATAGCCTTGTAGCTGCTCTTTTTCCAATCCGTGCGCGCATTCTGGCCGATGCCGTATTTCGGAGTGCGGACAAAGGCGCTCTGGTGGTTGAACAGTGCCTCGATCACCGCCTTGGCATTGCTGATGGACATCCCGATGCCGAGGGCCAGCAGCAGGGGCAGATAGGGGATTTCCCGCCACCATGAGCCGGGGCGCAGCGCCTTTTGTGAAACCATGTAGAAGACGATCACCGAAACTGAGGAGAAGAAGAAGATCGGGATGTTGATGATGTAGTAGGTGAATTTGCCGAAATCAGGCTGCCATTGCTGGTTTGGGTAGATCAGAAAACAGAGGCAGATCAGCAACAGGTAGGCGAAGTTCGAGGTGAGGTGGGCCGTGGCTTCGAGCTTGATGAACAGCGGAACCTTGCTCCGCCAGATGGCAGGAAGCACTTTTTTGCAAACCTGGATCGAGCCTTTGGTCCACCGGTGCTGCTGGCTTTTGAATCCGTCCATGTCGACGGGAAGTTCGGCCGGGGTTTCGACATCGTTGAGGAAGATGAAGCGCCAGCCCTTGAGCTGGGCACGGTAGCTGAGGTCCATGTCCTCGGTCAGCGTGTCGTGTTCCCAGCCGCCGGCGTCCGCGATGCAGGACTTGCGCCAGATGCCGCCGGTGCCGTTGAAAGTGAAGAAACGCCCCGAGCGGTTGCGGGCGGTTTGTTCGAGCTCGAGGTGACCGTCGAGGAACATCGCCTGGATCCGCGTGAGCACGTTGAAGGTCCGGTTCAGGTGGCCCCAGCGGGTTTGGATCATGCCGATGCGGCTGTCGGTGAAATAATGGATGGTTTTCTGGAGCAGGTCGGGGTTCGGGACAAAATCGGCGTCAAGGATCAGGAGGTATTCACCTTTCGCGAAGCGGGTGCCGTTTTCGAGGGCTCCGGCCTTGTAGCCCGTGCGGTCGGTCCGATGGATGTGTTCCGCGTCAAAGCCGCGGGCCTGCAGACGGGCGATGCCATCGCGGCAAATGTCGACGGTTTGGTCGGTCGAGTCGTCGAGCAGTTGGATCTGGAGTTTGTCCTGTGGGTAATCCAAGGCCGCGACGGATTCCAGCAGACGGTCCACCACATGCATCTCGTTGAACACCGGGAGCTGGACGGTGACGAGCGGGAGGTCCTGGAAATGCGCCTTGGGACTGGGGCGGTTGCGGATGTGCTTGAGGTAGAGAAAAACGATGGTCAGGCGGTGTGAGCCGTAACCCGCGAGACCGAGCAATACGACGATGTATGAGGCATACCAAAGGGGCGAGGTCCAGTCCATGAAAGCAAGTGTTGGTGTCTGATTGAAGCCGCCCAGAGGCCGGCGGCGATGGCTTTGGGGCCGGTTTCATGGCTGATAGCCACCGGCAGGCAGGCAGCGGAGGGAAAATCGCCTACGGCCGGAGGCAAGCAAAACGCATGCCACCTGTCAAGCCCGGGGCTGGCAGGAGATGCACATTTGACGCGTTCGGATGAACGCTATCCGGGACTCAACCGGGGCTTTGGAAGCCATCTTCCTCTGGATTTGCGCCAAGCGACATGGTGGCCCCGCCGTTGGCCGCCAAGTGGTTGAGGCAATGGTAAACGTCTTCCGGGTCGGCCTGGATGGCGGCGGCGATTTCCTCCGCGCGGCGCGGTTTCCCGTCGAGCTGCTTGCGGACCTTGGCCAGGGTTTCAAGGAAAACGCCGGCGGCTTTTTTCCCGGCCTCGACGCCTGGCTGGTGATAGGCATTGATGTGGACCAGCGAGGCATAAAAGGAAACCGCACGCTCGAACAGCGCGATCAACATGCCCAGTTGGAACTCGTTGACCTCCGGGATGGAAATCGTGAGCGACTTCCGGCCGGACTCGTAAAGCGCCTTACGGGTGCCGCGCAGGAATCCCTGAAGGTAATCGGCGGTCGTCGTCCCCGGCTCGACCTCGATGCCCGGCCCCTCGCGGCCCTTGCGCACCTCGATGAAGGTGGCGAAAAAATTGTCCACGCCGTCGCGGAGCTGTTGGACATAGGCGTGTTGGTCGGTCGAGCCCTTGTTGCCATAGACGGCCAGCCCCTGGTGCACCACCTTGCCATCCAGATCAAGGCGTTTGCCCAACGATTCCATCACCAGTTGCTGTAGATATTTGGAGAAAAGGACGAGCGAGTCCTTGTAGGGAAGCACGACCATGTCCTTTTCGCCGCGGCCGCCGGTGGCGTGGTGCCACGCGAGCGCGAGGCGCATGGAGGCATTGTGGGATGTTTCCGTTTTGCGGGTTTCCGCATCCATCGCGGCGGCACCGGCGAGCAGCGCATCCACATCGATCCCTTGCAGGGCGGCCGGCACCAGGCCGACGGTGGAAAGCACCGAGGTGCGGCCGCCGATCCAATCTTCCATCGGGAAGCGGGCGATGAACCTGTGTCCGGTGGCAAAGCGGTCGAGCATCGATCCGTTGCCGGTGATGGCCACCGCGTGGCGTCCGAAATCGAGGCCGGCAGCTTCCCACGCGGCCTTGGCTTCAAGCATGCCGTTGCGGGTTTCCGCCGTGCCTCCGGATTTGGAAATGACGAGCACCAACGTGCGGCCGAGACCTGCCTGGCTTGCCCTGATGTTTCCGACCACCGCATCCATGCCCGCAGGGTCGGTGTTGTCGAAAAAGAAAATAGGCAGGCGGGCCTTTGTCCCCAGGGCTTCGGATACCAGCTGCGGACCGAGCGCCGATCCGCCGATGCCGATCAACAAAATCTGGCGGAATGGCGCGCCGCAGGGTGCCTGGATTTCTCCAGCGTGGATCATTGCCGCGAACTTCTTGAGATCTGCCAGAGGCTTGACGATCGCGTCCCGAAGTTCGGGCGTCGGCGCAAGTGAGGGCTGGCGCAGCCAGTAGTGGCCGACCATCCGGCCCTCGTCCGGGTTGGCGATCGCGCCACCCTCAAGCCCACGCATTTCGGCGAACGCACGCTGGATCAGCGGCTCCATGATGGCGGAAAATCCAGCACCGATGTCCATCAGCGAAAAATCGATGGAAAACCCGTGCTCAGGATAGCGGACGATCGATTGAAGATAGGATGGCCAGGACATGGGAAAGAGCCGGTTGGGTCAGCGACCGCATCGTGGTGAAGGAGCCTCGGCTTGTCGATGCAATTGGGCGCGGGTGCGGTCCCGCCATGTTTGCGGGCTGAGAGCCATGCTCCGGACGCAGGAAAATCGGCGATTCATGCCATTACCGAATGAATGATGTGGTGTCCATCAGCCCTTGATACCAAAGAACCACCCTGCGGTGGAGGTTCGGGCCCTGCCCGGGCGCTTCGATTGAGCTTAAAATCACGGATGGGTGATGATGATTTCCACTTGTGGCTGGTTGACCGGAGAAGAGAATGCGAAGTGATCGTCATGAAACCCTCACGTTTGTTCTTTGCGCTGGCAGTTTTCACGGGACTCACTTGCATTGCATGGTCACCGGAACAGACGGGCATCCAACTCTCCGAGCCCGGGGTATTGAACCATCACGGCACGATCGTCCGTCCGACGCTCGGCGAGCCACTGCCCCGCGGCAAAAACGTGCTCTGGTGCGCGACCTTCCAAATGGCGTGGGATTCCGCCGCCAAGCACTTTGGCGGGCCATTGAAGTTGAAACCAACCAGCCCGCTCGCCGGATTGTTGAATGCGGGAACTTTCGACCGGCGCTGGGTCGATGAAGACTCGGTGTTCACCGCCGAAGGTTTGGTGGCGGATGGGATTCTGGACCGGATCGACCAAGGCGCGCGCGGGAAAACCGGCAAGGCCTCCCGGTTGTTGAAAGATCTCCAGAAGTCATCCAACCCCACGGATCTGGTCTTTTACGCCATGCTGGTGAAGGATTTGGAATTCAACACGCCGTTCTCAAAACTCGGGAAGTTCGATGTGGGAAAACGCAAGATCCCATGGTTCGGCTTCACCCCGGATATGAAAGGGCGAGAACCGCTGCTCGAGCAGGTCGGCGTTCATCACTACAGCGCCAAGGATGATTTTGTCATCGAGTTGATTTCCAAACAAACGGGCGATCAATTGCTGCTCGCCAAACTCCCGGATCCACCGACGACTCCCGCCGCGGTGAGCCGCTCGGTGCTCAGAAACCTGATCGGGAATCCATCCACCGCCACGCGCGATGACCTGCTTGCCGTGCCCGAAATTGTGGCCGACGAAAAAGTCGATTTCCCGGAAATTCAAGGCCGCACGCTGGTCGGCAGCGGACGCTTCATCCGCTCCGCCATGCAGACGATCGATTTCCGCATGGATGAAAAGGGCGCGAAGCTCCGCAGTGAGTCTTCAATCACCCTTGGCTGTTCCGCCGCAGAACCACGCAAGGTGCGCCTCATGGTCCTCGACCCACCATTTGCCATCGTCATCAAACGCAAAGGCGCACCTCAGCCGTATTTCGTCGCTTGGATCGCCAACACCGACCTGCTTGGCGGAAAATAATGGACCGTCCAGGAAATCATATCATGGATGGCAGGCAGTCGCCGCAAATTCATGGATCACTCCAGATGAGCAATCGTTTGCGGCTTGGCTAAAGAAACAGCCTCCTCCCAACTGCCGCCACCGATTCAATATTCTGACGATCCAATTGAGCGGTTCCGTCCTCATGGGCCATCTCGTAAATTGAAATCATAATTACATCGCAGTGACTCGAAACGTGAAAAGCATTCCTGCATACATCGTCATGAAATAGAACTGAAGTTGATTCTGATGAGATGCTGGGCTCGGGTCTTGACAAGCGACCCGGCCGGCCTGCAATTTTTCTGCTATGTACCGCCGACGATTTTTGGGCAACGGCGCCGGGGCGGGGATTGGTGCGGTGTTCGCTGGGAATGGGATAATCTGGGGATTTGCAGCGGAGCGCACGCCTGATGAACTCGCCAATCTTTTCGAATCGGATGATCCGAAGCTGATCCGTCTTGCAGTCGATGTGATGCGCAACTGTGTGTTGGCGAAAATCAAGCCCCCGGAAGGAACGGCCAAGCGCCAGTGGCTGCAGGCAGGTACAGGCGATGCTTTCTATGGCCAATGGATCTGGGACAGCATGTTTGTGGTCGAATTGTTGGCACTTCTGCCTGAATACCAGCAAACATTGCGTGATATTTTTCAAAACTACTGGGATTACCAGGAACGATGGAATGCCAGGTTCCCCGAATATGCGCACAACATGGTGCCCTGCATGATTGAGCCGCGCGGGAACACTCGGCCATGGCATCAATATCCGGCGTATTCACAGATTCCCATCCTGGCTTGGGGCCTGGAGCGGATCTACCAGCGCAATGGTGACAAGGAATTGCTGCGCCAGTCGTTGGGACCACTGGAAAAATTTCATGATTGGTATTGGAGGGAACGTGATGTGACCGGTTCGGGTTTGATCGCGGTGGGAACCTACAGCGATCAGGTCCAGGAAGCCCGCAACGAAACCTATGACAATGATTGTTGCCTGGATGACCTCAAACTCACCACGCATCCCACACGCAAAGACACATCCCCTTGGCCATGGGTTGGCGAGGGTCGCTGGTATGGCGACATCTGCATACCGGGCAACACCGGCTATCTGATCCAGGCCGAGCGCTGTTTGGTCCGACTGGCAACGATCCTGGGCGACCTGGCCATGGCCGAACGGCGGCAAAAACACATCGACAAATCGGTGGCTGCCGTGCGCGAGCATATGTGGGATGAGTCGCGCGGAATCTTTCTAGCCGTGAACCGTGATACGCTGGCAAAGATTCCCATCGCAACGATCGGCAGTTGGATTCCATTGACTGCCGATGTCCCAACCAAGGCGATGGCCGAACGGATGGCCGAGACAATCATGACGGATCATTGGCAGACGCCGTTGCCGATTCCCACAGTGGATCGGCATGACAAACGCTGGGTGTCCAACAGCTATTGGCGCGGTGATGTATGGCCAGCCCCCAACCACCAGATCGCGACCGGTTTTGCCAGGCACGGTTATCGCACGATTGCCGCGGACGTGGCCGACAAGACCGTCGCCAATGCCCTCAAGCATGGCATCAACGAACATTATGACTCCATCACGGGCAAGCCGCTGGGCGTGGGCAACCTCGGCATGTCTTGCACCATTATCACCATGATGCTGGACCAGCTCACCAGCAAATATCACTTGAAGGTCAAAGGTTCCGCTTGAAGCTCCATTACATGATGTGCATTGCGGCGATCCGCCAAGGGTTACAGGGTGTCAGATGGATGATCAGCCTTTGACTTGTCCCCGGAGCAATGGGGGTGGGTGGCAATTGCAAAGCGGGATGATGGAGCAGAGTGATTGACGATTGATGAAGTGACAATGCGCTTCTTCCTCTTGAAATCAACAATCCAAAATCAACTATCGTCAATCAATCGACATCAACTTGTCTGTTGGCCATAGGAACGAAACGTCCGCACTCTTTAGGGATATGGAACGCAGTCACCAGCTCCGCATCCATTCACGATTATCTGGCAGGTGGTTTCGTATCGCTGGGCAGCGATGTGCCGCTGGCCTCGCTCCAGTGCTGCAGGAAGAATTTCTTATCGGTGTTGAACAGCTTGTCGGATTTGCCGAGGATCGGGCGCAGCGAGGTCGAGAGCTGCAGCGTGACCAGCAGGAAGATGCCGAACCAGATGACCAGCGGTGACTGCTGGAGCGCCCCGGTCTCATGCAGGGCCGTGCGGATGAAACGGAAGGCGAAAAGCAGCGCGATGAGCCACGAGCCGATCGCGAGAAACCCCATGAATCCGAACGAGCTGGTGGCCTGGGTGAAAATCCACAGAGCGGGCGCGAAACCCAACAGCAGCAGGCCGGAAAGGGCGAGCATGCCACCTAACAGACCAGCGAGCTTGGCCGCCGGTGCCCGCGAGCCCGCCAGGCTTGAGAAGATGTAAAGGCTTGGGTAACAGATCAATCCGGCAAACAACAGGCCCGCCCCGAGCTTGAGCGGTGCCGCCCAAAGCTGGTCCCCGTAGGCGAAGGTCCCGAGGACCAGTCCGAACACAAGGATCGACGCCAGCGCAAGGACACCGAAACCGAGGATGGTCTGGCGCTCGCCGCAGGCATGGTGCCGGGCCAACTCGGCGGGCCGCCGCAGCAGCGCCTCGAACAGATCCCGGATGCCGGGATGATCAGGCAATGGCTCGGCTGGTGGCGGCGGCGGAGCTGGTGGCGGCGAGGCCACAAGGCGGGCCTGGATGGGTGGGATGGGTGGGATTTGCGGTATCGATGGTTTGTCATTCATGGCGTGTTTTTCCTTTCAGGTTTTTGGATGTGGTTGATCAGGAGAAGGATCAGGGCGATGGCGGCGATCACCCAGAAAACCGAACCGTCCGGCGCTTTGGCATGGACCCGCTTGAGCGCGATCCATACCGCTTCCACGAAGCTGCCCCGCATGGGGTTCTCGCGCAGGAATGCGACCTCCAGGGTTGGGGTTCCGAAAAACGGTCGCAGGATCCATGAAAACTGCATGCCGAGAAAGGCGTTTCCCGCAATCCATGCCGCCAGTGTCGAGCGGGCTACCCTTCGCGAGCTGCAGTAGGACTCCAGCAGTTTCCCCAACCGCACCACTCCGGTCAGTCCCGCAACACCGATCAGGAAGGTATGCGTCAGCAGATAGGCGGAATGAGACAATCTCGCCTGCTCGGAATCCGCGGCCGGGATGTTGAGAGCCAGGAAAAAAGTCACCGGCGCCACAGATGCAAGAATCAAGGCAGAGATGGCAAACGCCCCCAACAGCGCGTGAAGCGACTGGCGGAATCCCAACCCGCTTCCCAGCAGAATTCCAAGCAGGCCGTTCAGCAAACCGTTGCATGCCAGCGTGCAGGCGATCAACAGCGGCATTTTCGCCGCTACATACACACCCATCAGGGGAGAACGCCAGAAACCGGTCGTGAAACCGTAAACGCCGAACCCAAGCACCACCACCGCGGCCGTGCGCGCGATCTCCCGCGTGGATGGAGATGCAAGCGATCGGGCGGATGGAGAAAGCAGGTCGCGCATGGGCTTGCCACGGATGCAAGCCCCGCGCCGTGACCATTTGATGAAAGCCCGGTGAAAAACGCGCGAAGTTTTCCTATGCTGCGGGAATCGCCAGAACCGCGCGCGTGCCACCGGCCTCCGGGGACTCGAGCGCCACCGAACCATGATGGAGCTCGGCCGCCTCTTTCACCAGCGTCAGCCCCAGCCCGGTTCCCTTGCGGCCGGTCCTGAGGTGCCGCAGCGAGAAAAACCTCTCAAACACCCTGTCCCTCGCATAATCGGGTATCCCCTCGCCGTGGTCCGTTATGAGGATCCGGTGAAAACCAGCCGCTGTTTCCAATGCGATCTCCACCTCTCCGCCGGGCGGGGAGAAATCGATGGCGTTCTCCAACAGGTTGGTGACCGCCGCGCGCAGGATGAATGAATCGCCACACACCATCATCGGCCGCCCCGCATCCGCAAGCACAAGCCGGACCCGCGCGAGTTCCGCCATGGCCAGCGCCTGTTGCACCGCGCGCGACATGACCTCGCGGAGATCGACGCGCTCGGTGGTTTCCAGATTGGACTTCCCTTCGAGCGCTGAAAGCTCAAGCAGCCGCCCTAACAAACGGTCCGCCCGCAGGGTCTCGGCATGGATGTTGCCGAGGAAACGGCGGCGGTCATCCGGTGGCATTGACTCGGAATCCTCATTCAACAATTCCGCAGCGCCACGGATCGCCGCCAGCGGACTTTTCATCTCATGAGTCAGGGTTTGCACGTAGCGCTCCGCGAAATGCCGGCCCTCGAGTGCTTCCCTCATCGACTCCAGTGCCCGGGCCAGCGTGTTCACCTCCTTGCCCAGCCCGAGGTATGGCAGCGGCCTCCGCTTGCCGCGCTCGATATCCCGCGCATACTCGGTGAGCTGGCTGATAGGGCGGTATTGCCAGATGAAGACAACGGCCACGCAGAACAAAATCCCGCCGCCCACCAAGCCGGTGCCCCACCAGATTTCGGAAACGCGCCTGCGGATGATCGGCAGCACGTCCGCCTGCGCCTTGTAAACGCTCAGCACCCCGCGCGGAGATTCCGGATCGCCGATCGCCGCCGCCACATACATCACCGAGCTCGTCTTGTCGGCCTCGTCCATCCTGCTGCTGCGCGCACCGTACCTCCCGGCAAGGGTCAGGTGCACGTCGCGCTTTCCCGAGTAATCCTCGCCGACTCTAACAGGAAGGCCCGAATCGAACAGGACCACACCTTTGTCATCGGTCACATAAAAGTCGAGGCCCACCTCCTCCTTGGTATGGTTGAAAATCCGCGCCTTGAACGACCGTCGGTGGGCGGCATCCATCGCTTCAGCAAATGCGGCGCTTTGAAACCCGTCCCGGGTGAAATGCTTTTCCGCGAACGATGCGAGCACGTGGGCCGCATCCACCATCGTCTCCTCGGTCGCCTGGAAAAGCTGGGGCTCCACATCCGCAAGCTGCTTGCGGACCAACAGGTTGAAACCCGCCACGATGATCAGCGCGAGGATGACGAGGGTGATCCGGGTCAGGCGCATGGCATCACGAATCGAGGGGTGCGTAAGCGTATCCGAGCCCCCTGCGGGTCTGGATCATTTCCTCCGCGCCGGCCGCGATCGCCCGCAGCTTCGCCCGCAGGCTCTTGATGTGGGCATCCACCGTCCGGTCCGTGACCGCGCCGGGATCCTCCCAAGCGTGATCGAGCAGTTGATCGCGCGAAAATACCCGGCCGGGATGGCGGATGAGCACGGAGGCGAGCTTGAATTCATGTGCGGTCAAGTCCAGGCGGTTGCCACCATAGATGATGCGTTTCGACAAGTCATCGAGTGTCAATCCCGCGCATGTGGATCGGGGTTCATCTTCCTTCTTCGCCGGTGCTTCCGGATTGGCCCTCCGCAGGATCGCCCGGACCCTTGCGGCAACCTCGCGGGGCGAGAACGGCTTGGTCACATAATCATCGCCGCCGATTTCCAGGCCGAGAACCCGGTCCAATTCGCCATCTCGGGCCGTCAGGAAAAGGATGGGTATGCGGGAGCCCTCCCGCAACCGGCGACACAGCTCGAATCCGGTCATGTCCGGCAAACCGACATCAAGAATCGCAAGGTCGTAGCTGCCTGTGGCATGCATTTCCAGGGCGGCCGCTCCGGTGAGCGCGTGCGCCACCCGATGGCATTCGCTTTCCAACGCATAAACCAGCGTGTCCGCAATCGCGGGTTCGTCCTCGACAAGCAGGATGTGTGGCATGCGCGCATCCTATGGGCAAATGCCGGCCAATTAGAACCACAAAGATGCCGATTCATGCGAATCCGGTTCCACCACCACCATGGAAAAAACCGCCTGTTATCGCCCGCATCAGCGATTCAAAGGTCTCCCGGCGAACGTGCCTGTTTGAAGGAAACGCGTCGTCTTGCGGATCACCTCGCGGTTTTTCATGATGTAGGGATGGGATGTCGGCACGACGATGTGTTCCTTCATGCCCGCCACGCGCGTGCGCGCGATCGACACCTTGCCATCGTCCGCGCCTTCGATCATCAGGCTGTTCAACCCGTTGATCGACCGGCTGCCGGCGATGACTCCGCATTCAAAACCCACCGGCCCGAGTCGATTGGGAGTCGAATCCGCTTTTGTTCCGAGCTCTGAACCTGCCGGGCCATTGAGCTTCTTGAATATCCGCCAGCGGCCGATCCTGTCCACCACTTCGCTCCCTTGATTGGGCGGCGCCAGCATCACCACGCGGCCCAGGCGGCCGGCTTCGTGATGTTTGAAATAATGACGGACCAACACGCCGCCCAGCGAATGGGTCACGAAGTGGATCCGGGTGCAATCGCTCAGACGCGGGCTTCCCAGCGCCTCGCCGACGACCTGTTCGCTCAATTCCTGAATCGGATGCCGCCGCGATTGGTAATCGATGTTCTCCACTATGAACCCCGCGGCGGTCAGCGCCTGGTCCATCCTTACCATGCTCGCCTTGGTGCGGCACAACCCGTGCAACAACACCACGCCTTCCCGTGCCGTGGCAACGGGAGTAAACAAAACCGTCAGGAAAAGCATGAAAAACGTGCGCATGGGCATGTTTGGCAACCGGTCATGCAAACGATGAATCCATCGGGAAAATCCGCAATCCCGGACACATGGCGAGGGATAAAAAACATCCGGCCTGCGGCGGCACCGCGCTAGCGGATGCGGTCGAGCACGCGTTGGAGGCGCAGACGGTTGTAGCGTTGCGCGAGGATGCACGGCAGGTTCGCGAGGATCGCATAGCCGACGATGACCAGATCGGCCCACCACGGGTTCCATAGGAAAAACACCGGGACGAACGCGAATGCGGACCAGTGGCACAACTCGCCGCGCCAGGTCTCGCGGATGAATCGGCGGAGATAATCGGGATCGCTGCCGGCGAGATTGCGTTTGGCAAAACCGCCACCGAACCATGAAGCCGCGTCCGGCAGCATGTCCTTCCAGCGCTTGATGAAAAACAACCTTTCGAGAGCCCGCAACCCGCACGGCCGGGGACGATGGGCGGGTGCGTGAAACCAGTGGTCCGGCGCCCGGGTGAAGGCCCATGCGAGAGCGAGCTGGATCAACGGCCAGCCGCAGACATTCAACACGACCACCCACACGACTGGCAGTTCAATCGGCATGGATCGACCTTCCCTTCCAAGTGACTTTTTTTCCGGACCGCAGCGCTGACCACGCAAACACACTGAAGAAGAAAACCAGCGGAATCGGATAGAACAGGATGGCTGCCGGATGAAACGAGCCGAGCCTGCGGACCAACACTCCCGTTTGCACGGCGGCCAGCAGATGGGCCCCTACCCACATCAGCCAATTCCCGGTGACGGCCGCACCAATGATTGGCAGCATCAACCCGGTCATCCAGGCCACGACCAACAGCAGAACGCGCGGCGGCGTTCGTCCGGCCCCGGACGCGAATCCCTTGGTCCATCCCTCGACCAACGAGGTCAGCCCGTGAGGATACATGCGGAAGGAGATGATTCCACACCCGGTGACGCTGGCCACCGGTATGCCCGCCTCATTGAATCCCTCCGCCAGACGGAAGTTTTCCAAAACCCTGCCGCTCACGGATTCATGGCCTCCGGATTTCCAATACTCCGCGCGCCCGACTAACAGACATTGACCCGCAAGTCCGCGCGGCACGGTGCCAGCCGCCATGCTGAAGTTGAAAAACAGGGAGAGGCTTTCATACGGCCTGCGCACCGCGTGATAGGGCAGCACGGAAAACGCCCCGCCGGGATACATGTCCAGCAAGCGACCGAACCCGCCGGGCTCGAACCAGGTGTCCGCATCGATGAAGCAAAACAAGTCGCCGGTGGCCGCGCGCGCGCCCTGGTGGCAGGCCCAGGTTTTGCCGCGCCAGCCATCGGGCAGCGGCGCGGAGGAAATCACGGTGGCGCCATGGCTGCGGGCAACGGCCGCTGTATCATCGGTGGATCCGTCATCGACGACGAGGATTTCGTCGGGTTTTTCCTCCTGCCGTGCGAGCGATTGCAGGAGCGCGGGCAGGTTGTGCGCCTCGTTGCGCGCCGGAATGATGACCGACACGCGCCGCCGCGCCGCCGGTCTGGATCCGGCGGGTGATGCGGAAAACCGGGATGCGACCACAAACCCGGCGAGGCACAGGACGATGAAAACAAGCAGCAGGATCATGGGGCCGTATGTTCTAGCAGCGATCCCACGCCACGACTTTCTTGGCGACGTTCTGTCCGCACAGCACGACCATGGGCATGCCGCCGCCGGGATTCACCGAGCCGCCGACAAAGAACAGGTTGGGATACTTCGTGCTTTGTTTGGGCACCTTGAAGGCGAGGTTCTTGAAGCGATCGCTCACCACCCCGTAAATCGACCCCTTGTTGGAGTTGTATTGTTCCCGGATGTCGAGCGGCGTCCAGCAGTGCTCGAAGACGACGTGCTTGCGGAGGTCGGTGAGGCCCATGCGCTCGAGCTTGTCGATGATCCGCTCCTTGAACCGCAGGTAATCCTCGCGGGTGAGCGGGTTGGCATCGTCGATGTAGGGGATGTGCGGGAGGATTTTCAGGCAATCGCAACCTTCGGGAGCCACGGTCGGGTCGGTGCGGGAAGCGGCGACCAGATAGATCGTGGGATCGGGCGGCAGCTCGTGTTTGCGGAACACGGTGTGGAAGTGCTCGCGCTGGTGATCGGAGAAAAAGAAATTGTGGTGCGCGAGTTGTTCGTATTTCCGGTCGAGCCCGAGTTCCAATACGAGACCGGAGCAGGATGGCTCGTATTTTTCCAGGCCGCGCATGAAGTCCTCGTCCTCGCTAAGCAGTTTTTCGTAAGCGGGAATGACCTCCATGTTGGAAACAATGATATCCGCCGCGTGAAATCCACCATTGGCGGTGATGCCGGTGACGCGGCCGTTTTTCTTGTGGACTCCGGCGACCTCGCTGTTGAGCCGGACCTCGACGCCCAGCTCGTCCATCAGCCGCTGGAGTCCGAGGGCGATGTGGTACAAGCCGCCGTCGACATACCAAAGGTCGTAACGGAACTGGATGGTGGCCATGCAGTTCATGAATGCCGGCGAGTGATAGGCGGATGACCCGACATACTTGATGAAATAATCGAAGATGTCGCGCATGTGGCGGGTCTTGAGAAACCTTGCGACACCGCCATGCATGGTGCGGAAGAGGTCGAACTTGAGGAATTTTCCCAACCCGTAGAACTCGCGGAAATCGGATGCCGTATCGAGCCCTTGCTCGAAGTATCCGGCGTTCACGAGGTCATAGAGATCGGCGGAGTATTTGAGAAACCGTTCGACGTTTTCCGGATCTTCGCCGGCCTTGCGGGCCTCTGCGGCCATGACGAAGGGATCAGGATCCAGGTCCACCACCTTGCCATCCTCGAAAAAATTGCGCCAATGCGGGCGCACCGGACGGATCGGGATGTAATCGCTCATTTTGCGGCCGGAGCGCTCGAACAAGCGCTCGAAAATGTGGGGCAGCGTGAGAATCGACGGACCGAGATCGAAGGTGTATCCAGCCTGCTTGAGGACGTTGAGCTTGCCGCCGATTTGGGCATTCTTCTCATGGATGGTGACGGAGTATCCTTCCTGGGCGAGCGAAATGGCTGCGGAGATTCCACCGAGGCCGGAGCCGATCACGATGACTTTTTTCGGGTTCATGGAAATGGTTCAGGGGGCTTTGAGTTTGGAGAGTTCACGCCTGGCGGTATGATCGGCGGGGTGATCTGCAAGAGCCTTTTTGAAATATGCCGCGGCGCGATTTTTGTCGCCGGTGGCGAGGCAGGCGCGGCCGATGAATGTGCGGCAACTGCTGAGCCCCCAGCGCGGCGCGAGTGGGCCGGGCGGATTTTTTGCCTCGGCCAGAAAGAGGGTTTCTGCGGTGAGCAGGGTTCCCAACGCCTGTTGGAATTCATTCGGGTTCCCCGCACTGTGAAAACGGGCGGCACCTAACAAATATTGGACGCGAGGATTTAGCATTCCATGCTTGAGCGCCTGGGCCTGATGGCTTTGCACGCTCGGGCCGTAGCGCACCGC
Source organism: uncultured Luteolibacter sp. (assembly GCA_964399305.1). Taxonomy (GTDB): domain Bacteria; phylum Verrucomicrobiota; class Verrucomicrobiia; order Verrucomicrobiales; family Akkermansiaceae; genus Luteolibacter. The sequence continues at coordinate 74,495 of CAYNQJ010000014.1, forward strand.
GCGGAACACCCTCCCATGGATTTTCATGCCATAGAGCGTTCCAAGGAGGGCGTGGCATTCCGCGTGCCGGGGGTCGATTCCGAGCGCCGCATCAAGGGCGGTGATCGCTTCCTCCATTGCGGCTGCGGCGGCCTGGGCCCGCTGGGGATCGGGCGGCTGGCTTTGCAACTGCAGCATCCGGTGGAAAAGCGCGGCACCAAGCCAATACCGCGGAGTGGCAGACTCAGGAGCGTCCGCGGCCGCCTTGCGGAAATAGTCGGCAGCCTTGGCGAAGCGGCCTGCGTCCCACACACGGTAGGCGGTGGTGAACTCGGCAATGCCTGCTTGGATCTGCTTGTCAGGGGGCCCGTCCGCGAAGACGGACGCCACGGAGACCAATAATGCAAATGCCAGTGCCCGAATCATTTCTTGACTCAGCTTTACGCCATCGTCTGCATGCGGCAAACAGAATATGGTTCACTCAGCCATCATCTCGCGACAAAGGGCGTTTTTCCTAAGCGGAGCCACCTCCGGGGAGGATTTTCGTCGGAAGGTTCTTGAAACGCTGCGTGACGGGTTGTTGGCACGGGAGGAAGAATTGCTCGCGGCACTGTATGCGGACTTGGGCAAAAGCCGGCACGAAGCCTATGTCTCCGAGTTCGGCTATGTGATCGGCGAAATCCGTCACACGCTGGCGCGTTTGCACCGTTGGATGAGACCGGAACGCCGGCGTGCTCCGCTGTTCGCCTGGCCAGCCCAGGCGCAGGTCCGGCGCGAGCCGTTCGGGGTAGCCTTGATCATCGGCCCTTGGAATTACCCGCTGCAACTGTTGCTCATTCCTCTGGTGGCGGCGCTTGCCGCGGGCAACACGGCGGTTCTCAAGCCTTCGGAATTCGCACCACACACATCGGCCGTGATTGCCAGGTTGATTCGTGAAATTTTTGACGAGGAATGCGTCGCGTTGATCGAAGGCGGCCAGGATGTGGCCGAGGATTTGCTGCGTGAAAAATTCGACACCATTTTTTTCACCGGGAGCACCCGGGTCGGGCACGCGGTGATGGCCGCGGCGGCCCGCCATCTTACGCCCGTCACGCTTGAACTTGGTGGCAAGTGCCCGTGCGTTGTCCTCACCGACGCACCGATGGATCTGGTCGCGCGGCGGATTGTCTGGGGAAAATTCATGAATGCCGGGCAGACATGTGTGGCCCCGGATCATGTGTGGGTGGACCGCCGCGCGGCACCGGCATTGCTGGCCGCACTGGCCCGCGCGGTCCGCGATTTCTATGGTGAGAATCCTCAAAAAAGCGGAGATTATGGCCGGATCATTCATCGCAAGCACTTCGATCGCTTGCTGGCACACCTGCGCGAGGGAACGATTCACATTGGCGGGCGCGTGGATGCTGAGGATCTTTACATCGAACCCACCATCCTCACCGGTGTGACCCGGGATTCCGCATTGATGAATGAAGAGATTTTCGGGCCGGTTCTGCCGGTTCTGGAGTTCGATGATGTGGGCGAATGGCTGGAACTTCAACGTAACCAACCGTCACCACTGGCCTTGTACTTGTTCACCGGCGACCGCACCTCACAGGAGCGCGTTCTACGGGAAACACGTTCGGGCGGAGTTTGCATCAACGACACCATGACGCACATTATCGGCAGGGATCTCCCATTCGGCGGTCTTGGACAGAGCGGCATGGGCTCATACCACGGCCGCGCGGGCTTCGAATGTTTCACCCATCCGCGCAGCGTGCTGCGCTGTTCGCTCGCGTTCGACCCATCGTTCCGCTACCCTCCACCCAAGACACCGCTGGCGGCATTGAAGCGCCTGATGCGGTTTTTCGGTTAAACCCGGACCAGCGGGGTCAATGCGCAGGTAATTGGAAAAACCAACGGATGACAGCCGGATCGTTGTAGGTGCGGGTCCATGAATCGTGGCCGGTACCAGGATAGTAGGTGGCCTTGGGTTCGCCGCCGGCTTTCTCTAGCGCCTCGATCATCTCGCGCGTGCACTTCCGAGGAACGACTGGGTCATCTTCTCCATGGAATGCCCAGACCGGCACCTGATTGAAACGCGCCACCATCGATGGGTCGCCGCCGCCACAAATCGGCATCGCCGAGGCAATTTTATCCGGAATGCGGGTCAATAGATCCCATGTTGCATAACCACCCATGGAAAGGCCTGTCACGTGAAAGCGCTTCGGATCCACTGGGTGATCCTTCATGATCTGGTCGGCCAGCGCGATGACAGCCTCCATCAGCTCGTTGGGTTTGCCCGCCGCAGCAAGCCGCATCGTCAAGCGGTCAAGGGGTGACCACCATTGGTCGGCAGGACATTGCGGCGCGATCAGGAAACAAGGTGTGCCCGCCTTTTCAGCACCCTCGATGATGGGCAGCACGCCATGCTTGAGCTGCGCGCTGTTGTCGTTGCCACGTTCTCCCGCGCCATGAAGGAAGAGCACCAATGGATAGGTTTCTCCTTTTTTAATCTCGGCCGGAATACTCCAACGATATTTGACCACCAGCCCGCCGGGGGACTTCCACTCCTTGGCTTCGGGGGCGGCGGCAAGGGCTCCGGCAACTGTGATCCATAATGCCATGGTGATTTTCCTATGCATTGCCCATGACGAAAAGCGGAACACCGCAGGTAGTCAATCCCGGTTCTCCATCACATTGATCAGCTCAATTGACAATTGAAAGAGACAGGACAATTGAAAGAGACAGATTTAATCAAGATTGTGCTTGCGGTGGGGCGGCGGTGGATGGTGGGATG
>CAYNQJ010000015.1:0-77054 GCA_964399305.1 uncultured Luteolibacter sp.
TGGACTTCACCATCGAGGTGTATCGCTCGCTCAAGGTACTGGACGGCGGCATCGGTGTGTTCTGCGCCTCCGGCGGCGTGGAACCCCAATCCGAAACCAACTGGCGCTACGCCGACGAATCGGAAGTCTCCCGTGTGATTTACGTCAACAAGATGGACCGTGTGGGCGCGGACTTCTACCGCGTCGTCGACCAGGTCAAAACCATCCTCGGAGCCAAGCCGCTGGTGATGGTCCTGCCGATCGGAGCGGAAACCAGCTTCACCGGGGTGGTGGATCTCCTCACCCGCCAGGCCTTCATTTGGGATGATTCCGGCAAGCCGGAAAACTTCAAGGTCGAGCCGGTCCCCGCGGACATGGTGGACAAGGTCGAACAATACCGCGCCGAACTCATCGAGGCCGCTGTCGAACAGGACGACGAAGTGATGGAAAAATACCTCGAAGGCGTGGAACCCGACCTCGATACCATCAAGCGCTGCGTCCGCAAGGGCACGATCAACCTCTCGTTCTTCCCGACTTACTGCGGCTCCTCCTTCAAAAACAAGGGCGTGCAGAACGTGCTCGATGCCGTGGTCGATTACCTCCCGAACCCGACCGAGGTCAAACCCCAGCCGGAAGTGGATGCGGAAGGCAATGAGACCGGCAAGTTCGCCATCGTCGATCCCGCAGGTCCGTTCCGGGCGCTCGCCTTCAAGATCATGGATGACAAGTTCGGCGCGCTCACCTTCACCCGCATCTATTCCGGCGTGCTGAAGAAGGGCGACACCGTGCTCAACAGCTTCACCGGCAAGACCGAACGCGTCGGCCGCATGGTCGAAATGCACGCCGATGACCGCCAGGAAATCGACAGCGCACAAGCGGGCGACATCATCGCCATCGTCGGCCTGAAAAACGTCCAAACCGGCCACACGCTCTGCGACGAGAAAAACCCGGCCACCCTCGAGCCGATGGTTTTCCCCGATCCGGTGATCTCCATCGCCGTGGCTGCCAAGGACAAGGCCAACGCGGAAAAACTCGGCGTCGCCATCGGCAAGATGGTCGCGGAAGACCCGTCCTTCCGCGTCGAGACCGATGAGGAAACCAACGAAATGATCCTCAAGGGCATGGGCGAGCTCCACCTTGACATCAAGATCGACATCCTCAAGCGCACCCACAAGGTGGAAGTCGATGTCGGCGCGCCCCAAGTCGCCTACCGCGAAACCATCACCAAGGCGGTTGCCGACAGCTACACCCACAAGAAGCAGTCCGGTGGTTCCGGCCAGTTTGCCAAGATCGACTACAGCATTGAACCGCTCGAACCCGGATCCGGTTTCGTGTTTGAATCCGTGGTCGTCGGCGGCAATGTTCCGAAGGAATACATCCCTGCGGTGGAAAAAGGCTTCAAAACCTCCATTCACAAGGGACCGCTCGCCGGTTATCCCTGCCTCGACTTCAAGGTCACGCTCAAGGACGGCGGCTTCCACGCGGTGGACTCCTCGTCGATCGCCTTCGAAATCGCCGCCAAGGCCGCCTACCGCCAAACCATGCAGAAGGCCGCGCCACAGATCCTCGAACCGATCATGAAAATCGACGTCTTCACCCCGGAAGCGCAGGTCGGTGACGTCATCGGCGACCTCAACCGCCGCCGTGGCATGATCAAGGAGCAGATGAGCACCCCCGGCGGCGTCCGCGTCAAGGCCGAGGCTCCGCTCAGTGCGATGTTCGGCTACATTGGCGACCTCCGCACCATGACCTCCGGCCGTGGCCAGTTCTCGATGGAGTTCAGCCACTATGCTCCCTGCCCGAAAAACGTCGCCGACGATGTCATCACCAAGGCGAAGGAACGGGAAGAGGCGCTGCGCAAGTAAGCTCCCGATTCCGTTGCCGCGCCTTCGTGCGCGACCACCCGCAGATGTCCGTGAGTCCGCAAGGATCACGGGCATTCGCATTTTCAGCGGAATGGCCGGCATGCTTCGGCATTGCCAGCGCTCGTCCAGGATTGCTAGGTTGTTGGCATGAAAATCCCCTCTGCCTGGTTGTTTCTGATCGCTCTCGGCTGGGTCGCTTCCGTCGTCGGCGCTGCCGCCCAGCCGATCAATCTGGATGAGGCGAAAGTCCCGAAATACAAGCTGCCCGATCCGCTGGTTTTCGAAAACGGCACAACGGTGAAATCGGCGCAAGACTGGCCAAAACGCCGCGCGGAGATTCTTTCGCTGTTTGAGTCGCATGTTTACGGCCGCACTCCCGAAGCCGCGCGCAAGGCCAAACTCAAAGCCGGGTTGGTCCAGACGATTCCCGACTTTCTGGATGGGAAAGCCGTTCTCAGGGAAATCCGTCTCACCCTGCCCGCGGCCAATGGCGGCGAGGATGTGGTGATGCTGCTGATGTTGGTCACGCCGAAGTCCGCTCCAAATCGGGTACCGGCATTCGTCGGTTTGAATTTTCCCGGCAATCAATCCGTGCACCCGGATTCCCGCATCACCCCCTCACCATCCAGCGACGCAAAAACCGTCCGCGGCTCCGGCAGCAGCCGCTGGCCCCTCAAAATGATCATCGACCGTGGGTTCGCCGTGGCCACCATGCGTTATGGCGACATCGACCCGGACTTCGACGATGGCTTTGCCAATGGCATCCATGGCGTCTTTGGCAAACCCGGCCCCGAGGAATGGGGATCGATCGGCGCCTGGGCATGGGGCCTCAGCCGGATCCTCGACTATCTGGAAACCGATCCCTCAATCGATGCCGGGCGTGTGGCGGTGATCGGGCATTCACGTCTTGGCAAAACCGCCCTCTGGGCCGCGGCACTGGACCCGCGCTTCGCCATGGCGATATCTAACAATTCCGGCTGTGGCGGCGCCGCGCTGAGCCGCAGGGCGTTTGGCGAGACTGTGGAACGGATCAACACCGTGTTCCCCCACTGGTTCTGCGACCGCTTTGCCGACTACAACCAGAAGGAGGACCGCTGCCCGGTCGACCAGCACCAGCTCATCGCCCTGATGGCACCACGCCCCGTCTATGTGGCCAGCGCGGTGGACGACGCATGGGCGGACCCGAAAGGCGAATTCCTCTCCGCCAAACTGGCCGGGCCGGTCTATAAACTGCTCGGGAAAAAAGGTGTCGGCGTCGAAGAACAGCCGGAACTCAACCATCCCGTCGGAGATTCCGTCGGCTATCACATCCGCACCGGCAAGCATGACATCAACGACTACGATTGGCGGCAATACCTCGACTTCGCCGCCCGGCATTTCGGCCTGCGCTGAACCGGCAGCAAAAAGGCCGGGCGGATGATTCTCCGCCCGGCCCTGATTTTTCGTTAGACTGCCATCAGAGGTCACCCTCCCTGATGTCGATCGAGGCATACTCGCCATCTTCCTTGCGGCGGTAAATGATCGACAGGCAGCCGCGGCGGGCGCTCTTGTAAAGAACGAACGGGCGGTCCGAAAGTTCGAGCTGCATGATGGCGTCCTCCTTGTACATGGTGCGGATCGCGTAGTTCTCCGGATGCACGATGTAGGGAACCGGATCGTGCTCCGCATCCTCGGGATGATCGAGCGCCTCGGCGGTGAAATATTTCTCGTCGAGATGCCGGATCGACTCGTTGCGGTGCGGACGGTTTTTCTTCATCAGCCGCGTCTTGTGCTTGCGCATCCGGCGGGCGATTTTCTCGATCGTTTCATCGAGCGCCGCATACATGTCCTTGCCCTCGGTGTGGGCTTCGATCGTGATGTGGTTGGCACAGAAGAGAATGATTTCGGCGACGTGCCGGTTTTTCTGAACATCGAGAATGGCCTTGGCTTCGATGATCCGCGGGTAATCGAGGTGCAGGCTCTCGATTTTCCGGTGGGCGTGCTCGCGGAGGGCATCGGTCACTTGTTCATGCCGTACGGTGACAGTGATGGGCAGGTTGACGTTGGCGGTTTGCATGATTGTCTGATCTTTGGTTTGGGGTGAATGGATGGCAATTTCACTTGCCCTATCCAAAATCCACTATGCAACAGAAGTTCTGAAAACGCCAAGATCTTCTTGAAAAAATCCACCGCGTGCCTTGCTCATTCCGGAGTGGTCAGCTCCTCGAAAGTGGGTATTTCCGGAGTGGGCGGCGAGGCCTCGCGGGCGGTGGCGGCATCGAACGATTTCATGAAATCATCGGCCGGTTTCACAACGCTGCCGCCAAGATTCAGCACCATCCAGCGAAAGCCGTCCGCAGGCGGGCCGAAAAGCGCATCCAGACGACGGTTGGCGGCGGCCTTGATCATGCCCTCGGCAATCCCGAGTTCGAGCTTGCCGGACAGCTTGCGGTCGGAGGCCATCGCCACACGGCCGCGAACGAACATCCGCCCCTTGCTCTCCAGATGCAGATCCTCAATGGCAAGGCCCCCGTTCTCCCGCCGGAGAACGCCGGTGGCATCGCTTTCAAACACCGGACGCGCGAACCATTCGTCATCCAGCAAGCGGGCAAGATCCGGAAGGAAGGAAAACCCTCCAAGCTCGATGTGGGAGTTCAGCGAGTTGCGGAAAGCCACTGCCAGCCTGGCGTCCGGAACAGCGCCGGGAACAAATGAGAGCCTGTTGGAGTGCGGTGTCGGCACGCTATCCAACCGCCCGGCCAGCCGGTCCTCGTTGTCAGTTCCGGAAAACAGACGGCCGAATTCCTCACCGGCCAGCCCGGCCAGCAAATAGGATTCGAGACTGATGTCCAAGGTGGATGGCTGGTCGCCCGCATAGGGAGCGACAGTCCCGGACAACTCAAACGAACCTCGACTGTCGGATTCGTGAAGGAGGCGCATGCCCACCACATCAAACTCCTTGCCGCGAAACTCGATGTAGGAGCGGTCAAGACGAAGCTTCGGCCAGCCATGGATGGCAATTTCGCCGCCGTTGATCATCAATTGCGGACGCTCGCCGACTTCCCTCAATTGAAAGGCGGCCTCGGTCCCTCGCAGACTGAATGGTGACGCCGGGACTCCGCCCGCCACCACATGCAACTTTGAAACGGTATAACGTTTGAAGCGGATCAATGGCATTTCCTCAGGTTTCGCGGACCCTGTGCGCACAGGGCGGCCCGGAGCCGGCACTTGCAGCGTGAGGGTGCCTTCGGAGCCAACGACCTCCTCGCCGACCATCGATTCCCCGAGGAAGCTGGCCGGATGGATGCTGGCCCGGACTCCGCGAACCGTCAGATCACGCATCACGTTTCCATCCGGCCAGTTCAAGATGATCCGTTCGGCATTCGCATGGGTCGGGTTCATCCGGTATTGCTCCAGTTCCACAGAAGCTCCGCTGTATTCCGTGATTTTGGCGACGAGCCCTTTGCGGAATGGCGCGCTATTGCCGTAAATGATGGCGACACCGGCAGCCACCAGGGCCAGCAACAACAGAATGAGGGCTCCGGACACCTGGAGAATCCGCGTGCGGCGCGCCTTGCGCTGTTCCTCCTTGTGCGGCTGATGGCTGCGGCGCTTGCGCTTGCGAACCCGGATCGCTTGGCTGCCATCCGCACGTGTTATCAGTTCCCCATCCTGAAGCGGATCCTCCCCGGGGCGGTTTTTCAGCCGCTCCATCATTTCATCAATCGAGTACTTTTCCGGTTCGCTTTCGGAGGGCATGACTGTGGCTCGGAAAAAAGGGAAGTGAGGTCGCAGGGAGATCCGCCCACATTCGGGCGACGATACTCAACGGTCGCGGTATGGGCGGCCCGTCGGGTCCAGAAGTTCGACTTTAACGAAGAAAATCACCGAGGTGGAAATAGGCTGTCTGGCAGTGGACTGAAAAAACCGCCCAACCAAGGGAATCTCCCCAAGCACGGGCACACTGTCTTCAACATTCTGGACAGACTGGTTGACCAAGCCACCCAGCGCGACTGTCGCACCATCGGCGATGGTCAGCTGGGTGTTGACTTTCTGATCGCTGAAAACCGGCATCAGAATGCGGTTGGGTGTCACCTCACCCGTCCCTGCGGACAGGACTCCGCTGCGCCGCTGGCGAATCGGACTGCCATAGTTGACATAGCCATCCAAATCGGAAAATGACGGCTTGAGAGTCACGTCGATATAGCGTTTTTCAGGATCCGCGACAGGCAGCACATCGAGAATCATGCCGATATCCCTGCGTTCGAAAGCGGTCGGATTGGCAGGTGTGATTGCGTTTTCACCGCCGTTACCGCCTCCGATTTCCGGGGGTTCGTATTCGGTGGCATAGAAAAACTCGCGGACGACACTGATTTGGGATGCTTGGCCACTGCGGGTGTGAATCGCAGGCCGGGACATCATCTCAATGCTTTTTTTCTGGCTCAAACCACGCATCACCATCTGCGCCTGACCATCCGTAAACAGTCCGGTGATGGACAGAATCCCCGGAGCCACCTTGGCAAATTGGGGATCGCGGTTCGGGTTGGCGAGCAACTCGTCAAGGTTGCTGCCGTTGATCGCCTGATCACCCGAGCGGTTGCCGTTGGTGATGACGCCGGGATTGACAATCGCATCCGGGTCCACCGGAAGGCCTGGCATCGGCGGCGTGAAATCCGCAGCGGTCCGGCCGGGCATGCTGCCGTTGGTACCGCCCGCGGCAAAAAGGGTGTCGCTGCCATCCAATGCGGCAGGTGTCAGCAGCCAATCAAACCCAAGTTCCTCCAGATCGGTTTTTTCCACACGGAACATCGTGACCGTCACCGACACCACCACCGGCTCGGCGCGGGCCATGTTGTCGATGATCTGCGAGATCATATCCTGATTGGTCTCCGTGTTGACGACCTGCAGGGTATTGGCTGCGGCACTGTAGCTGACGGAAGCGCCATCGGGAAAAGACACCCCCTGTTTGGCCAGCGCCTCCTGGGCGCTGAGCCGCTCGGTGAGGAGCTCGCCACCTGACTTGGAGGGCGTGGCGAACGGGTCGTCCTCCGACTCATCTTTTTCAAAACCGCTGCTCAGCGACGTCAGGAAATCCGGCGGCACCCGGTAGCTGCGGGTCACCAACTCCGAGGAGCTGGTGCCCACCGGACTGATGATCACCGAAAATTCATCCGTGCGGAATGACGTTTGGGTCATTTCGGTCACATATTTCAATACCCGCGACAAGGGGACTTGTGAGAGCTGGAGATCAAACCGCAGGCTGGAGATCCGCATTGCGGACTCCGAGGACGGCTGCCCGATGTTGAGAGTGAAATTCACCCCCTTGAGTGCCGGATCGCTCTCGGTGGTGTCATGCTCCGCCGCACGGACCCGCAGGAAATCCAAAGCCTCTTCGATGTTGGTCTGCTCGAACATCACCCGCGGAATGATGATTTGATCAAGTTTCGCGGCGATGGTCGGCCTGATCGCGCCGGATGCCGCGCCGGGGTCCACGAATCCGGGAGCCAACTCCGGAGCTGGCACCTCGATCTCCCAGGCGGCTCCCACCTCGGAGAGCATTTCCCCGCGGGTCCGGTCGTAGGCGCTTTGGTAATATTCCTGCCTTGCCACGGCGACTTGTTCCAAACCGCGGGTCGCGGCGGTGTTGGTGGGGTCGATCCTGAGAACCGCTTCGTATTCTTTTTTGGCCTGATCGAATTTCCCGAGCTGATATGCACCCTCCGCGGCGTAAAGCAACCGGCGCACCTCATCGACCTTGCGCGCGTGCCCGGCAGTCAACGCCGGATTGGTGCGGATCGGGTCGTCAAGTTGTGCCCGCATTGTGACAGCTCCGGGGTGGTTGGGTGCCACATCCTCGCGCAACACCTGATCAACGGCAGCCTTGGCGGCCTCCACATCGCCATTGCGCGAGAGAACCCGCGCGTGCTCCACCGCCGCCTGGGCGTAACGCTCGGTCGCCGCCGCACGCAGCTCCCCGAGCAACGGCGTGTCCGGAATCAATTCACGTGCTCCCGCATACACTTCCACCGCCTCGTCATAACGCTTCGCCTGATAGGCCTCGTCACCTTTGCGCAACAGTTCCTGGGCTTCCTGGACTTCGGCCGAACGTTTTGCCTGCTCACGCGCCGCAAGGTGGTCTGGCGCTTCGGATTGCGCCATCCCAGCGGGCAAAATCAATAAAAGCGCGGCCAGACAAATCGTCAGGCAACGGCTCGGAACGTGAGGGTTTGGGATCTCCATGCGGATGCTCGCGGCGAGATATAGAGTGCCCGGACGTCCAGAGTAAGCGCAAAATCCGGAAAAATCATCTTTCCAACCGCCAGGGAAATTCAAGCTGGATCTCCATCCTGCGCCGCGTTGCCCGACGTTTCAAAAAACACGGATGCAGACAGCTCTCAATCCAGGGTCGGAATTTCTCGATGATGAGCAAAAAGATGTTCATAAGATGAGTGTTCTTATAAACATCATTCCCGTCAATCCAAAATCCACGGCTCACAACCCAAAATGCTCACGGGCGGCCTTTACATCCAGCGCGATCTGGTCACGCAAAGCCTCCATTGACGGAAAACGGATTTCCCCACGGAGTTTTTTTTCAAAACGCACCTCCAGGGTCTGTGCGTACAAATCCCCGGAAAAATCCAATAAATGGACCTCCAGCAGCCTCCGGGTGCCGTTCACCGTCGGCCGGCAGCCGAGATTGGCCACGGCCAGCGACTCGCTGCCGTCCTCCAAACCTGCACGCACCGCCCACACCCCGTCCGGTGGCACCTGGACTCCCTCCACCGGCAGGTTGGCCGTCGGAAACCCCAAGGCCCGCCCCAATTTTGCCCCCTCAATCACTTCGGCAGCAATCGAATAAGGCCTGCCCAACATCCGCGTGGCCTCATCAAGGTTGCCGTCGTGAATCGCCTGCCGGATCCGGGTGCTGCTGATCCGGTCGCCCTCGAACATCACCGGCGGCACCGCCTCAAGCCGATAGCCCCGCGCTTGGGCTTCCCGTGCCAAAAACGCCACATCGCCCATCCGCCCGCGGCCAAACCGCCAATCCTCCCCTACCGCGATGGTTTTCACCGGTGCCGCCGTCAGACGATCGAGAAAATCGCAGGCCGCCATCGCCGCCATCGCCGCATCAAACCGCAAGGCAACGAAAACCCGGACGCCAAGGCCTCCCACAATCCGGCGCTTGTGGTCCAATGTCGCCAATAAGGCCGCAGGGGCCTTGCCCGGCGCAATCACCCGGATCGGGTGTGGATCAAAGGTCACCAGCCCCGGCAATCCGCCCTCAGTCGCAGCCGCGCGAACCGCGCGCCCGATCACCGCCTGGTGCCCCAGGTGCACCCCGTCAAAAACCCCCAGCGCCAGATGCAAGGGTTCCCCCAGCCCGGCAAGTTCCTCAAGACAGTCGCATGTCAGCACCCACGCGCTGTAACAACCGCCATCCGATGCATCAAGCGCGAAGGAAACCACCCGCAATGCCCGAATTGGCATATTTTTGTTCGGGCGAACATCTTTTTTGTTGCCAAACGGCTTCATCTGCCCCACCACTTCCCCCACATCCACCCACCCACACCCATGGCCGCTAAAGCAACCTCCGAAGAATCCGCGAACGAAAAACTGCAAGAAGCCCGCAAACGCAATTTGGACCTCGCCATCGCCCACATCCAAAAAGAATTCGGCGAAGCCGCCATCATGCGCCTCGGCGACGACAAATGTGCCGATGTGGACGTCATCCCAACCGGCAACCTCCTCATCGATCGCGCCTTGGGCGTCGGCGGTTTCCCGCGCGGCCGGATCGTCGAAGTCTTCGGCCCGGAATCCTCGGGTAAAACCACCCTCACCCTGACCGTCATCGCCCAAGCCCAAAAACGCGGCGGCCTCGCCGCATTCATCGACGTCGAACACGCCCTCGATCCGCAATACGCCCGCAAACTCGGCGTCAACCTCGATGACCTCCTCATCTCGCAGCCGTCGTCCGGCGAGGAAGCCCTCCAAATCTGCGAAGCGCTCGTCCGCTCGAATGCCATCGACGTGATCGTGCTCGACTCGGTCGCCGCACTGGTGACCAAACAGGAACTCGACGGCGAAATTGGAGATTCCACCGTCGGTGCCCAAGCCCGCCTGATGAGCGCCGCCATGCGCAAACTGACGTCACTGATCTCCAAGGCCCAGACGGTCTGCATCTTCACCAACCAGATCCGCGAAAAAATCGGCGTGATGTTCGGCAACCCGGAAACCACACCCGGCGGCCGCGCCCTCAAGTTCTTCGCCTCTGTCCGCGTCGATATCCGCCGCGTCGGCCAAATCAAGGCCACCGACGGCTCGGTCACCGGCAACCGCACCAAAATCAAGGTCGTCAAAAACAAGGTCGCACCGCCATTCACCGAAGCCGAGTTCGACATCATGTACAACGAGGGGATTTCCTCCACCGGCTCTTTGCTCGATCTGGCTCTGGAAATGGAAATCGTCCAGAAACGCGGTTCATGGTTCTCCTACAACGGCACCCAGCTCGCCCAAGGCCGCGATGCCGCCAAGGACCTGATCAAGAACGACGCCGCCCTCTACGCGGACCTCGAAGCCAAGGTCAAGGAAGGCCTGGAGGACAAGAAAAAGAAATAATTCCTCATCGGTTTCTATCCGGTTAGATCCGTTGGAGCAATCCGGGGCAAATGGCCGGAGTGATGACCTTTGTCTTTTTTCTTTCCTGGCTCACGGCCTTGTTGCTGAAAAATTGCGAATCCACCCCATGCATTCAAACCCCCAGGCAAAGGCGATGCCACCGTGGTCCAAAGTCTGGCCTCCGATGGTTTCGGTCATTTTTTCATCCCGGACGTCAGTGATTTGCACGCCGTCGACCCGGATTTGAATGCGTGTGCCTCGCACGTCGATCCGGACTCTGTTTCCAGACTCCGGATCATGGATCAGCCCCTTGCCTGTTGCGAGAGTGCGGGCTCCATCGCTCGCAGGGTCGCCAAAGCCACATGCCGTCTTGCAATGGCTGTTGTACGCGCAGGACAGGCTCCATGAGCCGTCCCCGGTGAAATTCAGGCTGTACCCACTCGATCCCTTTTCGTTCCAGCTTTCCTTTGCGTCGGCCACATGGAAAAGGATGCTCCCACTGCGATAATCGAGCGGCAGCTGGTGCGGATTGTGCGCGGGATTGACTCCGGTCATGCCGAAATCGAACTCGATGCTGTAGTCCTTCCAATCCGGATTGCCGATGTTGGTCACCAGCGTGGCATTGCGCCCGTGGCCACCGTGGCCGTAGTCGAATCCGGGGCGCGTCATGGGCAGCGACACCAGTTTGTCTCCCTGCACCTCGAACAGGGTCCGCCACGGCGTCCACTTCAATCCGCCGAAGGCCAGAGGCCCCTCACCTGCGGGCAACGCACTGCCGGAAACGAGGCCAACCGATTGAATGAGCCCGATGCCTACCGAGACCTTGCCGAAAACCGTCTCCAGCTCGATTGGACCCAAATCGATGGTTCCCTTGATCCGGTCTCCATTCCGCAACTCGAAGGCTGCCGGCCCATTCTTCCCATGCATCCGGATGCTGAGAATTCTTTCCAGCGGAACATCGATTCGGGCATAAGAAGTTTCCACAGGCACCGTGCGAATCACCGGTGTGCCAATCACATGGGAGCCATCCGACAGGTCGAGCGCGAGACGAACCCCCGCATCATCGTTCGCCTCGTCTGCTGATGCGATGCCGACCGCCACCGCAATGGCCATCACTTTCAAATAGGGAAATGTTTTCATCTGGTTTTGCTGATTGGAAGCAGCCCGCCCCCTTGTCGGAAAGAATAACAGGAATTTCATTTCCGCGGGTAAATCATCCGTAAAACCGTCACCCGTACGCGCATTTCGTACGGCGGGAGCGCACTTCCCGCAGCCGTTTTACAAAGACGATCCCATGCTTCTGGCGGAGAGTATCCTGTTATGAAAAAGCTCATCATTGCCGCCAATCTCGGCCGGATCAGGGTTCTCAAATACCGCGCCGCCGGCGAGGATCCGGCCGATCAGGCACATTGGATCGAGGAACCGGGCGCCTTCACCGAAATCCATGTGGATACCATTCCCGAAGCGGTGACCGATCAAGCCGGACGCTTCGGACGCGGCGCGCCGGTGGGTTACCAAACCGGCATGTCCTACGGAGAAGAGCATCAGCTGGAACGCGAGATGGAACGCGGGGCTCTCAGGAATATCGCCGCCCGGATCGCGGACATCCTGAAGGGAGCCGGGAACCCCGCATGGATCCTGGCCGCACCCCGGCCGATCCTCGGCCAACTGCAACAGGCCCTTCCCGGCCCTGCCAGGAAGGCATTGGTTTCCGCAATCGGTGCCGACCTGACCCAATGCCGGTTGAAGGAATTGGAAAAACGGTTCCTCTGAACCCGCGATTCCCTGTCGGAAATCACGGCAACTGCAGATAAGACTGGCCGGCCCGGCGTCGGGGAGCGCGATGCGGTGTCCCCGTCTGGCACCGATCCGACCCCATCACCTGTGGTTGCCCTTTTGCTCGCGCTCCCTGAGGCGTTTCACCCGCTTGTATGTCAGCGGGTGGGTGGAGATGGCCTCCTCGGCACCGTCCAGGGAACCGGAACCGCCCTCGGGGTCCATGCGCAGAAGCAGGTCGGCCAGAGGCTTGGTTCCGTATCCGGCCCGGATCATGTAGTCGGCCGCACCGTCATCGGCTTCCTGCTCGAAGCCGCGTGAATACCCGCTTTCGGCGAGCATCGCCGGCAGGGCCGAGCCCATGCCCGCCACGGTGGAGACGTCGCCGGTCATCAGCGTCCAGATCAGGAAAACCGCGGAGCTTTGCAGCACGCTGCGCATGCCGTGCTGTTCGCGGACGTGGATGATTTCGTGAGCCAGCACCCCATGGATTTCGGCATCGCTTGCAGCCATTCCGACGAGATCGTCCGTCATGCACACCAGTCCGTCCGGCAGAGCGAAGGCGTTGGGCATTCCCGCATCAAAAAATTCAAGCCGGTAGTTGTACCCGCTGCCGGGATCAATCACCGCAGCCATCTCGCGGAACCCACGGGTGAGCGCCTCACGCCTGTCGGCAGGCAGCTTGCTGTCCTTGAACCGCAGCATTTTGACAAAGATTCCGCGCGCCTGTGCGGTTGCCACGGTTCCCACTTCGGCCGGAAGGTTGAGAGCCACGTGCTTTGCGGCAAACGGCAGGCCCCACAGGTAACCCACCGCCATGAAAGCGAGCAAAAACAACACCGCCGCGGCCACCCAGCGCCAGCGCGATTCCAGCAAATGCACCAGATGCATCCCGGAGCTGCGCGAAACCCGCCTCTCCCAGGCGGCAAGTGCGGCGGTATCCGCAATTTCCAGGCGCGCTCCACCCGGCAGCGAGAAATGCCGCGCCATACGGCCAAGCGGTTCGGACAAACGGCAGCCGGCCGCCACCTCCATGGTTTCCATTTGAGGACTTTCGATCCGCAGTCCCCCATCATCCCCCAGATGAACGCACACGTCCACGGCCAGCGAGGAGCCTTCCTGATAGTATGTGCCTTGCAGCGTCACGGAACCGTTTTGTTAGAATCCGATCTCGAAGTCGAATATGTCCGCGCCGGCATCGCCCATGGCCGATTCGGCAGATCCGCCTGCCGCGGCAACCGAGTCAAGGCTGCCCGCCCTCGCATGAAGGACCGTTTTCGAGGTGCGGTATCGTGCCATGCGGACCAGCACCCAGGGAATGAGCAGTCCCAGTGAGGCGACAATCGCAATGCCGTTGGTGATGTACAGCCAGACCAGATCGCGCGCCCTGACGCTGGAACACAGGCTGCCCACCCCATTCCAAACGGTGGAATTGATCGCATGATTGGTTGTCCGCACCCGGTAATAAACCGTGATGAGGAAAAACCCGAGATAGATGGCAAGAGCGGTGGATATGCCGATCGTTTCGGCGCCACCGGCCGCGGCACCGCGGTTCATCAGGGAACCGATCAGGGCGACAGCCAGTCCCACGACGATGCCGGTCAGGACCATGATTCCCAGACACCTGAGTGCCGTCATGTAGAACACGCTGGAATCGCAGCGCATGTCCGCCCGGGCCGCCCCCCATGCCATGTGGCCCAGTGAATATTGTTTCTGCCTGAAATGCATATAGGGCATCAGCAAGCCCAGCGTGAATGGAGCCAGAATCGGCAGCCATAGATACACGGTATAGGCCTCGCCAACCGCCCCGTGGAAACGGAAGCGCACATTCCGGTGCACCGTGTGGTGCGCACGAAACCGCAGCGCCTTCTGAATCAGCCAGGGCATCAGCGCGAACACCACCAGCATCACAATCGCCGCGACCGGCGGAAACAATGAACCCGTCACTGTGTAGAGGATGAAGATCCCGCCAAAGACCAGGTTGCCTTTCAGGATCGCGATTGGATTTCCGGTGAAATCAAATGGTTTCCCATCCAGCAGCGTGTTGCCGTAAAAGTAGCGCCGGGTCCGCACTTTCGCCCATGCCGCATAGATGCCGAGCGTCACCACGGTGAGGACGACATTGACGATCCAGATGCGGAAGTATTCGCCGGCCTTGCCGAGGAACTCCAAACGGTGCTCGTCCGGCACGCCCACGCCCGCCATGACGGGCGCGAATACCGGCGATGCGGCAGGCGATAGCAGGTGTTGCGGCACCGATCCCAAAGGTGTCCAGTCGGGAAGCTCCGCGCACCACACCAGGCTGTCGCGGCTGATTGATCCCTCCGCCTGCAGCTTGAGGAGATCCTCGCTGGTCACGGGGCCTTGCTGCTGGTCATTGACCGCGTAATACCACGATTTCATAACGATGGCCTGACTGATAATCAGGCATGCCATGTGTGGCAATCCCCATTATCGGCACCGTGTTTCCACGCGTGAAAGGCCATGGTCGGATCCAAACAACCGGCATCACTCGTGCGCGGCGGCCGCCGCATCCACAAGCCGGCTGAGGATGAGCTTGTTATCGCGGCGTGTGATGTCAGAACCACCACCGGCATTCCAAAAGGGCTGGCGGTCGAAAATGCCGAAAATCCGGCCCTTTCCAACCGGCACACTCACCAAGGCGGCCCACTTGGGATTCCGTATGGTGATGTTCTGTTTGTGAGGGATGGCGGGCTCGCCGCTAACAGCCACTTCCGGATGGTTTTCATAGGGAATGAGGATCTCCGCCTTGATTTCCGGAGACACGGCGAACAACGAAACCCCCTCGCCTTCCAGGACCGGCCGCCCCTCGGTGATCGGATGCCTGGTTTCGGGAAGCGGGCGCACGGCTCGGACGCCATCCGCCTGGTCCACGGTGACTTGCAACCCATAGCGGGAAACCAGGTGGTTCACCGCCCGCTGGCCCACCGGGTTTTGCGGCCCCACCGTGCTCCACAATCCACCCGCCGCAGAGTCACTGAAAATGATCATCGTTCCTCCGGCGCCGAGCCATTCGTGAAGGGCTTCCCGCTCGTCATCGGCCCACAACTTCTGGTGCAGGCTGAAAACCACCACATCCGCCGTTTTCAGCAGGTCGGCGGTCAGGCGGGTCTCGCGATCCAGGGCCGGCATGATGCGGTGGCCCTTTTCCTCGACCATTTCCCTGAACTTGGAGACGCCCCAGGGCCCGTTGTCGGACAACAGCATTTGCTGGAAGGGTTTGCCTTTGGATGGTGACTGCCCATTTTCGTCAACATCGCCATGGATGTAGAGAAATTCCGCCGCAACCAGAATCCGTGCGGTGGAGAGAATCAGGAAGGGAATGATGATTTTCATGGGATGGAAGCGCACACTGGCCCGCACACCATGGACGACATCCGCGGCTTTCGCCACTTCAAATGCCGACTTTCCCGCCGCGAATCCCCGCGTCCACCATGTCCGTGATCGCGGAGCGCGAAGGTTTGCCGAGAGCACCTTGCGGAAACCCGTCAAGCCTGACCGCCCCGCGCAGTCTGAACAATCCGGGAGCGTTTTTCTGATAGATTTCCAGCCATTCGTCCACCGGACCCGGATCCGCCGAGGTGTCGATCACCGGCACCAGCGCATGGCCACTGCGCGCGTCAGGAACCGCCACGACCACCAGTGCGTTCGGACGCAGCCGTCCCGCGGCGATCCGATAAATCACGCGCTCGATTTCCGCAGGATCAACAAGCTCTCCGAGCACCTTCACGAAGCCGTCCGCGCGGCCAAGCGGCACCAACCCGTCCGGGCCGATCGCCACCCGGTCGCGGGTCCGGTGCCATTCCCCGGCCCTTGGCACATACTCCCATCCGGTTCCATCATCTGCCAGGATTCCGGAATACAATGCCTTGCCGCAGACCCGCAGGCACCGGTCATCGCCAAGCTCCACCCGCCACGATGGCAGCAGCGGAATCGGCGCTGGCTGATAGACAAGTTCCAGCGCGGACAACGGCTGGGTGGCAATCTGGGACGCGGTCTCGGTCATGCCGTAGCTTGCAAGCACCGGCCAGCCGAGATCGCGGGCCGCACGGCCGGTGGATTCGGGCAGCTGCCCGCCACCCACAACCACGGCTTGCAATGAGCGCGGGGCCCGGACACCGGCGGCCACCAGATCATGGACCTGCGTGGGAACGAGCGAGCTGTGGGTTGCACGACTTGCCTCCAGCCAGCGGCCGAACTCCATGGCATCCCAGCGGGATGGAAATTCCTCAAGCCTGCAGCCCGCCAGAAACGCCCGCGCCGCCACTCCAAAGCCGCCTACATGGCGCAGCGGC
Source organism: uncultured Luteolibacter sp. (assembly GCA_964399305.1). GTDB lineage: Bacteria > Verrucomicrobiota > Verrucomicrobiia > Verrucomicrobiales > Akkermansiaceae > Luteolibacter. The sequence continues at coordinate 16,532 of CAYNQJ010000015.1, forward strand.
AGGGCAAGTCCCCAGCAGGAAGCGGAATCCACATGCAGATGCGTGTTCACCACCTCCGCGGACGCGAGCAAGGCTTCCTTCGACAAGGCGACCCATTTGGGACGGCCCGTCGTTCCGGAGGTGGCGAACCACACGTGTCCCGCAAGTTCCGGACGACCCGTGATGCAAGCGGCGGCATCCGGCGGCAGGCCTTCGGCACAGGGTGCGGAATCCTCCCAGAACCGGGGGGTCGTCAGCAGCGTCGCATCCATGGCCGGATCTGTTAGTCGCCAAAACTAGCGCAGGCCGGCGGCGATGTCCGCCGCCAGGCGCGATAGCAGGCGTGATTGGGCGGCGACCAGAGCCGGGTAGCCGTCGGCGGTGAGCGGTTCGCGGTCCACGAACGTGCGGGATGCCTTGATGCTGCGGTCGGGCAGCGCATACGCGCGCCAGCCGGCCTCGATCACCGCGTAGCCGTCATCGCCGGCGTGGAGCTGGCGGATGTCCAGGGTGACCTGGTAGCGGATGCCTTCATCACCCTGCCACGGATAGGTGCGGACGTTTCCGGTGTTCATCCGGCGGCCTAGATTGGTGGCGGTGACGCGTGCGATTGAGGCGGACAGGTCGCCGGCCCAGCGGTGATCCTCGGCAACGGCGAGTTGGTTCGGGTTTTCCGCGATGACCAGGTTGGCGCGGTCGATGTATTCCGCGAGGGTCACCGGGCCGACACCGATTCCGGGGCCGCCACCGGTGACCGCGGGGCCGTCGGCGGTGAGCACGTAAAAGGATCTGGATCCCGCCGCGCATGAGGCGAGCAGGAGCAGTGCGGCTGATAGAAAAATCCGAAGGGTCATGGGCACAGGTGGATCAAGGGTTGCCGCGAGGGGCCTTGGGTTTTGGATTGCCGGAGGAATCACGGCCGAAAATCAACGAGCTGGGTTTTTCGTCGATGGTGGTGGTCATGGATTTCAAGCTGCGCAGGGAGGCGCGCAGCTCGTCGAGCGTGCGGAGCAGGTCCCCCTGCACCGCGCCATCCGGGCCGATGCTTGCGACGGATTTTTGCAGGGCGTTGAGCGTGTCGCGGAGGTCGGCGGGCAGTTTCCGGAACCCGGGGTCCTCCAATGTGGCGCGCGCCGCTGCGGCTGTGGCCTGGATTTCCTTGAGCGTGTCGCGGGAATCGACGGCTGCCGCGGAAAGGTCCGCCATGGCCTGCTCCAGCGGCAGTGCCTGCAGCTTGTCGAGGATCGCGCTCAGCTTCGCCTCCAACTGGACAAAGCCGGACGATACGGTCGGAATCGTCGGGTATTCACCGGATTTGCCGAGTTTCATCTGCGGCGATTCCGGATAATAGTCGAGATCCACAAACAGCGCGCCGGTGATCAGGCTGCCGGTCCGGAGAGAGGCCCGCATGCCTTTGGAAACGGCATCGGCGATGAAATCCAGATCAGGCGGAGACTCCCCGCGCGGCGTCGCCGGGCTCATCAGGCCGGGATCGATTTCTATCAGAACAGGCACCTGGGGATCGCCGTGGCCTGGTACCAGATCAAAGGAAATGTCCGCAACACGGCCGATCATGATGCCCCGGAACTCGACGGGCGCGCGCTTGGACAGCCCCCTCACCGACTGGTCGAAAAGCAACACCAGCTTGAGGGTCGGGTGGAACTCCGCGTTGTGGGCCTCATCCTCATCCTGATGCAATGTGAACTCGGCACCGTCGCCCACCGGCTCGCCTGGCGGGCCGCCGGGAGTCACGCCGAATGAAACGCCACCGGAAACCATGGCCTGGAACGACGGGGTGCGGACCTTGAAACCATCGGCACCCGCGCTGATGTCGATGCCACTGGTGCTCCAGAAGCGGGTGTTGCGCGTCACCAGCGCCGCGTGTTTTTCGTCAATGAAGGCATTGTAGGTGACATTGATGCCTTCCGGGTCGAGGGCGCGGCTTTCGATGCGGCCCACTTCAAAACCGCGGTAATAAACCGGCGCGCCGACCGCCAGAGTGCCGGCTTCTTCCGCGACCAGCACCAGGCGGCGACCGGGTACGCTTTGATTGGTTGCGGGTGGCGTTTCCCTGCCCTTGAAAACCGTATGCCTTTCCGCTCCGACCGGACCCGGATCGAGCTCGATATAGGCACCGGTGATCAGGGTGGCCACCCCGGAAAACTCGGTGGCGGAAAGCCGCGGTTTGACCACCCAGAAACGGGATCCCCGCCGCAGCAAGCCTTCCGCGTCGGGGTCGAGCTCCAGATACACCAGCACCGATTTCAAATCCTCGGCGAGTTTCACATCCTTCACGATGCCGACTTTCACCGAGCGGCAGCGGACCTCGGTCTTGCCTGCCGCAATGCCGTCGGCGGTCTCAAAGCGGACCCGCGCAACCGGGCCTTGGGCGCTGAAATTCCGGTACAACAGCCAGGCCCCGAGCAGCAGTGCGACAATCGGCACCACCCAGACAACATTCCAGCGCTGGGCGCGGCGGATTTCCGGGGTGGGGGCGGCAGGAGGATGGGAGGGGGCGGTCAAGATTCCGGGGTGCTGGGGCTTGGCTCGTGGGATGTTCCGATTTCATCGAGGCGGTCCCAGAGCAGGCGCGGCTCGAAGCTGAGCGCCGCCAACATGGTAAGCATAACCACGCCCGCGAATGCAAGCGCTCCCGGTCCGGGGGTGATCGTCATGTAATTTCCAAGCTGCACAAGTGAAACCAGGATGCCTACCACGAAAATATCGATCATCGACCACCGGCCCAGCAGTTCGGTAAACCAGTAGATTTTTCCAAGCGTCTGTGGCAGCGGATGCACGCGCCCGCTTGCCGCCGCACACAGCCAGCTCAACGCCAGGATTTTCAACAAGGGGATCAGGATTGATGCCACGAATATCACGATGGCAATCGGATACGCTCCGCTGCTCCAAAAGGTCATCATGCCTTCGATGATGGTGCTGTGCGTCACGGTTCCCAGCTCAACCATCGTCATCACTGGCAACAAATGGGAGGGGATGTACAGAGCGGACGCCGCAAGCATCAGGGCCACCGTGTTTTGCACGCTCGCGGGCTTGCGCAGCCTGAGCCGTGATTCGCATCGCGGGCACTTTTCCAATGCGACCGGCGCGACCCGGCCGCAGGTGTGACAGGCGGCAAGCCCCTGATCCGCCGCTTTCGGATAGGGAGCGCTCATGCCCTGGCCACCTCCAGCCGGTCCCACAGTTCCTCACGGTCGATGGCCGCCACCGCCGCCGCCATGCACAGCATCACTCCCGCAAAGGTCCAGAAGCCCGCTCCGAAATGCACGTCGGCCACCTTCGCCAGCTTGAGCAGGCTGACAAGCACCCCTAACAGAAAAACCTCGACCATGTTCCAGGGCTCGCAGCGGTATATCCATTTGGCCGCACGGAAGGCGCCGGGCGCCATCCGACCGAACATCAGCGGCAGGCACACGTAGATCATTCCCCCCGCCAGCACAAGCGGCGTGGCCATGGTGAAAAGGATGATCGAATATCCGAGCAGCGGAGCCCCCTCGTCGATCAGCGCGGTGGCCGCCCCCATCAGGGAAAGGGATCGCCGCATCGACGCCGCATCCATGGTGAGGAACGGAAAAACATGCGCCAGCGCCATCAATACCAGCGCCGCGATCGAAAACGCCGACGCGCGCGCCAGCGAGGCCGGCCGATTCTGATAGATCAGCACGCCGCAGCGGATGCAGCGTGCGGCGGAACCTTCCGCCACGGGAAACGACTGGTGCAGCGTGTCGCAGAAATGGCAGGCGGAATACCGCCGTGGCCCCGGCGGTCTAGGCCATGGAACCATGGCGCGCCATGCCCTGTTGAATCCTTTTTTCATGGTTGTCCGGGGGCCACCACACGCTGTTTCAGGCAGCCGAGCCCTTCGACGCAGCATTGCACGAAGTCACCGGCCTGCAAGTACCGGGGTGGTGACATGCCGATGGCCACACCGGCGGGTGTGCCGGTCGCCACCACATCCCCGGGCAGGAGCGTCATGAAACGGCTGATATAGGCCACCAGCTGCCTGACGGAAAACATCATGTCGCCGGTCCAGCTGCTTTGCCGCAGTTCCCCGTTCACCTCGCACCAGAGACGCAGCTTCTGCGGGTCCGGTATTTCGTCCGCCGTGGTCAGCCATGGCCCCATGGGTGCGAATGTGTCGGCGCTCTTGCCCTTGGTCCACTGGCCTCCCATTTCCTTTTGGAACGCACGTTCGGAAAAATCGCAGAACGTCGCGTATCCAGCGACATAATCCAGCGCTTCCTGCTCCTCCACATACGAGGCGGTCCGGCCGATCACCAGTGCCAGTTCGACCTCATAATCCAGTTTGAGCGCCCCTCGTGGAATGACCACATCATCATTCGGCCCGCTCCAGGCACTGGTCGCCTTCATGAACAAGGTTGGTTCGGATGGGATTCCCTCCGCCATTTCCTTGGCGTGATCGAGATAGTTTTTGCCCACGCACACCAGCTTGGAAGGCCGGTTGACCGGTGGCCCCAAGCGGATCAGCGGATCCACCGTGATGCCATCCTTGCAGCCATCCGCAACCCACTCGGCCAGTGCCTCCAGACCGCCGGAGGCAAAAAAACCCTCATCGTAGTCATGAAACTCATTGCTGGCATCAACCCTTCGGCCGTCAGGCAACAGCACTCCGGGCTCCTCATGGCCCTCAACGCCAAAGCGGATCAGTTTCATGAATCAAGCTTAGCTCAAGTACCGCGGCTTCCGAACCGGAAAAACCAAAAAAAGAAGCGGCCCGACCGATCATCCCCCTAGGAAAACCCAATAACCTGGGAGGCATCTCAGTCGGACCGCCTTGTCTTGCGACACGGAGATACTATTCCGATTACGCTCATCTGGCAAGAGAAAAAGTGATATTTTTTGTATTTTTTCAAAATCCCTGGTGACAAGCTGGTTTTTGGGGGGCGAGAATGTACATTTTCCGCATAAACCAAGTGCCCAAAGTGAACATTTTGCCGCATTTCGTTTTGTTCCGGGATCGCCGTCGTTCTGACCTGAAATTGTCGCTTGGCAGAATGAAGTTCCGATTTAATTTGGCGCGATCCCCCCGGAACCATGGCAGCCCCTTGCGATCGATCCCAGCCGGCCCACGCATCCCGATGCCGTGTTGGCAGGACTGCGTGGTCGCGGGCGATCGAGGCGGCCGCGCGCTCCCTTGCGACCATCTGGATTCTGTGTGGGTTGTTGATCTGCTGTGAGACGCTGCCGGACGTCGTCGGCGACAGTCACGCCCATGCGGAAGGGCATCCGATGGATCTGTGGCACGGAGACCCCGGAGACGAGGCTCCCCCGGGTTCCGGGCCGGAGAATCATTTCCATTGTCATGTGGTCCATGACTTCTCGTCCGTCGAGACGGGCACCATGTCTTTTGTGGGACCTGTGGTCCTTCTCACAGAAATGCTTGCGCCGGTGAGCTGTGAGCATCTGCCGGTCCCGGACGGGCCCTGCCTTGAATTGTTGGTGCCTCCGTTGGTTTGAACGCGCCGATGCGGCCCTCAGGCTGTTTTCTGTTAGATCCATTGCCTGGCACCGGGCCAGGCAACCGTTTCCAAACCACACCCCCCTCACACACCCATGTCCTGCGCACTCTGCCACCACACCCTCATGCAACCTGTTGCCGACACCGACGCCAAATCCGGGGCACCACTCGAAGTCTGTTTTTGTGAATCCTGCGGTCTGATCCAACAACACCCGCTGCCATCCGGCGAAGAGCTCCGCGAATATTACGCCAACAGCTACCGCCTCGACTACAAAGGCACCTGGCATCCCAAACCCAAACACATCCACCGCTCTGCACGCAGCGCGCGTGACAGGCTCGCATACCTCGGCATGGCCGGCATCCGGGGAGGCTCGCTGCTGGACATCGGGGCCGGCAGCGGAGAGTTCGTCGCGCTCGCCCGCAAGGCGGGTTTTGACGCGCGCGGCGTCGAACCTAACAAAGGCTACGCCGAGTATGCGCGGATGGAATACGGCGCTCCGGTTGAGACGGCCGGAATGAATGAAATCGACGGTCGCCATGATGTGATCACCCTGTTTCATGTGCTGGAGCATCTGCGGTCGCCGGCGGAGGTTTTCGAAAGCCTGCATGCCTTGTTGAAGCCCGGAGGCAGGCTGTTCATCGAGGTGCCATGGGCGCTGTCCGGCGCGATCGCCCCGAGCAACCGCTATTTCAAGGCCCATCTCTACTACTTCGATGTCCAAACGCTCGAAGCCTGCGCGAGCCGGCATTTCGAGGTGCTGAGTGTCAGCACCGACGGCAACCTGCGGATGATCCTGCAACCGCGGCCGCATGCGGTTCCGCTTGCAATCCCCTCACAGGACTATGTGGCGGAGCTGCCGTCCCGGCTGGACCGGCAGGGCTGGGCCACCTATCTCACCCGCGGACGGGGATTTCTGAAGCCACTCGGGATTTTCCGCCGCCTGTGGGACGAAACCCGCGTTTCCGCGATGAGGGGTCGCGACATCATCCACTCCTTGTGAGCCGGCGGCGGAACCACACACATCATTTCTTTTCCAACAGATCCTCATAGGCGGACAGGTCCACCTTGCTGCTGATCGCCTTGTAGTAATCGATGGCCAGGGACGCCCGTTCGCGGATGGCCGGATACTCCTTCATCAGTTTTCGCATCTCCTCGGGTGCGGTGAACAGATACTGCGAGAGGACGGCGAATTCCTCGTCGCGGTCGATGCTGGCGTATTTTTCGATGAAGCCGTTGTTGCGGATCTCCTCCGACACCTCAAACGGGTTGCCTTGGGTTCCTGCGGCTCCGATGTAGCGTTTGGATCCCGGCGGGTTCACCGGCCAATGCTTGTCATCGAGCGGGACATAGCGGCTGACGGCGTGGCTTGCCTCATGGATGATCCGCGGCCAGAGCACGTATTCCGGCAGGTTGGCCGTCATGAAAATGCGGCCGTCGTATTCCATGCACACACCTTTCACGCCATGCATCTCGACCTCGTTGAAGATGAAAACCTCGCTGACATGGCGTGTCAGTTCGGGCGGCCAGATGGCGAGCATGCGCTCGGTCAGCCTGAGGATCATGTCCGCCTGTTCGATGCTTGCCTGGGAGACCTTGAGCATGCCGCGGATGTGGACGGGGATGATATCCGGCGTGTATTTCCAGTGGACCAAAATCTTCCGTTCCTTGTGGATCTTGGCGATCCGGCGCCCGATGTCCTGCGCGGTGACTTTCGGGGCGTCGGCTTCACCGGGCTTGGCGACCTCGGCGCGGGCAGTGGGAACCAGCAGGCATGAAAACGCCGCCAAAGCCACGGCGATGAAAGCCGTGGGCAGAAGCGGAACCCGGATGGACGAATGCGGGTGGGATTTTAGCACAGGGCACATGGGTTTGTGCCCATCAGTCAGCCCGACGATCGGCTGTAAAGCAAGCGAAGCCGCTCATTCCATCTCCATCAATCCGCCTTGACCCGCAGGAAGAGCCCGCCATCCGGCATCGGGTCGAGCACCCGGACGGTGACGGCTTGCACGCCGTTGGCATCGTAATCCCCGGCAGTCTCCTGGACGTTCGCCTGCGTCCAATTCCGCAGGTTGGTCGACTTCCAAACCGTGTAGCCGAGGCCACTGCCCCATCGGCGCGTGTAGGTGAAGGTTCCGAGGGATTTCAGATCATCGAATCCGGAAACCGGGTTGGATGAACCGGGGTCCGTCGGATCCAAGCCGAAGGCATACTCGTGGAAATTGCTCAGCCCATCCCCATCGTGATCGTCGTTCGGAGCGCTGAGGTCCGCGTCCTGATAGGCTTCCCTCCACACCGCATAGTCGTTCACAGGCGTGTTCTGGCTATCGTAAACCAGCACCAGCGTGTTGCCACTCTTCTCAACCGTCCACGTTCCACTGCCGGAGAAGTCCGCCTGAACCTGGACCGTGACCTTCGCTGGATCAAAGCCCGTGATGCCGCCGGAAGCCGTTAGAAAAGGAAACGAAGTCGCCGCCTCCGTGAAGTTCATGTAAGCATTGGGCGAGGTGACATCCACGACCCAGGCATCCTGGATGACCAACGCCCCTACTTGGAGGTCCGTGAAGCCACCGCCCGCCGTTCCGGCCCAGTCGGTGATTTCGGCGAGCAGCTTGCCGCCGTTCTGGAGGGTCGCTGTGGCGGGAGTCGCCCCATTGCCGCCGAGGCGCGCGCCGTCATGAATGGTCAGATTGCCAGTGGTGGCGGTGCTTGCCGCGTCGAGCACCAGGGTTCCGCCGGAGACGGCTGTCGGGCCGGTGTAGCCCTGGGCGGTGGAGAGCACCAGCGTGCCCAACCCCGCCTTGGTCAGCCCGCCCGTGCCGGTGAACGGCTGCGCAACGGTCAGGTTGAAACCATTGGTGTCGATGCCGGCTCCGCCGGTCTTGATTTCCGCCGTGTCGAGGCTGTGGATCCAGTCCGTGCTGGAAGCCCCGGCCTTCAGTGTCACGCCGCCCTGGAGGTTGAGCACGCTGGTCGCGTAGCCGCCACCGGCGATCGCCGCGCCGGTGGTGGTGAGCGTCACGGTGCCGCCGTTGAGATTGAGCGTGCCGGTCACGGTGTCGCCTGAAGACGTCGTCCGGTTGCCGATGAGAACGGCGGTTGAATTGTTGGAAGAGGTGATCGTGCTGTTGGCGCCGAGATTTCCGATCGTGAGCGTTCCGGTCGTCTGGTTGCCTGAGCTCACGCCGATCTGGACCACGGTTCCCGATCCGCTGATGTCGAGCTGGTTGAGGGAGTTGGAGCTCATCGTCAGCGTGCCGGTGGCGGTGCCGGTCTCGGATGATGCGAACAACGAGCGTCCGACGATGAGGCTGTTCAGTTTCAATGCCGCCTGCCCACCTGATAGATTCATCGTTCCGCCGGCACTCCAGTTGATGCCGCCGGAGGCATTGCGCTCCTCGCCCACGACGAGGGCGGTGCGGCCGCCGGCGATCCCTTGCAAGGTGAGGGTGGATCCGCTTCCCGTGGTGAAATTCGGCGAGGGCACCGACGGCGCGGGCGCCGGAGCCGAACCCGTGCGCATTGCTGCGCCGATACTCATGACCGGCGTGTTGATGGTGGTCGCGCTGTTGGCCGCAGTCGAGAGAATGCCCGTGTTGATGTGTCCGTTCGATCCCACCTCAACATGCGTGGTGGCGGTGATTTGGTTAAGAGCTCCCAACAGAAGGCGGCCGTCCATGTAATCTGAGGAGTCCCTTTTGGCAGAGCTGGCCGGATCCGACCTCATCCCGATCCGGATGTCGCCGACGTTGATGGTGACGGATGCGGCCAGGGAAGCATCCACAGAACGTGCGGCGGTATTGGAGTCGCCATAACTGATCCGCAGGTAATTGGATGAACCGCTGCCGACAATCAGGTTATCGCCATTCGGCACGGTGAAATCCGTGTTGAGCATGTTGGCGAACGGATGGTCAAGCCCACCCTCAGGCGCGACCACCACCTGGATATCCGAGGAGGCGGTTTTTCCAAAGCGCTGGAGCGTGGCCCGCAGGGTGTAGGTGCCGGCCATGGTTACTGTGAAAGAAGGGATGAGCGTGCTGCCACCGGTAACCGTCACTCCCGCACCAAGCGGAGATGAAACGACCGACCATGCGATCGAATCGTAGTCCTCCACCGGCGCTCCCGCGAAACGGATCGCAGCCGCCAGGCTGAACACGTTGTCAGGCAGCCGTGCGGCATCGGTGATGGAAAGCACGAGTTCCGGCTCATACTCAGGCAGCACGTCCACGCTGATCTGCGCATTGGCGGTTTTTCCTTCGCGCAGCAGTGAGGCGCTGACTTGATACGTTCCCGACCGGTCCACCGTGATGGAGGGATTGAGCGTGTTTCCATTGGCGATGGAAAACACCGCGCCCGTCGGTGCGGACGTGACCGACCACGTGATCGAGTCATAATTGTAAACCGGTTGTCCCCCCAGACGCAGTGCCGCAGTCAGGCCGAACACATTGTCCGGCATGCGTACCGGGCTGTTGAGCGAGAGCAGGATTTCCGGCTGATATTCCGTCAGCACCTCCACCTGGATGTTGGAAGCCGCGGATTTGCCATTGTATTCGACCAAGGCGCTGATGGTGTAGATGCCCGCCTTGTCGACCTGGAAGGACGGGCTGAGAGTGGAGGTGTTGGACGGATTCACCACCGCTCCCGACGGAGCTGATAGAACGACCCACGTGATGGAATCCACGTTGCTCACCGGGACGCCCTCATCCGTATAAACCGCTTCAATCTGGAAAACATTATCCGGCAGTCGGATCGGGTTGGTCAGCTGCAGCATCAAAGTGGGCAGTGCGAGGCGACGTTCCTGCTGGTCGAGGAAAAGCGACTGGGGTTCGAGGGTTGTGCCCTGGCCGACACCTTCGAGGTGGTCGAGGGGCGCGGTGTTGTATGTTGATGCGGATGGGACGGATGCCCCCTTGTGGAGTCCGCTGATGCCGATGATGTAGCCGTAGCGGCCCTGTTCGCTTTCCACGATATTGCCGTAGTAGGTGCCGCTGCCGGAGGTGTTCCAGTACACGCCGTGGGCGGAGGTGAGGCCGTGGGGGATGGTCCCCATGCCGTGGCGGTGTCTGGCGGTGAACGCACTGTTATAGGCATGACACTGGTCCCAGAGATTCGAGTGGCTGAAGTGCATGTGGTTGTCACTGGTGGAGCCGCTGGTGGACATGGAGCCGGTCGAGCCGGTGGCACGTCCCGTATCGCGGTCTTCGCAGCGGTGGAACACATTGCCGGTGGTTCCCGCGCTGCCCACAACGATCCCGTGGCGCGAAAACTCGGCCACTGAGTTGGCGACCAGACAGTCGTTGGCGTTACCAATCCGGAACATATAGCCGTTGCCGCCGCCGCCACCGTATTGGGGGCGGCGCATCGCACAATTCCTTACGGTGATGCGGAATGAATCCGAGAGCAGGATTCCGTTGGACAGCATATGACAGGTCGAGGTGTTGCCTGCGGGCTGATAGGATGAAACGTCGGACAACCAGCAATCACGGGCGTTGGTCACGGTGATGACCTGGCTGGCATGGACGTCGTAACCGGGTTTCCCGGCAGTGGCGTAATCACTCTCCCCCCAGGTGGTGCCGGGATGCTGGACATTGCCGATGGACAGTCCCTCGACAGCTGAACCGGCGATCATTCCTGTCAGCTTTCCGACCCGTGCGTTGTCGCGCGTGAGCATGGAATAGCGTGTCGGGATATCCACCTCAATCCACCCGGCGGCGGCGTTCACTGCGGTAACCTCCCGGCGGTAATTGGCCGCCGACGGACGCCCTTTGGTGGCATTCCACCAGGTTTGCTGCTGATGGTCCGCGATCCATGCGTCGGTGAAATCCCAGTGCATGCGGACGATGTCGCCGACGGCGAAAGCCGAGGGGTTGGCCACGGGAATGCGGCGGGTGGGCGTCGTCAGATCGGCGGTGAACGCCACCGTTGCGGCGGCCGAAACCGAGTTTGGAGCCACGCGGATGATCGACTTGCTCCGCATGACAGACGTCGTGTTGACCAGGAACGTCTGGGAGGATCCCGCGCCGCGCAGCACCACGTTGTTGTTGCGGATGCGCAGCACTTCGTTCGCGCCCGCGGGCAGAGAAACCTTGAAGGTTCCTGCGGGGAGTTTCGCCACGCCGCCGCCGGCCGTGGCTGCGGCGTTGATGGCCGCCTGGATGGCGGTCGTGCTGTCCTCCACGCCGGACGGGTCCGCGCCGTAGTCGGTCACATCGAAAACCGGGCCCGCGACGGCCGGGATCGGATGTTCCCCACGACGATAACCCGCATAGGAGAAATCCTGGATCAGCTTGTCCGTGGCGAACGATGCGGTGGCGGGTGGCGTCCAGTTTTCCGGATAGAGGGAACTGCGCCATGTGGCGGCTGTGGCTTGAAGGCCGGCGGCAAGGAATGCCGCCAGCATGCGCTGCGGGATCGGGTTCATGTTGGATTTTTTGGATCTTGAGGCTCCCGGAGCGGGAGCCTCTTGAGAGGATTCACCAGCCTCCACGCGCGCTGCCGCGGCAGCGATTGCTAACAGAAATTGGCGCTGTCACTCCCTGCGTCGGCGCAGGAGAACGAGCATGCCAAGACTGCCGAGGATCGCGGCGGCGGGTTCGGGGATGGCGGTGACCGCCATGAGGACGACATCGTTTCCGCCGGTGAAGGAGTTGCCTGCGGAACTCCCGGTATAACTGATTTGCCAGTCGAAACCGCCGTAATTGGTCACCGTGGCTCCCTGGGCAAGGCCGGCAAAGGTGCCGGACACAGCGTCCTCCCCGTCATTGAGCAGGATGAAGATCAGGTTTCCATTCGCGTACGTGCCGCCACCGAAGGCGGCGACCAGATTGCCACTGAGGCTTACCGTGCCGCCGACGTTGACCTGGTCGTGCAGCGAACCTGCGGTCAGTCCGTTGATCTCGGTGGTCAGCGTGCCGGCCATGGTGTAGTTGCCGGTGGTCATGATCCCCGCGCTGTTGCCGGGGTTGTGGAAGGCGTTGGCGGAAATCGTCAGTGCGCCTGTGGTGCCAATCCCCTGCAGCGTGGCGGCGTCCACGCCGTTGCCAATGGTGGTGAGGCTGCTGGTGGAGATGTTGCCATCCACAACCAGTGTGCCGCCCGTGACGTTGGTGGCTCCGGTGTATTGTTGGGTCGTGTTGATCGTGAGCATGCCGCCACCTGCTTTGGTCAGGCCGCCTGTGCCGGTAAACACTTGGGAAAATCCGATGTTGTTTCCGTTGGTGTGGATGGTGGCCCCACCGGAATTGATGACAGCGGTATCGAGGTTTTGGATCCAGTTGGTGCTGGAGGCACCGGCCTTGAGTGTGACGCCGCCGTCGAGGTTGAGGTTACTGGTGGCGTTGCTGCCGCCGGCGATGGCCGCGCCGGTGGTGGTGATCGTCACCGTGCCGCCGTTCAGGTTGAGGTTACCCGTGACAACATCGCCCGAGCCGGTTCGGTCGCCGACCAAAATGGCAGTGCTGCTGCCGGTGGTGGCAATGGAGCTGTTGCTGCCCAGATTGCCGATCGTCAGGGTGCCGGTTGTCTGGTTTCCGGCGCTCACGCCGATTCGCACCACGCTGCCGGTGCCGCTGATGTCGAGTTGGTTGGAAGCGTTGGCGCTCAACGTCACCGTGCCGGTAGCCGCTCCATTTTCCCCGGAAGCGAAAACAGAACTGCCAACCACCAGGCTGCTGAGCTTGAGCGATGCCTGGCCACCCGAGAGATTCATGTTGCCGGCGCTGCTCCAGTTGATGCCGCCGGATGCCTGGCGTTCCTCGCCCACGGTTAGAGCCGTGCGTCCGCCACTGATGCCTTCAATGGCAATGGATGATCCGCTGCCGATGGTGAGATTCGGTGTTGGACTGCTTGTCCTCATCCCCGTGCCAATGTCCATGACAGGCGTATAAATGACCGTTTCGCTGTCGGCGGCGGTGTTAAGAATCCCCGTGACGACATGGCCGCCTCCAGCGATGCTCACACCCGTCGTGGCGGTGATGGTATTGGAGAGCCCCAGGTTCAAGCGCCCGTCGATGCTGCTGGTGCTCGTACTTGTCGGATCGCTGCGGGTTCCGATCCGCAGGCTGCCGATCGTGAAGTCCACGGAAGTGGCCAACGAGGCATCCAGTGTGGCTGCGGCGGTGGATGTGCCGCCATAGCTGATGTCCACATTGCCCGAGCTCACCGTGAGCGTGTCGCCGGATGCCAGGGTCAGGTTGGTGTTAGCGGTATAGGATGTGTAATCCGTGGCACCGGCGGATCCGGCAGCGTAGAGGCAGAAGGCGATGGTCAGGGAATGTGTCAAAGGAGCATTCTTAATCTTCATGTGTCTTGTTCTCGGTGTATGCGATGATTGGGTGTGATTGGATAAGAAGCGGGGCCTCATTTTCCGGCGGCGGGTCGTGGAGGAATGGCGAGTTTGAACTCGATGGAATCCAGCAGATAGCCGGCGTCGGGATCGGGTTGGGAGCCGATGCCAACACGTGGGTTGAGATAAACGATGCGGGTGCCGGCGGGCAGTTCCAGGCGCGTCCGGATTTGTTTCCAGGTCGGGGCCTCGGGGTCTCCCATGGTTTCCGCGATGGACGTTGCGGTCATGCGTGAGTGCCGGATGCGGGCGAGGCCGGGCCCGATGGAGGAAGGGCCGGCATTGAAGCCGGCGAGGCAGAGGCGGAAATTGACCGGTTGGCCGCCCACCTGAAGGATCCACATGGAGGCTTCCGCAACGGCATGCCCCGAGTCGATGGCTTTGGCATAGGGAGCCAGGTTGATGAACTGCCACTGTTCATTGCTGACATACCGGTGATTCCCGGCCCCATGACCGGCGGCGTTGTGGATCAGGCGGAGCATGCCTTGGCCGCGATGGGGGGCTGCCCCATTCCACTCGTCGAGCACTTCCGCGTCATCGCCGCCCCAGGTGCCGAACTCCGAGGGAGCGAAGCTGAATCGTTTGGGATCGCCGGGTTCACAACCACCGTATTTCAGCAGGTTCAGGCGGATGATTCCGGATTGTGGGAAAAGCGATGGGTTTGCGGCAAAGCGGCGCGATCCGCCAGTATCCGGCGCGAGCGCCAAAGCATCTCCGGCCAAAAGATCGCTGTGCGGCGAGCCGTTCCCGGGCTCGGCCCGCACATGCCCCTCAAACACATGGACTTCCGTGGGATGGGTGGAATCCACCCGGACGCCGAAGCGCGTGCCGATATCCACGATGCGCGCGGCGTTGGTGCGGACGGTGAATCCGCTTGCCTGGGGTGGAACCGTGGCTTGCAGCAGGCCGGACCGAAGTTCCATGAGCCCGGCAGTCCGCCAGATGAACTCGGACGGTCCCTGCAAGGTGACAATTGCCCCGGCAGAGGTGCGCAGTTCCGCCACGCCTGATTCCAGCTTCCACGGTCCGGGAGTGAACCCATGAACCGCGGGATCGCGTTTTCCAGTCCATTGGGCGTCCACCGCGGTCACCAAGGTGGCTACCGGCACCTTGGTGGGCGGCGTATGGACAAACCAGCCCAGGGCCAGAACCGCGGCGGCAGCGGCGGACAATGGCAGAACCCAGCGGCGGATCAGCGGTTGCCGGCATTTGGTCCGGGGCTTGATTCCGACTATCGTCCGGTGGCCGGCCTGGCCATCGGCGGTTCCGGTGATGGACGCCATGATCGCGGCTTCGAGGCTGTGGTTTTGCTGGGTAAAGGCCGCGCGCAGGGCCAGATCCATGCGGTGTTGGGACAGCAGTTCCTCGGCATGCTGCGGGTCTTGCAGCATGTGGTTCACCAGCCGCTCTTCCTTGGCTGGGAGCAAGCGGCCTTCCAGAATTTCGCGGATGATCGCCTTATATTGCATGGCTGTTTTGCCGGATTTTCAAATCAATGCAGTTTTTCAGCATTTCCCGGACACGGAAGAGATTGACCCGCACCCACTCGGGCGTGCGCTGGTGATGAAGGGCGATTTCCTCCGAGCTGAGACCGTCCCGGTATTTCTGTTCGATCAGAGAACGACGGGTTGAATCCACGCGCTCCAAGCATTCTTCCAGATAGAGTGATTCATCGTTTGGCATGGAATCCACACCCGCGCGGGCGAATTGCGCCTGTTCGATCCGGCTGAGATTCACCTGTTCCCGTGCATAACGCTGGATTTCCCTGCGGATGAGATTCCATGCGATGACCCGCAACCAGGGCCTGAACGGCTTGTTCAGATCGAACTCATGCAGATGCTGGTAAGCGAAGACGAACGCCTCATGCACGATTTCGTCCACCAGGTGGGCGACCGGCAGCTTCAGCGCCACAAAGGACTTCAGCCGGCCCATTTCACGCCGCATCAATGTGGCGTAGGAATCGACATCTCCGTCGAGCACTCTGGAAATCAGAGTGGCGTCGGGGACGTCGTTGCCGTTCCGGCCATCGGGCGAGGACATCATCATGGCTTCCTGAGGATTTAGCACCTTGGGGGTGCGGCGTTACACCGAAATGTAAAATTTGCGCAATTTTCCAAAAAAAACGTATGAAAATCATTTCCCTTCCCATTTCCGGACGGATTTCTAGCATTTGAGGCAAATTTCGCGGTTTGGGCCGCTTGATATCCATCACACATCCAACCGGAAGCATGCGGGATGAAAAATCAGATCAGGCGGCTCACATGGTGTTTGATGGCATTGGGCGGGCTGGCATTGGCGGCTCCTGCCGAGGATGCGGCCCCGACGGCCGAAGAGCTCGTGCTCCGGCTGGGTTCCGAGGATTTCAAGGAGCGTGAGCGGGCGGAAGCCTTGCTTGGCGCGATGGGAGAGAAGGCCGGGGAGGCGCTCAGGAAAAACGTCGCTTCGGACAATCCGGAAATCGCCGCGCGCGTGCGGCAGTTGCTCGCCGGGAAATCCTATTATCAGCTTCTCGATTGGTTCGTGGCCGGGAAAGCACTCGAGGGTTTTGCCGATGAGGAGGCCGCCAAGTGGCCGTGTGTGGTCCGGGTGAAGGAGTTCGACAGAGCCACCGGCAAGTTCAAGGGAACGATCGAATGGAAGACCCTGGGTTCGCTTGTGGCGATTGAGGGGACGCTGTCCAACAAACAACTTGTTTTCACGGAAAAGGCCTTCATCCGCCACGGCAATTCGATTCTCAACTGCGTCTACACCTTCGACCTCAGGCCCGATCCCGAACAGGCTGCCGGCAAAATCCAAGGCACATGGAAAAACCCGGACGACAACCGCGGCGGCCATGTCGAACTGGCACCCATCAAAGAGCCGGCCGGCCCGTAAGGTATTCCCCTCCGGGCGCGCCGACGGGGGGCGAGCTTGTTGATCACGCAAGGGATGTCCTGTAGCGGCGGGCGGGGACTCCAAACAACCCCGTTATTCCCGATTCCACACCCCAGCATGGCCCGGGTTCTGGCGCTGATTACTTTCAACTTCCTGAAATCCGCAGTTCCAAACTGCGGATTTCAGGTTGAGCTTTTACTTGGCGTCCTTGATTTCCACCTTGAGGTCGCCGAGAGCCCACTGGATGCCGGCGAGGTAGTGGCGGAGGATGGTCGGGTGCCAGTACATCTCGTGGTTGTGGCCGATCGAGCAGTAGAAGACGCGGCCTTTTTCCCAGGTGCGGGCCCATGAGACGCCGAAGTCGCCATCCTTGCGGTTGATGCCGCCGACGTTCATGTCGGTCTTTTCGGTATCGAGGCGCAGCAGCATGTGGACGGACTTCGAGTCGTAGGGATCCTTGTGCTGATAGATCTCCTCGTTGAACTCGACGTTCTTGCCATCGAACATGGCGACGAGCGGGTGTTTTTCCTGGCCGGGTTCCACCTTGATGCTGACCTTGTGACCGGCGCCCCACGGATGGCCGTCGAAGTAACCGTTCATCATCTTGCCGTATTCCTGCCATTCATAGCAGGTGTCGGTGGCGGCGTGGATGCCGACAAATCCGCGGCCGGACTTGATGAATTTCATCAGGTTGTCCTTGAGCCGGGGTTCGCGGGCGCGGGCGGCTTCCTGGGCCTCGGGGCTCATGGCGGCAAGTTCGCCACCGTTGGGCAGGAACACATTGAGCGTGGTGCTGAGGAAACAGACGGCGTCGTATTTCTTCAGGTTGTCGATTTCGAACTCGTCGAGGCTATCGCTGATGACCACCTCGAAAGCTCCGGTTTTGCGGCCGAGTTCGGCGAAGGCGAGCTTGCCGGTGGCGATCGAGGCGTGGCGGAAGCCGTTGGTTTTGGAGAAGACCAGGAGTTTGCGGGGCTTCGCGGGTTTGGCGTAGGGTTTTTCCGGGAGGGCTTCGGCGATCTTTTCCGCGGATCCGGGAGGCGGTTGCTCCTGGGACGGGTTTTGCGCGACCACGAACACGGCGGCGGCGACAGTCAGGATGCAGGGAATCAAGGCTTTCATAAGTTGTGGATGGTGAGAGTGAAGGTGTCGGGCGCGCCGGGGAAATGCCATGACATCATCGGCGCATGTAACGAAAATACAACTAGGGACCGGAAATGGGCGAATCAAGGGGAAAAAACCCGGTTGAACCCGAATGCCAAAATTGAGCCCGCGCAATATGCGGATTCCAGAATGAATTTCAGAGGCTGGTTTTCCGCAGGCGCAGGGCGTTGCTGATGACCGAGACCGAACTCAGGCTCATGGCGGCTCCGGCGATGATCGGGCTGAGCAACAGGCCAAAGGCAGGGTAGAGAACTCCGGCGGCGATCGGGATGCCGAGGGCGTTGTAACCAAACGCAAAGATCAGGTTTTGGCGGATGTTGCGCATTGTGGCGCGGCTCAGGCGAATGGCTTGGGCGATGCCGCGCAGGTCGCCTTTGACCAGGGTGATGCCCGCGCTCTGCATGGCGACATCGGTGCCGGTGCCCATGGCGATGCCGACATCCGCCTCGCTCAGGGCCGGGGCATCGTTGATGCCATCACCGGCCATCGCCACATGACGCCCTTGGGCGCGGAGTTCGCGGATGTGGTCGAGCTTGCCAGCCGGTTCGACTCCGGCCTTCACGGTATCGATGCCGAGTTGGCTGGCCACGGCGGCGGCGGTGCGCGGGTTGTCGCCGGTAAGCATGACGAGTTTCAACCCGAGCGCATGAAGCTCGCGGATCGCCTCGGCGGTGGTGGTTTTGACCGGATCGGCCACGGCGAGAATGCCTGCAGGCCTGCCGTCGATGGCGACAAACATCGCGGTCTTTCCCTGTTCCTGGAGTCGAGTGGCCTGCGTTTCGAGCGTTTCCAGTCCGGCGATCCCTTCTTCGCGCAGGAACTCCGGTTTGCCAACGCGCACCGTGCGGCCGGCAACCCTGCCCGCCACGCCACCGGCGGTGACCGAGCGGAAATCCGCCACCGGCTCCAGAGCGATGCTCTGGTCTTTCGCGCCACGCACAATCGCCGCGGCCAAGGGGTGCTCGCTGGCTTGTTCGAGTGACGCCGCCAGGCGGAGCAATTCCGCCCGTTCAAATCCGTTAGAACAAACGACGTCCATCAGCTCGGGTCTGCCCTCGGTGAGCGTGCCGGTCTTGTCCACGACCAGGGTATCGGTTTTTTCCAGACGTTCGAGGGCTTCGGCGTTTTTGATCAGCACGCCCGCCCGGGCACCGCGGCCGACGCCGACCATGATCGACATCGGAGTGGCGAGGCCGAGCGCGCAGGGGCAGGCGATGATCAGGACGGCGACCGCGTTGACGATGGCATGGGCGAGCGCGGGCTCCGGGCCTAACCAAAACCAGACGGCAAACGTGAGCAGGGAAACCGCGATCACCGCAGGCACGAAAAGTCCCGCCACCTTGTCGGCGAGACCCTGGATCGGCGCGCGGCTGCGCTGGGCCTCCGCGACCATGGCGACGATCCGGCCTAACAATGTGTCGTCGCCGACCCGTGTGGCTTTCATGATGAACGCGCCGGTGCCATTGACGCTGCCACCGGTCACCGTGTCGCCGGCGGATTTTTCCACCGGCAGAGGCTCTCCGGTCAGCATCGATTCCTCGACGCTGGAGTGGCCTTCGACCACCTCGCCATCGACGGGCACCTTGCTGCCGGGAACCACGCGGAGGAGGTCGCCGGGCTTCACCTCATCCAGCGGGATTTCCTTGTCACCGGAGGTCGAGACAAGGCGGGCGGTCGGCGGGGCGAGATCCAGCAGTGCCTTGATCGCGCTGCCGGTGCGGTTGCGGGCGCGGATTTCGAGCACCTGGCCTAACAACACGAGCACCACGATCACGGCCGCCGCCTCGAAGTAGATTCCGACCTTGCCGCCATGGGCCATCGCATGGGGGAACCAGCCTGGCGCGAGCATCGCCACGGCGCTGAACACGAATGCGGCACCGACGCCAATCGCAATCAGGGTGAACATGTTGAGATGGCGCGAGACGAGCGAGCGCCAGCCGCGTTTGAAAAACGGCAGGCCGGCCCAGCCGACGACCGGGAGGGTGAGGGCGAATTGAAGCCAGCGTGACACATCGCCATCGGCCCATGCGCGGATGGAGGGTGATGGCAACAGGTGTGCCATGGCCAGCAGGAAGACCGGCAGGGCCAGCGCCGCGCCGATCCGCAGGCGCTGAGTCATGTCGTTGAGCTCGGCGTTTTCGTCATCATCGGCACCGGCAGTCGTGGTCACCGCTTCGAGTGCCATGCCGCATTTCGGACAATCGCCGGGATGATCCTGTTGGACCTCCGGATGCATCGGGCAGGTGAAAACCGTGATGCGTTCCGGTTTCCACGACGGATTGCGTTCGAGCGCCATGCCGCAAACCGGGCAATCGCCGGGCTTGTCCGACTCGGCCCCGGGACACATCGGGCAGAAATATTTCGCGTTGGCGGGTGGTTTCACCGGCTCGCTGGCGGCGTGGTGGGAGCCACACCCGCAGCAGGTGGATTTCGCTTTCGGCGGAGAGTCCTGGGTCATGGTGCCATAGTTTGGACCGGTGTGCCTGTGAGTCCAGCATTTCGTGGGCGCCGTCATCCGGAGTACCGTCATGTTGACGGCTACGTGCCGCGGACATTCTGTCCGCCAAAGGGACGGAACGTCCCTCGCACAAAGCGGACGAAACGTCCGCGCTCCTTATCGCCCGCGCAGGGTGACGGCTGGGCGGGCCTGGTTCACACGCCGCCATTTCGGATTTGCGGGGGATGGGCGGATGGCCGATGGTTGCGGCGCATGAGCGATGATTTCGAGTGGCCGGACTTTCTGCCTGCGTTCACGCGCGAGGCGGCGCGGCACGGGTTTGTGCGGCACAAGCTTGGGGATTTTGCCGGGGGCGGATTGTTTGCCTGGGAGCGCCCGGCGGATGGCCCCCGGGTTTATCTTTCCGCCGGGATCCACGGTGACGAACCGGCCGGCCCGCTGGCACTGCTCGAAATGATGCGCGGGGGATTTTTTCATCCCGGCTGCCATTGGCTTGTCTGCCCGGCACTCAATCCCGACGGCCTCGCCAGCGGCAGCCGCAACAATGGCTCGGACATCGATATCAACCGCGATTACCTCGTCCGTTCCAGCCCCGAGGCGGCGGCCCACGCGGCATGGCTCGAATCCCAACCTGCGCCGGACAGCTTTCTCTCTTTCCACGAAGACTGGGAAACCAGCGGTTTTTATTTTTACGAAATCAACCTTGCGGATGACGACCCGTCCCGCGCCGAACAAATCATCGCCGCGGTGGAACCATGGTTTCCGCCGGAGGCCGGGCCGGTGATCGACGGCCACTTCACCCGCGGGCCGGGGTGGATTTATCACGCCGCCGAGGCCGATGTCCCGGATGGCTGGCCGGAGGCGATTTTTCTGGCCAAGCACGGCTGCCCGAGGTCGCTGACCTTTGAAACCCCAAGCCAGTCGGCGCTGGCCATGAGAGTCGCCGCTCACATCGCGGCCGCGCGTAGCACCTGTGGCAGCTGAGGTTTTCCTTGGAATCCACCGCAAGTGCGGGCACCTTGTCGTTGCCGCTCCCCGGACGGTCGCAATGTCCGCGCAAGCGGGGGTTGAGGAAAGTCCGGACACCACAGGGCAGCGCGCCTCATGAAAGTGGGGGACGGGAACCGCGAGGAACCCGGACGGAAAGTGCCGCAGAAAACATACCGCCGATGGCCCGCAAGGGCACAGGTAAGGTTGAAATGGTGGGGTAAGAGCCCACCGCGCTCCGGGTAACCTGGGTGGCATGGCAAACCCCGCGCGGTGCAAGACAGAACAGGGGAAGGGTTGCCCGCCCGCTCGATCCCCGGGTATTAGTCGCACTCCGCGCAAGCGGGGCGCCCCGCTCCGGCGGGGTGAGAGAAATGACCGTCCAATCCCGCGCAAGCGGGAGGGACAGAATCCGGCTTACAGGGGAGCGGCACCCCCATTTTCCCGGTCAGGGTTGCTTGCGGATGCGGCCCGCCTCGTGCAACGCACGCCAGCCTCCGTGAAGCACCGAAACCTCGGCACCCAATCCGAGCGAATCAATCCGGGCGGCAATCTGGCGGCTGACCCCGCAGTTTTCATCGCCGCAATAGACGATCACACGCGGGTTTTCCGCGATGCGCATCACCGCCTGCGCCTCGAACGCCTGCATATCCTCGGCCGGATCCAGGTTCCATAAAATCGACCCCTCCACCCCGGATTTTTCCCATTCCGCGCGGGGGCGGGCATCGACCCAGACGACATCGGTGCCAGCCGGAATCTGTGACAGGCAGACTTCATCCGGTTTCAGCGTCGCGGGATCGCAAACGAGCGTGCGGACCGGCGGGCCTTTGACGAGAAAGGTCGCGCCGGCGGCGGCCAGCGAAACTGCGGCGATCAATGAGGCTTGCACCAAGGGCTTCATGGTTTTGAGGCGTTCGTCTCGCCGGGCGTCGGCTTGCGCACCACTGCGAACGCCTGCTGCAGACGGTGCCTTGCGATGTCGCAGTCGGTTTCGATCCTCAGGATCGCGATTCCCGGGGTGTCGATCTTGTTAGGTGTGACGACCAGCTCATAAGTCTTTCCCTCCTCGATGGTTTTCAATTCATGGGTGAACGCCGCGGAGGAGCAGTTCACGGAGGAAATCCGGATCGGCTTGTCATGGTGCATGGTCACGCGGATCGTCTGCGGGGCGGCATCGCCGCCGAGCGGCCAGTTCAGGGTCTTGGGCTCCAGCGCGACGAGCACCGGGATGTGCACACGCACCTTGAGCGTCATCGACGGCTTGTCCTCGGGGTCCTTGTCGAGCCACAGTGCCACCTGCTTGTCGACCGTTCCGGAGAAATTCCCCACCTCAAAAACCGCGCGCACGACCCCGGATTCACCCGGCTTGTACCGGAGTTTCCCGCCGCTGATGGTGACCGCCATGCATGAGCAGGCGGCGTCGTATTTGGCGACCTCGACCGTTTTGTTAGAGCGGTTGGTGAATGCGAAATCCGCGGTGATCGATTTGGCGTCCGCAGCCGCGTGGACTTCGCGCAGCGTTTGCTTGAAGTCCAGCGACGCGGCGTGGCCACAGGCACAGAATGCCAGCCAGAGGGTGATGGTGAGGGATCGGAACATGGAGGATTATTTTTTCGCGGCAGGTGCGGGGTTTGTGACGAAGGCCACCTCGATGATCAGTCGTCCGCCGCGCCATTCGGGGCCGAGCATCAGCAGTGGCTTGCCATCCTCGATGCGGGCGTCGGTTTTGACGATCTTCTTGCGCGCGATCCACAATTCGAGATCAAGCACCGCGGATTTTTTTGTCGGGCGGCCCTGCGCCTCGAAGCGGACCATCACTTCATCCGAAGGCTTCAGCGGCTCGGCCCAGCTTTCGTAGCTGCGCAGCAGCGGCTGGGTGTCGTTTCCTAACAAACGGTAGTGCTTGAAACGCAGCCGCTCCTCGCGGGAAAAGCGCGCCGCGAGATCCTTGGAAACCGGGGACGCCTTGGCTCCTCCGGACTTCGGATCGCTGTTGGTCGCATGATAGACCGACACCCGGACTTCGGCGATTTTCGCCTTGCCCGAGTCCTCGGCCGCTCCTGCTGTGGCGGCCAGCGCGAGGATCATGCCCGCGATCATCCATGGCCGACGGTTCATTTGATTTCAGCCGTCTGGGGTTCGGGCTCCAGGCTTGCGGTCGAGTCGAGCTCGCGGTCGCCGGGCCGCATCGCGGTTTCCAGGAAATCCGTGGCATCCGGAATCGCCTGCACGCCGTTGAGCACGATCACGGTGGCTGAGGCTTTGGTGCTGGTGAACCACTCGGCTTCGACACCTTTTTCGGGTGTATAGAGGATCGGCTCCACCGGAATCGCCTTGGGTGCGCCGGTGACATCGATTTCCGGGGGACCGGACCGGGCCTGACGTGTGCCGACCCAAAAGGTGAACGCCATGCCGGCGCAGGCGGCGAGTGGCATGGCAAGGGATCTCCAGGAAAAAGCGCGCGCCGGACGGGCCGGCGGTTCGGCGGTCACCGCTGGTTTACGGATTTCCCGCGCCACCCGGTTCTGGAAAAAATCCGGGTAGGGCACATCCTCCACGGCAGGAATGTGAGAGCGGATCATTCCACGCCAGCGGCGGACTTCCTCGCGTGCGGCGAAATGTTCCGGATGACCGGCCACCCATGCTTCAAACGCGGCAAGCTCCTCGCCGTGGAGTTCGTCTTCCAGCCACAAGGCCAGTCTGGCTTCATCGGGATTCGTATTCATCTTTGAGCATCGTTTGGAGTTTTTGGCGGGCGTAATACAAGCGGCTCATCACCGTGCCGAGCGAGCATGATGTCACTTCGGCGATCTCTTTATACGAAAGTCCCTGCACGTCTTTCAAAACCACCACCGTGCGGTGGTCCTCGGAAAGTTTGGCGAGCGCGGCTTCGATTTTGGCGCGCAGTTCACCCTGCTCCATCGTGACATCCGGGGATTCACCACCGGACGGAGTGGTGGATGAGGCGGAGGCGATCTGTTCCCTTTCGAAAATCCCGTCGTTGAACTCACCCGCGCTTTCGATCCTGCGTTTCCTGGTGAAATCATAAACCACATTGTGGGCGATGCGGTAAAGCCATGTCGAAAACCGTGCCTTGGACTCAAACCGCGGCAAGGCGTTCCACGCCTTGATGAACACCTCTTGCGAGAGGTCCCATGCCTCGGTTTCGTGATGAATCATGTTGCGGATCATGGCGTATATTCTCCCCCGGTGGCGGACCACCAGCTCATCATAGGAGCGGTGGTCCCCGTTTTGCGCGAGGGTGACCAAACGAAGATCCTCATCAGGACCGTTGTCGGGTGAGTCCGTGGCGTCGGCTCCGTCCGGTTCCCGCGAGGTCTTGGACGTCGGTGGCTCGGGCTTATTCATCATTTGCCATCGGAATTCACGGGGTTCTCCGCACTCTCGGGTTTTGCGGCATCGTTTTCCGGCGCTTTCGCCGCGATTTCAACGCCAGGATGATCGCTCGAATACCAGTGGCAGGCCGCCACGCGCAGGATCTCAAACCGTCGCTCGCCATCGTTGTCAATGCGGCGCACCCTCAACCGCAGGCGGATCATTTCGTCGGGATCGACATTCGGGATCCGGGAACCATAGACGCGCCCGCCTTCGCGTTGCAAACGGAACGCGGCCTCGATCAGGCGTCCGTCCCGGCTGTCTCGCGGCACAAGGAATTCGGGTGATTGAAACCGCGCGTCACGCGGGTGGCCGACTCGCGGAGCGTAAAGTACCAGGCTGATCGACTCCGTATTCCGCCGCTCCTCGGCAAGCCGTTCGCGCGCGAGCAGGCGGAATTCGCCCTCGGACGGGCCGTTTCCTGCAAGAAACAACGCCCATGGGTAATCGGCATACCTCGCGAAATGCTCCCAATCGAGCCGCCACTCGCCATCCTGCTCTCGGAAGAGGCAATCGTATTTCCCGTCATTTTTCCCATGCCACAGGACCTCGATCGCCGGGCCGTCAGGCGTGTGGAGGACCGATCGCGATTCCATTTTGAGCGATAGCGGATCGATGTTGGCGATCGGGTTCAGGTTGTAAAACGCGGCCATGCGGGAGGCGGTGGCCACTGGGTTGAGCACATATTGGTTGCGTTGCTCCGGGCCGACAGCGGCGAGAAAGCCGGCGAAGGTTTTCACACAAAAAGGCAGACAGTCCTGCAGCAACCGCAAGTCTTCCGCCGTCGGCGTGGTGGCGGCATGGTTTTCAGCAACCGGCGCAACATTGTCGCTTGGCTGGCGGTGCCATTTCCAACGCGCGAAGGCCACGATCACGGCCAGGACCGCCAGCCATGCCAACCCGAGTTTAACCATCAAATAGCGGGTTTTTGGCTTCCTACCGACGCGGGCGGGAGCGGATGGCAGGGGCGAAACAGGAGTCGCGACAGTGCGGGGAGCGGGCAGCTGAACGCCAAAGCTGGGGTCAAACCCGCATTTCGAGCAAAGCCGGTCCTCCAGATCGCCGATACGCGCTTGAAACAAGCTGCCACAGCGTCCGCAGTGAAACCAAAACATGGATGGATCGTTCAAGCAGGAGTCGTCTTTTGGGATTGGATAGGCTTGCGAAGCATGCCCGCATCCGGGGGGCCATGCAAGCCGCATCCTCGCTGCCACCCGGGCGCATTCGAATTGCCAAGAGCGGGTGGAAATGACGTGATTGCGGCCTCATGGACAACCGACCACCAACGACATGCGGGCGAAAATTCCAGCGCCTGGCAGGGTGGCTGGGCGGAGCCTTGGCATGGGCTCTGCTGGGACTCGCCGCGCTGTGGGCCTTCGGCGCACTGTGGTTTGATTTCCCCTTGGAACCACTGCGCAAGGGAGCCGCTGTTGTCCTCGCCCTGACGCTGGTGGGAATCGCCGTGTTTCTCAGGCCGGTCTGGCGGGCGAAAATCGCAATCGCGATCGCCATTTTGGTGGTCGCCGGATGGTGGTTCACATTGCAACCACGCCAATTCCGCAATTGGAAACCCCAGACAGCGGTCACCGCTCATGCCGAGATCGATGGTGACATCGTCACGTTCCACGCGGTGCGGAACTTCGATTACCGGACCGAGGACGATTTCACCCCGCGCTATGAAAGACGCCGGCTCGATCTGCGGAACCTGCGCGGGGTCGATATCTTCATCACATACTGGGGATCGCCGTACATGGCACATCCGGTCCTTTCATACGACTTCGGTCCTGACGGACGGATCTGCTTCAGCATCGAAACCCGGACCGAAGTGGGCGAAGGCTACTCGGCTCTCGGCGGGCTCTATCGAAGATTCGAACTGATGTATGTGGTGGCTGACGAACGCGACGTCATCCGCCTGAGAACCAACTACCGGAAGGGCGAGGATGTTTACCTTTACCGGCTCAACGATGTGGATGCCCGGGAAAGCTTCATGGAATATGTGAGAACCGTCAACGAACTGCATTCCACCCCGCGGTGGTATCACGCGATCACCAACAATTGCACCACCTCAATCCGTCAGCAACGCGCGACCACATCGCGCGCGCCATGGGACTGGCGCCTGCTCGTCAACGGCTACGGCGATGAACTGCTCTACGAACGCGGCGGCATCGACCGCAGCCTGCCATTCGGCGAGTTGAAAAAAATTTCGCAGATCAACGGACGGGCAGCGGCAGCCGATCAGGCAGCGGATTTTTCCGAGCAGATCCGCCAGGGCCTGCCAGGAATGAAAGCGAGCCCGTGAATTCCGATTTGATCAAATGCCGGGTCATTGACGGGAGGCAAGGCTTTTTCACGGGCGATGGTGCCGACGGGGAACGGAATTTTACAGCGTTTTCATCAAAACCTTAGCCATTCAATGGCAAGTTTTTTGCCGCAAAAGAACGCAAATGTCGCAAAAGTTTTTGGGATGGATCTTCATTCTCTGAGTTCTCTGCATTCCTTCGCGGCTGTTGGATGATTTAAAATGCTCTAGTTGCCGCTGTCGACGGCGCGCAGGGCGAAATCGACGATCGGCTTCGGGTCGGGCAGGCTGTGCGGGTGGTGTTTGCCGCCGGGCTTGCGGATGATTTCGATTTTGCCGCCGAGTTTTTGATAGCGTTTTTCGACGAGATCGATGTTTTCCGGGACCGGGACCGTTTCGTCGGCATCGCCGATGATGGCGAAGATCGGGATGCGGGCTTTGGCGAGCGGGGCGAGATTGTCCACCGGGTTCTTGTCGTATGCGAGTGCCTCGGCTTCGGTGAAGCCATAGGCCTTGAGCAGGTTCTGCCAGTCGCCCGGGGATCCGGGCCCCACGCCCTTGCCGCCGGGCCAGCTTTTGAAATCGCAAACCGGGGCATCGACGTAAAGGCCGGCGACATTCGCGGGCCGGTGGGCCGCCCAGTTGAAGGCATACAACCCGCCGCGGCTGAAGCCTTCGAGCACGGTCTTGGGCGAGAGCTTGTAGCGGCCGGTCAGATGCAGGAAAAAACCATCCATGATCTCCATCGCGGCGGGCGCGCCGTAGAGGTTCTGCATGTCGATGTAGGCGACGTGGAACCCTTTCCCTAACAATGCGATGTCGCCCTGGGGTTCGTGGCCGAAAAACTCGGTGCGCCAGATCCATGGATTGCCGGGTGCCGGAGTCTTCGGCCGCACCAACAGCGCGGGACGGCCGTTGACAGCGAAGTCGAGCCGCTCGCAGCCGCCCCACTCGGAAACCTTGGGGGCGATGGCGGCCCGGTATTCGGCCAGCAGCTTGACGGCCTGCTCGCTCGCCTGATCGAGCGGCAAACCCACAGGCACACCCGGACGCTTGTGTTGGGTTTTTGAAAGCCATGCGTGTTTGAGCAGTTCGTTGCGTTTCGCCAACAAACCCAGCGCCGGACCGGCGGCGATGTCCGGGGAGCCCGGGAGCTTCCAGATCTTCCACAACCCGGCGCAAACGGCGTCGGCGATGAAGCGATGACCTGCATCACCGGGGTGGATGCCATCACCCGCGTAGACAAACGCCGGGTTGGTTTTTTTCTCCCTGGCGACGGATTGCTTCAGGTGCGGCCGGATGTCGATGACCTGCCAACCCGCCTTGGCGCGGCCGTTCAGCCAGTCCGCATAGCTGTCGAGCACGGCGTCGTAATGCTGGGCGTCCTCCCCGGGTTTGTCCGCCTTGAACAAGGGCGGCGTGATGAACACCATGCGCGCGCCGGCCTTTTCCACGTCGGCCTTCAATTTTTCCGCACCCTTGCGGAACGCATCGGAGCGGCCCTTGTCTTCCGGCTGATAGATACCGTCATTCATGCCATAGCAGGCAAGCACGTGGCTGGGCTTGAACTCCTGCAGCACGCGGCCGAGGCGTTCGTCAAGACATGGCCGCGGGAAGGCCCCGCCGGCATGGCCGTTTTCAGACAGCCCGGAAACCGTTTCACTTGCCAGACCGAAGTTGACGATTTCCGCATCGGCGAACGCCGGGGTGGCACGCAGGGCGGACTCCACCGTGACGACCCACGGGCCGGCGTAGGTGATGCTGTCGCCGAGGATCGCCACACGCGCGGGTTTGGCCCCTGCGGTGGCGATTAGAAAAATCCCGGAAACTACGGCGGCGATGGAGCACAGTCGGGGAGCAGTCATGCGCCAAGGCATAACTTCCCCGGGTGCGGGGTCAAGACGCATCGGCGAAACGCCGTGAGACTTCCGACCAGTTCACCACGTTCCACCAGGCCGTGACGTAGTCCGGGCGGCGGTTCTGATAGTGGAGGTAGTAGGCGTGCTCCCAGACATCCAGCCCGAGCAGCGGCGTGCCGAGATCGGCATCCGGCACCAGGCCCTTCATGAGCGGATTGTCCTGGTTGGGCGTGCTGGTGATTTTGAGTTTGCCACCGGCGAGGACCAGCCAGGCCCAGCCCGAACCGAAGCGCTTGGCGGCGGCATCGGCGAAAGCCTTTTTGAAATCGTCCATCGATCCGAACTGGTCCTTGATGGCGGCGGCGAGTTTGTCACCGGGCTTGCCGGACTTTGCGGCCGGGGCGAGGGTTTGCCAGAAAAACGTGTGGTTCCAGTGGCCACCGCCATGGTTGCGGAGCGGGGTTCGCAGGGTGTCCTCCTTGACCTCTGGCAACGAGGCCAGCAGTTTTTCAAGCGGGGTTTTCGCGAGGTCCGGAGCGGTGGCCAGGGCGGCGTTCAGACCGGCGACATACGCGGCGTGGTGCTTGCCATGGTGGATCTCCATGGTGCGGGCGTCGATGTGAGGTTCCAGGGCGGCGAAGTCATACGGCAGCGGTGCCAGAGCGTGTGCGGCAGTCGTTTCCGCGGCGGTGGCACGGCCTGTGATGAAGGCGGATCCTGCGGCGAGAGCTCCGAGTTGCACAAAGCGGCGGCGGTCAATCACGGGGGTTGGTTTCATGATTCCAAGGATTTAGGCGCAGTGTTGGGGAAAATCAAATGATAGTTCCGGGCCGGCCACGGGTGATGGGAGAATCCACGCGGAGTCGACGTAGGCAGGGATCATGATTCCATCGGTAAAGATGCTCTCACGAACAGGTGCGATCCTTGGTTTTCTGGCCTGCGCCCATGCCGGCGATTTGTCATTCAGCGACCCGGCGAAAGTTGCACCGCCGCCAGCAGGATCGGTCGGCCAGGCCGTGAGAACTCCGGACCTCGATGCCCTGCCCGGTTTTGTCAAACCGCCGCCGGGATTTGGCAACGTGGCATTCTACTGGTGGCTCGGCGACAAGTTGACGAAAGAGCGCTTGCAATGGCAGATCGACCAACTCGCAGGAATGGGCACCTCCGGATTGCAGATCAACTATGCGCACGATGACAAGGGCGGCCAGTCGTTCGGTCTGTCGTTTCCCAGCGAACCCGCGTTGTTTTCCGAGGAATGGTGGAAACTGAACCAATGGTTCGTCCAGACGGCCAGGAAAAAAGGCATGTCTGTTAGCTTGAGCGACTACACGCTCGGCACCGCAGGACAAGGTTCCTACATGGATGAGGTTTTGGCAAACAATCCACAGATCCGCGGTGCGATGCTGCAACATGAGGTCCGGGACCTGAAAGGAGAGCTGCGCCATGAAATCCCGGCGCCCGAAACCGCGGTCTCCATGGTTGCCTACCGGTGGAATGGAAAGGAGATCGAAACCGGATCCGGGGTGGATCTGATGGCATTGTCGGCGGATCGCAAAATCGCGTGGACCGCGCCTCCGGGATTGTGGCGTGTGGTCACGGTGCACAGCATCACCCGCCCGCTTTCGATCGACCCGATGGATCCGGAGATCGGCCGCGAGGTGATCAAGGTGTTTTTCCAGCGCTTCGAGGACCGCAACCCGGGCGAGGGCGGCAAGGGCCTCAACTTCTTTTTCTCCGATGAGCTGCAGTTCGGCGTGGGTGGCAAATTGTGGAACCGCCGTTTCGCCGCCGAGTTCAAAAAACGCAAGGGCTACGACCTGCTGCCGGAACTGCCCGCATTGTTCGTCGATATCGGCCCGCGCACGCCGAAAGTCCGCCTCGATTACAGTGATGTGATGGTCGCCCTGCAGGAAGAGGGTTTTTTCAAACCGTTATTCGACTGGCACCAGCAGCGCGGCATGACCTTCGGCTGCGACCACGGCGGCCGCGGGATGCAGGTCGATGAATTCGGAGATTATTTCCGCACCCAGAGATGGAACCAGGGACCGGGTGCGGACCAGCCAGGACTCGGAAAAAACATCATCAAGGCGAAGGTCGCCGCATCCATCGCCCACTTGTATGATCGCCCGCGCGTCTGGCTGGAAGGATTTTACAGCAGCGGATGGAACACCAGCAGCGCCGACGTCGCGGACGCCACCTTCGCGAACTTCGCGATGGGATTCAACCTGCTCACCCTGCACGGGCTCTACTATTCCACCAAGGGCGGATGGTGGGAGTGGGCGCCACCATGCAATCACTTCCGCATGCCGTACTGGCGGCACATGGGCGGTTTCATGGACTGCGTCCAGCGCCTCAGCTACCTGATGTCGCAGGGCCACCATCGCTGCGATGTGGCGGTGATGTATCCGGTGGCTCCCAAGGAAGCCGGCATGGACGGCGACGCCTCGGTGCACACCGCGTTCGCCACCGGCGAGGCTCTCTATCAGAATGGCATCGACTTCGATTTCATGGACTTCGAATCGCTGGCGCGCGCCAAAGTGGTGGGCAGGGAGCTGCACGTCGGCCACGCGGTGTATCGCGCCCTGGTGCTTCCCGCGATGCGGGCGGTGCGGTTCAGCACGGTGGAGAAAGCGGTGGAGTTCCGGAAAGCCGGCGGCCTGGTCATCATTGTCGGCGCGCCACCGGTCGCCAGCGACCGCGCGGGCCGCGAGGACCCGGTGCTCGACGGACGGGTCGCGCAATTGGAAACCCGCGTTGCCGGACCTGCCGAAGCCCGCGATCTGGTGGCGCGGTCGTTCACCCGCGACTATCAGGGGCCCGGCAACATCCAGCACCGGCGCATCGGCGGACGCGACGTGTACATGATTTACGGCGGACCCAAAGGCGCCGAATGCACATTCCGCGCGACAGGAAAGGTCGAGATCTGGAATCCATGGGATGGCAGTATCCGGCCCATGCCCATCGTTTCCCAAACCGGGGAGACGACCACCCTCAGGCTTCCTCTAACGGACAAGGAGGTCCACCTGTTCGTCTTCACCCCAGGCGAGCCCCTGAAGCAGGCTGCCGTGGAGCCCAAGGCCGTGGTGACGCGCATCGAGGGCGACTGGGAGTTCGAGCTCAAGCCGGTGTTGGACAACCGTTTCGGCGACTTCCACTGGCCGGCCACGAAGACGCTGATCGGTCCGGAGATCCGCAAACTCGAGTATGCACCTAACGGATCGCCGGACGGCCCGTGGCGCGCGGTGGCCTGCGGTTTTGGCCCGAAATTCTGGAAACTCGGCCCCTTGCCGGATGATTTTGATGAATCGCTGCTGGTTGGATTAAAACAGGTGGACCCGGAAAAACCGGTGGTTTCAGGCGGCAAGGAATACCGCTGGCAGCCCTACGGGTTTTCCTGGCGCTGGGGCAAGGCGGGCGATCCCGGCCATCAGGGGTATCATGGATTGAAAGGCCGGGTGACCGATGACTTCCTCTGCCTCGGCGCACCGGGACCGGGAAAAAACGAAACCACCTACGGATCGGAACCGGGAGGCAACCGCTACTACCTGTGGACCTCGGTGCCTGCGGAAAAGCCGCTCACCGCGCACATGATCCACGGCGGCCTGACCCCTG
Organism: uncultured Luteolibacter sp.; assembly: GCA_964399305.1. GTDB lineage: Bacteria > Verrucomicrobiota > Verrucomicrobiia > Verrucomicrobiales > Akkermansiaceae > Luteolibacter. The sequence goes on from CAYNQJ010000015.1 coordinate 48,999, forward strand.
CGGCGGTGTGGGTCAACCAGCAGCCGGTTCGTGAAACGGCCGCACTTCGTGCGGGATCCAATCCGCTGCTGGTCCGTTATGACAAGGCCGGGCGCGGGCACTTTGTGATGTCCAAGACAAGGCCTGCGGATTCCGCGACGAACACGGATCCCTTCTCTCCCGCCGCCCACTGGATCTGGTATCCCGAAACCCCGGCCAATGCCGAGCGCTGGTTCAGCAAACGCTTTGAGATCGCGAACCCGCCCGCCAAGGCGCGGCTGCGCGTCACCTGCGACAACAGCTATGTGCTTTTCATCAACAAGCAAGAGGTCGGCAGCGGCAACGACTGGAAAACCATCCAAGAGTGGGACGTCGCGAAGTTTCTGAAGAAAGGTGGGAACGAAATCGTGATCCACGCGAACAACACCGGCGATTCGGCAGGATTGATCGCGGAACTGACCGCAGACAAATTCCAACTGCCAACGGATGCGACATGGATGGCCGCGAAGTCCGCAGATGGCGAAGGCGTGAAGGCCGCGTCGCTCGGTGCCTATCAGAAAAGCCTGTGGGCAACGCACCCGACAGGACCGCCCAAGCTCGATGCGGCCATGGCATCCGGCAAGCCGGTGTTTGAAGACAAGCCGCTGGCGATGAAGTGGTGGAAGGACCCGGCGATCCTGCCTTTCGATGTCTCGCCACAAGTGGGGAAACCCGCGGGACTCTATCGCTTCACCGCGCCGCCGGGGTTCCACGGGCTTGAGATTGACGCCCCGGGTCCCATCCGTGTGACCGCCGATGGCAAACCGCTCAAAAACGAAGGGAACGGCCGCTTCCAAGCGGAGTCCGCATTTCCAAAACCGGTGCCGGTGTTGATCCACGCCGAACATGCGCGCGGCGCCTACGCCGGCGAGGGACTGCCCGAATACCTGCGCCTCGACTGCGGCAAGGGCCTCATGCCGACCGGCGATTGGGGTGCCAATGACGGATTGAACATGTATTCGGGTGGCGCGTTCTATCGAAAAACCGTCCGGATCCCGGCGGCTGGAAAAATCATCCTGAATCTCGGCAATGTTGTTTCCAGCGCGGAGGTGCGGGTGAACGGCAAACCCGCAGGCACGCGCCTCACGCCGCCATGGACCTTCGACATCACCGCGCAAGCCAAACCCGGCGACAACCAGATCGAAGTGCTGGTTTACAACACCCTGTCCAACCACTACCGCAGCGTGCCAACACAGTACAACCGGGAAGTCCCGTCCGGCATGCTGGGACCGGTGGAAATCCAGCTCCTCTCCGGCACGGACCAACCTCCGGGCGCACCGTTAGAATGATCTGCGAATATCAAGCCGGTGAATCGTCCGCTGTTGCGCGCGTTGGAACGCTCATTCGCCCGCCATTCTCCGGACCGCCCGGAACCGGTCCCTGCCATTCCCATTCGCCGCAGGGCTTGGATGCTTTGGCCACCTTGATCGAGGATCCGGTCATGCTCGCCAAAGCCATTGACAGCACCCACGAGACATGCCTCGATGAAATGACTCTGAAGCTGGAGGAGACCAGGGGCCCCGCTCGCAAGGTTGTCGGGATGTTTGATCCACCCAAGTCTTCAAATCCAGAAGTCCCATCCCAATGAAACGCTCCCACATCATCGTTGCCGTTCCGCTGGTTTTGCTTATCGGAGCGGTTCTCGCATGGATCGGCCATCATCTGGTTGAGGGCGACAAGCCATCATCCGTGCCGGGCATCACCAGCATTCTCGAGGGTCTGAATCGCACGGCTTTATTTCAAAAGGATGACGCTGATTCCTTCAGCGCAGAAGCCCTGGACGAGATCGGCGGCATGATCTCCAGTATCGGCCCGCGCATCGACTACTGCATGCGCTGGGCCGAACACACGCCGGAAGAAATGTTCGCATGGCTCATCAGTGAGTCGGGCGAATCCTTCGCAACCCCGATTCTTTTTGAAGCATGGGCCAGGCAAAACATGGAAGCGGCCCTCGCTGCGGTCCCGAAAATCCCGGATATCCCTATGCGGCAACAATCCCTGATCATCACGCTCGAAACCCTATGTCAGACCAACCCACGGCGCGCGGGCAAACTGCTAAAAGAACAAATCGGTCTTTTCTCAGAAAAATCCACCCGGCTCTCGTTTACAAACTACGAATCCCCCAAGCCCGTGCTGGACCTGCTGCTCTCACTGCCTGCATCGGACACGCAAACCTGGTTGCTGGCGGTTTATCTGACATCCTTGGCAAGCTGGTCTTCAGCCGACCACCTCGCACTTGCGCAGTCCGTCTGGCAAGAAGCACCTTCCGCCCTGCGACACGAGTTGGTCGAAGCGGGTTTCCATTCCGACAAAGGCTCCTCTTTCGAAGGATTGATGGAAATCTCGCGCGAGTTGGCCGAGAACAGCGGCACACCAGACGCTGCGGAACAGTTTTTCAAAGACCACGGAGCCAAGTGGGCGCAGCGCGATCCGGCTGCGGCGCTGGACTGGGTGCTAACACATCTGAAAGGAAACGCGCGGGCGGCCAAGATGATTTTGGAAAACGCTCCACCTGACCGACAAGCCGAGATCAAGGAGCTCCTGCGCGATTTTTCCAGCGCTCCGCGCTGACGACCCGCGCCGGTCTGTGACCATCGCTAGACATACCTCAGCGGCCCATCCAGCCACCATCGACGACGAGGATTTCGCCGTGGACGTATCGCGACGCCTCGCTGGCGAGGAAGACGACAGGGCCGACAAAGTCATCCGGTTCGCCCCAGCGGCCGGCGGGGATGCGGGCGAGGATCTGTTGGCTGCGGATCGGGTCTTCACGCAGGGCCTCGGTGTTGTCGGTGGAAACATAACCCGGGGCGATGGCATTGACGTTGACGCCCTTCGCTGCCCACTCATTGGAAAGCGCCTTGGTGAGCTGGCCGATGCCGCCTTTTGACGCCGCGTAACCGGGCACCGTGATACCGCCTTGAAAAGTGAGAAGCGAGGCGGTGAAGATGATTTTGCCGCTGCCGCGCTCGATCATTTTCGCGCCGATCGCCCGGCTGAGCAGGAACTGGGCGTTGAGGTTGACTTCGATGACTTCGAACCAGAAATCGTCCGGGTGCACGGCTGCGGGGCTGCGTTTGATCGTGCCCGCATTGTTGACCAGAATGTCCGGAGTGCCATGCGTGGCAAGCACTTCGGTGGCGAAGGATTTCACTTCCTCACGCTTCGAGAAGTCGCATTGAAACGCGGTGAATCGGCGGCCTGCGGCGGTCACCGCCTTCTCAATGGCGCTGCCGCTGGATTCGAGGCTCGCGCTCACGCCGATGATGTCCGCACCCGCCTCGGCGAGTCCTTGAGCCATGGCAAAACCGATCCCGCGCTTGCAACCGGTGACCAACGCGGTTTTTCCGGATAGATCAAATGGATTCATGGCCGGATTCTAACGGAGCTCGGAAATCTCGACGCGGTCCATATCGGTGAACGCCTGGTTTTCGCCGCCCATCGCCCAGCAGAAGCGGTAGCTGGCGGTGCCGCACCCGCAATGGACGGACCACGGCGGCGAGAGCACGATCTGGCGGTCCGCCACCCACAGCGGCCGGGTTTCCTGAGGCTGACCCATGATGTGGAGAACCCGGTGGCCTGGGGGCACATCGAAGTAACAATAAACCTCGCTGCGTCGTCCATGGGTGTGGCAGGGCATGGTGTTCCAAACGCCGCCGGGCTTGAATTCGGTAAAGCCGAAAACAAGCTGGCAGCTTTGGATGCCGTTTTCGTGGATATATTGGAAAATGGTGCGCTCGTTCGCTTCCGCCGGCGAACCGAGCTCGACCCGGTTGGCGTCGGCACGCGTGGCTTTGGTGACGGGATGCGCGGCATGGGCCGGGTAGCTCACAAAATAAAACACCGCGGGATTCCCGGCATCGGCGCTTTCAAAACGGATTTCCCGGCTGCCACGGCCGATGTAGAGGCAGTCGTGCGCATCCATCTGATAACTGATGCCATCCACAGTGATGGTTCCCGCGCCGCCGATATTGAGCACACCCATTTCGCGTCGCTGGCAGAAAAAATCCGCCTTGAGCGCGTCGTCGTTGCCAAGGACGAGCGGATCCGACGTCGGAATCGCGGTGCCAGTGATGGCGCGGTCGAGATCGGTGAGAACCATCGGGATTTCTCCCGGAACGAACAAATTGCCGATTAGGAAAGCTTCACGAAGTTCGGCGGAATCGAGGATGGCGGCCTCACGGGGTGATGGCATGAGTCGTGTTTCCATGATAGATCTTTTTGACTTTGCAGATGCTGGCGGCGGCCACTATGGTCACGCGCAGTGATCTGGGAATGCCGGGATTGTGCGCCCCGCAACGGTTCCAATGCAACCGGATTATCCGATTTCCACCCATCAACCCCGCACGCCATCATGAAAGCCAAAACCTTCAAATCCCCTTTGACGCGATTCGTCGTCCCGCTCCTGCTCGCACTCACATCCGTCACCATCCGGGCCGCCGACCCGAAGCCTGCGGACATCATCGCCGATATGAAACGGGTCGCGGACTGGCAGATTGCGAATCCCTCCAGCCACCCGATTCATGATTGGACACAGGCCCCTTATTTCATGGGGCTGGAAAGCCTCCACCAGGTTTCCGGGGACGCGAAGTATCTGGAAGCCGTGGATGGCTTCGGCAAGAAGCTGTCTTACGGGCCGGGACCGAAGCTGACCCACGCGGACGACCACGCGGTGCTGCAGGCATGGCTCAACCTCCATGAGCTGGATCACGATCCGGCGAAGATCAAACCCGGCATCGCCCATTTCAACAAACTGTTTGCCGAACTGTCGAAACAATCACCCAAGACCATTTCCGGCGGCTCCTTCACCTGGTGTTGGTGCGACGCGCTGTTCATGTCCCCCGCCGTGTGGGCCCATCTCTCGAGGATCACCGGGGATCCGCGCTACCTTGAATGGGCGGACCGCGAATGGTGGACAACCACCGACATGCTTTATGATCCGACGCACCATCTTTACTATCGTGACAACCGTTATTTCAAATCCAGATCCCACACGGGAAAGAATGTCTTCTGGTCGCGCGGCAACGGCTGGGTGGTCGGCGGCCTGACCGCAGTGCTCGATTTTCTCCCCGAGGATCATCCGTCACGCGAGCGCTACCTCGGTCTCTATCACGACATGATGTATGCGTTGGTCAAACTCCAGAATGCCGACGGCCTGTGGCGCACCAGCCTGTTGGATCCGCAGGATCCGAAGGGAGAATCGTCCGGCTCGTCGTTTTTCGTGATGGGCATGGCATGGGGTCTCAATCGCGGGTTGCTGCCGGAAACGACTTTCAGGCCCGCCGTGATCAAGGGATACCAGGCGCTGGCGAAAAACATCCAGCCCACCGGCATGCTCGGATTTGTGCAGAAAATCGGCGAGGCTCCTGACAACATGGCCACCACGGCGGAGTCCACCGAGGTCTATGGCACCGGCGCGTTCCTGCTCGCGGGATCGGAAATCGTCAGGCTGTTGGATCCCTCCAAGCGCCGCCAGAATGTGGTCTCCTACAAGGGCGTGAAGCTGCCCAAGGAATTCATGCCGGCCGCTCCGCGTGCCTATGGCCGATTCGTGCCGGAGCGTTCGGATGACTTCGCCTGGGAAAACGATCTCGTCGCCTTCCGCGCATACGGCCCGGCGTTGCGTCCGGGGGAGGAAGACAGCGGCATCGACTGCTGGTTCAAGCGGGTTCCGTATCCGATTGTTGACAAGTGGTACATGGAGGACCTCATCAAGCTGCCCTATGGCAACATCAACAAGCCCTATCACGATGATCAGGGAGAAGGGTTGGACATTTACAAGGTGGGAGACACCCGCGGCTGCGGCGGCATCTCCGTGTGGAAAGATGGCCAGCTGCACAACTCGGACACCTTCGTTTCCCAGCGCGTCGTCCGCACCACACCGGAGGAACTGGTGTTCGATCTCCATTACGCCAGCGAACTCGACGGCAATGTGTTGCGCGAAACCAAGCGGATCACGCTGATCATGGGCCAGCATCTTTTCCAATGCGATTCGCTTTTCACACTGGACGGCAAGCCTGCGGAACTGGATGTGGCGATCGGGCTGGCGCACCAGTCGGATGGTGCCAAGCCGGTTTTCACGCCGAAGTCCGGCACGGTGCTGCTATGGGAAAAGCTAGCCGGTCTGGGAGTAGGCACGGCGGTCGTGATCGATCCCAAGCGGGTCGTGAAGATGGAGGATTACCGCGACGCCGCCGGCAAATCGCAGTCGTTGTGCCTCGCCAGAACCGACAAGAACGGCCACATCCGCTGGTTCGCCGGTTTCGGTTGGGAAGGCCAGGGGAAAATCACCACCCAGGAACAATGGGCCGCCTATCTGAAAAAATTCTCCACGACCTTTGTGAAATCACCCTACGCGGACCACTCCAAAGACAAGCGGTTCAAGACACACATGCTGGGAGTCCCTGCCGCACCTTGAACGCGTGGAATCTTGTGAATTCCGGGTGGTGTTAACCTGAAAACAGACAAGAAGCACGGTTTTCAGTCTGAGCTTTCATCCACGCTTTCCGAGGCGGTTCTCCGGGGAAAAACGCGTGCGCCATTTTCGCGCGCGCTCTGATAGATCGCCTCGATGAGCGCGACCGCCGCGCGGGCCTGGCGTGCGGAGGTCGCGGGTTCCCTGTCATCCCGGATGGAATCGATGAAATCCTGGAAATTCCGCAGGTGCTGGTGATGGCCGATCGCCGACGGGTTGTTGGCTCCGAGCCCTCCCCCATCGCCCTTCATCATCGAACGGCGGACATCCGCGTCCATCGCCAGCGGTTTGGCAAAATCCCAGACTTCGAACGATTCGTCCGCAAGGAACACCGAGCCTTCCGTGCCGGCAAGCTGGATGCGCACCGGATGTCCTGCGGCGGACCAGCAGCAAGTCGACCCCTCGATCACCCCGCGCGCGCCGTTTTCAAACTCCAGCATCGCGACGCCATGATCCTCGACCTCGATCCGCTCGTGTGCGAGACAGGCGGTGGTCGCCTGGACCCAACGGACCGGACCGGCCAGATGAAGCAGCGCGTCAATCGCATGGATCGCCTGGTTCATCAAGGCGCCGCCGCCATCTAACGAAATGGTGCCACGCCACGGGGCGGAGTCGTAATAGGCCTGGTCCCTGAACCATTTGACATGGCAGGAGGCGGAGGCGAGCCGGCCGAAACGTTCCTGATCGACGGCGGACTTGAATGCCTCCATCGCCGGGGTGAAGCGGCGGTTGAGAACGGAAGCCAGTTTTTTGCCGCTGGCGGAAGCGGCGGCGATCAGCGCATCGACGCGTGCGGTGGTGACTTCGAGCGGTTTCTCGACGATCACGTGTTTCCCGGCCTGGAGCGCGGCGAGCGCCGGCCCGAAGTGCGCGCCGGATGGTGTGCAAACCGTGACCACCTCCAGATCGGGATCGGCGAGGAAAGCCGCGAGGGCGTCATGGGCATGGGCATGGTGAGCGGCGGCGAAGGCACGCGCCTTTTCCGGCCGGTGGTTGAAGACCGAGTGCAGGGAGCAGCCGGGTAGCTCCGCAATCGCGCGGGCATGAATGCCGGCGATCATGCCGGTGCCGATGATTCCGAATTTCATGCTGCAAGCATGGTCCCGAGTGATCCACCGGAACAAGCGGAATGCGTGCGGCTCGGGGACTGGAACCAAAGAGGAATTTCCCCAGCCTTGGAACCCCTTGCGAATAGCGTCGACGCATGAAATCACGAACATGGCAATTGCAGGAGGCAAAGAGCCACTTTAGCGAGCTGGTGGAAACAGTGATTTCAAAGGGCGCGCAGATCGTAACCAAACATGGAAGGCCGACCGTGGTTGTGATCTCGGCAGAAGAATATCAGCGTAGTCTGAAACCCAGAAAGTCGTTGGCCGCCGCACTGAAGGCTTGTCCCGAGGATCTGACCCCCGTGTTGGGCAAGCGCCCGAAACAGGTGGCGCGAAACATCAGCTTCGAGTGATGGAGAATGAAATACCTGTTGGATACCAATGTCGTTTGTGAAGCCACCGCCAGGCATCCTGAGTCGGCTGTATTGGCATGGATCGAAAGCCATGCCCACGACTGTTTCATCTCCTGTGTTTCCATGGGTGAAATTTGGAAAGGGCTGCATCGCTTGCCGGAAGGCAAACGGAAACGGGCGCTTTTCCATTGGGCGGAGGGATTGGAATGCGACTTTGCCGAACAAATCCTGGGGCTGGATATGCCGACCCTGAAGTCCTGGGGAAAACTCTATGCCAAACACGAGGGCAAAAGCCTCAACATGGACGTCATGGACAGTCTCATTGCCGCGACCGCTCTGGAACATCAGCTCACCGTGGTCACGCGCAACACCGCCGATTTCCCAGCGGACGTGAAGACGCTCAATCCTTGGAGGGAATGATTTCACGTGGTCTCCGCTCTGTTGCAAGCGAGCAAGGTGAAAGCGCGCACGCAGACTGGCAGCGCGGCCTCGCAGCCGGCACAAGCCAGGGGAAAACCGAAGGGCCGGAACGCGCCACTCCGGGAACCGGCCTAACGAAACAGGATGCAGATCGGCTTGGGGGCGGAGACCGTGTTTTTCGGTTCGCCGAGTCTGCCGGTGGCGGGATCAAGGCTGAGGATGGAGAGGGTGCCGCTGTCCTGGTGGCCGCAGACCAGCCATTTGCCCGACGGATCGATCTTGAAATGGCGGGGCGTCTTGCCGCCGCATGGCGCGTGCTGGATGAAGGTGAGCCGGCCGGTTTTGGGATCGCGCTTGTAAACGACGATGGAATCGTGGCCGCGGTTCGAACCGTAGACGAATTTACCGTTGGGATGAACCTCGATTTCGGCCGTCGTGTTGGGATTGGAAAATCCATCCGGCAGGGTGGCGATTTCCTGGATGGGCTTGAGCGCGCCCTTCGCCGCATCGAATTCCGCGACACTGACGGTGTTGGTGAGTTCGTTGATGACGTAGGCGTGCTTTTCATCCGGAGAGAAGGCCATGTGGCGCGGACCGCCACCGGGCGGTGAAACCATGTCCGCGGGGTCGTTTGGCGACAACCCGGATGTCGCCGCATCGAACCTGTGGATGACCACCTTGTCGATGCCGAGATCCGGCACAAACAGGAAGCGGTTGGCCTTGTCGAAATAAACACCGTGGGTGTGCGCGGCATTCTGGCGCTGTTTGTTAGGACCCGAACCGGTGTTCCTGACAAGGCCGGCCGTTTCACCGGGTTTGCCGTCCTCATCGAGGCGGATGGTGACGAACGAGCCGTCGCCGTAGTTTGCGACGGCGAGTGCCCGGCCGGTGGCATCGACGGCCAGGTGGCATGGGCCGCTGCCGCCGCAGGATGCCTTGCCGATGCGGGTGAGCGCGTGATCCTTGCCAATGGCGAATGCGGCGACCGTGTGGTCTCCGCCGATCGAGTAAAGAACGGGCTTTGCGGGATGAAGCGCGAGGAAACCCGGGGACGGGTAAGGTGCCGCGAGTTTGGGTTCGGTGAGCGTGCCCTTTTCCGGATCAAAGTCCGCGAGGTAGATGCCATCCGCACCGGTTCCGATGTAAACCGGAGCGGCATGGGCGGATGGCATAACCAGAGAGGCAACGGCAGCAAACAACAGCAGTGGTTTCATGGTTGGAAAATAAATTAGAGATTTGATATTAGATAATTGGATTTGAACAATCACCATTTTTTGTGAAGTGAAAACTTCATTCCTTGTCGGTGATCTCCTCCACATCGAGGCGGTCTTTCGGTCTTCCCGCCGCCAACTTGTTGCGAATGAGATCCTGCTTGCCGATGAACGGTATGTTTATCCCCTCGTATTCCACAATCACTCGATGTGCCAGGCACTCTGCGAACTTTACTCCGTCGATGCCGGTAAGCACCTGGATTTTTCGCGGTTCGCGTCCGATCTCGACTTCAAAATCCTCGAGCAGGAAGTCTTCTTCACTCAGGCCCATATCGCCGAAACCAAAAGCGGCGAACACCCGCAGTGGTTTCTCCGCATTACCAGAATCCAAGGCTACGAAAAAATCAATGTCACCCGTGTAGCGGGGGAACCCGTGAATGGCGACGGCATACCCGCCAACAACCAGGTATTCAACGCGTTCCTTTTCGAGTAATGCGATGAACTCGAGGAAATCCTTGTTGAGAGGTGTCATCTTGGGCTGCAGATTGGCTGATTTCCGTGGCGGCAGCAAGGCGTTCCAAATAGCTGCGTCCACTCCATGGACTGTCCCGCTTTTTCCACTCGGAAAGAGTTTTTTTGGACACGATTTTTTGCATTGTGGGAAGACTATGGCAGAACAAGAGGCTTCTCGCTAGGATGAAATTCGGCATCATGAAATGCCGGAGAAGCTTTAAAATCACCCCACGCGATGTTTTGATTCATGGCCTTGCGGTTGGGACTCAGACGCGTGTGTATTCTTCCAGCAGCCGGAGGTAGCAGCGGTATTGCTCCATCGAGACGCCTGGTGGCGTCTGGTGATCGACGCTCGGAATGAAGCCGCCGGATTTCATCAGCGGGACAAGGCGTTCGAATTCGGCGCGCATGGCCGCCTCGCCCTGGTTCATGGTCATTTTATCGAAATGCCCGATGAACATGAAATCCGGATGAGCCTCCCGGAGTTTCATTCCGTCCACGCCGGCCTGGCGTTCCAGCGGCAACACGCCGGAGATGTCCAGTTCCTTGAGCCACGGGATCATCATCGTCACATCGCCGTCGGTATCCATGATCAGCGGAATGTTGTGCTCTTGCAGGCGCGGCACCAAGCGGCGGTAATAAGGCGCGACAAACTCATCGAAGGTGCGCTTGGAGATCATCGGCCCGAAGTTGTAGGACATGTCCTCGGCGATGGTCATGAACGTCGGCACGCAGACGTCGAGCATGCCGTCCAGCAGCCGGAAATTGAATTCCAGCAGGTCCTCGTTGATCGTGTGGAGCAGTTCCGGTTCGTCCTCGTAGGCATACATCATTTTTTCGAAGCCCATCAGGGTGCGCGGAAACCAGAAGAACCCCTCGATCGTGGCCCAGACGACGGCCTCGCCGCGCCGTTGGAGGTCCGCCCACGGGGCCATTCCCCGGATCGACGCGCCGTGGTCGGGAAACAGGTTCGGCCGGATGCGCAGGTAGTCGTCCATGTTGGAAACGACGCCTTCCACATGATGTTGCGTGGCCTCGATCGTGGCATCGGTGGTGCTGAACCAGAACTGCTGATAGGGATCGAGCCCGAAATACCTGGCGATGTCATACACCTGGCTGAAATGCAGTCCGGCCGGAAGTCCCTCGCCATGCCAGCGCTCGATCGTTTTGTCCCACCACATCGCCCACTCCCAGCGCGGCAGGCGGTCCACCGGCTGGAAATTCATCACGGCCCGGAATCGCTCGACGTGGTTCATGTTTTTGAGGGGGGGTTACAGGGGCATCAGGGACCCGCTGTCCGGATCACCCGGTGAGATGAGATCGCTGACAACGAGAACGAGTTGGAAGGCAAGCATCGCAAACCAGAGTATGATGTAGATCCATACCAACAGGCGCAGGAACATGCCAAGGGGTGACTCTGGAGAACGCAACGACTTCACACCGTAGAGAATCGCCGGCATCAGCAACAGCGCGAGCGCGGCTGGCGAGACCAGATAGAGCAGGATGAATGTCACGATTCCGGCCACAGGAAAGTCCCCCGACTCCGCCGCTCGCAGCACCAGGATCACCAAGGCCGCGATAGCCGTGGCGACAAAGGCGAGGGCCAGCATGCCCACCCATTCGGGAAAAATGTTCCGCAAGGGTTTGGTGGCGGGAGGGACTTCGATTTCCTGTTCCTCCTCCGTAAGTTCATACACAGCGACCCGGATGCCGCCGACGGCGATCGGCCCCCACAGCCAGCCGGTTCCCTGGTCCAGCAGATACGCGCGGTGCCCCTCGGCGCGCATCCGGCTCAGAAACAGGCAGGCCTCGTCCTGGTTGTAAAATTTGTGGATGGTGGGTTCCGCGTTCATCATTTCCTTGTCGCCGCGAAAAACATCCCACCAGATCCCGGCGGAAAACACCACCCGTTAGAAAACCCCGCTGAGCTTGCGGCCGGCCCAGAAGATTCCCAAGGTGAGGATCAGGAAGGCGAGGGTGCCCCAGTGCGACCAGAGCGGGATGCGGGATTCCAGCGGGCGCGGCTCGGGCAGCGCGTTGATCTCCTTCACCAGTTCGGCGAGCTGGGCGGGCTGGATCACCCGGCCGCGCGAAACGCGCGCCATTTCCTCCAATACCTCCGGGCGGGCCGGTTGGCCGGATTTTTCGATTTCGGCACCTTGGGCGAGCAACGTGGTTTCCAGTGGCTTGTCCTCGGCGTCGCTGGCCACGGCGCGGAGTTTCCACGGTCCCGGGAGATCCACCTTGAAGCGGCCGTTGTAGGCACCCCAGGCGCTTTCGTTTTTCTGGAGTTCGATCCGCTGGGTGCGGCCGTCCGGCGAGGTGAGATCGACCGAGACACTGCCTTTTTCGAGAGGTGCGCCGTTCGCATCGAAGGCGTTGGCGTTGAGGGTCACGGTGTCGCCCGGCTCCGGTCGCTCTGGGTTGAAGAACAAGCGCACACGCTGGCCGGCGGCCATGTTGCGCTGATAGGACATCCAGCGCGCGACCTGGCCCCAGAAGCGGTAGTGATAGAGATCCTCGACGCCACGGCGCCAGCGCCATGCGGAGTCGATGCCCATGAAGAGCACCTTGCCGCTGCCGGCGGGCTTGGTGACCAACAGCGGCACCGGGCCGAACTTGCCGCGGCGATTGCCATGGACGGCCAGCACCTGGGACCCGCCCTTCGCCTTGATCACCGGCGCATGCCAGTAGAACCCGGGCAGCCTGCGCCAGATCTCCGGGTTTTCCCGCTCGTTGTTGCCGAGCATGGTGAGCAGCGAGCCGCGGCCTTCGGTGGTGAGTGTGAGCGGAGCGGCGATCGATTCCGCAAAACCGGCGGGCTTGTCCTCATCGACAATCACCGGGATGAGGTCGGACAGTTCGGTTTCCAACAACGACATCTGGTTGCCCTGGGATCCGGGCATGAAGATCACGCCGGACGCCTGGTTTTCCACCAGTCCGCGGATGAGCGCGCACTGTTCCTTGGTGAGCTGGTCCTTGCCGATGCCGACATCACCGATGAAAATGACGTCGTATTTGGCGAGGTCCTCGAGTTTTTCCGGGAAGGCGTCGATGTAATCCTTGCCGCCACCCGGGCCGAGCGCGGGATGGAACAACAGGCAGGAAAGCTCGACGCCGGGGTCACGGGAGAGAGCGTTGCGCAGGAAGCGGTATTCCCAGCGCGGCAGGCTCTCGATGACCAGCACACGGATTTTCTCCGGGCGGCCGGCGATGGTGAAAGAGCTGGTGTTGTTGGCCGCGATCAGCTCGCCATCGGCCACGGGCAGCGAGAGTTCGAGGGTGGACGAGCCTTCCTTTTCGATGCGCCAGAGGATCGAATCGTATGTTTCCGAGTTGGGCGGCAGGACGAGGTCCTTGGTTTGCTCGCGGCCTGACTCGTCGCGCAGGCGGATGATCGTGCGGACCTGGCGGTCGAGTGACGAACGGATGGTGAAGGGAATCTGCACATTCTCGCCGATGATGCCGTAGGTGGGGGCGGAGACCGATAACAGGTCGAGATCGGGTAGGCGGGTTTCACTGCCGACCGGGATCGGAAACAATGGGACGCCCCGCAAACGCAGCTTCTGGGCGGCGGCAACCGGTGGCTGGCCGAGGTTGTAATCTCCATCACTGAACAGGATGACGGCACGGAGGTTGCTCTGGGTTTCGAGAAGTTCCGAGAGCGGAACATCGAGGTCGGTGCCGGAGAGCGCCGGGTTTTCCGGGTCGGGCGTGGCAAAGGCGAGGGTTTCCACCTCGTTGGCACCATTTGCCTCAAGCGGCTTCCACAAATCGGAGGCGAGGGCTTTTTTCACCCAGTCCTTGCGGGAAACAATGTCCGAGCTGTTGGAAAGCACCGGCGGCAGTTGGGCATCGATGGTGGTCATCGACTTGGAATCGTCCCACAGCATGGCGATGCGTGGTTTGGTGTCCGGGTGGATCGTGGTGCGCCACTCGGGCTGCCAGAGCAGGATCACAACCACCACGGTGGCGAGGATCCGCAGGGATTCGAGCGCTGCGGCACGCCTGCGATGCGGGCTGCGTTTCCAACTGGTCCATGACAACACCCCCACGACGATCAACGCAATGATGCCGATCCACAGAGTGATGGGGGTGGGTGAAAGATGAAGCACTAGCGGTGGATCGCGGAAAGGTGGTTTTGGAATCGGGAATGGAGGGACAACCGGGGATCAGCGGGTGGCGGCGGCGAGGGCTTGGTCGAGATCGCCGAGGATGTCGTCGATGTGTTCGATGCCGATCGAAAGGCGGATGAGTTCCGGCGGGATACCGGCGGCGCGTTGTTGTTCCTCGTTGAGTTGGGAGTGGGTGGTGGTGGCGGGGTGGATGGCCAATGATTTAGCGTCGCCGACGTTGGCAAGGTGTTTGAAAAGTTCGAGCGAGTCGATGAATTTGGCACCGGCGGCGGCACCGCCCTTGATGCCGAAGACGACCATGGAGCCGCCCTTGCCGCGAAGGTATTTTTCGTTGAGGGCGTTTTGCGGGTCGCCGGGGAGGGCCGGGAAGCGGACCCACTCGACGGCGGGATGGTTCTGCAGATATTTGGCGGTGGCGAGGGCATTCTCGCAATGCCGCTCCATGCGCAGGGGCAGGGTTTCAATCCCTTGCAGGGCGATCCAGGCGTTGTCGGGCGAGAGGCAGGCACCGAGGTTGCGGAGCGGTCCGGTACGCATGCGCAGGATGTATGCGAGCGGTGCCAACGGTGCCGGCAGGTCGTGCCCCCAGCGCAGGCCGTGATAAGACGGGTCCGCTTGGTCGAAAAGCGGGTGTTTGCCGCCCGCCCAGTTGAAGGTTCCGGCATCAATGACGATACCGCCGATGCCGGTGCCATGGCCGCCGAGCCACTTGGTCAGCGAGTGGACGACGATGTCCGCGCCGTAGGCGATGGGGCGGGTGAGATAGGGCGTGGAAAACGTCGAATCGACAATGAGTGGCAGGCCGATGCGATGGGCGCTGCGGGCGATGGCCTCGATGTCCGAGATTTCAAGGGCGGGATTCGAGACGGACTCACAGAAGAAGGCACGGGTTTTCCCATCCGCGGCAGCCGCGAAGTTTTCCGGGTGGTTGGAATCGACAAAACGGACCTCGATGCCGAGCGCGGGCAGGATGTCTTTGAACTGGGTGTAGGTGCCGCCATAGAGGTTGCGCGCGGAAACGATGTTGTCGCCGGCCTGGGCCAGATTGATGATCGAATAGAAAATGGCGGAGGTTCCCGACGAGACGGCCAGCCCTGCGGCCCCGCCCTCGAGGGCGGCGACGCGCTGTTCGAGCACGTCGTGGGTCGGATTCATCAGGCGGGTGTAAATGTTGCCGAGCTCGCGCAGGGCGAAGAGATTGGCGGCGTGCTCGGTGCTGTCGAACACATACGATGCCGTGCGGTAAACAGGCACCGCGCAGGAATGGGTGGTCGGATCCGAGGAATATCCGGCGTGTAGGCACTGGGTTTCAAGTTTCATGGCCGTGGGGATTGGTTGCGGACCATCAAAGGACGGGAAACATGCGGGATCAAGCGTGAAGGCAGGAGGATTCCGCCATATCGACGCGCGAATCCATGGTTGGGAAAGGAAATCCAGGCCGTGACGATCCCCCGGGCTGTAAAAAACCGACGTTCCAAAAGCTTCCAATCCGCAGCGCATCCACCGCCGGATCTCACCCGCCTCGGTGCCACTGAGAGAGCACCGGCAGACACTGCCATCCACGAGTCAGGGATTCATCAGGCTCACGCCCATCAGGCCGATGATGACGTCCTGCGAGAGGGTTTCGAGGCTGATCTCCTTGAGGGTCGCACCGGGCCGCAGTTTCCAGCCATAGACCATGGCGCGGCAGTTGGTGCCGAGCTGGACCATCGCCGGTGGTTCCTTAGGCAGCGAAAATCCGTCGCGATCGTAGCTGTAGTCGACATTGCCGAATTTGCACAGCGACCAGAAATTCCGCGGCGGCACGATCTCGAGGGTTTCTTCCTTTCCATCGGTGTAGCGGAAACGAATCACCGCGTTGGCGATCTTGCCCTGCATCGGTGTGGTGTTGCCGGAAACCAGCAGCCAGACGGCTTCGCCCTTGCCACCGACCGGCACGGTGACCTTGTCGGGCCAGTTGTCCCACAGCGAGGTGAAGGCGATGTTCTTTTCCGGGAGCGGCTTGAGGAAGCGCGCGTATTGCGGCGTGACCAGGTGGCCGTCCTTGATGAGTCCCGCCTGAGCATTGTCTGGCAGAACGTTTTCCATCGATATCTCGGGCGTCTTGATCGACCAGAAACGGGAGAAGGTCCAGGCACCCCAGCCGTCATAGGCGATGCGCATGGAAATCCGGTCCGGCCGGGGAGAGTCATAGCGTTGTTTGAAAATCGTCCGGAGGTCGCCATTGAGTGCGGAACTGATATCAACCGGCTTCCATTTCGCATCGGCCGGGGCTGCGCGCAACAGGCGGGTTTCCGGTTTTGCGGGAACATGGATCTTTGTGAACTGATAGCGCGGCACCTCTCCCTCGATGTGATTCAGTACCAGGTGGTGGCCGGGAACACCTGCGGTCTTTTCCTCCTCTGCCACCGGAGGTGTTTCCGCGGGGCCTTCGGTGTCGATGGTGACCACGGCGAGCTGGGTTTCCGGCACATCGACGCGCAGCATGCCGTAGCCGGCCCAGGGTTCGATGGTGAACTTCGCGGGCTGGCCGTTGACCGTGACGCCCTTGACCTTGGCGGCCCTGACAGGGATGCCGAAACGCACCGCGGCGGGCCTGACCAGCGCCAGCTTGTAGGTCCGGTCCTTGAAATCGAACGCGAAATCCGGGGTCTTGATCGACGCGCGGTCCCATGAGGCGGGAAACGATGGCTCCATCCGGACGATTCCGTTAGGATAGTCCGGACGGTAACCGAACAGTCCTTCCACGAGCGCGCGGGAAAACATCGAGATGATGTCGATGAAATCAATCGCACAGTTCGGATGGCTGAGGCCGCCGGGCGAGATGTGGTTGACCAGGCCGAACTGGCCGGACTCGCGGCTGTAGCCCGACTTCGGCACACCATCGCCGAACATCGATTCGATCATCGCGCCACGGAACAGCTTCCAGCCGTCGTCGCCCTGGCCGGCCAGGAAGTAGCCGAGCGCCATGCCGAAATTGTCGCCGTGATAGAGTTCGCGGATCGACCACTGGCCTGGCAGGAAATTGGAGGTCTGGCGCATTTCACCATAGGGCAGCTTGAAGCGTTCCATCGCCCACTCGGTATAGAACATCGCCTTCCATGCCTGCTCGGGAGTGGTGAGGCCGGTCTCGATCGGAATGTGCTGGGCATAGACCCACGCATCCGGCATCTGGCGCTTGTGGTGCGAGGATTCGACGTAGGAGGCGAAGTACCCCTGCTCCGGCATCCACAACAGGTCGTTGACCGCCTTTTTGATTTTGTCGGCCATCGCCTTGTGACGTGTTTCGCCGGCCTTGTCGCCCGCACGGCGGCACATGTCGGCGGCGGCGCGGTGGCCGTAATAAACATAGCCTGACTGCTCCGGCGTGCCGCCGCCGTTGAACCAGATCGAGTCGTTCGGCCAGGTGTTGTTGTAGCTTTCGTAGATGCCGTCACCATCGGGATCAAAGCAGTCCCTGGCGCGCTCCAGGTGCAGTTCTAACAAAGGAAGCAGCGTTTTTTCCAACTGCGGATCGGCGCTGGTGCGCCAGGCGCGCACCGCATCGTCGAAAAACTGGGTCTGGAACTCATAGACCTGCGGGATGTTCGGATAGTTGATGAAGCCCTTGCCGAAAAACCGCGAGTTGCCATCCTGCTGGCAGCCGTTGGCGGAATATTCCGCCTTGGTTTTCTCCGGCGCGTCCTTCACCTGCAGGCTGCCCCAGTAGTTCACGGCGCGCTGGATCCGGTCGAGCCAGCCGTAATGGATGGAACCGCCCATCGTCCGCCAGCCGGGCATGCGCATGCGCCACTGCGAGCCTCCATGCACGAAGGTGGGGTCCACAAAGGTTCCGTCCGTTGCCGCAACCGATGCCGCGGCACCCGCGTTCAGATAGGGATCGGGCGTGTTGACCACGAGGCGGGCGCTGAAGCTTTCGGCGCGGGCCTTGGCGTGCTGCCACGCCTTGGCGGCATCGGCCACCTTGGCCGCGGCGGGCTTGTCCGGTTCATCGGCCGCCATTGCGACCGATTGCGGCGCGTCATCGGTGACGGGCACGGCGATGAGGAATCCCGCACCCTGGAGTTTTTCTCCGGCCATGGGGACGGCTTTGGAAAAATCCTCGCGGTCGGCGAAGGCGAGGGTTTTCCATTCGGCCGCCGGATGCGACAGGCCGGCATGGATTTGTGCCTGCGGATTCACCGGTTCGCGATCTAACAAAAATTCCCTCTCCGAGGTTTTCGCGTGATGGACCGATCCGGCGTCGGACGATGGCGGGAACAGGCACCACAGCGCCTGGTCGCCAGGCTTGGCGCCGGCCACCTCGATATGCGCGGTGAAGCCGTTGGCATCGGCAAGCGTCGTGGCGGACAACTTCACCGTGAGATCCGGAAAGCGCGGGTCGCTGCATTCCCACTCCATGCGGCCCGGTCGGTAGCGCATGATGCGTTTGGCGAACTGGTGCAGCGGGACGCGCGCCTCGCCGCGCCCGATGCCGGCATAGAGGGTTCCCATTTCGCCTTTCAGCGATGGCATTTCGCCGGACCAGACGAAGGAGAAGCGTTCGTGGCAATACAGCGGGCGGTTGTCCCAGCGTGTGCCGTTTTCGATGACGATCGCATCGCCTTGCGGTTGATAGATCAATTTGCCGTCATCCGCGAGGACCGGTCCGAGGGTGAGAAGCAGGCCGGCGGCCATCCAGGTCGTTTTCATGAAGCGCTTATTCCACTATGGGTTGGTCCTTGAACCGCAGGGCGACCACGGTGGCGAATGGGGCGGCCGGTCCGTCGGGGAGCTGGATCGTCCACGCGCCTTCCTTGCCCGAGATGGCGAGCGGTTTGCCCTGGCCGAGAACGCTGGCTTTTTCCGGGCGGCTCTTGAGCGAGTTCACGGTGAGCTTGCCGCCGTCGGGGGATTTGAAAACATGCAGATAGAGGGTGGTGCTGCCGGCGGCGTTGCGGCGGGTGGTCGAACGACCGTCCCATGATACCTTCGCAAACAGGGAGGCGGTCGTGCCGTGGATGGATTCCGCGTTGACCTTCATCCAATCGCCGATGGCCGCGAGCCGTTCGAGCGAGGCGGCGGGGATTTCGCCTTCGCCGGTGGGGCCGACGTTGAGCAGGTAGTTGCCACCCTTGCTGGTGATATCGATCAGGTTGCGCACCAGGGTTTCCGCGGATTTCCAGTTTTGGTCGTCTTTCTTGAACCCCCAGGTGTCGTTCATGGTCATGCAGGATTCCCATGCGACGCCGGGACCGAAGCCGGTGGCCGGGATTTCCTGTTCGGGGGTGCCGTAATCGCCCTTGAATTTCGGATCGGTGGTATGGCCCTGCATGCCGGCGCGGCCTTTGTCCACGCGGTTGTTGATGATGAGTTTGGGATCGGCCTTGCGGAGGTGGTCGTAAAGATCCACGCCTCGCTCATGGGTCCATGCGGGTTCCCATTCGCCGTCGAACCACAGGATGCCGGGCTGGTATTGTTCCACCAGCTCATCGAGTTGTCCCTTCAGATAGGTGGTGAACTTGTCCATGTCCGGATTCGGATTGTTGGCATTGCCGCGCCATGGTGTCTTGGTGCCCCAATCCGGGTGAGACCAATCCATGATCGAGTGATAGACGCAGAACCTGACGCCGTGTTTTTTACAGGCGGCGGCAAGCGGCTTGAGCAGGTCTTTCTTGTAAGGTGTGGAGGCGACATCCCAGTCGGTGAGTTTCGAGTCCCACAGGCAGAATCCATCGTGGTGTTTCGAGGTGATGACGAGGTATTTCATGCCTGCGTTTTTGGCGGCGAGAACCCAGGCTTCCGGGTCGTATTTCACCGGGTTGAACTTGCCTTGGAGTTTTTCGCGGTATTCCGCAGCGGGGATCGAAGCATTGCTTTGAAGCCATTCGCCGGCGCCGTTGGCTGGCTTGTCATTCCAATATCCGGTGCCCTCCGAATAAACGCCCCAATGGATGAACATGCCGAAGCGCGCTTCGTTGAACCATTTCATCCGGGCCTCGCGCTCGGCGGGGGTTTCGGCATGGACCGATGGAGTGATAAACGCAGCGAGCAAAGCGGCAATGGCGAGTTTTTTCATGGCAGGCGCACTACGTCTCCCGGAGCGCACAACTTTCAATGCGCGCCGCTGCCGGCTCAACCGTCATTCTCAACCTTGAGATCCGGAACATGGGTGAAACTGATGCGCATGGGCGCGGTGTCGCGGCTTTCCTGAATGCCGCCGAAGAAGACCACCTTGCGGCCGTAGCGCGCGCGCAGGCGGTCGACCGTGGCGTCGAACCGCCGGTGTTTTTCGCGATCAAGCCCGATCGGATCATCATCGGTCTGGAACAACTGCGGCGTGTGATTGCCGTGTTCGCAAAGTCTGGAAAGCACCACCGCCACCTTGAGCAGATGGCAACGTGGATCAGGACGGTCGTGCCAGAGGCGGCTCAGGCGGTGCATCCATTCGAGCGTGGAATCGGATTCGGCTGTGTGGACTTCCGCAGCCCATGAATCCCCCCGGAGAAACGCAAGCTGCAGGGTCAGTGATCCGGCAAGCAACCCGTGCGCACGCAGCCTCTCGCACGCCTTGTGCAGCAGCTTGCAAAGCACCGGCCAGGCACGGTCGGGCGGACGGCTGTCCGGCGGCAACACATGGCTGTGACCGATCGACTTGCGGGCGGAAACCAGTTCCGGGATTTCATCGCCGCGCAACAGGTGCCAGAACCGGTCGCCGGCCACGCCGCCCCACACGCCGCGCAGCACGGACTTGGGAGCGGCACACAAACCGCGCACGCTGTGGATGCCCGCGGCGTGCAAACGCACCTCCATGTTGCGCGCGATTCCTGTCAGGTCGCGCAATTCGAGCGGATAAAGGACTTGCGGAAGGTCGCATGCCTCAATGATGAACAGCCCGTCGGGCTTGCGCATCTTGCTGGCCATCTTGGCGAGAAACCTGTTAGGCCCGGCTCCGATGCTGACCCTGATGACGGGAGAGACCTCGCGGGAGACGGTTTCCTTGATCTTCCGGCCGATGGTTTCCACGGTTGCGGCCTCGCGGAGGTTGTAGGGAAGCCAGGCCCACATTTCATCGATGCTCAGGACGGCCTCGACATGGATGCAATCCTCAATCGCCTCGACGATCCGGTGGTGGAGGCGGATGTATTCGGCGGGCTTGGACTCGACGATGGCGATGCCCGGGCAAAGGACGCGCGCGTCGCTGATGCGCGTGCCGGTTTTCACACCGTGCGCCTTGGCTTCGTAACTGGCGGCGATGCAGCAGGAACTCTCCGCCATGACCGGAGCCACACCAACGGGACGGCCGCGCAATGCGGGATCCAGATGTTGTTCGACCGAGGCGAAAAACGAGTCGCAATCGGCAAACAATGCGGTCAGGGGGAGGTCCACAGCCGGAACGGTCGATCCGCAACCGGGCGGACGTCAAACAAATATGTTCATTTGAACATATTTGCCGCGAGGATCTCATTTCACAACAAGGGCGCGGAGGCGGATATCGTCGCCGATGCGGACAAACTCCGTGTGGGTCAGGGAAAGAGCCCGGGGCAACCCCGGCCCGGCGAGGGCGGGATGGGGGCCGCCGCAAAGGAGCGGCGCGAAGTAAATGACGACCTCATCCACCAACCCGGCCTCGAACAGGGCGGCGGAGAAAATGCCGCCGGCTTCCGTCATGGCGCTGAGAACTCCCTGTTCGGCAGCCAGCGCGCGCAGTGTGGCTGCGGGATCGTGGCGCGGGCGGATCAGGGTGCGGTCGCGCGAGGCGTCGCGGAACAAGGGTGCGTCGCGCGGCAGGGTTCCGGGCTTGTCGGTGAAAATGACGCGCCACGGCTGCGGCCGGCCTTCTAACAATTCCGGCCGGCGGATGGTGAGCGCGGGGTGATCGCGCCGGACGGTCTCGCCGGTGGTGAGGATGGCGTCGATGGTTGAGCGCAGGACCTGGACATCCTCGCGTGCGGCATCACCGGTGATCCAGCGGCCTTCCTGTGGCGGGCGGGTCAGGCGGCCGTCGAGGCTCATCGCGGTTTTCCAAATGACCCATGGCATGCCGGTTTCGCGGACCTTGAAAAACGGCCGGACCAGCGGCGCGGCCTCCGCTTCGCAAACGCCGGAAACCACCTCGATGCCGGCGGCGCGGAGAAGCGCGTCGGCACGGCCGGCGTGCGCGGGATTGCGGTCCACACAGGCATAGACCACACGCGCGACACCGGCATCAATCAGACCCTGGGTGCAGGGCGGCGTGCGGCCGTGCGAGGAGCAGGGCTCGAGGGTGACATAGACGGTCGAACCGCGGACCACCTGCGGGCCGTGACCCGCCAGGGCGGCGGCAAGCGCCTCGCGCTCGGCATGCGGCCGCCCTGCGGCGCGATGCCAGCCGGATCCTAACAGAAGATCGTCCTTGACCACCACCGCGCCGACCGGCGGATTGGGCGCGGTGCGGCCGACTCCCTTCCGCGCCTCGGAAATGGCGAGCATCATCCAGCGGGTATCGTGGGGATCGGACAAGGGATGGTTTTCCGGCTTCAGGGTTGCGGGTTTTCAATCCGGATCTGGATCGGTTCGGTGGTGGTGAGATGCATGTCGCGCTGCGGGAAGGGCACGTTGATGCCGAGCTCGCGGAGATGTTTCTCGACCATGATGCGGAGGTCGCTGGCAACGATGGCAGGGTTGTTTCCTTTGCCGAACTCGATCCAGAAGAATAGCGTGAAGATCATCGCGTTGTCACCGAATTCCTCCATCACGGCAAAAGGCGCGGGATCCTTGCAAACCAAACCGTGTCGCGCGGCGGAATCCGTCAAAGCCCCGATCACCGTCTGCGGGACGGTGCCGTAGGCGACGCCCACGCGGATGCTGCGACGGACCTTGGGGCTGGAAAGCGTCCAGTTGGTAACCCGGTTTTCGAGGAAGAGCGAATTGGGAATCATCGTTTCCACATCATCGGGGCCACGGATCACCGACGAGCGGGTGTTGACCTCGGTGACGGTCCCGACGATGCCGTCGACATCCAGGGTGTCGCCGACGCGGACCTTGCGTTCGACCAGCACGATGATGCCGCTGATGAAGTTCTTGATGAGCGTCTGCGTTCCGAAGCCGAGGCCGATGGCGAGCGCGCCGCCGAAGAAGGCGAAAACAGTTAGAGGGATCTTGAGGAAAGACAACGTGCCGATCGCCAGAAAGACCCCCGCGAAAATCATCGCCCAATTGCGCAGCGTCCGGGCCTGGGCCTCGGCGATGTGACGGCGGCCGACAAGGACTCTCTCGATGCGGTTGGTGAAGCGCGCGATGATCCAATAGCCAATCAGGAAAAACAGGAGTGCGCGCAGCACCTGCCCGAGCGTGACGGGCACCCTGCCGGTGATCGTCTGCCCGTCCATTTCGACTTTTCTCTCGAAGCTCATCAGTTCGAGAGCCCAGATT
Source organism: uncultured Luteolibacter sp. (assembly GCA_964399305.1). Classification (GTDB taxonomy): domain Bacteria; phylum Verrucomicrobiota; class Verrucomicrobiia; order Verrucomicrobiales; family Akkermansiaceae; genus Luteolibacter. The sequence goes on from CAYNQJ010000015.1 coordinate 72,627, forward strand.
TTGGAGACGGCCCCGGAGGTGGCGGCGAGCAACGCGTTGACCCGGGCGAAAACACCCAGTTGTTTCTCATCCGGGGTGTATTCGACTTCCCACCGGCGGAGCAGCTTGCGCTGGGCGATGACCGTCTGCTGGACGCGCTGCAACAGGCTGAGCTTTTCATGAGTGGTGGCGCGCTGCTCGTTGAGCAGGGGAAATTGCGGATCACCGGAATCCAGGGCGGCGGCACGCGACTCCTGCTGGCTGAGGATCGCGCTGGTGCCGGCGATTTCGTTGCGCAACACGTTCTCCCATGTCTTGAGTCTGGTGATGGAGTCTCCGAGGGATTGGAGAGCGGTGGCGCGGTCCGCAGGGCGTGCGGCTTCAAGAATCGCGCGGCGCGTCCGATAGGCGTCGACAACGATGTTTTCCAACTGGATGACGCTTTCGAGTCCCTCGACGATGAATTGCATGGTATCGACGCGACTTTCGGCCACTTCGAGGCGCAACTTTGCAAGCGTGAGAGCATCGGCAGCGGGCTGCTGGTCCGCGGCGTTGAGCGAGTCCAGAGCCGCTTGGGCCTGGGTGCGAGCCGTGATTGCGGATTTGAGTTTTCTCGAAAATTCATCGATTTCCTTGTGCAGGGCCTTCTTGCGTTTCGACGCGAGGTCATCGACCTTGGCGAGGTCTTCGTCATTGAAGCGGGTATGGGCACGGGCGATGGATATCTTGCGTTCGACGAGGACGAGTTCGCGTTTTGCGGCTTCGATCAGTTCCTTTTGTGTTTTGGCCGCGGTTTGGAGCGATGCGGCGCGCACGGCGAGCAGTCGAGATTTGACGCGGGCGGCCTCGATCCGCCATTTCATTTTGGTGGCATCGCTTGCATTGGCGTCCTGCATGCCGATGATGCTGCGTTTGAGCGACTCTTCCGCCGATTTCGCCTCTCCCAAAGCGGTTTCCAGCAAACTTTTGTAATTGGATAGGGCCGCCTCGTGGGAGCTGAGCTTGGCCTTGATTGCGGCGCGTTCGTTGACAAGTTCGTCGACAAACAGGAGGGAGTAGGGAGGCTCTTCTTTGAATCCCTCCCATGCCGTTTCCGCGGCGCGAACGGCTTCGTGTGTCTTGCGGGCCTCGCTGGCGGCGTTGAAGATTTTGAGCGCGCGGGTGATGATGGGGATGATTTGTTCAAGATTGCGGCGACGATCGTCGAGTTCCTCCTTGGAGATGCCTTCCGGCAAAGAGGCGGAGTATCCTGGAGTGTCGATGCGGGCGAGCGTGTCGCGGGCCTCGCGCAACCAGAGTTCGAGGCGGGAGCGTTCCTGATCCGGAGTTTCGGGGCTGGCTGCCTCGGCGGGAGTCTCCGGGGTGAGGAGTTTTTTAAGGGGCGCGGGCTGGCCATTGGCGGGTGAGGCAAGGCTGACAATGGCAAGTGCGGCAAAGCCGGTTGCAGCGATGCGGCGGAACATGAGAGATCCGGCCATGAGGCGGGATCCGGACCAGGCCGGCAGGGAGCGTTTCATCACTGGAGATCTTCGCCCGGCGGCGGCAAGGCATCAAGCGGGAACCGAACGGTGGACCATGGCGGAGCCGATGGATCACAATTTTCCGTGGTTCCAGAATCGGGATGCGGAGACCGCGGCAGGCTTTCGCCGGGATTTCCGGATACCGGCCGCCCTCTGCCGCAAGGCTTGCAAGACACAGGCCGGCGGGCCTATACCCCGGCATGGACGGCCCGGAACTTCTCGCGCCCGCAGGATCGCTGGAAATGATGCGTGCGGCCTTCGCATTCGGCGCGGATGCGGTTTACGCGGGCCTGCCGCGCTACAGCCTGCGCGTCCGCAACAATTCGTTCCGCAATGTGGAAACGCTGCGCGAAGGGATCGACGAGGCTCATGCGCAGCGGAAGAAATTCTTCGTGGTCAGCAACGTGCTGCCGCACAACGCGAAGGTCCGCAGTTTTCTCAACGACATGGCACCGGTGGTCGCGCTCGGGCCGGATGCGCTGATCATGGCGGATCCGGGGCTGATCGACATGACGCGCGAAGCCTGGCCGGAAATTCCGGTGCATCTTTCCGTGCAGGCGAACACACTGAACTGGGCCGCCGTCCGGTTTTGGCGGAAACTCGGGATTTCCCGGATCATTCTCTCCCGCGAGCTGACCCTCGGTGAGATCGCGGAAATACGCCGGCAATGTCCGGACATCGAACTGGAGGTGTTCGTGCATGGCGCGTTATGCATCGCCTATTCGGGACGCTGCCTTCTATCAGGCTACTTCACGCGGCGCGACTCCAACCAAGGCGCCTGCACCAACTCGTGCAGGTGGAAATACAAGCTGCACCAGGATGGCTGTTCATGCGGCGACGGACCCGGGACATTCCTCGAGGAAAGCCAGCGTCCTGGCGAGCTGATGCCAATCGAGGAGGACGAACACGGCACCTACATCCTCAACTCCAGGGACCTGCGAGCGGTGGAACACGTGTCGCGCCTGATGGAAATCGGCGTGGACTCGTTCAAGATCGAGGGCCGCACCAAGAGCCCGTATTATGTGGCCAGAAGCTGCCAGGCCTACCGGCGGGCCATCGATGACGCGCGCGCCGGCCGGCCATTGGACCCCGCGGTTCTAACGGATCTCGAGGGGCTCTCAAACCGCGGCTACACCGGCGGTTTTTTCCAGCGGCACCCGCACGCCACCTATCAGAACTACACGGACGGGCGGTCGTTGCCCGGCGGTGGCCTGTACGTCGCGAGGGCGCTTTGCTGGGACTCGGCCCGCGGCCTGATGGAAGTGCTGGTGAAAAACCGTTTCGACGCGGGCGACACGATCGAGATCATCCTGCCCGGTGGCAATGTGCGGCGGATGGTCGGGCGGATGGAAAATCAGGCCGGAGAAACGGTCACCGTGGCTCCCGGAGATCCCCACCATGTCTGGATCGATCTGCCGGAGAATACAGTCGGCGCGTTTGTCGCGAAGATCGGATGAAGCCCGATGCGCCTGCCCTGTCCTCCTGATCAGGCCATCCGCGCGTCGAACCCGCGGCCGTCGCGGTATCCGGGGAGGCGGTATTGGGCGAAGCGCTCCTTTTCATTTTCGCGCCATACACTGGCTGCCAGCGCGTCCATTTCCTCCTGCGGCATCGGCTCGAAGTTGCGCAGGATCTCCAGATTGTCGCGCAGGTTCTTGAGCGATTTCATGCCGACGATCTGGGTGGTGATCCGCTGGCTCATCGAGAAGCGCAGAAGTTGACTCGCGGTGAACTTGCCGCTCTTGAGAATGGTCGCTGGGTCGCCACCGAGGGACTTCATGCCGAGCACGCCCATTTCGTTTTTCAGCAGGACCGGAAGCACGTCGGCGCGGAATCCCTTGTGGTTGGGCTCGAAGGCATTGATCGGCATCAACACGGCATCGAAGGGGAAATCGTGCTTCAGCATCGCGAGGTGGATCTCCGCGCTCTGATGTCCGGTGAAGCCGATGTAGCGGACCTTCCCCTGTTTTTTCGCGTCCAGCATCGCCTCTAACGGACCTCCGGGCGCAAAAGCGGCATTGACCTGCTCCATGTTGGCGAGTTCGTGCAGCATCCAGAGATCGAGCCTGTCGGTTTGCAGGCGGGCCAGCGACTCCTCAAGCATTTCCATCGCGGCCTTCCTCGTCTGGCCGCGCCGGTGGGCGCACACCTTGGTCATCAGAAACACCTTGTCGCGCCAGCCCTTGAGAGCCTTCCCCATGACCTCCTCGCCACGGCCGTCGTGATAATCCCAGGAGTTGTCCATGAAATTGATGCCGCCATCAACCGCTTCGTGGACGATGCGGATCGATTCGGCAAGGTCCGGCGCCTGTGCCAGCGTGTGGCCGCCTACGCCCATGATCGAAACCATTTCACCGGTGCGCCCGAGCTTGCGGCGCGGTACTTCACCGGTCTTGGGTTTTTCCGCCGCCAGCGACTGGCCAAGCATGACTCCGGCGGTGGCTACGCCCACATCCTTGATGAAACGACGGCGCGGAAGAGGTGGCAATGAGGGGTCCATGCAATGAGGGGGAATGGAATTCAGCAATTAGCAAACGCCCGGCGGATGGTTCCGTCAAGCGGTCAATTCGGGAGTGTGGGCGACGGAACAAAACCGCACAGATTAGAGCGTGAAGTGGCGGAGAATCGGCGGCCATGTTAAGTTTGGGGCATGTTCGAGCCCCCAGAGCTTGCGGCGGAGGCGGATAAGCACGGTGAAGGGCTTCCGGAAAGTGGGTGCGATCTCGTAGTCGCGACCATCGAATTGGATGATGTGGCGCAGCGAGAAGCGCAGATCGCGCAGGGCCGGCTCGGGCGTGGGACGGAGTTGGCGGTGCGTTGGTGGATTTGTTCTTCAAAGACTCCTGCGGGCACCTTGCCGGAGACTCGCAATCCACAACGGTGTCCAATATTGAGCGGAAATTTCCCCTCTCCTTGACCGTTTCCTGCC
>CAYNQJ010000016.1:0-9657 GCA_964399305.1 uncultured Luteolibacter sp.
CATTTCACTAGTGCGTCATCGGGCTTTCGCCGGAGGCATCGCCGAGGTGGGAGAGTGTGGCGGGTAGATATTTCTTGAAGCGGGTTTTATCGATCGCCTTCATGTAGGCTTCCTGCGGCGAGATCACGCCTTGGCGGAGTTTTGTCCAGATCGATTCGTCCATGAACTGCATGCCCTCGGCCTTACCGCTGGTGATCACGTCGTAGAGCTTCTGGGTGGCACCTTCGCGGATAATGGACGAGACGGCGGGGGTGGCGAACATGATTTCGTGGACGGCGGTGCGGCCCGGTTTGTCCACGCGTTTGCAGAGGAGCTGGGCGACCACGCCGCGCAGCGAGGCGGCGAGCATCGTGCGGACCTGCGATTGCTGGTCGGACGGGAAGACGTCGATGATCCGGTCCACCGTTTTGCGGGCATTGTTGGTGTGCAGGGTTCCGAAGACGAGCAATCCGGTTTCCGCAGCGGTAAGGGCAAGCGAGATGGTTTCGAGATCGCGCATTTCGCCGACGAGCACGATGTCCGAGTCCTCGCGGAGGGCGGCGCGCAGGCCGTCGGCGAACGAGGGTGTCTGGATCGGAACCTCGCGCTGGGTGATGATCGATCGTTTGTTGGAGTGAACAAACTCGATGGGTTCCTCGATCGTGATGATGTGGCGGTTGTAGTGGGTGTTGATGTCGTCGAGAAGGGCGGCAAGGGTCGTGGATTTTCCAGAACCGGTGGGTCCGGTGACCAGGACGAGGCCCGAGCGCATGCGGCCGAATTCCTTCACCACCTCCGGAACGCCGAGCGATGCAAGGCTGGCGATTTCCGTAGGGATCAGCCGGAAGACCGCGCCAAGTCCGTTTTGTTGTTTGAGGTAGTTGCAGCGGAACCGGGAATCCGCGTCCATTTCATAGGCGAAGTCGAGGTCGCCAAGCTGGAGGTATTTGTGGAATGCCTTCGGGTCGCAGATTTCGGCGAGAAGGGATTTGAAATCCTCGCCGAGGAGGACGGGTTGGTCGGGGATGGCGGAGACCGTGCCGTGGACGCGGATTTTCGGTGGTTGCCCCTCTGAGAGGTGGAGGTCCGATCCCTTGTTGGCGATCAGATAGCGGAATAATGCGTCAATACGGGCCATGGAATGGTGCGGGGTCAGGAGCGGAAGTAGGACTTCATGAGGATCTTGTCATCGGCGCGGAAGAGGGCTTCCTCGCGGCTGATGATGCCTTGATCGTAGAGTTTGCGGAGGGATTCATCCATGGTGATCATGCCGACGTTTTTACCGGTTTGCATGACGCCGGGGAGCATGAAGGTCTTGCCTTCGCGGATGCAGTTGGCGACGGCCGGGGTGTTGACGAGGAGTTCAAGGGCGAGAACACGGCCGGTGCCGTCGGCTCTGGGGACGAGTTGTTGGGAGAGGATCCCGCGGAGCGATTCCGAGACCATGATGCGGATCTGGTCGCGCTGGTCGGTGGGGAACACATCGAGCACGAGGTCGAGCGTGCGCGGGGCGTTGCCTGTGTGGAGGGTTCCGAGGACCAGGTGTCCTGTTTCCGCGGCGGTTAGAGCGAGCTGGATGGTTTCGAGGTCGCGCATTTCCCCGACCATGATGACATCAGGGTCTTCGCGCAGCGCGCCGCGGAGGGCTTTGCCGAACGACTCCGTGTGGGTGTGGACTTCGCGTTGGTTGACGTGACAGCCTTTGGAATCGAAGACGTATTCGATCGGGTCTTCGAGCGTGAGGATGTGGTCTTCGCGATCGCGGTTGATGAAATCGACGAGGGCGGCGAGGGTGGTGGATTTGCCGGAGCCGACCGATCCGGTGACGAGCACCAGTCCGTTCTGGTAGCGGGTGAGGGGAAGGATGTGATCGAGTGGCAGGCCGATTTCCTCGATCGATCGGATCTTGGTATTGATGATGCGGAAGACCATGTCGTAGCCGAGGCGTTGCTTGACGACCGAGGCACGGTAGCGGCCGTTGGCGGCTGAATAGGCGAAGTCCACATCTCCCTTGTCCTGAAGGCGGTCCCATTCGGCTTGTCCCAGGAACGAGCGTGCGAGTCTTTCGGTATCGGCAGGGGTGAGGTTGTCGTGGTCTTCCCAGATGGGGGACAACTGGCCGAAGCGCCGCCATGCCGGCGGGAAAGCGGTGGCGAGATGGATGTCCGAACAGTCGTATTCGCGTCCGAGTTGAAGGTATTGATCAACGTGATCGAGGACCTGGTGTTTCGACATGGGGACGTGGAGAGGAAGTTGGGTGAGATGGGGAGACGTGCGCTTGGCTTAGCGCGCGGACGGCCCAATCCTTGAGTCGGCCGACGAGCCAAGCTTTCACCAGCGGGCGGGCGGCGGTCAAGGTGAGAGCCGCCAAATTCGTGGGAAAAAGCCGGAATTTACTTGGTGCGGCAGGTTTCCGGCGCAGGAACAAGCTGGTGGCGATGCCTGAAACGACGGTGCCTGCGATCCAGCCGGTGGGGTGCTTGCCGAGCGATTCGCGAAGCCGTGCGGGAAGGTCCAGGCGATGTCGAAGCGCCGTCACATCCGTGTGCAGTCGCTCGCGGGCCGCGCCGCCGAGGTTGATCAACCGTTGGATTTCCTGTTGCTGATGAGATTTTTGATCCATTCGAGGTCTTTATGGAGTTCGGCGCGTGTGGCTTGGAATCGTGGGGGGGATGGGGAGGAGGCTGAGACCACGAGGAGGAGGGCGAGAAGCAAGTGGATGGCGGCGAATGCGAGTGCGATCCAGAACCATGGCCAACCGCCCGCACTGGCGATGGCGGTTACCGCTCCGCTCAGGAGGAGGATCCATCCGAAAAACGCAACGACGGCCGCAAAGATCCATTTGAGGATTCTGCGTTGTGCGGTTTCCACGGCGGCTTTTGCTTCGAGTTGGCAGAGTCCGACGCGGGATATCGCCAAGGCGAGCAAGGCTTCAAGCCAGTTGGCAGGCTTGGAGTGGGTTTGGTTTTGGCTCCGACCGGAGTCCCATGATTCACCGGGATTGGTGTGCGGGCCGGGTTCCAAATTTGAATTCATGGGAATGTGGACCAAGTGTGACGGCTGGAAAGGGCACCTGCCGCCTGCGGGCATCTCGCTCGTGCGAAGAATCAACGGCGGGCCAGAAGGCCGATCAGCAGGCCGACGCCAAGGGCGCTGAGCACGCACTTCGTTGGATTCTGGCGAATGTAATCTTCGGCAGTAACACGCAGCTCATGGGCTTTGTCGCGGGTTTCGAGCCATTGTTCGGCGGCGGTCGTTTTGAGTGCGGTGGCTTTTTCCATGGCGGATTCGCGGAATTGCTGGGCGGACTCGATGGCGCGCTCCCTGAGGTCGGCGGCCTTGGCTTCCGCGGTGTGAACGAACTCGCGGGCTTTTTCACCGGCGGCGACTCTCAGGTCGTTGGCTGCCTTGCTGATGGAGGGATGATCTCCCTGTGCGTCTTCGAGCGAGGATTTCGGGGTGGAGAGTGATGGTGTCATGGTTGTGTGGGTTCGAGAGGATTCCCAATGAATCGCTCCGGGAATTACCAATGGCATGAATCGCCCCCCGCTGCAAGGAGCGACTTTGAAAACCGGGTGTTATTCAGGGTGGCGAGACGATGTTTGCGCGCGGGACGGCGCGCAGCAGTTCGTCCTGTTCTTCAGGCGGAGCGGTGAACATCACGTTTTCCCATTTCGTTTCGCTGAGCGGGCCGACTCCCCGGAACTGAAACATGCCATAGAACGGGCGCAGTGGCAGGGTGATCAGGCCGAGCAGGCCGCGGGCGTTCATCCGCATGGTCATGTCGATGGTGCGGTTTTTCAGATTGACCTCTCCATCACCGGCGAAGGCGAGGGATGTGGTGTCCGTTTGGAAGTCGCGGGTGGAGAGGATGCCTTTGCGGATTTTGAAAGTGCAGAACGCGTTTTTGGCGCGTTCAAAGCCGGCCCTTCGGTCTCCGACCACGCTGCTGATGAGCGGGCTGAGCGGCCCGAACATCGGGACCGAAAACAACTCTGTTTTTTCCAGGGCGAAGAGGCCCTCGCCGTTCATGGTTTCGACCTCACCATTGGTGATGGAGAAATTGATTCTGCCGGTAAGTTTTCCGCCTTTCATTTCGAACCCATAGGTGGAGGCGAGGGCGGGAATGGCGAGCTTTGTCCAACTCATTTCGCCGGTGAGTTCGCCATTTTTGCGGAAGTCGAAGTGGGCGTTTACCGGGCCATCGAATGCCTGGAGGCTCAGGTCCGAGACCGTGACATCACGGCCGCGGATGCTGACCTTGCCGGTGGGGGTGCTGAGAGTGACGTTTTTCCCGAGAAACTCATAGTCGGCGGATTCCTTGGTCCGGAACGAGACGTCAAGCCGTGTGCGTTCTTGCGGGGTGACATCCACCACGCCTTCGCCCTTCAGCGATGGAGTGCCATGGAACCGGTATTTTTCCAGACTGTCCGCAGTCTTGGGGGCGAACAACCGGACCATCGGCGCGGCCCATATTTCACCGCTGACATTCTCGATATGGACGAGTTTTTCCGGGCTGTCATAGCGGATGCGCCCGACCGTGGCGGTGCCCGAGGCGGGGCCGTTGAAGGCGCGGCGCAGCGGGTAATCCTTGTAATTGAAAGCGATCGTTCCATCGAAGAAATCGAGTTCGTGGTGGCTGAGTGAGAATCGGCAGGTGGCCGAGTTCAAGGGGACACCGGCGTAGTTGACGTTGGTGACGGTTCCTCCGCCGGTGTAGGCCCAGGAGGTGCGGTCGGTGGCATCGAAACCACCTTCGAGCCTGACGTCGAAGGTTGCCCGCTTGCGCGGGGTGAAGTTATTGAGCACGATTTCCAAGGGTTTCCCGGTGAACAAGGGTTTGTAGATTTCCGAGGGGAATGTGCTGTGGAGTGAGAGCCGGACGAGCGGCCACTGGATCATCGCCTTGCCGGTTGCAAGGCCGTCAGGCCGCGAGAGGTGGATGTCCTTCAGGAACAATTCGCCCTCGCGCCATGCGAACGCGCTGGCGACCGAATCAAAGCGGATGCCGCGCAGCATGGCCGATTCGCAGCGGGCGCTGCCGGTCATTTCGAGGTGCGGGATGTTTTTCGAGTCGAGGGAGAACTCGCCTTGCGCGCTGATTTGTTGTGCTCCGCTGATGGCGATGGCCGCGGGTGGGGTGACTCCGGCCCAGGCCTCGATGAGCGGGATGATTTCAAGCGATGAGTCGAGATCGAAGCGTCCGCCGCGCTCTCCGATATTGTAATCGACGCGGCCGCTGATAGATCCGCGTGAGTCGCGGGCGTGGAGCGAGGTGATGGTCAGGAGGTCGCCGGTCATTTCCGCCTCGGCGCGGATGTCTTCCAGCAAGTGGTCGTTTTTTTCCAAGTGGGGCACGCTGAGTGCGAACTTGGCGGAGATGGATGATCGTTCGTGGGCGTTACCCTCCATGGAGACGCGGAGTTGCGGTGGGCTGGCGGGGTTGAAATCCCATTTTTTAAGTTCTTTGACGATTCTGGCGATCATCGCGCGGCGTTTGTTGGCCGCATTGGCTTGTGCCTGGCCGTCCCCCTCTCCCTGATAGCCGATGAAGCGTGCGTCGAGTGTGAGGTCGATGCCCGCGATCCGTCCGCTGGCGCCACGGATTTCGAGCCTGCGGCCGCCGGGCATGACCAGGGTGCCGTTTGCCCCGGTGATTTCCAGGACTTCGGAGTCCGGTTGATCCGGGTCCACCGGCATGATAAGCCCGGCGTCCCGGAGTTCGATGCGGGTGATGCGCACCAGTCCGCGCGCGAGCTTGGTTTTGTCAAAGTTGAGCAAGACGCTTTCCAGTCGGGAAATCTCATGGGTGCGTTTGGCGTCGGAGTAGAACCGCACGCGTGAGGCGACGACTCCGCGGAACGGGTGATAGCTGAGGGCGCCGATTTGGACGCGGATGCCCTGTTTGCCGAGTTCTGTCTCGATGGCGGAGCGCCACGATTCGGGCAGGCCGGTGCGGTTGGCCCACCACAGCATGATGCCGGAGCCGATGATCGCGCAGAGCACGACCAGGAATCCGAGCGAGCGGAGGTTGCGGCGGATGTGCAGGTGATACATGATGTGGCCCGCGGTCAGTCATAAGAGAGCGAACGTCGGAAAGCAACCTGCGGGTGAGGGAGGGATGGATTTGCGGGTTGTTCAGTCAATGCCCAGATGATTCCCGGAAACCGCCGAAAGCGGGGCTTCCCATATCTGCTGGTTCGGGCAGACTGGCTTGCGTCACGATGGCATTCATTTCAGGAAATTCCGACTGGGTGGTGAACCTGCGGCGGATTCCCGCCGCACGGGTGTCCTGCGGTGTGGTTGCGTGTCTTCTGGCCATGCACGCGGTGATGGCCATTGCAGGCGGGGTGGAGGCGCACCGGAAATGGTTTGGGGCATTCGGATTGAGCCGGGAAACCTTGTTTGCGGGCGAGGTTTGGCGTCTGGTGACCCACGCATGGCTTCATGGCAATGGGTGGCATGTTGTGCTGAATGCCATGCTGGTCCTGGTTTTGGGTGCTAGAATTGAGCACATCGCCGGTCATGCGGTCGTGCTGCGGGTGGTGGTCGCGGGAGTGATTGCCGGAGGTTTGCTGCATGTATTGCTGGCACCCGGGCTGTTGATCGGGTTTTCCGGCGCTGTGATGGCGTTGTTGATGCTCCTGGTCACGCTTTCGCCCGAGTCGAGGATGCTACCGCTGCCGCTTTCTGGCAAAAGCCTCGGTTTGGGGATCATGGCGGCCGCGGTGGTTTTTTCCGTGATTCATCCGGATGCCGGGGTGTCCGGCCTCAACCGGATTGGCCGCTGGCTGGAGCAGCAGGGGATGGCGGCCTGGTTCCAGCTTGGTCATGCCTGTCATCTGGGTGGCGGCTTGGCAGGGTGGGGCATAGGCCGGTGGATGCTCCGCCCGCGCATCAGCCTGGCCCGGCTGCAAAAAGACCGTGCCAAGAGGGAAAAATCCTGATTTCGTCTCGAAAACGACAATTGTTGTTGCAAATCAATCTCAATTGCGTATCGGTTTTCCAGATGTCCGTCGCATTTGCAGCAGATTTGAAATCTGACAGCGCCATGACCTTGAATCAGGTTGGGGTGGGTTGTGATGTGACGATTCGTGTGCTGAGTGGTCCCGGTTGTGAGCGGTTGCGGGATTTGGGATTCTGCGAGCAACTGCAGGTCCGCAAGCTTGCGGATGGGCGTAATTTGATCTGTTCGGTTTGTGGCACACGGATGGCGATCAGCCGCGAGCTGGCGGAGCAGGTTCTGGTTGCACCGGCAGGCTGATGTTTTGCTTCCGGAAGACATGCAATCCACAGAGCCATCTCCCAGGACCATCGCGCTGATCGGCAATCCGAATGCCGGGAAAACCACGCTTTTCAATGCGCTAACAGGCAGTAACCAGCGTGTGGGGAACTACTCCGGGGTGACGGTGGAGTTGAAATCCGGGGATATGTTTACCCCGCACGGCAAGAAGCTGCGTGTGTTGGACCTGCCGGGCTGCTATTCGCTGCGGGCGAATTCGCCGGATGAAAAGGTGGCGGTGGATGCGCTTGCCGGCAAATTGCCCGGGTGTGGGATTCCGGACCTGGTGGTGTGCGTGGTGGATGCCTCCAATCTTGAGCGCCACTTGCAACTTGCGTTGCAGGTGATCGAACTTGGTCTGCCGACGGTTTTGGCGCTGAACATGGTGGATGTGGCCGAGAAATCCGGGCTTCGGCTCGATCCGGCCAAGTTATCGGAGGAATTGGGCGTGCCGGTGGTGCCAATGAAAGCGAGTTCCGGGAAAGGCGTCATTGAATTGAAGCAGGCGCTGCGGTTTCCCTTTCCAGCCGCGCCTGTCGCGCGCTGGGCCCACGGGATTGAAGGACCTGAACCGGTCGAGGCCGCGCGGCGGAGTTTCGTCATGCGGGTCTGCGAATTGGCGGCGCGCCGCCCGGATGCGCACCAGCGGACGTTTTCCGATGCACTGGATGCGTGGCTGCTCCATCCGGTGTGGGGTTGGATTGCGTTTCTCGCTTCGATGTTCACGGTTTTCTGGGCGATATTTTCCTTTGCGGAAATTCCGATGGGCTGGATCGAGGCGGGGCAGGCCGCGCTTGGCGACTGGCTCTCCTCGCTGATGGCCGAAGGGGATCTCAGGTCGTTGCTGATCGACGGGGTTCTTGGAGGTGTGGGCGGGGTCGTGGTGTTCCTGCCCCAGATCCTGCTGTTGTTCTTTTTCATTGGGTTACTGGAAAGCTCGGGTTATATGGCGCGCGCGGCGCTGCTGATGGACGGGGTGATGGCGCGCGCCGGTTTGAGCGGCAAGGCGTTCCTGCCCTTGTTCAGTTCCTATGCGTGTGCGATTCCCGGGCTGATGGCGACGCGCACGATCGACTCTGCCAAAGAACGGCTGGTGGCGATATTCGTGGCTCCCTGGATGAGTTGTTCCGCGCGGTTGCCGGTGTATTTCCTGATTGTTCCGCTGTTGCTGCATGAGAGTGAGGGTTCGGGCCGGCAGGCGCTGGTGTTGTTTGCGATTTACTCGCTGGGCACGTTGAGCGCGTTCATGGTGGCGCGGGTGTTGCGCGGCAGGCTCGGTCCGGATGGCGGCGGGCATTTCCTGCTGGAATTGCCTCCATATCGGGCACCGCAGTGGGGGTATATCCTGCGTCACGTCGCCGAGCGCGGGTGGGCGTTTGTCGCCAAGGCGGGGACGATCATCCTCGGACTATCGATTCTGCTGTGGGCGCTGAGCACCTATCCGAAGAGTGATGACGAGTCCGTGGACGCGCTTTCGCACAGCGCGATGGGCCGCATCGGAGCCGTGGTGGAGCCGGTGGTGGAGCCGCTTGGATTCGATGGCCGGATTGGCACGGCGGTGCTCACGTCGTTTGCCGCCCGCGAGGTGTTCAATTCGTCGATGGCGGTGATTTTCCGGGTGGAGGAGTCCGATGACGAGGAGCAAACCCGTCAGTTGTTGCGTGAGCGTCTGGCTGCCGCCACCTGGCCGGATGGCCGGCCATTGTTCACCACCTTGTCGATGATCTCACTGCTAGTGTTTTACATTTACGCCCTGCAATGCCTGCCGACCTCGGTGGTGGTGGCGCGCGAGTCAGGTTCCTGGAAGTGGGCCCTGGGTCAGTTTGCGTTCATGTCGGGCTTCGCCTGGATCGCGGCGATGCTGGTCTATCAGGGAGGGAGGCTTTTGGGATTCTAACCATGGATTGGCAGACTTACACCGCCGCAGGCATCGTTGCCATCACGCTCACCATCTTTCTGGTGCGTCTTGCCAGACCGCGGAAAAAAGGCGGCTGCGGCCACGGTTGTGGCTGCGGGAAGGAAAAGCATTGAGTCCGGCTCAGCCGAGGACGTCGTCCATGGCGTCGATCAGCTCTTTCATGGTTGCCGGTGTTTCATTGCCCATGTTGGAGATGCGGAAGGTGAGGCCTTTGATTTTGCCGTAGCCGCCATTGATGACAAACCCGTGTTTGGACTTGAGCGTCTTGATGAACGCGGACTGGTCGAATCCGGCCGGGGTGTGGAAGCAGGTGAGTGAAACCGATTGGTTGCCTGCGGGTGCGAAGTTGCGGAATCCGTGGCGCGCGCCCCACTCGTGGATCAGCGTGTTATTTGCCCTGTGGCGGGCGAAGCGTTTGGCCGGGCTCTCCGCAGCGATCACGCCGAGGATGTGTTGCAATCCGAAGATCAGCGAGATC
>CAYNQJ010000016.1:9667-68590 GCA_964399305.1 uncultured Luteolibacter sp.
GGGTGGACGGCGTGTTGTTTTTTTCCGCGTTCTTTGCGAACTCGATGAAATCGAAGTAGTAGCCGCGGTTGGGCATGCTTTTCGCGCGTTCGATCGCGGCTTCCGAGCAGGCGAAGATCGTCAGGCCGGGTGGCAGGGCGAGGGCTTTTTGCACGCCGGCGAGCAGGACATCGATACCGAGCTGATCCATTTGGATGGGAACCGCGGAGAATGAGGACACGCTGTCCACCACCAGCAAGACACCGGGGAAGGATTTGACGACCCTGGCGATGCCTTCGAGGTCGTTCATCACGCCGGTTGAGGTTTCGTTATGGATCAGGGTGACCAGGTCGAATCCGCCCTGTTCCAGTTTCGCGCGGACTGCCTCGGGAGAGATCGCATCGCCCCATTCGACCTGCACCTTGTCGGCGGCGAGCCCCATCGAGCGGGCGACATCGTACCATTTGTCGGAAAACGCGCCGCAGCAGAGGGTCAGGACTTTTTTGGCGCAGAGGTTTTTGAGCGAGGCTTCCATCACTCCCCATGCGGAGGATGTGGATAGGAAAAACGGGCGGGTGGTGCCGCCAAGTTCCTTGAGCATCGGCTGCGTCGATGCATACAGGGCTTCGAACTCCGAGCCGCGGTGGCCGATCATCGGCTGGCTCATCGCGCAGAAGGTTTCCTTGGAGACGTCGATTGGTCCGGGAATGAATAGTTTTGGCATGGGGGAGTGGAGAGTAGGATGGGAAAGTCGGGAGGATCAGGCGAGCAGGTTGTAGGATTCCAACAGGGCGGCGAGTTTCGCCGTCGCCTCGGGGCCCATCGGGGCGAGGGGCAGCCTGAATTCCGGAGTGCAGTGGCCTTGCAGCGAGACGGCGGTCTTGATTGGCACCGGGTTGACATCAAGCGTCATCAAGCCGCGCATGAGCGGGTAGTATTGTTTCTGGATGACGAGCGCTTCGTCATACGAGCCATTGAGGCAGGCGCGGACGAGGCGGGCCATGACATCAGGGATCAGGTTGGATGCGACCGAGACCAGGCCGGTTGCGCCGCAGGAAATAAAGGGCAGCGTGAGCGGGTCATCGCCGCAAAGCACCGCGAAGTCATTGGGGCCCGCCTGCACCAGCTGATTGACCCGGTCAACCGAGCCGCCGGCTTCCTTGATCGCCACGATGTTAGGAAAGTCCTTCGCGAGGCGGGCGGTGGTTTCGGGAGAAATCTCGATGACCGAGCGGCCGGGCACGCTGTAGAGCATGATCGGCAGTTGGGTCGATTCGGCGATCGCCTTGAAGTGGAGGTAAAGGCCTTCCTGGGACGGCTTGTTGTAGTAGGGGCAGACTTGGAGGGATCCGGTGGCACCGAGGCGTTCGGCTTCTTCGGTGAGTTCGATCGCTTCGGCGGTGGCATTGGCTCCGGTTCCGGCGAGGACCTCGCAGCGGCCGGCGGCGAATTCCACGGCGAGGCGGATGACCTCGAGGTGTTCTTCGGTGTCGAGGGTTGGGGATTCGCCGGTGGTTCCGACCGGGACGATGCCGTCCACGCCACCGGCGATCTGGCGATCGATCAGGGCCTGGAATGCGGGGACGTCGATTTCACCTTCGCGAAACGGAGTGATGAGGGCGGTGTAGGTGCCGGAAAAGCGCATGGCGGCGGGAGCATGAACCATCCGTGCCCGGCGTCAAAGCCGGATCGATTTCCGCCTGCAAATTTCTTGAGGGGCTTTCCGGTTGCCGAGGGGAAGACATCGATTACAGTCGCCGCATGTCCCAAATCATCCCCATGATCAGTTCGGGCACCGCCGGTCCGCTCGGCGTGTTGCATCTTCCGCGTCTTTGGCTCAAGGCATCGCTTGGTGCGGCGGGCAAGCTCCACCCCGATTATCCCGCGCTGGCTCCCGGATACGACCAGATGGTGCTCAACGGCCTCGGCATTTCACTCGAGGCCTTCAAGGCATTCATCGAGGCCGAGCGGCCGACCTATCCGCGCTGCGAGGCATGGATTCTCGAACAATGTGGCGGAAAACTCGATCCCAAGGTGGTCGCCGACCTCAATGCCTCGATTGCCGGCTACCACCACAAGGACGAGGTCCGGAAGTCGATCCTCGACGCCAACGGCATTCAGGACGATGGAACCCTGCTGGATGCGATCCGTCTCAACAACCTGGACGACTGGCTGGGTTTCCACCAGGCGGTGCTGGCGAAATAGGCCGGCCGGCGTTTCATCACGATTCCGTTACGCCCGTGTTTGCGCGATGTCGCAGGCACGGGCGATTTTTTCCAGGCCTTCGAGCATGCGTTCGCGCGGGCAGCCGAAGTTGAAACGGATGTATTGCGGCCAGCCGAAGAAGCTTCCGTCTGATAGAAACAATCCGGCTTTCTCCTCGAAGTGGCGTGCCGGGTTTTTCAATCCGAGTCCGGACGCGTCGATCCATGCCAGGTAGGTGGCCTCGCCGGGGATGAGGGTCAGTCCCGGGCAGCGGGTCCGGATGAAACCGGCCAGGGTGTCGCGGTTGTCACGCAGGTATGACATCAATTCCCTGCGCCATGGTTCGCCGTGGCGGTAGGCGGCTTCCGCGGCGTAATACGAGAGGGCGTTGATCTCGGCGAGCGTGTGGCCGCGCGCGGCATTGAATTTGCGGCGCAAAGAGTCGTCGGGAATGACCGCGAAGGCGTATCCGAGACCGGCGATGTTCCAGGTTTTGCTGGGCGAGAGCAGGGTGATGGTGCGGGCGGCGTGTTTTGGCGCGAGGTTCAGTGCTGAGACGTGCGGAGTGGCCTGTTCGTCGAAAATCATGTCGCAATGGATTTCGTCCGACACGAGGATCAGGTCGTGTGCCTCGCAGAAATCGGCGAGGCGGTCGATTTCCTCGCGGGAAAACACGCGGCCCAGCGGGTTCTGCGGATTGCATAACAGAAACACCCGGGTGCCGGGCGTGACCGCTTTTTCCATGGCCTCCCAGTCGAAGGTCCATGTTGTCGCGGAGTCTCGCGCGAGGATGTGGTCCACGGCAATGAAATCGAGGCCCTTGGCATCCGTGTGGATATCGAGAAACGGCGGGTAAACCGGGGTGCAGGTCATCACCGCGTCGCCGGGGCTGCAGAAGGCGCGGGCGGCGAGCGAGAGCGCGGGGACGAGGCCGCCGAGGTGGATGATCTGTTCGAGCGGGACGTCCGCGTTGCGGCGTTGCCTGAGGTAATCGAGGACCGCGTTGTTCAAGCCTTCATGGGCCTGGGCGTAGCCGAAGATGCCATGGTCGATGCGGCGGTGCAGTGCTTCGAGGATCACATCGGGCGATCGGAAATCCATGTCGGCCACCCAGAAAGGGTCGAGCTCCGGGCGTCGGTCGTATTTGATGTTGCCGGTGCCGCGCCGCGGGATCAGGGTGTCGAAGAGAGGGTTCATGGCCGGGCATTTGTGGGGGGGGAGGAAGGAAGATTCAAGCGTTGGGATGATTTGGTTTTCCGGAGCTTGCAGAGAGGGGGGTGTAAAGGGCAGGCTGTGCGGGTGTCAGAAAAGATGGAAAACGCGCGCCGTTGGGTCGGCTTTGTCTGTCCGGATTGCCGGTTTGTATTTCGCGTGCCGCGCGAGCACGATGGTGTGGGTTTGGTATGTCCGAGTTGTCGCAGGATGTTGAGGATTCCGCCGCCCGAGGTCTCGCCGCCCTTGGTGATGCCGATCCCATCCCAGGAGAGGAAACCCGATCCCGCCGACAGTGCAAGCGGCGAGCGGCGGAAGTCGCGCAGGAAGCGTGTCAAAAACTCCGAGTCTCATGCCTGGGAGCGAGCCCCATCAGGGGCGAGGGTTTCCGCAAGCCGTGAGAAACGCCAGATGACATGGTTGTTGGCGTCCGTTGCCGTGGTTTTCATCCTTGTCATCGGCGCGGTGTGGCTTGCCATGTCCGGTGGAGATGCAACAGGCCTGAAATCCGCCAGCCATCCTGGGACGGATGACAAAGCTGCCGAAAAACCGGTATCGATTGATCCTCCAGAGCAGAATGAGGCTGCCTTTTTGCGGCAAGCGGAGTCTTTGGCCCGGAAATTTTTGGAAATACGCAACGCGAAAGATTTGATTCCGCTTGTTTGTGATCCAGCGGTCACAGGCCCGAAGATCCTCGCCTATTATGACAATGGCCTGGTTGATGCTCCCGGGCTTGCCGAATTCCAAGCGGACGCGCTGGTCCGCCAAGGGGATTTCATCAAAGTCCCCTTGCGGACCCGCAAGTTCGAAAACCGGGAGCTTTGGTTTCGCGCGGCACCCGGTGGAGTCTTGCACATCGATTGGGAAAGCTGGGTTGGATGGTCCGAGATGCCATGGCAGGATTTCACACGCGAAAAGCCGGCGACGCCCAAATTGTTCCGTGTGACCCTGAGCGATGTGGATTACTACAACTTCGGTTTTTCCGATGATGGCAAGTTCAAGTCCTTCCGTCTCGAATTGCCCGGTCTCGCTTATCCACTTTACGGATATGTCGAGAGGAACTCCGGGTTGGCATCCAAACTGCGTCCGCCCTTGGACCAACCGAGGATCCGAGTCGCTCTCATGTTGTCCTTTCCCGAAAATGCCAGCCACGACAATCAGGTGATCATCCACCGCCTGGTTGCAGATGGCTGGCTGGTCGATGGTTCCCCGGCGCCTTGATCCGCCTCATCCATCCCTCTCCTCTGATTGCCGTGATCCCGACAACATATGACAAGGTTCTCGAGCTGAATCTCGATCCGGCCGTTTACGGCACTTTCGCCGAGATTGGTGCCGGTCAGGAAACCGCCAACTGGTTTTTCCGGGCATCTGGCACCGCCGGTTTGGTGGCCAAGACAATCTCCGCCTACGACATGACGATGAGCGACGCCATTTACGGGCGTGCCCAGCGATATGTCTCGGCCTCACGATTGGAGGCGATGCTCCGTCATGAATACGGGATATTGTTGGAACGGCTGGGTCCCAAGCGGGGGACCGACACCACCTTTTTTTCGTTTTGCAACACCGTCCGCGCCCGTGGCTACAATGATTCCGGCGAGTGCCACGGCTGGCTTGGAATCCGCTTTCAAATGAAGCCCGGCGATCCGCCGTCGGATATCACAATGCATGTCCGGCTGCTTGACTCCGGAGCCATCGAGCAGATGGAGGCGCTCTCCATCATCGGAGTGAACTTGATCCACTCCGCGTTCCGCCACCGGGGGCATCTCAGGAAATTCGTCGAGTCCTTGGTGGACAACCTTGCACCGGGCCGGGTGGAGGTGGATCTTCTGAAATTCACCGGGCATGGCTATGGATTTTTTGACAACCGGTTGTGCGCCTTGCAACTGGTCGAGTGCGGACTGACGGAAGCGACGATGTTTCTCCCGTCCGGTGAGGTGGTCCAGCCGGCCGAGGCGCTTTACCGCCGCCCGGTGTTGTTGCTGAGGGGCAGTTTTGATCCGGTCACCAACCTGCATCTGGCGATGCTGGATCGTGCGCGGGAGGGTTTTTCCGGGCAACTTGATGATGAGGAGCGGCCGTTGCTGGTCGAGTTGTGCGAGATTTCCATGCACAACCTGCTGCGTGGCAGCGGGGTGGACGCGGTGGACTTCATCGACCGCTCGGAAGCGCTGCAGTCGTTGGGAAAAACCGTGCTGGTTTCGCGCTGCGCCGAGTTCCACCGGATTGCCGCGTTTCTCAACCGCTGCACCCACAAGCCGGTCGGTATCGTGCTCAGCATCGGACTGCTCAACGAGTTGTTCAAGGCCAAGTGGTCCGAAAACCTGGCGGGAGGATTGTTGGAATCGTTTGGCCGCCTCTTCAAGGAAGGTGTGACCCTGCAGGTCTTTCCGTGGAAGAACCGCAGGACGGGCGAGCTGGTCACTGCGGAGACATTCAAGGCTCCGGAAAACTGTGTTCATTTATATCAACATTTCATCAGCAACGGCCGGATCCGCGGCATTCCGTTTGCGGATGAGACGTTGCTTGCCAGCACAGGTCGGGATATTTGCCGCATGATCCTCTCGGGCGATGATCGCTGGCGCAAGTTGGTGCCGTCAGAGGCATGGACGATGGCCGAGCGTCACGCGCGGTTGTCAGCGGTCTGAGCCCATGCTCCAATTGAAGATTGCCCTTGCCCGGCTTAAAGGTGGTAGAGATAACCCATGGGAGTGAATGTAGACCGGAATGCAGTGCCTGGGTCATGGGTATGCCGCCCTTGGCTGCCGTTTCTGGTGATCATCGCCGCGAGTGCCCTGGCTCACCTGTGGTGTCTGAACTCGGTGTTTTACATGGATGACATGCACGCCATCCGGGACAACGAAACCATTCTCGAGGGACGTTGGTCCGAGCTGCGGGGGCTGCGGATGTGGACCTATTTTTCCTATCTCATTCAATACCGGCTGTTCGGCATGTCCCCGGTGGGGTTTCACGCGGTGAACTGGTTGCTGCACACCTCGGTGGCTTGTGTGCTCTACGGCTTGGGTCGTGATTTCCTGCGTGGGCGTGCTCCGGAGGGAGTGGCATGGTTTGCTGCCTTGTGGTTTGCGGTGCACCCGCTGGCGAGCGAGATTCCGAATTACGCGCGCTGCCAGGACCTCGCCTGGGTGACCCTGTTTTCATTACTGGCGGCGTGGGCTTTGCTGGGGTTCCTACAGCATGGCGGGTGGCCAAAGCTGGTCTGGGTCGCGCTGGGGGTGGTCGGTGCGACGATTTCCAAAAACCCGGGGATGTTTCATGTGGGGATGATGCTGGGAGCGGTGGGGCTGGCGTCGATGACGCCGGAACAACGCAGCCTGCTGCCGCGCTGGATTCGCTGGGTCGCGGCGGTGGTTTTGTTAGCTCTTGGCGTGCTTTGGTATTCCGGAGTTCTCCCCAACATGCTGCAACACACGCGGATGTGGGCCGAACCGCGGTTCATCGGCCACGGCTACACCTTGGCGCGGGTATTCTGGGAATTCGCATGGCGCGCGGTGGCTCCGGTGGCGCTTTGCTCGGATCACCACATTGCGGAAACGCTGGTGCCGCCGGGAAGCGGGCTTTGGTCGGTTCCCGACAGGATCGCCATGATCGCCGCGGTTTCCATGCTGGGGCTGACAGCATTGAGCCTGGCTCTCGCTTGGCGGAAAACGACCCGGTGTTTCGGGGTATGTCTGTTCCTGTTTGTGGCGACGATATTGTTTCGTGTGATGTATTTGATTCCGGAGTTCATGCCGGAATACCGGATCTATCCGGGGATGCCGTGGTTTTGTCTGGGAGGGGCGATCCTGCTGCACGCGGCTTGGCGGCGGATTGCGGGGAATGTCTCGCCGCGGTTTGTGGCCACCCTCATCCTTCTGGTGTGCATGGTGCTATCCGCCAGGCGTTCGTTTCTCTGGCATGATCTCGACCGCTTGATGGCGGATGTTCTCAAGCAATATCCAGGGCAGTCGCGGGCCGTATGGATGCTGCAGGAACGCGATGCCGAGGCGGAAGCCTGGCAGAAGGTGATTGACCGCCAGCGTAACGAATGGCCGCAGGTGTTCCGGTGGTGTCTTGAGGAAAACGCGCGGCTGGCTCCGGCAAGGGAGCTGCCAACCGGTCATCTCGCGCTCGCGGATGTGGCCTGCGCCGGACGATACGCGCAGGCGCTTTCCCACACGTCCGGGCCTGCGGCGGGCCTTGCTGAGATCCGTCGTCTGGAGGCTTACATGCGGCAGCTCCGTATCGATCCCGTGGCCCACCGGCTCCATTGGTCGTATTATCACAAATTCAAGGTGCTGGTGCTCGAACAAGCGGGGGATTATGAAGCCGCACTCGGGCTGATGCGCGGTGGCAATGTGGCGGATCTGCGGAAAGGCGACCGGCTTCGGATCGAGAGGAAGCTCGCTGCCAGCCGGTAATCCCCATTAACGTCCATCATTCACCGGGAAACGCGGGTTTCCGGGTTCTTGTGTTGTTGGTGATGTGGCTTGAATGCAAAAAAGCCGCCCGGATGATTCCGGGCGGCTTTGCTGTCAAAATATCAACGATCCAGTGGATCAGAAATTATAGCGTGCACCGAGTTCCAGCAGGAAGTCGTCGTCCAATTCCAGATCGCCGCCATAGCCGCCGTCGCTGAGTTCGGCGTCATCGAAGTAGATCCAGCGGGCACCGCCGTAGACTTCGCAGTTCTCGTTGAAGTTGTAGTTGAGGCCTGCGAAGATCTGGCCGGTGAAGACCCAGTCGTCATCGGACAGGTCGTCGTAGCCCAGGTCCACGCTCAGGTCCACCAGGGCGAGACCGATGCCTGCGCCGAAGTAGGCGTTGAGATTGCCGGAGAGCTGGCGCTCCAGCTTGGCATTCAGGGTGATGGGCATGATGTCCAGGTCATAGCCGGTGCCGTAAGGGGAGAAATCGGCGAGATCCTCAAGGGCGTTTTCCAAGTCACCCAGGTCACCGTTAAGATCGATGGGGCCTGGGGCGCCTTGCAATTGGTTGTTGTAACCGCTGCTCCAGTCCTCGTCTTTCTGGGCATAGCCGATTTCGGCGAAAAGGGCGACGTCCCAACCGGCGACTTTCCAGCAGGTGTCGGTACCGACATGCAGGTTGTACATGGGCTCTTCGAGCTCAGTGAGGTAACCTACGGAGCCACCGGCGAACCAGGTGAAGAGGCAGGGATTGGGGGCGGGGGCCGGAACCACTTCCTTGCCGGAAGTGCCTGCGAATGCCGGGAGGGCAAGGCTGAGGAGGAACAATGGGATTGTTTTCATGGTGGGTCAGGGTTAGCCGTACTCACGAGCTGATGTCAATCAGAAAGCAACCGATTGCATTCCTGATCGTGAGGCTCTTCAACCATATCCGACAAAAAAGAGCCGTCCGGACGACTTCCGGACGGCTCTGGGATTGGAAATCAGACAGTCGGATTATCAAAAATTATAGCGTGCGCCGAGTTCGAACAGGAAATCGTCGTCCAGTTCCAGATTGCCACTGTAGCCGCCGTCGCTGAGTTCGGCGTCATCGAAGTAGATCCAGCGGGCACCGCCGTAGACTTCGCAGTTCTCGTTGAAGTTGTAGTTGAGGCCTGCGAAGATCTGGCCGGTGAAGACCCAGTCGTCATCGGACAGGTCGTCGTAGCCCAGGTCCACGCTCAGGTCCACCAGGGCGAGACCGATGCCTGCGCCGAAGTAGGCGTTGAGATTGCCGGAGAGCTGGCGCTCCAGCTTGGCATTCAGGGTGATGGGCATGATGTCCAGGTCATAGCCGGTGCCGTAAGGGGAGAAATCGGCGAGATCCTCAAGGGCGTTTTCCAAGTCACCCAGGTCACCGTTAAGATCGATGGGGCCTGGGGCGCCTTGCAATTGGTTGTTGTAACCGCTGCTCCAGTCCTCGTCTTTCTGGGCATAGCCGATTTCGGCGAAAAGGGCGACGTCCCAACCGGCGACTTTCCAGCAGGTGTCGGTACCGACATGCAGGTTGTACATGGGCTCTTCGAGCTCAGTGAGGTAACCTACGGAGCCACCGGCGAACCAGGTGAAGAGGCAGGGATTGGGGGCGGGGGCCGGAACCACTTCCTTGCCGGAAGTGCCTGCGAATGCCGGGAGGGCAAGGCTGAGGAGGAACAATGGGATTGTTTTCATGGTGGCGTTATCGATAAGGCCTGTGCATTCCTGGTGTCAACGCGAAAGTTAAGGGTTTTGAACATTCAACAAATCCATGGGAATCGAGGTGTGAAAAAAAGGCCGCCCGGTTGGTTCCGGGCGGCCCTGCTACTGCAAACCAAAGAATTCATTCTCAGAAGTTGAAGCGTGCGCCGAGTTCCAGGAGGAAGTCGTCATCAAGCTCGAGAGTTCCTCCCATGCCTTCGTCGCTCAGGTCGGCGTCGTCGAAATAGATCCAGCGGGCACCGCCGTAAACTTCAAAGTTTTCGCTGAAATTATAGTTCATTCCCGCGAAGACCTGGCCGGTGAAGACCCAGTCGTCATCGGAGAGGTTTTCGTCGTAGAGGTCCACGCTGAGGTCCACCAAGGCCATGCCGAGTCCTGCGCCGAAGTAGGCGTTGAGGTTGCCGGTGAGTTGGCGCTCCAGTTTGACGTTCAGGGTGATGGGCATGATGTCCAAGTCATAGCCTGTGTCGTATGGGGTGTAGTTGGCGATGTCCTCAAGGGCGTCTTCCAAGTCCCCGAGATCACCACTCAGGTTGCTGGGGCCGATGGCGGGTTCAAATTGCCGGTCATAATCGCTGTTCCAGTCCTCGTCTTTCTGGGTGTAACCGATTTCCGCGAAAAGAGCGACATCCCAGCCGCCGAGGTTCCAACAGGTGTCGGTTCCGACGTGGAGGTTGTACATGGGCTCTTCGAGTTCGGTCAGGTAGCCTACGGAGCCACCGGCGAACCAGGTGAACAGGCAGGGATTGGGGGCGGGTGGCGGGACCACTTCCTTGGCGGAGGTGCCTGCGAATGCGGGGAGGGCAAGGCTCAGTAAAAACAATGGAATCGTTTTCATGGTGATGAGTTCATAGCAAAAAATGCGGAGTTATGTCAATTGGAAAATGGGCACTCCGTGGTGCCCGGTTGTGAAACCTGACAATTTGCTCAAGTGGCGGTGTGGCATAGGTAGTTGCCAAAATACCGATGACACATGAGTGTTTTGCGTATGAGGATCCTCTGGATTTGCTCGGTTTCGATGTTATCAGCGGTTTCCGCCTTTTGTGAGACCAACGTTGCGGCGGATTCTCCGGCGCGGGTGTTGATTGTCGATGGATACGGCAATCATGACTGGCAGCGGACCACGCGTCTGATAGGGGGGATTCTGGGTGCCGGTGATGGATTCGTCACTGAGGTTTCCACGGTTCCGGTGGATGCGGACTCATCCGCCTATGATGGGTGGAAGCCGGACTTCGCCCGTTACGACGTGGTGGTTCAAACGTGCAATGACATCAATGGCAGCGGCCCGTTGTGGCCGGAGAAGGCGAGGTTGGATTTTGAATCATTTGTTGCCGGAGGCGGTGGCGTGTTTGTCTTTCACTCGGCAAACAACGCTTTTGCCAAGTGGGAGGCATACAACCGGATGATCGGTCTGGGGTGGCGTGTGCAGGATTTCGGGACAGCCATCCGGATTGCGGAGGATGGATCACTGGTGCGTATTCCGCCGGGCAGCGGGGCACCGACCAGCCATGGAGCGCGGACCGACCGCGTGATCCACCGGATGGGGGAGCATCCGGTGCATGTGGGGTTGCCCGAGGAATGGATGACGCCGCTGATTGAGGTGTACACGCATGCGCGTGGTCCGGCGGAAAAACATCGAGATCCTGTCATGGGCGGAGGAGCCGGCGACCGGCGAGCGCTGGCCGGTGGAATGGACGACGGCCTATGGCAAGGGCCGGGTTTACACGTCCACCTTCGGGCATGTCTGGCATGATGAGAAAGACCCGGTGAACCTGCGATGTGCCGGTTTTCAGACGCTGGTGGTGCGGGCCGTGCAATGGCTGGCGAAACGCGAGGTCACGAAGGATGTTCCAAAGGATTTTCCGACGGCCGGCGCGGTCTCGCTGCGGCCTTTCAAAACGCCGTGAATCCGGAGTTCCCGGGCTATTCCGCGAAGCGGTAGTGGCGTGTGGCGGCGGCGAGTCTGCGGTTGTGCAGCACCGTGAGGATGGCGTACGGGATCAACAGGAAAGGGAGAGTGAGGGCCCATCCCCAGAAACCGCGGCCGGCGTAGTGCCAGATGGCGGCGGCGGGCAGGGTGAGCAGGGCCATCGGCATCATGCCGAGCCAGGCGAAGCGCATCAGTTGGTCCATGCGGACGCGCGGGTAGGTGCCGCGGATCCAGAGGAAGAGGAAGATGATGACCGCGAGCTTGCCGAAGAACCAGATCCACGACGGAACGAAGCCGAGCCCTGGCAGCGGGGCCTGCCAGCCGCCGAGGAACAAGGTGATGCCCAGGCCGGAAATCGCGAACAGGCCGAGGTATTCGCCCATGAAGAAAAGCGCGTATTTGAATCCTGAATATTCCGTCATGTGGCCGGCGACGATCTCCGACTCGCCTTCGGGCAGGTCGAAGGGAGTGCGGTTCGCTTCGGCGATGGCGGCGATGAAAAAGACGATGCCGCCGAAAAAGCCCCATGGGGTGAAAATGTGCCAGGCCGGGATGAATCCGAAATGGAAGCCTTCCTGGCCGGCGACCACATCGGTCAAGGACAGGCTGCCGGTGATCATGATGACGCCAAGCGCGGAGAGGATCAGCGGGAGTTCATAACTGACCATCTGCGAGATCGCGCGCATCGCGCCCAGCATGGGAAACTTCGATCCGCTGGCCCAGCCGGCGATGAAGATGGCGACTTCGGTCATCGATCCGACCGCGAAAAAGAACAGCAGTCCGAGTTCGAGCGGGACGGGAGTCCATTCGCGGCCGTAGGGGATCACGCCGAGGGCGAGGATGGCCGGGACCACGATCAGGATCGGGGCGAGCAGGTGCAGGAATTTCTCGGCCTTGGCGGGGACAATGTCCTCCTTGGTGAGCATCTTGATGCCGTCGGCGACCGGCTGGAGGATGCCGAACCAGCCCGCTCGGTTAGGGCCGATGCGGTTCTGCATGCGGGCGAGGGTTTTGCGTTCGATGAGCGAGAGCAGGGCGAAGGCTCCGGCGAAGACGCCAACCACGGTGGCGGCGGCGGCGAGATAGCCGGCGAGCGAGACCAGCCATTCCGGAGCGCCGATGTTTTCCATCAGCATTTCCACCAGCCGCTGCGGCAGGCGTGGCAGCAGCTCAAGGTTGAACAGCGATGGCTCGATGGGCGGGGATGCTTCAGCGGCGGGCATGTCGGATGGTGAGGGTTGGTGTGGCGTGGATCACGCGGAGGCGTCCGGGTTTTCGGCAGCCTGATCAGGCTTTGCGGCTTCTTTCGCTTCCTTATCGGCCTTGGCCTTGGCGAGTTTGGCGGCGGCGGCAGCGGCTTTTTTCTCTTCTTCAGCCTTGCGGCGGTTCATCACCTCGGTTGCCTGTTCCGGGCGGAGTTGCATGTGGTATTCGGCCGATTTTGCCAGGCGGTCGAGGCCGAAGAGCAATCCGCCGAAGCGGTCGTCGGTGCTCATTTCGTATTGGCCGTCCATGTAGATCGAATCGAAGGGGCAGACTTCCGAGCAGATGCCGCAATTCATGCAGACCGAAAGGTCGATGTCGAAAACCTTCGGGCGTTTGAGGGATTTGCCGGCTTCATCGCGGTCGAGCACGATGTAGATGCATTGGGGCGGGCATTCCTTTTCGCAGATCGAGCAGGCGGTGCAGCGCAGTCCGGTTTCCGGGTTGTCGTCATAGACGAGGAACGGGAAATTGCGGAAGTTCGGGCTGATGGGCGCGCGCTCCTCCGGGTAGGAGATCGTGGTCATCAGCTCCTTTTTGTAGAAGCTGCCGAACATGTTCCTGCCGGTCACCGCGAGGCCTTGGAACAGGCCGGTGCCTGGCAACGACCAGCGGGAGGGCTTGGTGGGGGCGGAGGGCGGGATTTCGGTTTCCATCAGTGTTTCAGCTCGGGAGGTTCATCGGTCCACCTCACCGAGAACGATGTCGATACTGCCGAGGATGATCACGACGTCGGCGAGGTCGAGGCCGAGGCACATGTCTTCGAGCAGGGTGAGGTTGATAAAGCTGGGCGGGCGGACGCGGTAGCGGAACGGGTTGGCCGAGCCGTCGCTGATGAGGTGGAAGCCGAGCTCACCCTTGGGGCCTTCGACGCGGGCGTAGGCTTCGCCGACGGGTGGTTTGAAATTGCGGATTTTGGCCTTCGGGTGGATGAAGTCCCCATCCGGGAGTTGGTCGAGCGCCTGGCGCAGGATTTTGAGGGACTCGCGCATCTCGAGGAAGCGGATCATCAGGCGGTCGTAGCAATCGCCGGTTTCGCCGAGCGGGATGCGGAAATCGAAGCGGTCGTAGATGCCGTAGGGGTCGGCTTTGCGGATGTCGTAGTTGACGCCGGCGGCGCGGAGCATCGGGCCGGTGATGCCACCGTTTACCAGGGTGGCGGCGGGGAGTTGGCCGATGTCCCGGGTGCGGGCCAACAGGATTTCGTTGCCGACGAGGAATTTTTCCATCTCGTCGAGGAAGGGGTCGTAGCCATCGACGAGCTCGCGGCATTTTCCCGCCCATCCGGCGGGCAGGTCGTTGCGGCAGCCGCCGAAGCGCATGAAGTTGGCCATCATGCGGGCACCGGTGAGTTCTTCGAAGAGGTCGAGGATTTTTTCCCGTTCGCGGAAGGCGTACATCAGGGCGGAGCCCCAGGCCCCCATGTCGCCGAGGAAGAATCCGGCGAAAGCCGTGTGGTTGATCAGGCGGGTGAGTTCCGCGAGGATGACGCGCATGTATTCGGCGCGTTCGGGCACCTCGATGCCGGCGAGTTTTTCGACGGCCAGGGCGTATGCCAGGTTGTTGCTGAGCGGGCAGATGTAATCGAGCCGGTCGGTATAGGGCATCGAGCTGAGATAGGTCACGCTTTCGGCGATCTTCTCATGGTTGCGGTGGAGGTATCCGAAGACGGGTTTGAGGCTGACGACCGTTTCGCCGTCGAGCACGACGTTCATGCGGAACACGCCGTGGGTGGACGGATGCTGGGGCCCGAGCGAGACGCGCAGCAACTGGTCGGAGTCTGGGGATTCGATGGGCATGTAAAGATGAAAAAGTTGAAGACAGAAGATTATGAGACAGAAGACAGAAGACTGGAAACCTGGCGTGTCATTTGCAGACAGGATCTGTTTGATAGGCAGCTATGGCGATGAGGCATCGTGTGCATTCTTTTCTTCCGTCTGCTGTCCTTCCGGATAATGTGACTTTGCTTTTTCCAATACCTCGTCGTGCGGGGTGGGTTCGTATTCGTAGTCGTCGGGGGCGACGTAGTCCTTGCGCATCGGGTGGTCCTCGAATTCGTCCCACATCAGGATGCGGCGGAGGTCCGGGTGGCCGGTGAAACGGACGCCGAAGAGGTCGTAAATCTCGCGCTCCTGGAATTCGGCGCTGCGGAAAACGGAAACCAGCGACGGGATTTCAGTTAGATCTTCGCGGTCGGCGCTGCGGGCGCGCAGGACCAGCGGGCCGGCGCGCCGGCTGGTCGAGTAAAGGTGATAGACGACCTCGAGGAATCCGCTGCCGGCCGCGGACGGGGTTTCCCCATCGGGGATGGATACGAGAATGGCCTTCGCGGGATCCGGCCAGTCAACACCCGTGACGTTCGTGAGCAGGTCGAAGCCGAGCGCGTCGCGCAGGAAGGTGCAAACCGCGGTGAGATCGGGATTGGCGACGAGCAGCGAGTGCTGTGCGGACGGGCCCGGGTTTTTCAGCAAGGTGGCATCAGCGTCCGGAAGCGCCTTGCGGATTTCGACGAGGATGGATTCGGTATCGGCGATCATGCGTCACCTCCTTCGCGGACGAGCGGTTGGGGTTTCCAGACGAGCGGGTTGGAGGTCGGCTGCAGGTCATGCGCGCCATAATTGGGAACGGGCATTTGGGCGGTGCCATCCGGGTCGGCATGGCGGACGCGGGATTTGCCCATGAGTTTTTCCCTGGAGATCTTGTCGCGCAGGGTCATCAGGCCTTCGAGCAGGGCTTCCGGGCGCGGCGGGCAGCCTGGGATCACGACATCCACGGGGATGAAGCGGTCGATGCCTTTGAGCACGTTGTAGCCCTCCTTGAAGGGGCCGCCGGAGATCGCGCAGGCTCCCATGGCGATGACGTATTTCGGCTCGGCCATCTGGTTGTAGAGGCGGACCACCTGGGGGGCCATTTTTTTGGTTACCGTGCCGGCGACGATCATCAGGTCCGCCTGGCGGGGAGAGGGGCGGAACACTTCGGCTCCGAAGCGGGCCATGTCGTATTTCGCCATCGTGGCGGCGATCATTTCGATGGCGCAGCAGGCGAGGCCGAATTGAAGGGGCCACAGCGAACTGGAACGGCCCCAGTTGATCAATTGTTCGAAGGAAGTGACATGCACACCCTGGGATTTCAGGTCAGCCGCCAGTTGGGGGTCGATCGCCATGAAGGTGGGTTGGGGTTGGATTTCCGCTGGTTTCAGTTGGTATCGCAGTGTGGAAATTCTTCCGCGCAGGCTTAGCAGACAAGCGGCGGAACGAAAGCAGAAAGCGGGATGTGTGGCGCAAACCGCAAAATACGGAGTGATCTTGTCAAAAACGGGGCAGCCCCCGGGGCAGGGGGCGGATCCGTTCGGGCCGGTGGCTGTCGGGCGCTCGGAAAATCACCGGATGGAAATTCGACGCGTGACACGATGGATGGAATCCGTAAGGTTTCCGAAGGA
Organism: uncultured Luteolibacter sp.; assembly: GCA_964399305.1. Lineage (GTDB taxonomy): Bacteria > Verrucomicrobiota > Verrucomicrobiia > Verrucomicrobiales > Akkermansiaceae > Luteolibacter. Next base: position 25,857 of record CAYNQJ010000016.1, read on the forward strand.
TTTATTTTATCACGATTCCACACCCATGATTCATCCTTTCCAGACCCTCGGTTATCGCATGTTGCACGCTTCTCTTGGCGCAAGCGGCCCGGATCGGTCGCAAGCCGAGGTTTACACCCGGCGCGGGTTCCTGTTGATGGCGGCTTCTCTGACCAGTTGTTCGGCCGCTGCTCCGCTTGCGGTCAAGACTCCCTCGAACAGGAATTACCGGACCCCCACGCTCCAAGGTCCAGTCCCGAGAAATCCGGACATGCATCTGGACTCCAATTTTTCCAAGGGTGCCGGGGTTACGTTTTCAAGAGTCCTGGTTTCGGGAAATTACATCGCCATCACCTTTGATGACGGGCCGCATCCGCAAAACACCCCGCGCCTGCTCGATATCCTCAGGGCACGCAACGTCAAGGCCACCTTCTATGTGATCGGCCGCAGTGTGGATCTCTACCCGCAGATCGTGCGGCGCACGGTGGCGGAAGGCCATGAAGTCGGCAACCACACCCATACGCATCGCCTGATGAGCAAGCTGGGTGACAGCGAGGTGCGTTCCGAACTGGTCCGTTGCCGTGACGCGGTGCGCCGTGCGGCCGGTGTGGACATGCGGACGATGAGGCCCCCATACGGCGGATTGCTCCAACGCCAGCGCCAGCTGGTTCATGCGGAGTTCGGATATCCGACGATCCTTTGGTCGGTGGATCCCCTTGACTGGAAGCGCCCGGGGCCGGGTGTGGTGACATCGAGGATTCTGGCGGCGACAAATCCCGGAGCGATCGTGCTCGCCCATGACCTCCACTCGCAGACAGTGGATGCGATGCCGGCGACCATCGACGGGTTGCTGCGCCGCGGATTCAAATTCGTCACGGTTTCACAGCTCCTCGCCATGCAAACCGAAGCAGCCACAGCACAAGCCGCCGTGACTGTGGAGAACCACTGATCCGCCCCACCCCCTTCTTTGACACCGTGAGCGACTTTCTGTTCGGCGAGCGTTATTTCAAGGCGCGCGAACAGCTGTCCGGCCTGATGAGCGGCATTCGGGTGCTCGCAGATGAGACGTCGACCGATCTGGCGGAACTTTCCGAGGATGGGGAGGCAAAACCCGGCCCTTTTGTGATATTGGTGGTTGGCGAGGTGAACGCCGGGAAATCGACCCTGATCAACGGATGGTTCGGCCACGAGCTTTGCCCGGCGGGAGCCTTGCCGGAAACCCATCGCGCGAAGCGGTATCGCTTTGGCAGTCCGGAGCGGTGCGTGCCGGTTGCGCCGCTGGTGGATCATGTCTATCGACCGCTGGGTTTCCTGCGTGATGTCGAAGTGGTGGACACGCCGGGCACCAACTCCGCGGTGGATGGACATCAACAGGCGACCGCGGGATTCCTATCGGAAGCGGATCTGGTCTTCGCCGTATTCCCGGTTGCCAACCCATGGAGTGCCGCCACATGGAATTTCATTTCCGGATTGCCAACGGGTGTTTTGGACCGATTGGCGCTGGTTGTCCAGCAGGCGGACCTGCGTGAAGCCGGCGACATCAGGGTGATTCTGGGCCACATGGAGGATCTCGCATTGAAACGGCTTGGCCGGGTGCCGCCGATTCTCCCGGTTTCCGGGCGGATCGCGCTGCAGGCCGGATGCCATGGGTCGAACGACCGCAGTCGATACCATGCGAGCGGCTATCAGGCGCTTGAGGAATTCATATCGACGCGCGTCTGCCAATGTCCGGTCAGGCGTGCGGAGCTGGAAAGCACCCGCAAACGGGCCGCGATGGCTCTGAGGATGGTTGAGGACCGTATCGACAGCCAGACCCGGGGCATACACGTGAACAGCCATTTCATCGACCAGGTGGAAGGCGAGATCGGCGCAATGCGCGGCGGGTTTGTCGCCAGGCTGCCGGATCATCTATCAGGAATCGCCGGGGTTTTCGAGAGCGAGGGACTATGGGTCACCCGCATGCTTCGCCGGCGGATGCGTGCGCTGCCTTCGATTCTCCGGCTTTTTTCGGTGGACGTCACCGGGGCGGAAATGGAGGCGATGTTCATCGGCCGTCTTCAATCCTCCATCAGGAAGGTGGCGGAACAGGACGGCGATGAGGTGGTTGCCGCGTGCCGCGGCCATTGGCAGGACCTGGGTGTCCGTGTCTCGTCGGCGATGGGGATTGATCTTGATGCGGTCGAATCGATCGATGAAATGCTGGCGGGTGCCCGGAAGAGGTTTGTCGAGCGTCTTGCGGAAGCGGCCGGCCAGGGGATTGGCAGCCTCAAGGTGCGCAAGCAGCTCGACAAGGAGCTGCGGCGGAGGAACCTCGCCCTGCGGTCTTTCATCATCATGACCATGTTGCTGACGACCGCCGGTGCCAGCTGCGGGGCGCTTGGAGTCCCGTGGGTGCCATGGGTGCTTTGCGCGCTGGCGCTGCTGTTCCTGATGGGTGGCGTGCTGGTGGCATGGATCACCCGGAGGTCGGTGAGCCGGGATTTCCACCGGCGTTTGTTAGATGTCTGTGGGGCTTTCGCCGCCGCCCTGCGCACGGATTACGAGGATGCGTTGCGCTGCGTTTTCGGAGATTACGCCCGGTCGCTTGAGAAGCTGCGCCTGCATCTGGCGCGGGAGCGGCTTGCGATCGAACCCAGGGTGCAGCGCTGGCAGGAATTGTTTTTGTCGCTCAAGGCGATGGAACAGGATGCGTGACGTGGTTCCGACGATTTTGCGGGAATTTCATCGCGAATCCGGATGGAGATGGATAATTCCGTGTCGCGATCATGTCGAAACCGGGTGCCAGTGTGGAAGCGAGCCAGCGTGGAGCCGAAGTGCGGCTCGGCGGGCGGATGGCCGGCCTGTCGCTTTCTAGACAGGTAATGGTGCTGGCGTTGTGGCCGTTGCTGGAGCAGATCCTGGCGTTTTTCGTCGGTCTGACGGACTTGCTGATTTCCGGGCGGATGGCTGATGGGGCGGAGAGGGTTGCGATTCTTGATGCGATGGGACTGGGTGGCTATGTGGGATGGTTTTTCAACATCCTTCAGGGAGCGGTGGCCACCGGCGTGATGGCCTTGGTCTCGCGTGCGACGGGAGGCCAGAACGCGGCTCTGGCGAATCGCGCGCTGGGGCAGGGAGTCTGGCTGGGTCTTGCGGCCGGCATTGCGACCTGGGGGATTCTGGTTTCGGGGATTTCCCTGATGATCCGCTGGGTCGGGCTGACTCCCGAGGCGGCGGTGCAGGCAGAGACCTATCTGCGGATCCTTGCGGTTTCCGGACCGTTCAGCGGCATCATGTTTGCGGTGAATGCCGCGTTGCGCGGAGCGGGCGACACACGCACTCCATTTCTCGCGATGGTGGTGGTCAACGTGGTGAACATGTCGGTGAGCTGGTTGCTGGTCTTTGGTCCCGCGCCATTCGGTGGGCATGGTGTGGCCGGTATCGCCGGCGGCACACTGACCGGATGGATCACCGGATTGCTGACCACGGTGATGCTGGTGGGGCGCAGGAAAAATGAAGAACTCCACTGGTCGCGCGCCAGCCTCAGGCCTCATGGGGAAACCCTGTTGCGAATCGTCAGGGTCGGCGCTCCACAGTCTCTTGAAATCGCCTGCATGTGGTTGATTCATGCTTTCGGCATCCGGGTGATCGCCGGCTTGAAGGAAGAGGGTGCGCTTGGGGCGCATATTCTCGCGATCCGCGTGGAATCGATGAGTTTCCTGCCGGGATTCGCGATCGCCACCGCGGCGGCCGCACTCGCTGGACAGTATCTTGGAGCCGGTTCCCGGGAGATGGCGGTCAGGGCGGTGCGACTGTGCTGGAGATCCGCAGTGCTTCTGATGAGTGTGATGGGAGGATTATTCGTGTTGGGCCGCCACCAACTGATCGGCTGGATGGCACCGGACAGCGAGTTGCACGCGCAGCTTGCATCACCACTGCTGGTCGTGTGCGCGCTGGCACAGCCGTTTTTCGCGACCTGCATCATCCTGAAAACATCCATGCGCGGGGCCGGTGCCACCCACATCGTGATGCGCTGGTCATTTGGCAGCATGCTGTTTTACCGGGTGTTAGTGCTGTGGGCGATGTCCCACATGGGGGTGATCACCCTGACATGGGTCTGGATCGTTCTGTCGCTGGACCTCCTGACGCAGGCGGTGATATTCGCGCGCCTGCATTTCAACGGAGGTTGGCTGGACGCGCGCGTTTGATTCGAGCCCGTTAGGTGGCATCGCGCCCTGATGAAAACCGCTGCACCGGATGGAGTTGATGCCGGTCCGTGGCGGATCCATCAGGTGTGCGGCAATGAGGCCGGCAGCCGGGATCAGTTTCCGGGCTGATCAGGAGAGCCCGCTTCGTCAGGCACTTCGTCAGGCACTTCATCATCGAAGATGGGCTCGTCGGATTTTTCATCCTCGTCGAAATCGTCCTCCTCCATCAGTTCACCGTGGAACAGGTGGAACTTGCGCTTGCGCTGGTGTTGGGGAAGCGGCGACAGGATCATGGCGACGGCGCGGCCGTTGAGGCGCGGCGGCTGGTCCACTTGGGCCATCGTCTTGAGGTCTTCGATGATCCGGTTGAGTACGACGAACCCGAGGTCCTTGTGGGCGTTTTCCCGGCCGCGGAACTGTAGGACGAAGCGGCACTTGTGGTTGGTGTCGAGGAAGCCCTCGGCGCGGCCGAGTTTGATGTTGTAGTCGTGCTGGCCGGTGCCCACGCGGAATTTGACTTCCTTCATCCGGGTGGCGCTCTTCGACTTCTGCTTTTTCAGCTTGGCCTGTTCGTACTTGTATTTCCCGTAATCGACGATCTTGCAAACCGGCGGATCCGCGAGTCCAGCGATTTCGACGAGGTCGAGGCCGAGTGCCTGGGCTTTGGCGAGCGCCTCGCGGGAGGACATCACTCCGAGTTGTTGTCCGTCGGCAGCGACGACGCGGACGCGTGGGGCGCGGATTCGGTCATTGATCCGCGTCATGTCGCGGAAACGACCCCTGGGCTGGTTTTTCTGTGGTTTAGCGATGGCTTTGTCCTCCGATGGGTGGATGCGACGACTCAAACCCATGTGGACAGCCGGAGCCGGCACACGGGCGTGGGGCGAAGAAGGGTGTGGAACAATCGACCGGACGACAGGTCATAGACAAGAGACAGCGTGGCCCGACCGGTCAGGGCGACCGGAGTGTGGATGATTGATGGATCGTTCCAGGAAATTCATTGCGCGGCGGTTGGCCGGGAGCGGTACTCCCGAGGTCTGGAAAGCGTTTTTTCCTGACCATTCGGAGGAAACCTGCGGCGATTTCTACGAGGCGGCCGCGGAGAGGGCAAGTTTCTTTTTTGCGGCTGATGCCGTCAGGGTTGGCGAATTTTGGGTGGTGCAGGCGGGATTCTGATGGATTTCGCTATGATCTCAGCGTGCGATCACGTCGTGGAAGACGTCGATTTTCCCTGCTTCCATGCGGCGGAGCCCGGCGCGGAAATCGGTGGTAGCCTGATTGCGTTTGGCGGCTTCGAGGGCGGCGATGATATCGGTTTGTTCCTCTTCGAAGGTTGGAGTGGCCGCGGGTTTGCGGGCGGTGACCTCGACGAGGTGCCAGCCGAGCTTACTGCGGACCAGGGTGGGTTTGGAAATGGGCAAGGTGAAGGTGGCCTTGGCGAAATCGGCAGGCAGGCGGCTGCGGGTGGCCCAGCCGAGTTTTCCGCCGTATTCGCGCGTGGCCGGATCTTCACTGATTTCGCGTGCGAGCGTGGCGAAGTCTTTTTTTTCCGCCGCGAGATCTGCCAGGGCTCCCTCGAGTTTCTGTTTCGCGGCATCCGGTGTTTGATTGAGTGTGGGAATGAAGATGTGCCGGAGTTGGATGCGTTCCGGGTTGGCCAGGTGTTTCCGGTTGTCATCGAACCACTGGCGGGCTTCCGCATCGGTCACGGCGACGAGCGGCGCGATTTTGAGTTCGACGTATTTCTCCTGTTGGATGCGTGCGGCGACGCGGTCGCGGAGGTCCTGCTCGCTGGGGATGCCTTGGGATTTCATCGCCTTTTCCATGGCGCCCTTGGTTTCAAAGCGTCCGAGCATGCGGCGCAGACGTTCGTTGATTTCCTCCTCGCTGACGATCAGGCTGGCTGCGTGGGCCTTGGCCTTGATGCGGAGGAGTTCGTGGTCAAGCAGCTCGTCGAGCGCGGCGTAGCGCGCGGTTTTGAGTGCCTCGGGAGTGAGGTCGGCCGGGTTTTTCCCGTTGAGCCACAGCCGTTCGTGTGTTGCGCGTTCCAGTTGGCCACGGGTGATCTTGTGGTTGAAAACGCGGGCAACGACCCCCTGGTTTCTGGCAGCGGCCAGAGATGCCTCGCTGTGAGGATTGGAGCGTTCGATTCGACGCCACAATGGCCCGTGGAAAACGAAAAGGTCCCCGGCGATGTACGCGACCACCAGGCCGTAGAGGCCGAGACGCAGCGCGAATTTTCCCAAGGGGGACATTGGTGGTGGGTATCGGTTGTTGGTGATCAGTTATCTGGAAACGGAAGAGAGCGGGTAGGAGGGGAGATGGATCAGCAGAGGTGGGGGTTAGCGGATTTCGACGGTGGCTCCGGGGCGGATCAGGTCGGGCAGGCGGATGGCGTCCCAGTTGGCGAGGCGGATGCAGCCGGCGCTGCGGGCGCGGCCGATGGTTTCCGGATCGGAGGTGCCGTGCATGCCGATGCCGGGTTTGCTGGTTCCGTTCCAAATGACGCCCACCGGGCTGTTAGGTCCGGGCGGGATATTGAGGGCGTTTTCACTGCGTTTGCCGGTGTCGAGGAGTTGCTGGTCGTATCGCCACCACGGGAGTTCCACCATGTTGCGCAGTTCCCAGGTGCCGTATTTGATGAATTTCGGCTGGCCCGGGGTGATGGGGAAGGAGGCGATCAAGCCGCGGTTTGCGCGGGTGACGGGTTTGATTTCGGCGGCATCCGGCTCGGCGACGACGAGGGCGGCCGGGGCGGCTTCAAAAATCCGGACCTGGTTCATTTTGGTGTCCACGACCACGTGGCGAGCGCTGAGGGCGTCGTCCGCCTCGTATTTCGCGCCGGTGATTTTCTCGATGTGGAACGGGTTGACGTTTGGAACGATCAGGCTGTCCTTGGGTTTGAGTTTTTGGATTTTTTCGGCTCCATTCAGTGTGATCAGGTAGGGGACGTCGCAGTGGTACCGTTCTGCCATGAATTCGCCGAAACTGCGGTAGCTCATGCGTTTGTTCTTGGCTTGGAGCGAGCGTTTGTAGGGCAGGCGGCTGTTGACCCATTCCGTGGCGACATCGGGCACAATCGCCATGGCAAAGGGGTTCGGCACGGCCTTGCGTGCGGCGGTGTTGACAGCGGTCCAGTCCTCGATCGGGTGGCCGTTGACCTCGTTCCATGAGCGGACCGCGAGCTCGGTGAAGCGTCCGGGTTTGCCATCGACCACTCCGGGCCCGAAGTGGGCCTGGTCGAGGAAAATCTGGAGTCGCACGGCGTCGTCGCCGGAGGGTTTGGCATCGAGCGGGCTTGGCACTGCGGCGGGGTCGGCTTCGATCGGTGTGGTGGGAACCGGTGGTGGTGGCTCGGGTTTCACCACGGCGGGCAGTTCGGGTTTGGGTGTGGTGGCGACGGTTGCCGGACTCCCGTTTTTTTCAGGAGTTGGGGGAGTGCTGGCGGGAGCTTGTGCCGCCGGGGGCGGCTCGGGGAGTGGCTGCGAGATCGGGTCGTCATCACCGCCGATCGGCAGGGCTTTCGGAACCTGGCGCGGAGTAACGGGCAGGGCTGCCTGTTGGGCGCAGACGTTGGTTGCAGCCGCGAGGAGAATGGATAACAGGAAACGGGTCATATCGGGTGACGGGGCTCTATCAATTCGGTTTCAGGGAAAATGTTTCGAGTCTGCCGGCGATGCTGGCGGGGACCACCGCGCGCACGAGGATGTCATCGCCTTCGTATTCCGTCGAGATGACCTTGGCGTCGCGGTGGAGCAGGCTGACGAGGTCGGCCCGAAGCTGGGGGATGCGGTAATCCTTGCAGCGGACGCGGTCTGCCATCACTGCGGAGCACGCATTGAGCAGCTCCGCCACGCCCTGGCCGGTCAGTGCGGAGACATGCAACGCTTCTGGAAACCTCCACTCCAGCCGGTTGAGATCGGCGGGATCGGTGACGAGATCGATTTTATTGAGCACCGTCACGACCTGTTTTTCCACCGCGCCGAGTTCTTCGAGGACTTCAAGGGTAGTGTCGTGGAAGCGTTCGATTTCGGGTGAGGTGGCATCAAGCACGTGGATGAGGAAATCGGCCAGCACGGCTTCCTCGAGGGTGGCCTTGAAGGCTTCGATCAGGCGGTGAGGGAGGTTGCGGACGAAGCCGACCGTGTCGGTGATGAGCAAGGGTTGGCCATCCGGTAGATCGATCCTGCGGGTGGTGGTGTCGAGGGTGGCGAAGAGCATGTCCTTGGCCATCACATCCGCACCGCTGAGGGCATTGAGCAGGGATGACTTGCCGGCGTTCGTATAACCGACGATGGCGGCATGCGGGGTATCCAGGCGTTCGCGTTCCTTGCGCTGGGTTTTGCGGTGCTTGCGGACGGCCTCGAGTTCGCGTTTGCAGCGGTCGATGCTGAGGTTGGCGAGTCGCCGGTCCACTTCGATTTGTTTCTCGCCCATTCCGCGTGCGGCTCCGCCGCCCTGGCCTCCGCCGGATCCCGCTCCGCCTTCGCGGTCGAGGTGTCCCCACATGCGCGCGAGCCGTGGCAGGGCGTATTGCATCCGTGCGAGTTCGACCTGCAGGCTGGCCTCGCGCGTTTGGGCGCGTTTGGCGAAGATGTCGAGGATCACCTCTTCGCGGTCGATCACGCAGAGGTCGGCGAGTTTTTCCCACTCGCGCTGCTGGGATGGGGCGAGGCCGTTGTCGATCACGATCACGTCGCATTGGTGGGCGCGGGCGAGTTCGACGACTTCCGCGGCCTTGCCGGTGCCGCAGAGGAATTTCTTGTGCATTTCGCGACAGCGGGGGAGGACCGATTCCGCGACCTCGATGCCGAGGGTTTTGACGAGTTCGCCGAGTTCTTCGAGCAGGGATTCCGCTTCCTCCGCCTCGCGGGCGTCAAAATAGAACCGCACAAGCAGTGCGCGCTCCACCATTTCGGGTTTCTGTCTGACTTCGAACATCCGGGGGATCGGTAACACCTGTGCCGGGATCCCGCCATGGCAAATTTTGCTCAGGGGGCGTGTGTGGAACCGGCGGCGAGCGCGCGTTTTCGCATCAATTTGGCGCGGTGGCGCTGGATCAGGATGCCTGCGATGATGACCAAGGTGGCGAGTCCGAGGTAAACGACGCGCGGGATCGGGATGGGAAACTCGACGTGGTGGTTGACCGGGGATTTCACCGCTTTTGCCATCGGTGTGTCCCATATCAGGGTGCGTCCGGCGTTTTCGATGCGGGTGGCGTTTGTCCGGCTGGCGGCGACCGGCAGGTGCATGATGGTAAGCAGGTTGCACCCGGCGAATTTTGATTCCGGCAGCAGGAATGCGCCTGGCATCGCCTTGCCGACCGCGATGGTCCGCTGGTAATCGACGGACAGCCCGTGGATTTCCGTTTTCACCTCGCCGGCCATGTGGGTTGCGGCACCCGGCAGGGTTTTGAAAGCCTCGCCATCGCGCAGTTTTTCCAGATCCGCGGGTGAATCGAATGAAAACGAGACATCGATGTGGGTGCGGTCGGCCTTGGTGGTGATGGTGTCGCGGAAGTGGCGCAGCGTTGGCGCGGACTGCCGGAGCTGGTCGATCATTCTGCGGATCCCTTCATTGCCGCCGCACATGCTGGCGGCGCTGGTGGGGATCGAAAATTGCATTTGCGCACGTCCGGAGCCGTTGGCTTCCAGCCAGAACTCCTCGCGGCTGTCGATGCAGGAGGCTAAGAAAAGAGAACCCATCAGTGCCATCCAGTGGGCGATGTGGCGGAGACGTTTCATGGGTTTGCCTGCGGATGGTCTGTGGCCGGGAGAGAGCTCCCTGCGGCGGCATCAAACAGGGCGGGCAGATCCGGAAGGTCCGATGCCGATGCCGCGCGTTGGGCGGCGATGATCCGGCCGCGATGAAACAAAAAGGCTCCGGGCATTTGCAAGCCATCCCCTGCGAGGTGGCCGACGCCGCATCCTTTGAAAATCGATACCGCCCCGAGCCACCACACGCGTGGCCCGAAAAGTTCGAGAAGCCCGCCCTTGCCCAGGCCGAAGGCGCGGTACAGAGCGCATTGTGGATCGGCGATGCGGACGGTGTGGTTGTGCGTGCCGAGATAGGGGATTTCCTCCCCGCTTTTCAGCATGTGGACCAGAACAAGCTGCGCGCCGTGCTTCTGCGCATAATCCGCGACCGACTCGAGCCCGCGCAGCAACTGGCGGGTGAAGGTGCAACCGAAATGCCGCAGGAAGACCATGGCCAGCGGGCGGGATTCGGACGCATCGGCAAGTGTCTCACCCGTTGAGAGCCGGAATTCCCGAACTGCCGCATCGAGGTATGCCGCCGCGGCCACGCCGCCGGGCGGATTTCGATGGCCGAAGATTCTCCGGACCGGGCATCGCTGGCTTTTGCAACCGAACATGCCACGATGTTATCCCACCCCGGGCATCCTGCAAGGGAAGGTGTCGTGTTTTCTTCTGTTGGTTTTATTCTTGCTACTTGTCGGTCGGATAGATGGAATCATCATACTCCAATCAAAAAATCCATGATGATCACGAGGCGGTTTTTGAGAATTCCCTATATGAATCTGCCCGGTGCGGCGCTTCATGTCATGATCGCCGTATTGCTGGCGCTTTCGGTTGTTCCCATCACGGCTGTGAAGGGTGGGTTTCTGGCGCAGCTTGGTATTTTGAGTCAACCGATGGTTTCAATCCTTCCCGTTCTGTCGGGCATTTCCTATCTGCTGGTTACGGCCATTGCCTCCCATTTCGTACCGAAGAGCCGGAGCATTCCGCCCGTGGTGGGTTTTTTGATGGCGGCCCCGCTGGGCATGCTGCCTGACTGGATCTACCGGGCCACAGCGACGGAAATCCATTTGAACGGGGTGCCCCGCATGGGGCTGGATTTCGTGCCGGCACCGGTGATTGCCGAGTTTGAAGTCAGGTTCAACACCCGGGCCTTGCAGTTGTGCAGCCTGGACAAGCCGGACCCGACGCTCGTGGTGCCGTCCGGCAGGTATTCCGACCGGATGAAGGATGTGATATCCGAGATTGCCGCACGCCATGTTGAGGAGTCATTGAAGTACAAGGAGGCCATCAGCGGGAATCCTGACTGAAGCTGCCTGAGGGCTGGCCACGGCGTTCTTGCCAATGGGTGGATGCTGTGGTTGATTCCATGGGTCATCCACAAAATAGAAAACCCATGAAAAAGCACATCTGTTCCGCTGTTCTCACCTTGTGCGTGTTTTTATCCATGAATACCCACAGTCAATCGGCCGATGATGCGGCGGTTCGCGCCGTTGCGGTGCCGACGCGGGAAAACGGGTACTCCAATTTCGAGACGACGGTCATCGCCTCCAAGGCCGATCTGGACCAGTTTCTGAAGAAAGTCGCCGCCCAACCCGGTTGGAACGATCAGGCGGGTTTCAGCAAGGCGATCACAGAGGCCAAACTGGATTTCTCCAAGGAGTTGCTGGTGTTGATTCGCCGCGATGAAGGATCAGGCTCGGTGCAGGTCACCTTCCACAAGCCGGTCGTCGAAGGCAAGAAGGTCGTCTGCAAGATCGACCGCAAGCTCCCTGAAATCGGCACGGCGGACATGGCGTTTTACTGCCATGCCCTGGCTGTGGCCAAGGATGGGCCAAGCGAAATCGAGCTTCAGGTCCAGGGCGGACAGCCGGTGACCATTCCGTTGAAGAAAGATTAACGGCCCGCGCGGTTTTCAAGGAGCGTGGGTGTCCCGCCCGCTCTCATTGATGGCGTTCAGTTCCTTTCCAGGAGGATTTCCGTTCCCAGCACGACGAGGTCCACGCTGCCTTTCAGGGTCTGGTTCAGGAACGGGGTGTTGATGGATTTCGACTTCATGAAATCCGGTGTGAATGTGGTTTCCCTATCAGGATCGAAGAGGATGAGGTCGGCGGGCTGGCCTTCCCCGATTGAAATGGCGGACAGTCCCATGAAACGCCTGGGTTCCGCCGAAAAGCGCTTCACGACGAGGTCCCAGCCGAATTTGCCGGTGGCGATGAAGTGGTGGTGCAGCGAAACCAGCGCGGTATCCAGTCCGGTGATGCCGTTGGGCGCGCTGACGAAGTCCTGGGACTTCTCGAACGGCGTGTGCGGCGCGTGATCGGTGGCGATGATGTCGAAAGTGCCATCGAGCAGTCCTTGCAGCAGCGCCTCGTTGTCCGCCCTGGTGCGGAGCGGCGGGTTCATCTTGTAGTGAGTGTCGAAGTCACCGATGTCCTCCTCGGTGAAAAGCAGGTGGTGGGGGGCGAACTCGGCGGTGACGCGGACATCGCCGCGTTGTTTCCAGGCGCGGATGGTTTCCATGCCGAGCTTGCTCGAGACGTGCTGGATGTGGATGTGGGCACCGGTGGCGTGGGCGAGGCGGATATCGCGGTCGATGATGATTTCCTCGGCGCAGGCCGGGGAGCCCTTGATGCCGAGGCGGTAGCTCATGGCTCCCTCGTTGAGCGCGCGCGGGCCGGCAAGTTCCGGCACCTCGCAGTGGCTGGCGAAGAACATGCCGAACTCCGTGGCGTATTGCATGGCGCGCATCAGCACGGCGGGGTCGGCGGTCGTGTCGCCATCGTCGGTGAGCATGCGCACACCGGCCCTGCGCAGGCCGTCGATGCCGGCGAGTTCGACACCCTTGCGGCCTTTGGTGACGCAGCCTGAGGTGAAAACCGGGATGCGGGCGGTGCGTCTGGCGATATCGAGGACCTGGTTGGCAACGGTGGCGGAGTCGATGGCGGGGCTGGTGTTCGGCATCATGACCACGCCGGTGATGCCGCCGTTGATGGCGGCCTCCGAGCCGGTGGCGATGGTTTCCTTCGCTTCGAATCCGGGTTCGCGGAAGTGGACGTGGGCGTCGAACATGCCGGGCATCACGATGCGGTTGCGGGCGTCGATAACGCGCGTGCCTTTGGCGGCTTTGAGTCCCGTGCCGATCCGTTGGATCCTGCCGTCTGTTAGAAGCAGGTCGGCGGGGGTGAGGACCGGGGAGTTTTCCGAGGCGATGCGGGCGTTGGTGATGAGGAGCATGGGATGGAATTCAGAGGGATCGGGAGGATGGGCGGGCTGGTGTTCAGTCGATGACTGAGCCGGGTTTGAGCCAGTAGAGGACGGCCATGCGGTCGGCGATGCCGTTTTCGACCTGGTCGTTGATGAGCGAGCGTTCGTAGTCCATGACGGCGTCGCAGAGTTCGACGCCGCGGTTCACGGGTCCGGGGTGCATGATGTAGAGGCCGCGGCTGCGGATCTCGGCGAGGCGGGATTCGGTGACGCCGTAGAGCTTGTGGTATTCGCGCAGGCTGGGGAAGTATTGGACATCCTGGCGTTCCATCTGGACGCGGAGCAGATAGACGATGTCCGGGTTCCAGGCCATGGCTTCATCGTAATGGGTGAAGCGGCGGGTGTTTTCCGGGCCGGCTTTCGGCACCAGCGATCCCGGGCCGAGGTAGGCGACCTGCATGCCGAGTTTTTTCAGGATCGTGCTGGTGGAGCGGGCCACGCGGGAATGCAGGATGTCACCGACGATCAGGACTTTTTTGCCGGACGGGTCGGGGAACTTCTCCTTGATCGTGAAAGCATCTAACAAAGCCTGGGTCGGGTGGGCGTGGGCACCGTCGCCGGCATTGATCACCGATGCGCGGGTGAGTCGTGCGATGGTGCCGGGCAGGCCGGAGGCCTTGTGGCGGACGATCACGTAATCGGTGCGCATCGCCTGGAGGGTCTCGATGGTTTCGCGGACGGATTCGCCCTTGGTGATGGACGACTGGGCGACATCGAAGTTCGTGACGTCCGCGGAGAGTCTTTTGGCGGCGACCTCGAAGGACGAGTGGGTGCGGGTGCTGGGTTCGTAGAAGAGCATCAGCACCGATTTCCCTTTCAAGGCGGGGACTTTCTTCACCGAGCGGGTGAAGACTTCCTTGAACGGGATGGACTGGTCGAGCAGGTGTTCGATGTCCTCGCGATCGAGGGATGCGATGTCGAGTAGGTCTTTACGTGGCATGCCGGAGGTGGGGAAAGTAGTGGAGAAAGGCGAACGCGGTGGTCAGCAGGGTGAAGGCGGTGATGAACGCGGCGTGGTGGCGCGAGACCGGCTTCCGCAGGAAAATGACTGCGGCGAAGACAAGCGAGGCTGCAAGGCAGGCGGCGGTGATCGCGATGTGGATGTTGTAGAAATAGAAGCCCACTGCGGCGGCGACGGGCGGGAGATAGCCCGGGATGATGGCGGCGGGATGTGCCGGCAGTAATTTTGGATTGGGCGCCGCGTTGAGTTCGGCGAGCCGCTGGCGATGGCGGAGTTCCTCGATTTCGCGGTCGCTGTGACGGTGGGTTGGGAGTTTTGAACCGGGCACCGGCCGGACAGTGTGCGATGGTTGCCGGGTGGAGGTGCTGTCGGATTTCCTGAAGCTGGTCGCGGATTTTTCAGCGGTATTTCCGGCGACGGGGAGGACGATGACTTCTTCTTCTGAATCGGTTGGGGCTGGGTCGGCGGGCCTGGATGTTTGCGGCGCTGCGGGTGGTGGCGGCTGGGGTTTCCGCAACGGCGGCGGAGCTGGAGGCGGGGCGTCAGGAGGAACGGCGGGGATGCCGAGGCTCTCGCGGATGCGGGCGATTTCCTCGGGAGATTTCTTGCGCTGTGGCAGGAGGCTCATGGGGGGGTGTTGTGGACGATGGTGACCTCGTCCTTTCCGTCAGATCCTTCGAGTGCAACCAGTACATGATCATGGCGGCGGGTGTCGAGTGTGATCCCGACATAATCCGGCTGGATCGGCATTTCGCGGTGGCCGCGATCGATGAGCACGGCGAGTTCGACCTTGGCCGGCCGGCCGTAATCGGAGAGCGCGTCGAGCGCGGCGCGGATGGTGCGGCCGGTGAAGAGGACGTCGTCCACCAGGATGATGTGGGCACCCTCGACGGTGAAGGGGATGTCGCTTTCCTGGATGGTCGGGTTTTGGCTGAGGTGGGCGAAGTCGTCGCGATAGAGCGAGATGTCGAGAATACCGAACGAGATGTCGCGGTCCTCTTCGGTGAGGATATTGAGGACGCGTTCGGCCACTTCGTCGCCGCGGCTGCGGATGCCGATCAGGGCGAGTGGTTTGTCGCCCGTGGCGTCGCGGATGGCTTGGGCGAGGCGTTGGACACCGGCGGCGATGTCCTCTGAATTGAGAGTGTCTGCTTGCATGAAAGTGGATCAGTCGAAGTTGAGGATGGCGATGTCGCGGCGGCGTTGTGCGCCGGGGAACCGGATGAGGTCCGCCGCGGCGTGGGCTTTGGCTGCGGCATCAAGGCGGGTGGATGCGCCGGAAACGACGGCGAGCACCCTGCCGCCGTGGGTTTCCCATGAGCCGTCGGGTGTCTTGCGGGTTCCCGCGTGATAGATTCGGAAATCCCCGGTGGTTTCCAGCCCGGTGATGAGGTCGCCGGAGCGTGAGGATTCGGGGTAACCTGCGGAGGCGAGGATCACGCAGACGCTCCATCCGTCATCGAACGAGATCAGGTCGCTGCGGAGCTCGCCATTGGCACCGGCGAGGCAGAACGAGGCGAGGTCGCCATGGACCAAGGGCATGACCGCCTGGCATTCGGGGTCGCCGAAGCGGCAGTTGTATTCGATCACCTGCGGGCCGGTCGGGGTGAGCATCAGGCCGAAGTAGAGAAACCCGCGGTAGGGAAGGTTTTCCGCGCGCAATCCGGCGACCGTGGGTTGGATGATCTCGCGTTCGATGCGTGCGAGCAGGTCGGGCGGGATCAACTGGCGGCTGGCCACGGCTCCCATGCCGCCGGTGTTGGGGCCGAGGTCGCCGTCGAGGGCGCGCTTGTAGTCGCGTGCCGGAGTGAAGACGAGGTATTGGTCATCGACGATGGCCGCGAAGATCGAGACTTCCGGACCGGTGAGGCATTGCTCGACAAGCACGCGGCCGGGGCCGAAGCGCCGCTGGGTGAAAACCTCGTCGAGGAAGGCAAGGGCCGAGGTTTCATCGGGGCAGACGGCGACACCCTTGCCTGCGGCGAGACCGTCGAATTTCAGGACGGTCGGATATTCCGAGTTGATGGCGGCGACGGCTTCCGCGAGCGAATCGGTGGCGGTGGCGCGGGCGGTGGGGATGCCGTGGCGGATGAGGAATTGTTTGGCGAATTCCTTGCTGGCTTCGAGCTGGGCGGACTCGCGTGGCGGCCCCCAGCAGGGGATGCCGTTTTCGCGGCAGAGGTTGGCGAGTCCTTCATCCTTGACCAGATAGCTCTCCTCGCCAGCCACGCAGAGATCGATGGCGTTGGATTTCATCCACGCGACCAACGAGTGCAGGTCATGGGCGTCAATCGGTTTCGCGCACTCGAAAATCGCATCACTGCCGGGGAAACAGAACATTTCCGGACGGGTGGGGGATGCTGCAAGCGCTTGAATCAGGGCGTGTTCCCGCCCGCCTTTGCCAACCACGAGTATCTTCATTCGGGGAGGTTTTCGCGGAATCGGCAGCGGGACTCAATCTCCAAATTCGCGCGCGGAGACTTGGGGCGTCACGCGCAAACCCGCACAGTGCGTGGAATCGGTTCGGTTCGCGCGGGTTTTGATCCTTGCCGGTCATCCCCAAGGCGCTCAAGGTTTGCCGGTCATCATGAGTTTGCAAAAACCTTCCGCAAAAAATCCGGCCTTCATCATTCTGGGTGCGCCCGGCTCCGGGAAAGGAACCCAAGGGGCGATTCTGGGGAATATCCCGCGGTTTTTCCACTTCGCTTGTGGCGATGTCTTCCGCTCGCTCGACACCCGCACGCCGCTCGGGCGGCAGTTTGTGGAATACTCGAGCCGTGGTGAACTGGTGCCCGACGAGCTGACCATCGAGCTCTGGAAGGCCCAGATCAACAATCTGGCCTCCACCCACATTTACAAGCCGGACATCGACGTGTTGGTGCTCGATGGGATTCCACGCAACGTCCGGCAGGCGGAACTTCTGAGCGAGCACATCGAGATCCACCAGGTGTTCCACCTTTCCTGCCCGAACCGCGACGAACTCGCCCGCCGCATGCGCAAGCGTGCGCTCAAGGACAACCGTCTGGACGACGCCAGTGACAAGGTGATCAACCACCGGATTGCGACTTATGAGGCGGAGACCAAACCGATTCTCGAATTTTATCCGCCGGGACTCGTGTTTGAAATCGATGCGACCGGAGCTCCGGTGAAGGTGGTTTCGGAGATCCTGCAACGCATCATGAGTTTGCCGATCTATGAGGAGATGAGTCTCAAGAATTTCTAACATATATTTCCCGTGCGAACGGTTTTCATGGCCACCGGGGACATCGCCCTGCCGTCGTTCCGCCATCTGCTGGAACACGGGCCGCGTCCGCTGGCGCTCGTCACCCAGCCCGACAAGCCGGTGGGGCGCCACCAAACGCTGACTCCGCCGGAAATCAAGAACGTCGCGCTCGCCGCGGGCATTCCGGTCATGCAACCGCTGAAAACCGGTGACGCTGTGGAGCAACTCGCCGCGCTGGCACCCGAGGTGATCATCGTCATGGCCTACGGCCAGATCCTCCGCGAGAACATCCTGACGCTGCCGTCGCTGGCGATCATCAACCTGCATGCCTCGCTGCTTCCCAAATACCGGGGTGCGGCCTGCATCCAGGCGGCGATCGACGCCGGTGATGCCGAGGCGGGGGTTTGTTCGATGCATGTCGTCCGGGAGCTCGACGCCGGGGATGTGATTCTCAGCAAATCTGTCCGGTTGGCACCCGATGAAACCGGCGGCAGCCTGCATGACCGGCTTGCGGTGCTTGCTGCGGAAGTGATGGCGGAAACGCTCGCCAGGCTCGCCGATGGCATCGCGCCACGAATCCCGCAGGATGAATCGCATTCCAGTTACGTGCCGAAGCTCGAGCGCAGTGATGGATTGTTGGATTGGAGCCAGCCTGCGGAAAGGATCGAGCGTAGGATCCGCGCCTACGATCCCTGGCCGGGCACCTTCACCCGCTTGGTCGAATCCGGTAAGGAACGGCGCATCAAAATTTTCCCGCCCACGCTGGTGGTGGATGTGGATCTTACTGCAGGGGTGGTTTTGGGAATCGACGGAAGGTTGATCGTGGGCTGCGGTGGCAGTGCGCTCGAGATCTTTTCGGTGCAAGCGGAGGGCGGAAAACGCATGGGTGCGGCCGAGTATCTTCGCGGAAGATGCCCGGAGCGGTTTGATTGACGCATCAGGTGCGCGTTCATTGCAAATGCTGTGTGCTGCGGACATTCTGTCCGCTGATTCCTCCCCAGGCGACAACATGTCGCCCGCACACAGTCGATAAAATATCGACGCTCCCCGGAATCGCGGATTAGGCTCGCCACATGCTTCCCTGGTTTGCCGACGGACGGTTTCCGCTTTATCTCGCGCCGATGGCGGGGGTGACGGATCTGGTTTTCCGTGGCATCTGCAAAGAGCTTGGAGCGGACGTCATGGTCACCGAGTTCGTGTCTGCGGAAGGGATTCTCCAGCGCGATGACCGCACGCGCAAATACACCGAGTTCGACGACGGCCAGCGGCCGGTGGGTGTCCAGTTGTTCGGTGCGGATGGTGCGCGGATGGGAGAGGCCGCGCGCAAGATCATCGATTGGAAACGCCCGGATTTCATCGATATCAACTTCGGTTGCCCGGTCAACAAGGTGGTGGCCAAAAACGGTGGATCCTCACTGCTCAAGGATTGTCCGGTGCTGGCGGAGGTTGCCGCCGGAGTGGTGCGCGCGGTGGGTGGCGAGGTGCCGGTCACTGCGAAAATCCGGATCGGCTGGGATGGTGCTTCGATCAATGCGGTGGAAGTCGCCCGCATTCTGGAGGATTGCGGTGTGAGCGCCATTGCCGTGCATGGCCGGACACGGGCGCAGGGGTATGGTGGTATGGCCGACTGGGAGGTGATTGATGCCGTGGCCTCTTCCGTAGGCGTGCCGGTAATCGGCAATGGTGACATCCAGTGCGGAGCGGATGTCATGCGCAGGAAATCCGAAACCCGGGTCTCCGGAGTGATGATCGGCCGTGCGGCGATGCAAAACCCGTGGGTGTTTCGTGAGGCAAAGCACTTTCTGGAGACCGGTTGCCAGTCTCCCCCGGTTGATTTGGAACAGCGATGGGAGATGGTTCTGCTTCATTGCCGCCGGGCGGTCGAAAGCCGCCGGCATGGAGATGAACGCCAGACACTCACGGCGATGCGCTCGCGCCTGATGGCGTATTGCAAGGGTTTTCCCGGAGCAAGGGACCTGCGCCAGCGGCTGTGCCATGTGGTTTCTGTTAGCGAGATCGAGGATCTGGCGGCCTTTTCGATCCAGGCCGCCGAGGGGCCCGAGATCACCGGCCTTCACCAGGCCGTTTGATTAGTGTATGATTTTGGCGGATTAATCCATGGCGTTATGGCCGGGGTTTGAATAGGGGTAATGGGTCACAACGCCAGCCATGTCCATCCGCTTTACCCGGCACCAACCATGAAATCCATCATCAGCATCCCGCGCCTTTTTTCCGTTCTGGCATCCGTGGCCGCCGCGCACGCCGCGGTGGTTCCACATGAACTCCGCTGCGAATATCGGGAGAATCCTCTCGGGGTGGACGTGATCGTTCCGCGTCTGCAATGGAAGATTCCCGCCGGCGGGCCGACCGTGGAATCCAGGGGATGGAAGCAGAAATTCTATCAGGTGCTGGTGGCGTCCTCCGCAGAGAACCTCGCGGCGGACAAGGGGGACTTGTGGGACAGTGGGAAGGTGGAGTCCGATTCAAGCATCCAGATCGCATACGCGGGCAAACCGCTGGAGTCACGGATGCGCTGTCATTGGAAGGTGCGGGTGTGGGATCACCAGGGCAAGCCGTCGGGTTGGAGCCGGCCGCAATTATGGACCGTCGGTTTGCTCGACGAGTCAGACTGGCAGGCGCACTGGATCGGTGTGGAGGAACCCAAGGCGTCCGAAACCGCGGCTCCGCTGCAGGCTGGAGAGCTGCGGCTTGTCAGCGCCGCATATCAGGAGGCTTCAGGCGGCCGGCAGATCGATGTGACCGCGCTTTTGTCCGGAAAAATCGTGCGCAACACCCTGCTGGTGTCGGTGGACAACGAAACTCTGGGTGGTGATCCTGCGCCTGGCGCTGCCAAGCGGCTGGTGGTGGAATATGAACTGGCTGGCAAGCTGCG
Organism: uncultured Luteolibacter sp.; assembly: GCA_964399305.1. Lineage (GTDB taxonomy): Bacteria > Verrucomicrobiota > Verrucomicrobiia > Verrucomicrobiales > Akkermansiaceae > Luteolibacter. The sequence goes on from CAYNQJ010000016.1 coordinate 46,123, forward strand.
GAAGAAATCCGTGGATGAGAAGGCCTGGCTTGCGATCAACATCGAGGGAGCATCGGAATCGGAGTGGGCGAAACCGCGGTACCTGCGCAAGGGATTCGAGGTTGGAAAGAAAGTGCTGCGCGCCACGGTGCATGCGACGGCATTGGGAGTTTATGAATTGCGGTTGAACGGCAAGCGGGTGGGGGACCACTTGCTTGCGCCGGAGTGGACCGATTACCGCAAGCGGGTCCAATACCAGACACATGATGTGACCGAGATGGTGCGCCGTGGCGACAATGTGCTGGCGGCTGTTGTGGGCAACGGCTGGTATGCCGGGGCCTGGCAGCATTGGAAACCGAAGATCAAACCGATCTATGGCACGGAGCCGTTTTTCATGGCCCAGCTTGAAGTCGAGTTTTCCGATGGCAGCAGGCAGGTGGTTGTCACGGACGACACATGGCGGGGAACCACCGACGGCCCGCTGCGATTCGCAGGAATCTATGAAGGGGTGACATACGATGCCACCAGGGAAATGCCGGGTTGGGACGCTCCAGGGTTTGATGATGCGCGGTGGAAGCCGGTCAAGGCACCCGCCGCGGATGTGCCAATCGGCAAGCGGGTGTGGCAGCGCGGGCAGCCGATCCGCGCCACGCGCGAGATCAAGCCGGTGGCTCTCACCGAGCCCAAGCCGGGTGTGTATGTGTATGCCTTTGATCAGAACATGGTTGGGCACACCCGCTTCACGTTCCGTGGCGGCAAGGGCGATACCGTGGAACTCCAGCATGGCGAAATGCTCAACCCGGACGGCACGGTTTTCCTCGGAAACCTTCTCGTGGTCAGTGAGCACCGCATCCAGTTGGACAGATACACATTCCGCAGCGATCAGCCGGAAACCTACGAACCCGCGTTCACCTATCACGGGTTCCAATACGTCGAGGTGCGTGGATTGGACGCGAAACCGGATCTCGACAGCCTCACCGGCGTGGTGGCCAACAGCGATTGTCCGGAAGTGGGCGGGTTCACCTGTTCGGATCCGGCCTTGAGCCGGCTGGCGCAAAACATCCTCTGGTCGCAGCGCGGCAACTACATGGGCGTGCCAACCGACTGCCCGCAACGCAACGAACGCTGCGGCTACACGGGCGACGCCCAGTTTTTCATGCGTGCCGCGGTTTACAACATGGATGTTTCGGCATTCTTCAACCGCTGGCTGGTCGATGTCTGCCAGGATTCGCAAATGCCCGACGGCCACTTCGCCGACCATGCCCCGACCTACGGCCCGGGCGATGGCCCCAACATCGGTTGGTCGGATGCCGGAATCATCTGCCCCTACGAGATCTATCGGAACTACGGTGATACCCGCGTCATCCGCGAGCACTATCCGGCGATGAAACGGAAGCTCGAATGGTTGTCGAAAAACAGCACCAACCACCTCTTCACCGGAAAAATCGGCAATGGTGACTGGTTGAGCACCGGCGGCGGCGTGGCCAACGATGTGCTGGCCACGGCCTACTGCGCGTTTGACTTCAAACTCATGGCGGAGATGGCCGCGGCGATCGGCGAGACCCGGGATGCGGCGGCGTTCCGTGCGCAGGCGGACCAATACGCGGCGGCATTCACCAAGGCGTTCATCGATGCGGATGGCAATATCAGGCAAAGCAGCCAGAGCGGCTTTGCGATGGCATTCACGATGGGGTTGGTGCCGGAGAACATGCGGGAAAAAATGACCGCCAGGTTCGTGGGGGAGGTGCGCAAGTTCGACTGGCAGCCGCGCACCGGTTTCATTGGCACGCCAAGGCTGCTGCCCGGCCTGCACCTGGCGGGCAGGGATGATGATGCCTACAAGATGCTGTTGAACCGCAAAAATCCCTCATGGCTTTATCCGGTGACCGTGGGCGCGACCACCATCTGGGAACAATGGAGCGCATGGGATGGCAAGAACCCGAGGGGTGGCATGAACTCGCTCAATCATTATGCCTTTGGCGCGGTCGGCGAATACCTGTTCGGCATGGTCGGCGGGATCCAGGCGGAAGCGCCCGGATACAGGAAAATCCGGATCCAACCGGTGATCCGCGAAGGTCTCGACTGGGTCAAAACCCATTATGATTCGATTCATGGAAGAATCGTCAGCCACTGGGAAAAAGTGGATGGCAAGCTGGCAATGGACGTCGCGATTCCGCCGAACACGACTGCAACGATCCATGTCCCGGCCCGCAACCCGGATCAGGTTTCAGAGGCAGGCAAACCGGCCGCCAAAGCCAAGGGGCTCAAGTTCCTGAGGATGGAAAACGGTGCTGCCGTGTTCGAGGCGGGCTCGGGTTTCTATCAGTTCGAGGTCATGCCGTGAGAGGTTGATGGTTCCTGGAGCCTATCTGAAAAATGGCAGGGACCGGTCTCCGAAAGGTCCGGTGAGCGAATGGCGAATGGAACAGACCATGGAATGCCTGTAAGTCCTCCAATGGACCGACATTCAATAGCCATTCTGACGGACCGCCCGGAACGCCGTGGCCGCCTGTAGCGGCACGATCCCTCCGCGAAGCGCATACCGCATGGCCGCAGGCAATTCGGTCCCTGCCATCATCTCACCTGAAACATCCACAACGATGGACCGGTATGAAATTTCCTGATGAAATTGAAATTCCTGATCCTTGCAGTCGCCGCCATGGGCATTCAGGCCGTGGCGGCGGAGTTGCCGAAGGCCGTCAGCGGCCGGGTCTTCCACGACGCCAATGCCAACGGCAAATTCGACCAAGGCGAGCCACCATTGGCCGATGTGAAAGTCACCGACGGCGTCAGCATCGTCAAAACCGGCGCGGACGGTGCTTACGAAATCGCGCTCAAGCCCGATCACATGCTCACCGTGCCGGGGACCCAGGTGATCGCCCTCTGCTGGCCATCGGGCAAATGGCCGACCAGCAAGCACTGGTTCCGTGTGAAGGACATCAAGGATCCCGGCAAATGCGACTTCGGCCTGCGTGACGACGCGCAGAAGGTCCCGTTCACCTATCTGCATGTTTCCGACAACCACGATTGGCGGGCCTCGCAGTACGAAAATCAGCACGAAAACGCGACAACCACCTGGCGCGACGCATCGTTCATCATCAACACCGGCGATGTCGCGTTCGGCGGGGCGACGCCGGAGGGAATGGAGCAATCCGCCGCGCGGCTCCACAAGTGCATGTCGCTCAACCCGATGCCCACCCTGATCACGATCGGGAATCATGACACCGACAGCAATTACGGCCCTGATCACGAATACAGCTTTTGTGGTGGCTTCGCCAAGATGCTCGGACCGTTGCGGTGGTCGTTTGATTATGCCGGCGTGCACTTCGCGTTCATCGACGTCCTCGATGACAATCCGAAACAGGTGGACCCGACGGCGGAGTGGCTGGACAAGGATCTATCGCTTCTGCCCAAGGGGACGCGGATCATCCTGAGTTACCACTACCCGACTCCCGGGAGCAGCCGCAAGCTGATGGAGGTGATGGCGAAACACAGGATCGAACTGATGCAGGCGGGTCACAATCACGCCTACAAACGTTACCGCGGGGTCATGCCGGCCCCGATGGTTACCGCGTTCGCACGCAGCTCGGGAACGGCAAACATGATGCATGTCGGTGATGACAGCGTCCAGATCGGCGTTTTCTGTGACGGCTGCGCCCGCGGTGCCCACAACTACAACCATTCGCGCCGCTGCCCGGTGAACTGGAGGACTCATTTCATCGAAGCCCATCTCGATGGCAGGACGGCCAAGGTCCATGAGGTCGGTGAGAAATCGCTCGATGGCGCGGAGTCTCCGGTTTCAGTCGAACCCGGAGCGGTCTATGTGACGGCCCACCTGATGCCCGGGAATCAAGGGAGTTGCGGACTGTACATCCAAAAGCAGGGCGGAGGGGAGATCGATGTCGCTTATGAAAACGGGCATCTTACCATTGCCGGGGCGCGCTTCCCGACAAGGATCCCGCCGGGTGATAATGGAATGCTGCGGCTTTACGTATTCGCCCACAAGGGGATGCTGACCGTTTGGGCGAACGATGTGTTTTTCTGCGAACAGGAAGTGGATCTCAAGGGAGCCGCAGGGGCCGGTGTTTTTTCCAACGGTGGACCGGCGAAGCTCGCGATGATGAAGATCCAGGAGATCAAACCGGATCCGGCAAACAAGGATACGGGGATCTACTGCAATTGCGGCCATGGCGGCATCATGAGCAATCCTTGAGGAAGCTACATGGTTTTTTCCCGATGGATTGACGATGGATTGCTGGAAGGATCTATGAAATCTCGACGATCAGGGATGCCCCGGTACGAATGATGGCTCCATCGGCCAGGTTAAGGACGGTTTTGCCATTGCTTGCTTCGACTGAGCATGGGGTGGCTTTGCCTGAGAGGGTGGCCTTTGCGCCCTTGGGTTTCAGGTTTTCCGGGCAGGTGAGGGAAATGGATTTCAGGCGCAGGATGCCATAGTGCAGGGTGATTTCCGCCTTGAGCGAGCCGGCTTTGATTTCCTGGGTGTAGCAACCCCAGCCTTCGGCTGCGGTGAAGGCTGCCTTGAAGTTCCCGGGGTTGAGTTTCGGGGCGAAACCGATGTGGCCTTTGGGTCCGTGGTGTTCGAATCCGCAAGCGGCGATGAAGGCCCCGTAGCTGGCCATGGCCCGCGAATAGTGGTCGCCACACTCGATCTCGTTCCATGGGTTGCGCCGCGATGCGTGGTGGCGGTCGTGGATGGCCCGCACGATGGCGAGGCCTTCCTGCAGCATTTCCTCGTCGATCATGTGGCCCGCGACCTGGTGTTCGAAGCCGGACATGCACTCGTTCAGGTAGTCCACGCCGAGTTGCATGCTGCCCTCGATGCGCTCCGGCAGTTCGCGGTCGTTGTGTGGCCAGGTTGTCATGATCGTGCCTGCCTCGCCGGCCATGGCATACCAGCGGCCGCCTTTGAACCGCTCGCGGAACGGGCCGACGTCCGGGGTGAAATTGTATTTCCAGATCGCCTTGAGTGCGGAGCGTGTGTGGCTGGCGGGCAGGACGCGGCCAAGGCCGACCTGGTTGGCCCACGCCTGGCCATAGACCTGGTCGATGTGGCAGCCGTTGCCGATGACAAAGCTTGTCGGCTGGCTGCGGTCCGGCTTGTGGATGAAGTATTCGCCGTTCCAAAGCCGTTCGATCAGGTTTTTGGTGCCGACGCGGGCGATGCCGCTGCAGAGTTTCGCCATCCGCACGTCGCCGAGTTCGCGGGCCATTTCCTCGCCGGCGCGGAGGGCTGCCAGATAGAGCGAGCTTGTCCATGACATCGCACCCCACCACAAGCCGGCGTCCAGAGTGGTCGATTGCTTGCCGTCGATGATGCCGTCGTTGTCGCCATCCTGCTGGATCAGCCATTGGAGCGCCTTTTTCGTATGTGGCCAATTGCGTTTGAGAAATGCGCTGTCGGCGCTCATCTGGTGTTCCCGATAGACGCGCAGCACGTTGCCTGCCTGGCCGTCGAGGACGAAGTCGCCGCGGTATTCGCCGCGCGTGTAGATTCCGCCGCTGGCCGGATCGAAGCCGATTCCCTCGGCCAGGTCCTGCTGCTCGCGGACCGAGCGTTCGAGATCCGGGAACAAGCGGGCGACGGCCTGGGCGTAGTACCAGACGCTGGTGCAGGTGCCGGGGCAACAACCGACGCCCTCCCATCCGTAGAAGCGCCCGTCCTTGAAACGGAAGCAAGTCGTCGTCGCGAGGATCGAGGTGTTGGCAAAGGTGCGGTCGAGGAACCAATGGGGCAGGGTGCTGTCATACCAGGTGTCGCGCCACAGGCGGGTTTGCGCTGACAGGCGCGGGAAATGCTCCGCCACGTGGCGGGCCACCGTTTCCGCCGATTCGAAGCGGGCCGCATAGGATCTGCCGCTGCCGCGCGCGCCGCTGATCCGCAGGTTCGGGAAATGCCAGGTCAGCACGAAGGTGGCAGTCGCGGATTTTTCCGGTGCGATGGTTAGATGGCGCGCGAGCTCTCCCACCAGTTTGTCCGAAAGCGGGGTGCTGGAATCTTCGCTGGATGAATCCGCCGCCCCGTCCAGCAGCGCCAGTCCCATCGTGCCGAAATCCGGCAGCAGGTTGATCGGGCCTTCCTCTGTCGATTTGGAGTCGCTGAAGGTGATGCGGCCCACCCCGATGTGCCCCCATCCGCCGGTCGCCGCATCGCGGATGCGGATGACCGCCTTGCGGCCCTTGAACGCCTCCATGTCCAGGCAGCGCAATTTCAGCCTGGTGGCGTCCTCACCTGCCACCGAGGCGACCACCTTGCCATCCACCATCACTTCAAATGCGGTGGTTTCCGCATCTTTGCCCCCGCCAATCCAGACGTGGATGAATTTCCGCCCGATGGTGAAGCTCCGGCTTGTGAGTGATCCGGTGGCCTTGTCTCCTCCGGCAGCCATCGCCGTGGCCAACGAGTTCACCACGCGGTCGGTATCGCCGCCGATGTCTCCCAGATGGGCGGTATGTGCGACGGGGATGGGGCCTTTGCCAAACGCTTCGCCCTCAACAGTCCAGCCATCGTAGGTTTCCTTGCTCCAGTCCTCGAAAATGATGTCCGGATTGGTGACTGCCGCGTCGTGTGGTGGTTCCGCCGAACACGAAAGGAAGGTGAATCCCTTGCCTTTGACGATCCGGTTGTGACGGGTGCCGCCGGCCTGTCGTTGCCAGTGGCAGATCGCGTTTTCCAGGACGCCGGACAACGTGGCCTTCACTGTCTCCCGCGTGGTGTTTTTCAGAGTGAAATGGAAGACCGTGGCAGGCAGCGACGAGTCATCGGTGTTGAGGGGAATGAACGGGGAAAACGCCTCCATCGTTACTTCCAGCGGGCAATCGTCGGCGCGGTATTTCACGGTCGCGATCGGGTATTGCCCGAGGAACCGGATGTCGCTGAAACCACGCTTGTCGAGGAACCGTTTCTTGCCGCCGGTCTCCAGTGAGAATCCCTGTTCGATGGGGTATGATGGAGCAAGCGGTTGCGCGTAATGCTCCGACCCGGTCATCGGGGTGCGGTTGAAAATATCCCAGTGCCAGAGCCTGCCGTCGCCGCCGAGATACAACTGCCCCGTGCAGATGCCTCCGACGGGCATGCCGATTTTGTCGAGCTCCGGCCCGCGGTATTCCTGTGGTGCGCCCCGGGTGAAAAGCGACTTCACCCATTCCGGATCGAGCTTCTTGTCCGAGGGGATCAGCTTTTCAAAGTCCTCCCTGTCAAACGGGCCGGCCATCAGCGGCATGCGGGAGGCGAGCAGTGCCAGCGATCCGGTTCCTGTTAGGCGGAGGAAACCGCGGCGGTTCCATGTGTGTGTTGCGCGGGTCATGGGGTGTCGGCGGGTGATGGGGGATCCGGCTCAGGAAGCGGCGAACGGACAGCCTTGAGTTGCCGCAGCGCGGGTGAGATCCGGAACAGCCAATACCAAGCGACGATGCAAAATATATCGAGGGGAATCCAGAAAAGCGGATCAACCCAGTAATCACCCCAAACCAGGTTGCGCCATGGGTAGAGGAAATTCACGCCGCCGGAAACCGCGTCACAAAGGATATGGAGCAAGTAGGATGCGGATGCCGCCATCGCGATGCGGACATCGACCCGTCCGCGGCTGGCAAGAGCCGCCATGGCCGCAATCACGCTGAACCAAAGCCAGAAGGGAAGCCCATGGGACCAACTCATGAGTCGTGATTCCAACGAAAGATGAGGCGTCAGCAGATCAGGCAACGCGCCCGCAATGCCAACCGCCACCCATCCCCACCGCCCGGGCCAGTCGCGGTTTTTGACAGCCACGCGTAGCAGGATCACCGGAATCAATGCATGGCTCAGGGTGTCCATTGGGTGTCAAGTGAAGGAGGATTGCCGATGCTTGTGTGTTTTGCGGTTTGCAGGACTGGTTCAAAATGAGGATTCCGGGTTTGATGTCAAACCGTGATATCCGTTGAATGTTTCAGAGGCTGCGTGGGCTCCGGCCGTTCCGCATGCGTGGGCGAGCGCGCGGACCCAGGTTCCTGTCACTAATGAAAGCCGCGCCCGGCAGCCGGCGTAATCACCCGGCAAGATGCGAAGTCTGCAAGATCGTGCGTGCGGGTGGGTATGGGTGGCAGTCATGATTGCGGTGGGGTTGGGGGGGATGGCCGGAGCGCGGGAGGTTTTCGCCGGGGCGAAGTGGATTTGGTATTCGAGCGTGCCGATGCCCGCGTCGATTGATTTTCCCGCCGGGACCGTGTGGTTTCGCGGGGCGTGCGATTTGCCAGCCGATGCACGTGTTGACAGTGCGGTGCTCCATCTAACCGCGGACAACCTCTGGCTGGTGCACGTGAATGGCAAGTCGGTGGCCGCCTCGGAAATGGATGTGAATGCATGGTCTCGCGCTCGAAGCATCGATGTGGCAGGATTGCTGCGCGCGGGGCGGAACGTCGTGGCGATCGAGGCCGTGAACACCGCTGGCGGACCCGCCGGGTTGCTGGCGATGCTGGAGGTGAAGATGGCAGGCGGAGGCGAAGTCGCGCTCAAATCCAGTGAGTCATGGCGGTGCAGTGATGCGGAGTCCGCGGGATGGATGGAGCCCGGGTTCGATGATTCCATGTGGCCGCTTGCGCACACGGTGGGGGACTTCGGGATGGCTCCGTGGGGCGCGGTCAAGGTGCCCGCATCCAATGCCAGGCCCGCGCCGCTGGATGCCACGGCGCTCAGGGATTTCCGGCGGTGGAAGGCCACGGCCATGCGCCAGGCGGTGGGTGGTGTTTCCACTCCGCTCCTGCGGGAGGCCGGGGCCGATGAAACATGGCCGGATGCGGTGGTTTTTGTTGGCGAAGATTGCAGTTTGTATCGACCTGCGGCACACAGCGGGACCAGCGCCGACAGCCTGGGGGTGACGATTTTCAATCCCAACCACGGGCGCGCCTATCCGGAACACGACCTGCCGTCGCCGGTGAAAATCGGACGCAAGCTGATGGTGTTGAAACCGGCTCGCACGGGCGTCGGGCCCGAGGTTCTGTGGGATGCGGGCAAGGGTGCGGTCGGTCCGCCATCCGTGTCCTACGACGGGAAATGGGTGTATTTCCCGATGGCGGGCGCGGATGATCCGTTTTTCCATATCTATCGGATCAGATCCGGGGGCGGGACTCCGGAAAAACTGACTGACGGTCCGTTCCACGACATCGATCCGTGCGAGCTACCCGACGGCCGGCTGGTTTTTTCATCGACCCGTCTCGGCACCTTCGAGGAATACCACAATCCGCCATCGCGCGGATTGTTCACTCTGGAAAGGTCCGGAAGAATCCTGCCGCTGACGCATACGTTCCAGTTCGACAACGAGCCGGTGGTGATGGCCGACGGGCGATTGTTGATCTTGCGGACCGATAATTTCTTCGGCCGTGGCAAGGTGGAAACCCTGTTGCATGGGATATTCCCCGATGGCACCGGAGGTCTAACAGAGTTCGGGCTCGACATGGGGCCGGAATACGGCAACCGCCTGCGCGCGTTCAACGCGGGCAGCGCGGCGCCGATGCCGGATGGCCGGGTCGCATGGGTCGATGGCTCCGCCGTGCTGATCGCCCGCCCGGGGACGCCTGCGGCGGATTGGCGCAGGCTCGATGTGGCGGCTGCCGATGTCACCCCGCTGCCGGACGGACGACTGGTGTGCACGGTTGCGGGCGGCAAGGTGCCCGCGGGTCAATGGCCGTTCCGGACGTTGGTGATGTTGGATCCGGACCAGCATGATTCGGAGGCGGTGCTTCTCTATCAGTCGCCGGGTGCGGCGCTGCATTCGCCCGCGTACCTTGGCCCGCGTCCGCGTCCGCCACGGTTGATCACCCGTGTGGATCCGGTGGCTGCCGATCCACCGGGCCAGACCGGCTTTTTTTATTGCCAGGACATCCGCCTCACCCGGAACCACACCGCCGGTTGGAAACATGTCAGGGCGGTCCGCGTGCTGGCGGGCCATGGCTTGGAGCTCCGCTCTTCGCACTCGTATCTGGTGCATGCGGGCAGCGACGTGGTGGAACTGGGCACCGTGCCCCTGGCACCTGACGGGTCATTTGCCATCGAGGTGCCGGCCAACACGGCGATCGCCCTGCAGGCGGTCGATGCCGAGGGCCGCAGCGAGCTCAACCAGATGTCGTGGATGACCGTGCGCCCGGGAGAAACGCGTGGCTGCGTGGGCTGCCATCAGCCGCGCCAGAGTGCGCCGCAGGTCATTCAAACCAAGCCGGTCCTTCAGGCATTGTCGGTGCCGCCGCTGAAGCTGACAGGTCGCGGCGACCCTCCGCGCTTCCGCGGCAACAACGCCGCTGTGACCGGATTGATGGAGCTTCAGTTCGATCGTTACAGGGAGCTTGCGGGTATCAACAATCATGGGCGCACCATCAGCCCGGACGCCACAGGCCGCGAGGAACTGGCGGCCGCGATCGTGGATCTGATGGGGGGTGAGCCGGCGCGCCAGCAGGCGGCCGCGCAGCGGGCGGCGCTGACCCGCGACCCGATGGCCGCGCCCGCGCTGGTGTTCTGCCTGCGCTCGCGGGATCGCGGTGTTAGAGTGGCGGCGGCGGTCGCGCTCGCCGCCTGTGGCACGCATGATTCGGTGGCTGCCTTGTCCGATGCTTTGGGGGACGATGATCCGCTGGTCGCCCAGGCCGCCGCGATGGCCCTGGAAAACCTGACAGGAGATTCCGTCCAGGGATTTGATCCGTTCGCACCTCCTGCACAACGGCAGGCTGTGGCACTGACGTGGCGGAAAACGAATCCGGCTCCGGGAAGCGGTCGCTGGACGGAGAAACGCGTGGCAGAGCTGGCCGGCGGAGACGCCGACCGCGCCCGGCGTGCGGCGGTGGCATTGAGCCATGGCGGCACGGCGGAGGCGGTGCGGGCGATCCGTGAGAAATTCACCGCCATGAGTGCGGACAATCCGTTTCCAGCCTGGCGGGCGGACCACAGCCGCCGGGGTGATGGTGCCAGATTCAACTCGCTGGAGGCGGTCAATCCGCGCGCGTTGCAGGAGGTCACGCGGGCGCTGGCGCTTGCCGGTGACACGGCGATTCCGATGCTAACAGAATCCGTGGTTCAAAATCTGGACACCGAGAAGGGCAACCTGTTTCTGGCTGAGGCGGCAGTGGACGCGCTGGCGAGGATCGGCACCTTCGCGGCTGAATCCGCATTGCTGGATTTGATTCCGAAACTTCCTCCGTATTTCATTCACAACCGCTGGTATGGCGACCACGACGCGTTGATCGCCTGTCACGCCGCACCGGTGCATGCCCGCATCATCACCGCGCTCGACAAGCTGTGCAGCAAGCGGGCCGCGCCGCATGTTCCCGCGCTGGTCCGCATGGTGCCGACCGATCCCGACCGGGCGCTGCTTTTGGAAAATGATGACTACGAAACCCTGACCGGCCGGGTGATCCGGCGTTCGGGGCGTGGCGAGGCCATGGTCAACGCGTGCCTGCACCTGCTCGGTGATCCCTCCGCGGCCTCACCCGATCCGGAGATGGTTGCGGCGCTCAATGACGTGCAGACCGCATGGGCCGGCCGTCCGGCCGGGGAAATCCGGGCGGCGCAGATCCTCTCGTTGCTTGCCCGTGATGCGGCGCTCACACCGCGCGTGCTTGCGGCCTTCCGGCGTTACCGCGAACGCGAAACCACCATCCAGCGTGTGTATGCCAAAGGCATCCCGGTGGTCGAAGAACTGCCAACTCGCCACTGGGTGTGCTTCTTTCTCGCCCGCACGCTTGGCCAGCTCGGGGAGGCATCGGCGGTCAAGGAGCTGGCGGATTCACTCGCCGACCCGCTGGCCGAAGGTGAAAGCGGCTATCCCGATCCACTGGGCCCGGGCGTGCTATTCCTGCATAACGACCTCACTCCCTGCTGGCGGGCTGCCGCCGCATGGGCGCTTGGCGAAATCGGATCGCCGGAGGCCAAGCCCGCGTTGCTGGGTGTGCTCGACAACCTGAAAAACGCCCCCGATACGCGGAATGCCGCTGCCGACGCGCTGGGCCGCCTGGCCGGAGCGGCCGATCTAACGGAATTGAAAAAGCGTGCGGATCTGGTGCCCGAGGTGTCCGTCCGGCGGTCGTTGCTGGAGACGTGTGATCGCCTGCAGGCCCGGTGAGGAGCGCGGACGTTCCGTCCCTTTTGGCGGACAGGATGTCCGGGGCACGCAGTCGTCAGAATGACGACGCTCCGTAGGGTAAGGAGCGCGGACGTTCCGTCCGCTATGTGAGAGGGACGTTCCGTCCCTTTTGGCGGACAGGATGTCCGGGGCACGCAGTCGTCAGAATGACGACGCTCCGTTTGGGGAGGAGCGCGGACGTTCCGTCCCTTTGGCGGACAGGATGCCCGGGCTCCCCGTTTTCAAGGTTGCCGCCTGCACCAAAGCGGGCGAAAACACCTCTTCAGGCCTGCCTGGAAATGGCCATTTTCGGGGCTTGCCGATCCATTTGAAAATGGCCACCCTTTCCGGGCTTTCCGCATTCGGAACCTTCAAAACAAGGCCCGACGCCCATTTCCCATGTCAAACGACTCCATCAAGCCCATCAACGTCGCAGAAGAACTTTCCCAGTCCTTCCTGGAGTATTCGATGTCCGTGATCATTTCGCGGGCGCTGCCGGATGTGCGCGACGGACTGAAGCCGTCCCAACGCCGGGTTCTTTACGCCATGCGCCAACTTGGCGTCACCCCGGGCAAGGCCCACGTGAAATGCGCGAAAATCGTCGGTGAAACGATGGGTAATTTCCATCCCCACGGCGACCAATCGATCTACACCACCCTGGTCAACATGGGGCAGCCGTGGTCGATGCGCGACATGCTGATCGACGGCCAGGGGAACTTCGGATCGGTGGAAGGCGACGCCGCGGCCTCGATGCGGTACACCGAGGCCCGCCTTCATCACCTTGGCATGGCCATGATGGAGGATCTCGACAAGGAAACCGTCGATTTCCAGCCCAACTACGACGGTTCACAGATGGAGCCCTCCGTGCTGCCGTCCGCATTCCCCAACTTCCTCGTCAATGGCGGCACCGGCATCGCCGTCGGCATGGCCACCAACCTCGCGCCGCACAATCTGGGCGAGGTGATCGACGGCATCTGCGCCCAGATCGACAATCCGGAGATCACCCTGGCGCAGCTGATGCAGCACATCAAGGGCCCGGATTTTCCCGTGTCCTGCGAGATCCGGGGCATCCGCGGGATTGAAAGTTACTTCGCCACCGGCCGCGGCTCGATGCGCCTTCGCGGCAAGGTGGAAATCGAGGAAAACGAAGGCGGCAAGTCGATCATCGTGATCCGCGAGGTTCCTTACGGAGTCAACCGCGCGGTGTTGCAGGAACGCATCGCGGAACTTGTCAATGAGAAGACACTGACCGGCATTTCCGGCATGCGCGACCTTTCCGACGAGGAGACCCGCATCGAGATCGAGTTGAAACGCGATGCCCGCCCGCAGGTGGTCGTCAACCAGTTGTTCAAGCTCACCTCGCTGGAAACCTCGTTCAGCGTGAACATGCTCGCCATCCACGACCAGCGGCCCAAGCAGTTCTCGCTCAAGGAGGCGATCGACGCCTACATCGAGCACCGCCGCGAGGTGGTGATCCGCCGTACCCGGTATTTGTTAGGAAAGGCCGAGGAGCGCGCCGAGCTGCTTGAGGCCTTCCTGCTGGCGCTCGGCCACCTCGATGACTTCATCAGGATCATCCGCGATTCCAAAAACCGCGACGAGGCGCGCGAGCGGCTCGCGGCCTATGCTTTCACCACCGCCACCGCGGAAAAGCTCGGCATCCTCATCCGCTCCCAGGCCGCGGTGCAGGGCGACCGCTACGTGTTCTCCGAGCGCCAGGTCAACGCGATCCTCGAGCTCCGCCTCTATCAGCTCACCGGCATGGAGCAGGACAAGGTGAAGGGTGAATATGACGGTGTGCTGGTTGACATCAAGGACCTGCTGGACATCCTTGCCCGCGAGGTGCGCGTGCTGACGATCATCAAGGACGAGCTGCGCGCGATCCGCGAGAAACACGCCACGCCGCGCAAGTGCCCGATCCTCGCCGAGGCGGGAGAAGTGGCGATGGAGGACCTGATCGCCAATGACGCGATGATTGTCACGCTCTCGCACCGCGGTGCGGTGAAGCGCACGCCGGCGAGCGAATACCGCCTGCAGGGGCGCGGTGGCAAGGGGCTCAAGGGGATGGAGACCAAGACCACCGGCAAGAACGAGCCGGACGATTTCGTCGAGCATTTGTTCTCGGTGCAGGCGCACGATTACCTGCTGTTTTTCACCAACACCGGGCGCGTGTATGTCGAGCGGGTTTTCGAGCTTCCGGAAGGTTCGCGCACATCCACCGGCCGCAGCATCAAGAACGTCCTCAACCTCAAGCCCGATGAGAAGATCGCGGCGATGCTCCGTCTCGAACGCGTCACCGACGAGAACGGCAACGATGTCACGTTCAACGAGGAGGCCGGTTTTGTCTTCTTCGCCACCCGCACCGGCAAGGTCAAGAAAACCGCGCTCAACGATTTCCGCAATTACCGCAAGGACGGCATCATCGCCATCATTCTTGAGGAGAACAACGAGCTTATCGGCGTGCGCCGCACGTCCGGCTCGGACGAAATCATCCTGGTGACCCACGAGGGCCTCAGCCTGCGCTTCCACGAGGAGGACAGCCGTCCGATGGGCCGCTCGTCAATGGGAGTGATGGGCATCCGCCCGCGCGACGGCGATTTCGTGGTCGGCCTCGCGCTGGTGACCGAGGGTGCCACGCTGCTGGTGGCCTCCGAGAACGGTCTCGGCAAGCGCACACCGTTCGATGACTACCGCAAGCAGTCGCGCGGCGGCAAAGGCATCATCACGATGAAAGTCACCGAGAAAACCGGCCCGGTGGTCGGTGCGGTCACCGTTACGGATGACGACGAACTGATGCTGATGACCTCAACCGGCCAGAGCATCCGCATCCGGGTCAACGAGATCCGCGAAACCGGCCGCAACGCCCAGGGAGTGAAGCTGCTGACCCTCAAGGAAGGCGAGAAGCTCCAGGACGTGGCGATTGTGATTCCTGATGGCGACGATGGGTCCGGTGATTCTTCCGCAGACGGCGGTGAGGACACAAGCGACACCCCCGGATCCCAGGAATAAAAAGGGGTGAGGAATATGATCCTTTTTGCGGCGCTCTGCGGGCGTCGCAGGAATCCGGTCGGTGGCTAGACGGAAGAGAGAAGACCCGCTGCGCGGGAAGCCAGCGACGGTCATAGACCGACGCTGCAAAGAGAGGATCGGAAGCCGTCCGGATAGATGGCCACGGCTTTCACGGTGGTGCCGGGGGCGGGTCTCAGCGGTTTCTGATAGATCGGCGATTTCTCAGTTGGTTCGGAGCCATCGACGGTAAAAAACAATTTGGCACCGCTTGCGGGAGGGGAGATGGTCACGGTGGGCTTGCCGTTTTTGTCGGGAATAATCCGGATCAGCGGCGGCCAGGCGACGTGTGGCTGGCCATAAAGAACCTCCGCCTTCGGACCGAGGTATTTTTTCGGCCGTTCCTCATGGATTGCCGGGAACCTGCCGTCGCGGGATGGATTCATGATGTCCACCAGCAGCACGGTGCCATCCTTCAGATACTGCTCGTTCCATGCATGGCTGCCGAGCCGGCCATCGCTGTGGCGGTATTTGCCGCGCACCATGGAAACCGACAGCCCCGCCTCGTCGGCGAGCAGCTTGTAAAGCAGTGTCCGATGCCGGCAGGAAGCTCCTCCGGTGATGGCGACGACGTCCCCGATCAGCACTCCCTGGCCGCGGTATTTCGGGATCAATGCATCCGAAGCCTTGGCGCTGGCGCTGCGGCTGAGCTTGCCGTTGCTGAATTTCTCCAGGTAATCCGCCAGTTTCACGGCGCGTTCGCGTTCGTCGAGTGACCGGATTTCCGGAGTGCGGGCGAAGTCGAGCAATGCGCGCAACCTGGCATCGCGCTTGCGGTCCACGATCATCAGTTCGCGGCTGGATCCGACCTGTCCATCGTCATGGATGGCCATGCCACGGCCGCCATCGATGTAGCCATCGGGGATGCGCATGGCTGGCGGAATGAAATTCTGATAGCGGTAGGAGAGCGTGGCTTCCCGTGCCTCCGGACGCAGCCGGGGCTTGGCCTCGATGTGGAATGCGCCGGCCTGTTCCGCGACTGCGGCAGGTTGTGCCATCAATGGTGTGGCCGGGACCGCGATCCACACGGCGGCCACCGCCCAGAGGGGAATGGGATGCATCCTGAAGCCCGAATATCCTGATTTCAAATCGCCAATTTCCTTTTGATGTTACAGTTCTCCTTCTATCAGATCATCGAGGGTCTGGCGTTTGCGGATCACGGTCGCGGTTTCTCCTTCCACCAGCACTTCTTCCGGCAGCGGGCGCGAGTTGTAATTGGATGCCATCACGAAACCATAGGCACCGGCTGACATCAGCGCGACGAAGTCACCCGGTTGGAAATCCGGCAGCTCGCGGTCCTGGCAGAAGAAGTCGCCGCTTTCACAGATCGGGCCGACGACATCGACTTTCACGCGGGTGGCATCGGCGGGTTCGCGCAACGGCACGATTTCGTGGTGGCCTTCATAGAGCGCCGGACGGATCAGGTCGTTCATGCCCGCGTCCACGATCTTGAAGGTTTTGGCCGAGCCTTTCTTTTCATAGAGGCAGCGGGTGATCAGCACGCCGGCGTTGCCGACGATGTAGCGGCCGGGCTCCAACAGGATTTTGAGGCCGAGGTCTTTCAATCGCGGCACCAGTTCCTGGCCGTAGCGTTCGATCGTGAGCGGGCGTTCGTCGATCGGCTGGTTGGCCCACCAATCGACCGAGCCGCTTGCCAGCGACTCCTTGTAGATGATGCCGATGCCGCCACCGATCGACCAGAACTCGATGCCGTGGCGTTGCTTGAGGCCGGCGGCCAGCGGGGCGACTTTCTCGACGGCTTCGATGAATGGTTTGATCGACGTGAGCTGGGAGCCGATGTGCATTTGCAGTCCGCGCATGCGCACGTTCGGGAGCTCCTTCGCGGCGCGGTCGTAGAGTCCGTCGATCGCCTCGAAGTCGACGCCGAACTTGTTTTCGGATTTGCCGGTGGAGATGTATTTGTGGGTTTGCGCGTCCACGTTCGGGTTCACGCGCACCGCGGCCGGGGCGATCAGGCCGAGTTCTCCGGCCACTTGGTTGAGGTAGCGGAGTTCTTCCTCGCTTTCGACGTTGAACGAATAAATCCCCTGTTCCAAGGCATAGACGATTTCCTCCCGGGTTTTGCCGACACCGGCGAACGTGCAGTGGGCCGGATCGCCGCCGGCTTTGATCACCCGGAACAACTCGCCACCGGAAACAATGTCGAATCCCGCACCATCGGTCGCCAGCAAGCGCAGCACCGACAGGTTGGAATTCGCCTTCACCGCGTAGGCGACCTCGTGATCCGCCCCGGCGAGGGCCGCGTCCAAACGACGGTAGTGGTCGAGGATTGTCGCTGCGGAATAAACATAAAGCGGAGTGCCATGCTCGGCGGCGAGGGTGGCAAGATCGACGTTTTCACAGTGCAGTGAGCCGTTTTTGTAGGAAAATCCGTGCATATCGGCCCGGAGATAAACCGGGCGGGCCGGGATGGTAAAGCCAAGATTGTCGGCCGCGGACGGCAGGGTGGGATTCCTGCTGGTGGCTTGCGGGTTCTGTGCGAAGTTCCGGACATGGAATTCGCCGAAGTCACCTGTCCGACGTGTTTTGAGGTCTTCGAAGTGGCTGTGCCATTCGCCGACGAGCTGCCTGCGGAGGTCGATTACGACTGTGAAGTCTGCTGTCGGCCGATGGTGATCGTTTTTGCGGATGACGGCGCTTACGCGCGGGGCTTGGCGGACTGAGCGGAGACAACCCGGATGACGTTTATTTTTCTCCGGTGCGTGCGGTTTCGGCATGCGCGGCATTGAGGGCGTCCCACTGCGCGGCCATCGCCTTCACTTTGTCCGGGTGTTTTGTGGCGAGGTCTTTCGTCTCCGCGCGGTCGTTTGCGAGATTGTAGAGTTCCCACCTGCCCTCACTTCTGGCGGATACCAGTTTCCAGTCACCGATCCGGATGGCCCGGTTGTCTTCATGCAGCCACCAGAGGCAGTCGCGTTCGATGGGCGTGGTGCCGGAGAATGCCGGGAGCAGGTTTTTGCCGGGTGGGGGCGGCAGCGGCTTGTCGTTCCAGAGTTTGGGTGCCTCGATTCCCGCCGCTGCGGCGACCGTGGGAACCACGTCGATGACGTGAGCCGGCGTGTCGCGAAGGGTGTTCTTGTCCTTCACCATCGCCGGCCAGCGGACGATGAAGGGTGTGCTGATGCCGCCTTCGTGAACCCAAGTCTTGTGCTTGCGGAAAGGGGTGTTGGCGACGCTTGACCATCCCGGCCCGAGGCAGAGATAGCTCGCGCCCGATCCGTGATCCGCATCGGGCCGGTGTCCATCGCCGCGGATCATCATTTCCGCGCTCGCCCCGTTGTCGGATAGAAACATCACCAGCGTGTTGTCCGCGGCACCCATGGCATCCAGTTGTGCAAGGATCCTGCCGATTTCCCGGTCCATGCGGTCCACCATCGCGGCATGCACCGCCATCTTGGAGGCTTGGAATTCACGCTGGGTGTCCGTGAGGTTTTCCCACTCGAGCGGGCGGTCTACTTCGCCGGGCCCCAGCCTGGCGATTGCCTGGGGAAACGGGTATGGCGGCCCTTGGTTCCGTTCCATGGCCGACAGGACCGTGCCGCCGATCCCGGCGGCCTTCATCCGCTTCCAGCGTGCGTCACGCAGATGGTCCCAGCCTTCCTGATAGATTTCGCGGTAACGGGCGATGTCCTCTTTCGGCGCGTGGAGCGGGAAATGCGGCGATGTGAAGGCGACATACGAGAAAAACGGCTGACTGGCGTGTTTGGCCGCATGCTCCTTGAGGCATTTCAGCGCGTGATCGGCAATCGCGGTGGTCGCATAATACCCGCTGCCTTCCTTGACGGGAGGCAGGGCTTTGTCATTTTCCATGTGCAGCTTTGGTGAGAAATACCGGTCTTCATCGCCGAGCACATATGAGTGATCGAAACCGGCCGCAAGCGGGCTGCCATCGATGTGCCACTTGCCGGAATGATAGGACCGGTAACCGCGTGGCTTGAGCCGCTCCGGCAGTAGACGGGCCCAGCCGGGGCGGTTGGCCTTCGCGCCGCTGGGCACTCCGGTCACGGTGTCGCGGCGGACCTGTTGCGCGTAGTAGCCGGTGAGCAGCGCGGCACGCGTCGGCCAGCAGCGGCTGGTATTGTAGAATTGGGTGAAGCGGAGCCCGTCCCTGGCGAGGCCGTCGAGATGCGGGGTCGAAATCTCGCCGCCATAGCAGCCGGCGTCGGAATACCCCATGTCATCGGCGAGGATGAGAAGGACGTTCGGCGGCTGGCCGGCACTGGCCATGGTGGCGGGCAGCAGCAGGCAGAGGAACAGGGAAAGCCGGATCATGTGGCGACCATGCCATTGGCACTGCGGATGGCGCAAGCGCGGTCTGCCACCGCTTGCGGCTTCGCGTTTGCAGCGCTGTCGGAAAACCGCACCTGTGCGCCGTTGTCGGAGTAGCCTCACTAGGATTCGAACCTAGAATAACGGAATCAGAATCCGGTGTGTTACCATTACACTATGAGGCTTTTTCCCGACATGGCACCCGCTTCACAATGAGCGGTTTGGCCGCCGACAGGATGGTCCATCCGCTGCCGCGCTGTCAATGCTTAAGAGCCTGTCCTGAAATGGGGGGACGCACGCATCCTGCGCAAGGATCTGTGCCCGTGAAGGCCAGCCTGCGACCTGGGAAATCATGTTTCAGCCAACCTCCAAGCCCGGACAATCTCCTTGCCGCGGGGAATGCGGCGGAACAAGTGGACGGAGCCGCCACAAACCCATTGTTGGGCCGCCGCAAGCATCGGTTGATCGTCGTGACGCTCGAACAAATCATGCCTTGCCAACGCGATAGCGAAGCCGGTCTCAAGGGAATCATTTATGAGTCCCTGCGGAAATAGGCTTGTCCGGGTGCCGCCCTTGGCGGTGTTGAACATGGCAGGAACCGGCGGGCCTAGCCCCAGAAACAGCAATGCTTGTCCTCGTCCACCACGGCGAGGAATTCATCGAAAAGCAACGCTTCCGGATGCGGTGGATAGGCGTGCCATTTCAAATCCGCACGCATCCAATAGATCTTCCATCGGTTCGTCTTGCGATTGTAGGTCGCCTTGGCGATCGGTTCCTCGATCTTCTTGCTCTCGTCCCGCCAGAAGGGACGGATCGAGTAAATCACCACGCTTTGCCTCTCGATCCGCCATGCCAGGTCCAGCTTGTGACGGATTTCCTCGGGAGGACGACGTTTTGTTAGGAAGTCCGCCATTGAAGAACCGACGGCGGCGGTTTGTTCGGGGGTGAAGGCCATGGTAGGTTGATTTGGAGTTTATGGCAGCAAGGGCAGGCCAAGTTCTTTTAAATGCCGATTGTGCTTACGGCTTGCTTCGCGGAGACTTTTTCCGATTTCCGCCAGCTTCTGGTTCGTATCCTTCAGATCGACCTCTTCCTCCGTGACCGCCGTGCTGATGTAGCGGGAGATGTTGAGGTTGAAGTCATTCTTCCCGATCTCCGCCATGTCCACTCGGCGGGAGTAGCGGGTTTCCTCCTTCCGGTGCTGGTAGGTGTCGATGATCTTCTGGATGTCGCCGTGGAAGATCTCGAACTCGGTGTCCTTCACCCCGTGCAGCAGCATGTCCGAGAGATAGCGCAGGAAGAGAAAGGACAGCATGTAGTCGCGGAAGTCATCCGCATCCATGGCCCCGCGCAGTTGGTCGGCGATGCTCCAGAGGGTGTTGCCCAGTTGTTTTTGGTTGGTGTCGGTCATTTCTTCGGGCGTCTCTTGAGTTTGGTTTCCAGGGCTTTCAGGTCGGCTTCGTCCGCCTGATCCGCGGCGGCGGCTTCCTGTATTTTCCGGTTGGCGTCGAACCTGAGGTAAAGCTTTGCCGCGCGCTCTTCCATTTGCTCATGACTAATGGAGCCGGCGTGCGTGAGCAGCGGGAAGCCGTTGGAGGTGATGATCTGATCGACGTTCTGCTTCCAGAAGGCCATGCGCGTCTCCTGCTTGCTCTTGGCCCGCAGTTCGGCGGTTTCCAGAAAGATGACCACCAACCGGTTCAGGGTGTCGATCTCGTCCTCGGTCAGGTAGTTTTTGGCCACGACGATGTCGGCTTTGCGAACCTTGTCGCCCTGCCAGGTAAGCAGGCCGAAATGTGGATCGGAGGGATTCGCCCGTGCGGTGATGAGTTCGGAGGCCGTCTTCCGCGTGACGGCGAAAATGAGGAGGTTCTGCACCGTGGCGAAGAAGACCTGGGTGGCTTTGTCGGTCTTATCGTAATCGCTGCTCAGGGCAAAGAGGTCGCGCACTTTCTGGTAAAAGCGCTTCTCGGAGGCGCGGATGTCCCGGATGCGTTCCAGCATCTCGTCGAAGTAATCCGGGCGGCCATCCGGGTTCTTGAGGCGTTCGTCGTCCATCACGAAGCCTTTGAGCAGATATTCCTTGAGAACACTGCTGGCCCAGCGGCGGAACTGCACCCCCCGGGATGAGCGGACGCGATAGCCGACGGCCAAAATGGCGTCGAGGTTGTAGAGCAGAGTCCGGTAGCGCTTGCCGTCGGCGGCAGTTGTCAAGGATTCCTTGACAACTGAATTTTCGCTCAATTCCCCGTCCTCGAAGACATTCTTGAGGTGCAGGGAAATGTTCTGCTTCGTGGCGTCAAAGAGTTCCGCCATTTCCAACTGCGTCAGCCAAACGGTCTGCTCCTGCGCCCGGAGCTTGATCTGGCTGCGTCCGTCTGCGGTGGTGTAGAGGATGAGGTCGGTCATGGCGTTAGCTAACGGTGGTGGCTGTGGTGCGTGTTGATGCGGAGCTGGTTGACGACCTCGAAGGTGTTTTTGCACCAGTCCTTGATGTTGACTAAGGTGTAGTTGAGCGGCGTGCCGTCGTCGCGGGTGAAGGAATTGATGCTGCGGAGGGTCTTGGAGGCGGTGAAGACGTCCGGGGTGGTGATTTCATCCAGCAGGCGGGCGAACTCGGCATCTGTGAGGCGGACGCGGTTGAGGGCCTCGAACTTTTCGCGGAAGTTGGCTTCCAGCGTGGCGCGGTCGCGGATGTCAGGGCGGTATTCGTATTTCAGCTCTTGGAGTGTACCGATGAAGCCGTATTCGATGTGATCCTCCCGGACACCTGTGTTTGGTGGCTCGTTGGTAGTGCCGTAGGCAGACTTTCGGGGAGGCATCGGTTTTTCGAGATTATGGCGTTCAGGTTCAGAGTCTCGGCATGGGAAGGGATTCGCCTTGCTGCGGAATTATCAGGAGTCTTCATCGAGCGCCAGCTTGAAGGAAAGCAAGCGGTGGGGATGATCTTCTGGATGTGGCCGCCTCCCGAATTCGCTGTCGGGGCCGGAGCAAAACGGGACAGCACCGGAGCAAAACGGGACAGAGAG
>CAYNQJ010000017.1:0-68113 GCA_964399305.1 uncultured Luteolibacter sp.
CCACCGGCCGTGTCGCCGAATCCTTCCATGCCGCCAGCCATCGCGCCCGTCTCATACCCACACCCTACCCAGCCACCCATCAACCACGCAAGCGGAAACTCTAATTATTTATCTGACACTCTATTAAAAATCTTCTTAGCTCGTCTAGTTGCAATGATCAGCCTGAAAGACGTTGCGGTAGTCCACATGTATGCGTTTTTCGAGGGCTGCGGGCACGCCGGAGAAACAGGCGAGGATTCGCTGATAATCCGGATCCTCAGGTGATGAGAAGTCGCCGCGGGCCAGCGGGATCGCGAGGAACGGATTCTTTTCCGGGTGATCCAACCGGATGAAGAAGGTTCGCGGCAGATTGATTTTGCGCCGGGACGCGATTTCATCAAGGACAGGGTCCAGATTTTCCGGTAAAATCTGGCGACAGCCGCGCAGCTCAGGCTGGCGAGATTGCGAGGTGCCGTAATAAGGCACATTGAGGTCGATCCATGTGAGGATTCTCTGGCGCTCATCCGCACTCAGATCAGCACGTCTTTCTCCATGCTTATCCGGATGCCCGCTGATGATGATGTCAGCAAGCAGACTGGCAGGCGATCCCCAGGTTTTGGGTTTGATCTCAAGAATATTGGATTCACAGCCGTTGAATGTGGGAATCCAGCAGGTGTAGGGATTGCGGCCAAAGTTCACCATCCCACCTTGTGCGTCGCCGCCATGTTCCGCTTGGGTTCCACGTCGCGCCAGATTCTCATAAGCGACGTTGAAGTAATCGGTTCGATCCCCGCTGAGATCCAAATCCGACTTGTCGTCGTGACAGCTCACGCATCGTTTGTCTAGCACCGGCTGGACAACCTGCTCGAAACTGAACCCATTGCGGTTTCCCCAGTCAGGCCTGGTCAATTTTTGAGCGGGCCTGCCGGCCGCAATCGTTGGCCGTCCACCAAGTCCTATGGACGATACATAGTTTCGATCCGAGTGGCAGCCGACGCAACTCTGTCGCTCACCCGGCATGAAGTGCGTGAATGTCCGCATGCGCTGCACGGCCCGTCCCTCGGCGTCGAGCGGCAGAAAATAAAGTGGCACATTCGCCGGAACCTCGAAATGAGCGGAGCCATCCTCTTCGACATTGGCAAAACCCCACACCCGTTTCGGGGCGTAGGTCGCACCGCATGAGACCACCGGAAACTGAAATCCGAACTGGCGTTGCGACGTCTCGGAACGCATGTCCTTCTCCATTTCCTGAACCACTGCGATCCTCTTGACTTCTCCGCGCCTCACCGCATCGCCCAAGCCTATTGTCACATCGTGAACCAGCAGCTCGGCGACCGGTTCCGCACCGGGATCCGTTTGTGTAGCCAATGCCGAGCGTGGCTGGGGACGACCGCGCAACGGCTGGGCCGAGTAGAATCCCATGCCGTTGTCCGGTCCGCGCAGAGGAAGATCAACGGTGCCTTCATAGTCGCGCAACAAGACGGTTCCATCCCTGGAGACCAGATAATAATTTTCATCCAGCGGAACCGGGCTTTCATACGAACCACGGATGGCGTTCCCCGCACCGGCGTCATCAACCTCGCCAACAATGACCTCCGGCGTCAGGTTGCGGATTGCTTGCCTCATGTTGTCGCCCTTGCCCGGATCCAGCATTCCGATCGCACCCCGGCACGGGCCATTATGGCTGGTCATCACGCAAAGGATCTTCCCGGGCATTCCCGGAATATCCCTTGCCTCCATGAACGTGGCTGGACTCAGAACGCGGTTCCCGAAGACTCCGGACAACAGGGTGCCGTTGGGGTGAATCGCCCACAGCGACTGGATCGGAATCGCGGGACGGTCCACATATTCCCAGCGGCTGAAAAGAATGCGCCCGTCCTGCATCACCGACGGAGTGAAATCCGTCAGATAATTCGCCGAGATCCGGATGACGTTTTTCCCGTCCTCATCCGCCCGGTACAACACCGGCGATGTGCTTGTCCAGCAATAGGCGAATGCGGGCTTGCGGTCTGACAGAAAGGCGATCCCACCGCCCGGCAACCAGCAGGCATTCATGTTGTTGGACCCGTGATTGATCACCGGTTTCAGATCGCTGCCATCGGGCATGACAGACCAGATGCCGAACGGCTCGTTCATGGAACGCTTCCAGCTGAACAGGATCCGCGAGCCGTCATAGGAAACCTGGCAATCGAGAATCACACCCTCTGAAGAATCAATCAGCCGTTCCGGAGTTCCACCTGGCAATGTCATCTTGTAAAGTCCTCCTCCCATTTCCAGGCCCTCGACGTGGTAGGTGTAAACATGGCTTGGATTCAGCGGACGCCGCTGGATCATGATCATCGTGTCGAATCCCAAATCCGGAATCTTTGGGACATCCGCCAATGCCTCGGTGAGGAAAGCGCCGGATACAAAAAACAACACAGCCGCCATACCCGCCACCCGGCCTCTTGCGGAGGTTTTCATGATTTGCGGATACGGCAGGCATCCGAAGAATATTGCTGAAGGTTTCCCGCACGCGTGGGATTCCGTGCCAGGCTTGCCAATGAGCGATGTTCCCCGTTGGCCACACCCAACCCATCGGGCCGGCCCGATCTTCCAGCAACCCTCAGGCATGGAACCCGCCACCGTGCCCCACCGGGAACAGCGGCATCCGGCACGCCTGAAGCGCCGGCCATGTCCCGATTCATTCACTCCTGCCCGGTGGAGCCATTGGCCAAAAAACCGGTGACAATCCGGAGGCCTGGCGAAAACTGGTGGTCCCGACAGGAATCGAACCTGTACCTACGGCTTCGGAGGCCATCGTCCTATCCATTGGACCACGGGACCAGACACATCGTGAGAGGCGGGGGCAAGGCCTAGCCGCATGGGGGAAGGTTGGCAAGAACAAGGATTGCCTAAATCGCCGGCCCGGCTGCATCGCAAGCAATTGGCGTCGTTTTTCTTGCCGGTGATGCGTGCCCGGGGCAAGCTCCGCGCGTGTCGGACGAGCTCGAACAGAACCCGATGGATGAATTGCTCCGTGCTCTCGACGCGGGGGATGGATCCGCGCTGCTTGCAGCGGCCGAAGACATTCATTACGCGGACTTGGCGGCACTTTATGAGAATCTGGACGATGAAAAACGCGACCTGTTGCTCAAGACCATCGGGCCCGAATTGGCCACCGACGTGGTGGCGGAACTGCCTGACACACTGATTGAAGACACTCTCAACCACTTCAAGCCGGCACAGTTGCGTGTCTTGCTGGCGAATCTTTCCGACGACGACCGTGTGGACGTTTTTCAAGTTGTCAGCGAGGAGGCCCAGGTGCGTTTTTTCAGTCTGCTTGGTCCACGCGACAAGGAACTGACCCGCAGCCTTCTGAAATACGAGGAGGACACCGCAGGCGGCCGGATGACCACACAGATCGGCCGGCTTACAGCCGACATGACCGTCAAACAGGCGATCGCCGTGCTCAAGCGGGACCGCGAGGACACCGAGACGCTGGCCCGGATCTTCGTGGTCGATGAGCAAGGGCGACTGGCTGGAAAAATCCGCCTGCGCGATCTGGCATTCAGCACCTGGGATACTCCTGTACACGACATCATGGAGGAGGCGGACGAGTTCATCCTAGCCACCGCCGACCAGGAACAAGCGGCACGGAAGCTTTCGAAATACGACCTTGTGGTGCTGCCGGTGGTGGATGAATTCCATCATCTGCTCGGCGTGATCACCTACGATGACGCCTTGGAAATTCTGCAGGAAGAATCCACCGAGGACATCGAGAAACTTGCGGCTATCGGCGGCGAACAGTCGGAAGAGTCCTATTTGAACACCAGCGTTTCGCTGCATTTCCGACGCCGGGTGATCTGGCTGGTTGGCCTGGCCTTCGTTTCCATTGCATCGGGTTATGTCATGTTCCGTTTCAGCGAGGTGTTGGAAAAAGCCTTTGTGCTGTCGCTGTTTCTGCCGATGGTGGTGGCGGCGGGAGGGAATTCCGGCGGACAGGCGGCGACCATGGTCATCAGGGCGATGGCGCTGGGGGAAATCGACACCGGCAACGCGCTGCGGATCGCGTGGAAGGAAGCGCGCACCGGATTGTTCCTCGGGTTGTCGCTGGGTCTGGCGATTGCGGCCTTCATCACGCTGTTGCTGCCGCACTTTCATCGCGGCACGGGCGGCAGTTTTGGTTTCATCCATCTGGCGGTGGCCGTGGCGGCGGCGATCACAGTGCAGGTGTTTTCCGCCACGGTGATGGGCGCGCTGCTGCCAATCTGCGCGCGGGCGATCCGGCTGGATCCCGCAGTCGTTTCCGCACCGTCGCTGGCGTCCGCCGTGGATGTTTCCGGGATGCTGATCTACTTCTCCACCGCTGCGGCGATCCTGCACCTGGTTTGAGTTAAGGAGCGTTTCAGGCCGCGGCCATGGCGGTCCGGGAGAATGGAAAGCGAGTCTCGGCCAATGAAAGGATCTTGGGAGATTTCATGGATGGATTCATTCGCAACTCATTTGCCGGACCGCTACGGAGAGCGGTCCCTGCCATTACGGAATCACTCCTCGGACTTTGCGGCAGCCTTCTTCGCGGCGGTTTTTTTCGCCGGACGCGGTGGAAATTCGAAACCGATTTTCCCGTCCTTGGGATCGAAGGTGAGGTGTGCGTCGAACTTGCGTTTGGTGCGGTTGGAGACAAAACCCTTGATCACATCGGTCCTGCCGGTGGTCACGAGTTTCAGCGCCTGTTCGGCCGTGATCTCGTGGTGCAGGATCGATTTGCCGATGCGCACGCCGTTGGGCTCCTTCTTGGTGACAAGCTCCGGGATGTGATAGGCCTTGTCACTCTGATAGACCTTCATCCTGCGGCCGTCCGGCATGTCCACCTCGCCGATGAGCTGTTCTTCAGTCAACTCGATCGCGGCGTCCTTGTCGTCGTTGTCGAAGACGAAGTTCACCTTGAATTTCGCGTCCAGTTCCAGGCCGGCATCGAACGGCTTGTTGAACTTCGACCGGAACCCCGTGAGCGGTCCGACAAACTTTTTCGTAAATAGCTCGACCGCTTCGTGCTCGGCGAGCAGGCGGCCGGCGATGTGTTTCTTGGTCTTGAACTTGCAGTCCGGCTGGCGGCACTC
Organism: uncultured Luteolibacter sp.; assembly: GCA_964399305.1. Classification (GTDB taxonomy): domain Bacteria; phylum Verrucomicrobiota; class Verrucomicrobiia; order Verrucomicrobiales; family Akkermansiaceae; genus Luteolibacter. The sequence continues at coordinate 5,082 of CAYNQJ010000017.1, forward strand.
GTAGGTGGCGTCGGTCTGCCGCAGCCCTTCCGCGCCGCAGACCGGGCATGGCACCTTGAGATCCGGGAACGCCTGGTTTTTTGCCTCGTCGGCGAGCTTGCGCGCCTTGGCGACGATCTCGTTGGTGTAGGAGATGATCTCCTGCATGAAGGCATCGCGCTCGAGTTGGCCGTGTTCCATGCGGCGCAGTTTGAATTCCCAGTCGCCGGTGAGCTTGGGCGAATACAAGCCTTCGATGTCCATCTCGCGAACCAACTGGATGAGGCGCATGCCGCTGCCGGTGACATGGAGGTCGCGTCCGTCGCGGGCCAGATATTTCTGGGCGATCAACCCCTCGATCGTCGCCGCCCGCGTGGCCGGAGTGCCGAGGCCGCGTTCGGCCATGGCCTCGCGCAGCGCCTCGTCGTCGATCAACTTGCCCGCGCCTTCCATCGCGGAAAGCAGGGTGGACTCGGTGAAACGCGCCGGGGGTTTGGTTTGCTCGTGAATCACCTCGATGCGGACGACATCCGCATTTTCACCGGCTGCCACGGGGACCAATTCATCCTTGCCGGAAGCAACACCCGGGCGGCGGCCATACACTTCCAGCCAACCGGGTTTGATAAGCACCTTGCCGTCGGTGCGGAAGGTATCCGTGGCGGACGGATGGGAAATGCGGGTGAGACGCGTGGTTTGTTCGAATTCGGCTGACGGATAGAACACCGCAATGAAGCGCTTGACGATCATGTCATAGAGCTTCTGCTCGGTATCGCTGAGCCGGGCGGCCTTGCCGGTCGGAATGATGGCGAAGTGGTCGGAGACTTTTTTGGTATTGAAGACGCGCGGCGATTTCGTGAGGCGCGGGCCGCCGTCCTTGGAGCCCTTGAGCACGGCATCGGCATAGGGTGCGACATCCAGGTCGCTGTTGGCGATTTCCCGCATCGTTTCTTTGACGTGCCCGGTATAGTCATCGGGCAGGTAGCGGGAATCGGTTCGCGGATAGGTGATGACCTTGTGCTTTTCGTAAAGCGCCTGGGCGATCTGCAGGGTGCCCTTGGCGGAAAACGGAGCCTCACGCTGGAGGGTTGTCAGGTCGTAAAGTTGCGGTGCGATTTGCGTCTGCGCCTTTTTTTCCTCGGTGACGACGCCGGTTTTTCCATCGCAGCGGTCGCGGATCACCTCGGCGGTGGTCAGGTCCCAGATCCGTTCAGCCCGCGAGTGAGGATTTTTCTCGGACTTCTTCCATGCTTCGTCGATCCACTTGCCCGAGTATCCGCCGGCTTTGACGGAAAAATCCGCATGAACCTCGAAATATGGCGTGGGAACGAAAGCCTGGATTTCCGCTTCGCGGGCGGCGAGAATCGCCAGTGTCGGCGTCTGCACCCGGCCTGCGGCGGTGATGTTGAAGCCGCCGTGGCGGGAATTGAAACAGGTCAGGGCGCGGGTCGCATTCAGTCCCACCAGCCAGTCGGATTCCGAGCGGCACTTGGCAGCATCGGCGAGCGGGCGCATCTGGGCATCGCTGCGGAGGGATTCCCATGCTTCGAGGATGGCGTCATTGGTCATCGATTGCATCCAGAGCCGTTCAACCGGTTTCTGGATCCTGCCGATGTCCATGATGTAGCGGAAAATGAGTTCGCCCTCGCGGCCGGCGTCGCAGGCATTGACGATGCGGTCGATGTCCTTGCGCCTGGCCAGCTTGAGGATCTGCTTCAGGCGCGCCTCGGAATCCGGGATCGGGTCGAGATCGAAGCTTTCAGGAATGGCCGGAAGCACCTGGAAATTCCAGGGAAGCTTCTTGCCATTGGGGCCCATTGGCATCCTCAATTCGACCAAATGGCCGACGGCGGAGGTGATCACCGCGTTTTCATTTTCAAAGAACACATCGCGGCCAGTGCCCTTCTTTTCGAACTTCCCCAGCGGCTTCGCGAGCGCCTTGCTGAGGTCGGTCATGACACTGGGTTTTTCGGCGATGATCAGAGTTTTTCCCATGAGAAGAGCGGTCCTTGGTGCAAGTGAGGGCTGAGGGACTAGGCTGGCAATGGGGGGTTTGGCAAGCGGATTGAGGCAAAACCCGGTAATCACTGCCTATCCGGCCGTAGGCCGGGAGCCGCGACAAAATCGCGATCCGTCCAACATTTCCACCAGCAGGGCTCAGAACCGCACCGCGATTTCGTCGCCCACATCGACCGCCAGCTCGTCGAGTTCCTTGCGGGAAATCTCCGCGTCCACAAACTGTCCGTCGTCGAGCCGGATCGACAAGGTGGCCACTGGGCCGGCGGAAAACAAGTGTTGGACCCGGCCGAGCCGGTCCGTCGCCGGGTCACATTCGGCCGCAAACAGCACCTCGATTTCGTGAGGCCTGACGTAGCGGTTTTCCTCCGGACCGTGGAGCTTGTTCACATTTCCAAGGAATTCGTACACGAACGGGCTGCGCGGTTCATCATAGACCGCCTGGGGTTTGCCGACCTGCTCGACGCGCGCGTTGCGCATGACCACCACCTGGTCCGCCAGCTCCAAGGCTTCCTCCTGATCGTGAGTGACAAACAAGGTGGTCAGACCGATTTCGTCATGGAAAACACGCAGCCAGCGGCGCAAATCCTTGCGGACACGGGCGTCGAGCGCGCCAAAGGGTTCGTCGAGCAACAACACCTTCGGCCGGATCGCCAGCGCACGGGCCAGGGCGACGCGCTGGCGCTGGCCGCCGGAGAGCTCGTGGGGACGGCGCCTGTCAAGACCGTCGAGTTTGACCAGACGCAACAGCTCCATCACCCGCTCGCGGATTTCCTGTTTCGCCGGCCGCTGACTGCGCGGCAGCACGGTCAGGCCGAAGGCGATGTTCTGCGCAACGGTCATGTGGCGGAACAGCGCGTAATGCTGGAACACAAATCCCACCCCGCGCTTGCCGGCCGGAACCCCGCTCACATCCTCGCCATGGAACAAAACCCTGCCCGGCCCGTCATCGGCGAAATCCAGCCCGGCCACGATCCGCAGCAGGGTGGTCTTTCCGGAACCGGAGGGTCCTAACAAGGCTGTGAGCGAGCCGTTGGGAACCTCGATCGACACATCATCAAGCGCGACATAGGAACCGAAGGTCTTGCGAATGGATTGGATGGAGATGGACATGTTGGGGTAAATTTTGAAATTCTGAAACGCTGAAATCCTGAAATCGAGAGGGTTGGAGGATCAAGTAATTGTTAGTGTTTGCCGCTGGCGCTGTGACCGGAGACCTGCTCGACAAAACTTTTGATGCCTAGCGTGAACAGTGCGAGCAGCGCGAGCAGGGTGGCGCAGGCGAAGGCGGCGCTGAACTGGTACTCGTTGTAAAGCACCTCGACATGCAGCGGCAGCGTGTTGGTTTTCCCGCGGATGTGGCCGGACACCACCGACACAGCACCGAACTCGCCCATCGCCCTGGCATTGCACAGCAGGACACCGTAGAGCAGCCCCCATTTGATATTGGGCAAGGTGACGCGGCGGAAGATCGCCCAGCCGCCCGCGCCGAGCGTGACGGCCGCCTCCTCCTGGTCGCTGCCCTGGGATTCCATCAGCGGAATCAACTCCCGTGCGACAAAGGGAAAGGTGATGAACACGGTGGCGATCACGATACCCGGCATGGCGAAGATGATCCTGATGTCATGCTCCGCAAGCAGGGGACCGAACCAGCCTTTCGCACCAAACAACAGCACCCACACCAGACCGGCGATGACGGGTGACACCGCAAATGGCAGATCGATCAGGGAAAGCAACAGCGCACGGCCGCGAAACCGGTATTTTGTCACCGCCCATGCCGCGGCGAGACCGAAAATCGTGTTGAGCGGCACCGAGATGCCTGCGGCGATCAACGTGAGTTTCACGGCCGAAAGCGCCGCCTCCTCGCGCAAGGACGCGAAAAACACCTCCCACCCGCGGCGCAGGGCTTCTGAGAAAACCGCCGCCAGCGGCAGCAGCAGGAACAGGCCCAACACGACGATCGCGGCCAGAATCAACAGGCTGCGGACCGGGGTGGATTCGGTGGTGACGTTTCTAACGGACATGGGGAATCAGCGGTGTTGCCAGTCCAGCCGGCGCTGGAGGAGGTTGATGAGGAACAGCAGGGCGAAGGAAACCAGCAACATGCCCGTGGCGATGACGGCTGCGGCTTCATATTTGAATTGCTCAAGCTGCGAGACAATCAGCAGCGGCAGAATCTCGGTTTTCATCGGCAGGTTTCCCGAGATGAAAATCACCGAACCGTATTCCCCGATCGCACGGGCGAAAGCCAGGGTGAAACCGGTGATCAGTGCCGGAACCAACAGTGGAAACACCACCCTGCGGAAAACCGTCCACCGCCCGGCTCCCAACGTGGCAGCAGCCTCCTCGATCTCCTTCCCAAGATCCTCCATCACCGGCTGCAAGGTTCGGACGACAAACGGAAAGCCGATGAAGGACAGCGCGATGGTGATGCCAAGCGAACTGTATGCGGCACCATAGTCCGCCCAGCTCCCGATCTGTTCGCCCAGCCAACCCTGGGGTTTCCAAGTATCCCTCACCCATGTGGCGGCCGCCGCGATGTGGCTGCCGATCCAGCCTTCCTTGCCATAGATCGCGGTCAGCGTGATCCCCGCGACAGCGGTCGGCAGCGCGAAAGGCAGGTCCACCATCGCATCAAGGAAACGCCGGCCCGGAAACTCGTAGCGCACAAGCACCCAAGTTACCAGCAAGCCGGACACCGCGCTCACCGCGGCAGCCACGGCGCTCGCACCGAAAGTCAGTTTGGCCGCCGCAAGCACCTGCCTTGAGGTGAGAATCTCCCACCACTCCGACATCCCGAGGCCGGCGGCCTTGATGAACAAGGCCGCCAGTGGGATCAGGATGATCAGACTCAACCAGATAATGGTGTAACCAAGGCTCAGGCCGAAGCCCGGAATGACGCGTCGTTTGGACATGGGTCAGAAACGAATTCAGGGTTGATAGATCTTATCGAAGGTTCCGCCGTCGTCGAAGTGGACCTTCTGCGCGTTTGCCCAGCCGCCGAAGTCGCCATCGATGGTGACCAACGGAAGTTCCGGCAGCTTGTCCGTGAAGCGCTTGCCGATCTCCTTGTTGCGCGGGCGGTAGAAATGTTTGCCGGCAAGCTCCTGGGCGACGTCGGTATAAAGGAACTCCAGATAGGCGCGGGAAACCTCCAGCGTTCCATGCTGTTCCGCGTTCTTCTCCACCACCGCGACCGGTGGTTCGGCGAGGATGCTGAGCGATGGGTAAACCACCTCGGTTTCGCCTGGAAACTCCTTCTCGATCAGATAGGCCTCGTTTTCCCAGGACAGGAACACATCGCCGATCTTGCGCTGGGCGAAGGTGGTGGTGGACCCGCGCGCGCCGGTGTCGAGCACCGGAACGTTCTTGAACAGCCTTCCCATGTAATCGAGCACCCTCGCCTGATCCCCGGCGAATTCCTTGTCCGCCCAAGCCCAGGCGGCAAGGTAGTTCCAACGGGCGCCGCCGGATGTCTTGGGATTCGGCGTGATCACCTTGATCCCCTCCCCCACCAGATCCCCCCAGTCCTTGACGGCCTTCGGGTTTCCTTTCCTAACCACAAAGACAATCGTCGAAGTGTAGGGTGAGCTGTTGTCCGGAAGCTTCGCCTGCCAGTCGGCGGGCAGCAGCTTCGCCTCCTTGTGCAGGACATCGATGTCGCCAGCCAGGGCGAGTGTGACGACATCCGCCTCCAGCCCGTCGATCACCGAGCGTGCCTGCTTGCCGGATCCACCGTGGGATTGCTTGATTTCAAGCGATTTCCCCTGGGTTTCCTTCCAGTGCTTCTGGAACGCCTGGTTGACCTCGACGTAAAACTCGCGTGTCGGATCGTAGGACACATTGAGCAGGGACGAGGACCCGGAAGAGCTGGCTTTTTTGCCGCAGCCGGAAAGCGAGAGCAGCGGGATGAGGGAGAACGATGCAAGGATCAGGAGTTTCATGTGAGTCGGGGTTCGGGTTGTAATCTGGGTCGAATGAAAATCGTGGTTGGCCCTTCGGCCGGGTGAGCCCCGGCCGAAGGGCATGTCAGCAACCACACTGAATTAACGATTGCATATCTGATCGAAGGTGCCGCGGTCGTCGAAGTGGGCCTTCTGGGCCTTCGCCCATCCGCCAAACTCGCGGTCGATCGTCACCAGGTTGATTTTAGGGAAGTTTTTCGACCACTTGGCCAATGCCTTGGCATCACGTGGACGGTAAAAATGCTTACCTGCGATGTCCTGGGCCTCGGCGCTGTAAAGGTGGTTGAGATAGGCTTTCGCCAGTGCCTCGGTGCCGTTCTTTTTGGCATTTTTCTCGACCACCGCGACGGGAGGTTCGGCGAGAATGCTGATCGATGGAATGACGATCTGGGTCTTGCCGGGAAACTCCTTGGCGATGAGGTGGGCTTCATTCTCCCATGACAGGAAGACGTCGCCGATCCCGCGCTGGGCGAAGGTGGTGGTGGATCCGCGGGCACCGGTGTCAAGAACGGGAAGGTTCTTGTAGAGCGTGCGCATGTAATCCTTCACTTTGCCCTCATCCCCGCCGAACTTGCGGGAAGCATAGGCCCAGGCAGCGAGATAGTTCCAACGCGCTCCACCCGAGGTTTTGGGATTCGGCGTGATCACCTTGATGCCGGGCCGCACCAGATCTCCCCAATCCTTGATGCCCTTGGGATTGCCCTTGCGGACAACGAACACGATCGTCGAGGTGTATGGCGAGCTGTTGTTGGGCAACTTGGCCTGCCAGTCCTTGGGCAACAGGTTGGCCTGCTTGGCAATGACATCGATGTCTCCCGAAAGGGCGAGCGTGACAACATCGGCCCGGAGACCGTCGATGACGGCGCGCGCCTGCTTGCCCGAGCCGCCGTGGGACTGCTTCACCACCAGCGACTTGCCGGTGTCCTGCTTCCATTTTTTGGCAAACGAGGCGTTGAATTCCTGATAGAACTCCCGGGTGGGGTCATACGAAACATTGAGGAGCTCGTCCGCGAACGCACCGGAAACGAGAAGTGCGGTGATGGTGGAAAAAATTCGAATGGTCTTCATGATGGAATGATATTTGAAGTTTGGATATCCAGAGGAAACAGGAAGGACTCAGAATGAGAACCGCAGCCCGCTGAGCAGGGTGAGGCCGTCGTAGGAATCCGCATCACCGTTATCCAACTTGGCGTATTCGGCTCCGGCCATCAGCTTGAGCTTGTCGCCGTAGATGAAATACTGGACGCCGCCATAGATCGCGTGATATGTGTCGCCGCGACCCTTGTTAGGCTTCACTCCCGCGGAAACGACGCGTTCGTATCTCGATTGCCCGGAGACGCCCAGAGGGCCGTCGCTGGTCGCAAAGGAGTAACGTCCCACGAGCTGCAGCTTCTTCGGGAGGATGTCGTAGGTCGGCTGGACGAAGAATCCGAACACATCCGTGTAGGTGCCATCCGCGCCTGTGGCGTAGTAACCTTCGATCACCAGCCCCAGATCCCCTTCCTTGAACCAGAGGGTCGAGGACAGGATGTCATCGTAACGGTTCAGCACAAGGTCTTCCGCGTTGTCACGGTTGCTGTGGAGCCAATCGAGCTTGAAGTCGGCTTTTTCAAGGTTCAGCACGTGCTTGAAGTCATAGCCCGCTCCCAGGGAGAACGAATATCCTCCGTTGAAATCACCGAATTCGCCGTCACCAAAGGAACCGGTGGGGACACCGTTGGCATCGGCGGTGGATGATGGGGTGTCATTGGAATAAATCCCGGCGCGCCATGAGATCTCGTCCCTGATCCCCTCCACGGTGAGACCGGTGGCACGGTTTACACGGAGCTGGTTGAAGATCTGGGAGCGTTCGAACGTTGGCTGGGTATTGGTGGATTCCAACCAGTCATACTGCCCGATCAGCGGTTTGGTCTTGCCGGCCGTGATGCTGAGATTCGCGTTCGGTTTCCACCGGACGTAGGCATCGACCAGGCCGTCATAGATGTCACGAAAGCCATCGTTGCTTTGAAAATCGGCGCGCAACTCGATTTTCTTGTCGAAGAGTTTGGCATCGAATCCGAAACGGGAGCGGCGGTCCTCCCAGTCGCTCTGGCTGCCTTCATCCGCATCCACATCCCAATACTGGCCTTGATAGCGTCCACGGAGTTTGAACTCCTGAAGGATGGGATTCAAATCGTCTTTGTAAATGGTGGCATAACCCCAGATTTTATCGAACGCATTGGGCTCGATGAACTCGGTGGTGCCATCCTGGGCACTCGCTTGCGCCGGAAGGGCCACAAGCAGGGATGCCGCAATGCATGGCAGCCTGTATTTCAGGCTTGCTGCTGGCGATTGAGTGGATTTCCGGTCTTGTTCCGGTGATGTGTTGTAACTTCGATGTTTGCTGTAGTTGTTGTTCATTTGGTCTGCGGAGCGTCCGCGTCCGGTGATCCGGTGGGCGTTCGCAGGTGTTTTTGGGTAATCCCCGCAGGTGCGGTGGAAAATTCTAATCAATGCCGAAAGCGGACGAAGCGGGCAATGGCGGCTTACCGGCCACCCGGTTCCTGCCCCTTCGGCGGGACAAAGCGTGTTTTCTCGATGCTTTCGACCTGGGTGACCTTGCCATCATGCACCGTGATCTGGATGGACCCGAAGCGCAGGCTCGCGACTTTGCGCGACACCACTTCCATCCAGTCCGAAGAGCTGCGTTCGGCGGGATTACTGCGGTCAGGAGTGGTCCGATTCATGGAATTCCGGGGTTGAGGTTGCGAGTTGTGACAGGCCGGCGAGGAGCCCGTCGGCGGGGTCGGCCTTGCTGCGGGTCGAGGAACGGGTCGCCAATGCGGATCCCGGCGCGGCAAAGGGCGGCACAATGCTGTCGCGGCGCATCTTGCGCAGGGTCACTTCCACGACCTGGGCGACCGTGTATCGATCGAGGATGTTGGCGATCGCGTTGCGGACGTCGATCATGACCATGCGCAAGCCGCAGTGTTCCTCATCCGGGCAGGTGCATGGCTGATAGGCGTTCTCACTGGCGCAGCAGATCGGGGCCAGCCGCCCATCCATCAGGCGAACGATCTCGCCGATCCGGATTTGATCCGCCGGTTTCGCCAGCGAGTAACCGCCAAACTTGCCGCGCTGGGTTTCCACAATCCCGGCATCGCGCAGCTCGTGCAGAATCCGCTCGACGAATTTCAACGGCAGCCGGTTCTCCTCGGCCAACTCGGAGCCCGGCAAGGTCGTCCGGCCCACCTCGGCGGCAATGCCTAGATTGATCGTCGCCCGCAGGGCATACTCAGCTTTTTTTGAAAGGTGCATTAGCTTGTGACGACAAATTAGTAGGAATTAAACCCGCCCTGGTCAACCGAAAAAATATTTTTTCTTAAATCGTTTATTTTAAGTGACTTATGAAATAATACCCTCGATGAAATGACCAAACACCCATGAGACATCCGCTGGATCAATGAAAATACAACCCGATTCACACCCCATTTAATCCCTACTTAAAAAAGCATGTTAACGACATAAAGAAATCTTTTTCCTAAACTGCGGAGGTTTGGGATACCCCTTGGACGCCACTCATGGATGAGGCCCGGTGGCGGATTGGCGGAGCGAGGATTTTAGATCTTCCGGCCATTCCAGGGAATCGATGGTTTCCGGGTTCTGCCATGCGGGGTCGAGGGCGATGAGTTCCTGATAGAAAACCTCGGCGTCTTCCACAGCACCGGCCTGGCTGGCGGCGATGGCGAGCAGGGCGGTGGCGTTCTCGATTTTTTCCTGAGGGTAGCCGATCTGCCGTCCGGTCAAAAGGAACCGATAGGCGCGTTCGGCGTTGCCGGTGAGCAGGGCCACCCAACCTGCGCGCAGGGCGAAATTGGCATCGTTGGGAAAGCGGTGGAGGCCGGTGGTTAGAATGACCATGGCCTGGTGGGGGTCGGCGTTTTCAAACGCAGTATAGGCGGCCTCCGCGTAATCGCCAGGCTCGTGGAAAGCCACCGCATAATCGGTGATGAGCATGAGCCAGCGTTGGTGCGCGTTCTCATAATCCCCGAGGGCGGTGTAGGCCGTCGCCTCGGCGCGCAAGCAACGCGCGGGATCCTCGCCGAGATTGCGGGCGAGCGATGCAAGCTGCAGGGTCTTCTCGGTTTCCTCGCTGGATGCGGCGAACGCGCGCGCGGCTTCGAGGCAGGCGCTGGCGAGTCGCGCGCGGCCAACGATGCGGAGGGTATGGGCATCCGTGAGCCGTTTGAAAACCTCCTCCCGCTGTCCGGCGGTCGCGTTGTTTGGAACGGTCAGCGCTTCGAGTTCCTCGTTCACTCCAGCCTTGAGGATTTCCATGGCCTGATGGAAATCCACGTGTTCCCAACCGTCCCAGTCCTCGCGCAGGCGGACTTCGCGCAGGTCGGGAAATCCATCGGGCCAGAGCGCCATGGCATCGGCCTTGCGGTCCTGCAGCCAGGCGATGCGCGACACGGCAAGTTTCTTCAGCAACGGGGGAAGATGCCCGGACTCCTTCAGGCAGGTCTCGATGGCCTCCGCCTGATCGGAAACGAGTGCCTGCTGCAGCTTTGCAGCGGGATCGGGTTCCGGGGCATTCCTGGCACGCGCGAGTCGCTCGCCAAACGATGCGAGCGCTTGCGGGTCTGCGGTTTCCGGCGTGGTTTTTTCAACCGCCGCGGCGACCGGAGCGAAGTCCAAATCGGGAAACATGCGCCGCAAGGCCGTGAAATCACACTCCTTCGCGGCACGCAGCCTCTCGCCGGTGGTCAGCGTGCCGCAGGAAACCCCGTCACCCGCGCAGCGCATGCCGGCGAGAAACTCCACCAGTCTGGCAAGCACCGGCGGGTCCCCGGCAACCGGCTCCGCATTTTCCGTTAGAACCGACGGCGCCGGCAGCACCACGCGCAGCGTGACGGTTCCGTTCTCCTCACCCACGGCAATGCGGTCGCCGCGGATGGCAAGCGCGGTGACCGGGCTGTCCGCGTGGATGGGCGCATGCCCATCGGTCAGGATGTCCACCCGCTTGTCCTCGACCCACAGCAGCGCGTGGTTGGGATCCTTGAACAAGCCCGACCAGATGGTCGGGTGTCTGCTCCATGGATGGGCTTGCAACAGGCTGGCGGGCTCCAGCGATGAATCCGCAGCAGCGCCGAGCTCAAGGGTTTCGCGCCCGGCGGGTTGGTGAGGCCCATGATCGCGCAGCACCAGGGCGGCATCACCGTTCCGGGCAAACATGGCATGGCTGAGACGAATCCCCTCTTGGTATGGGGTCATGCGGATTTCCTCCGTGGGTGAAACCGGCATCTCCATCAGGGAGCCGTCGGCATGCAGGACCCGCAGTTGCTTTCGGTCCAGCCAAGCCGCAAGCGGTGCAGGCACTCCCGCGGCCGCCGGCTCGGAACTGCGGATGATGCCACCCGTCTTCGAATCGCGCAGGTGCCAGACCAGACTGCCGTCTCCTGACAATTCCGGATGGGCCAGCAACAAACCATCCGGAGAAAAGGTGACCACTGCGGATGGGGTAACATTTTCCGGCAACACGCCGATGTCTTGTATCGGCTTGAGAGTCATGGCATCGCAGAGCAATGCGAACCCGGCCCGCTCGATCACCAGATACTGCGAGTTCACATCCGCCACCAGGCTGCGGAACTTCTTGTCCGGCAGATCGACTGGAAAGAGCGTGGCTTGGGATTCCAGCGCCTCAAGGTCCCAGCGGGTGAGCGTCCCCGCCAATCCGACCCACAGCGATGATGGATTCGGGAAATGAAGCCGCTCGATGGCCCCGGGATGCGCCAGCGTGGTCACCGCCAGGTTCCAGCGGGTCTCGCACAGGATCCTGTGAGCCATCTCCAGCGCCTGGCGCGATGACGGATCCGCTTCAAGCGCGGCGACTAACAGTGCCAGCGCCTCATCCGGCGAACTGCGCTCGAGCGCGATGGCCGCCAGCCTCAGGCGCGCCTCCGCAAGCCCCGATGCCAGCGTTTTCGGATCGGCAACGCCACCCTGTCGCTTGGGCGGCCTACCGGGATCACAAGCGGAAAAAAGCCAGCACGCACACCCACAGGCGGCCGCCGCCATCATTCGGCGGAGCCATGTGGATCGGGTTCCGGTTGGGACAGGCAACGGCATCTTGCAAAGGATCAATGCCGCCGGCGGACGGATGTGTCGGTCAAGTCCGCGGCCAGACGGCGCTTAAAATCCGCTTTTCTGGATCAGTTCGCGGAGCTGTTGTTGGAAAACCTGGATGTCCTCCGGAGTCGGACGGTATCCTGGCGTATCGGGATCCAAGCCCGGACGACCGCTCTGGTCCAGCATCCAAATGGCCGTTTCGCCATCGCTGAAGGTGACCTTGCCGCTGACCAATGCGCCGGGCAATGTGAGTGTGTCCATCGTCACCGACACCGTCCCGGTGGGCACCGGCGCGGGTTTTTCCTCCTTCTTTGGCTCCTCTTTTGGTTCTTCACGGATTTCGATGCCGAGATCCAAAACGAGAAAACGGGTGTCCATGTAGGTGAGAGAATGGCCGAACTCATCTTTGAGCTGGCGCTGGAGATCGGACAAGGTGGCTCCGTCCGCCGCATGTTGTTTGAAGGCGGCGACTTGATCCTCAGTGAGCTTGCTGGCGCTGAACATGCCCTGTTTTTGCCCGATCCCGCCCCAATGCCAAGCCCCAAGAAGAATCGGAGCAGGAAATTCGAAATCATGACCCACCCACGATCGTGGGCACACTGGAAAAACAGGGCAATCCGGCTATCCGCATGTCCTGTCTCAGACCACATGCGGATGGCTGCTGGCTGCTCAGTGCGCTTTCACTCGAACAAAGAAGTTTCCTCCGGATGGAGTGGGAGAAATGATCTCAACGGGCACGATCTGCACCCCGTTATCGCCGGGATTACCTACCTCAGAGTCGTTCACATCAGCCACATTCCATTCTTGCAGGTCTTCAGAAACCAAGACCGTATAGGTCAGGCCACTGGCGGCATAACGGGTGTAGGAAAACGTGAGGGTGTTTCTGTCGAGTTGGGCGGTGATCGGATTCACCGAGGAACTGGAAGTCGGGTCGAGACCAAAGGCGAATTCCTGCTGGTTGGTCATGCCGTCGCCGTCCGGATCGTGGGCTGGGTCCGTATCGATGAATTCCTTCGCAAAATCTCGCGTCGCCCAGGTGTCGTAGGCGCTCGCAACAGCCGTGACATATACGAGCTCAAGGATGTTCGAATCCTGCGGGTTTTGTCGAACTGACCATGTACCTGAACCTGGACCATTGATTGCCGTGGGAGCTACAAATCCGCTGATACCACCCGTGGTGAGGAACGGCACCACCTTCTCGGCCTCTGTGAAATTATCCGCACCGACGTCAAGCGACCAAGCCCCGTTAAAGGCCAGCGAGCCGACGGTCAGGTTGTCACCGGTCCCGGCGCTCCAATTGGTGATATTGGTGATCAACTTGCCGCCAGCTTCCAAGATGACAGCGGATGTCGTGCTGCCGCTGCCGCCGAGTCGGGCGTTTTCCGCGATGGTAAGCGTTCCGCCACCGGTATTGGTGCCATTGAGCAAAAGCGTGCCGAAGTTGACGCTGGTGGCACCGTTGTAGGTGTTCGCTGCATTCAACTTCAGTGTGCCCGAGCCGGTCTTAATCAGCTGGCCACCGGTGAATGTCTGCAATGCCGCATTGAAAGTCAGGCTGTCTGTGGAGCTGGGGGTGTCGATCGTCAGGTTGTAGTGGGCTGAACCTGCGGTTCCGCCCACCCCCAGGTTGATCATGTTGTTGCTCCCGGTTCCCACGTTCACAAACGAACTGCCAGTCGCCGTCAATGTGCGGGCGAAATAGGCTGCCGGATACTGCGAATTCGCCCCACCATTGCACAGGTATACACCGTTGTTCAGGGTCAGGCGTTGGAACTGGTTCACCGTGTTCGCGCTGGCCAACGTCGCGTCATTGACCGTGATGTACGGCGAGTCGGCCGTGCCCCCACCTCCGAAGATGTCATTGGCCTGAAGATTGACCTGACCGCCATTGATCATGGCCATTCGGGCATTGCTCGAGCCTGTGGGTCCGGCAATCAAGTCCACACTGCCGTCGTTGAACAACCAGTTCAGTGAATTCCAATTTCCAGTGCCGCCCTGCCATGTGTATGTCGGCGGGGGTGCCACGGTCACCGTCACGATGTATTCCTTGGTAATGGATTCATCAGCGGATTTCACGACATACACGACCGGTGCGTTGAAGTCCTGGGCGGTACCGGATGCCGGAGCGCAGGTGGCTCCACTTGTAAGCGTATAGGTCGCGGCGACGGCCGACAAGGCGGACGGGGTGGTTCCGTATGGGACGGTCTTGGTGACGTTGAGTCCGTCAATCGTTGCGGCACCGTAAGAACCTAAGTTGAACGTGAGAATGTGCGGTGACTCGTTGATCTGGGTCAGGCTGGCAGAACTTGGTTTGTATGCGGTAGGATTGCCTGTGTAATTCGCCGTGATCGAATGCGACCCCGGCGGCAGGGTGTTGGTGGTGTATGTGGCCACACCATTTACAAACGAATCAGTGGTCACCAGGTTGCCATTGACACGGAATTCGACCGTGCCTCCGTCGGCACCGGCATCCGTCGCGATCGACGCACCTTCTTTGACCGTCGCGGTAAACGTCACGCTGTCGTTGTCTTCGGATGGATTGAGAGAGGAAACCAGTTCGGTGGTGGTGGCCAGGCGTGTATCTCCCGAGGGGTTATAGACCAACTCCAGCGCCTGCCCCGTCTGTTGGACCGACCATGAACCCGCGCCGGAAAAACCCTCGGCATCCACCGTGACATTCGCCGGATTGAAGTTGGAAGTCCCGGTCACATTCAGGAATGCAAACGTCTTGGTAGCTTCCGTGAAACTGGCGTATGCGGTAGCGGATGTCACATGAAGCACCCAGGTTCCGGCACAGTCCAGCGAACCGATCTGGAGGTCGGTGAAGCCGCTGCCGGCGGGGCCCGTCCAGTCGGCGATATCAACTCCCAACTTGCCGCCGGTTTGCACGGTGACGGCGGATGTGGTGCTGCCATTGCCACCGAGTTTGGCGTCGCCGGAAACCGTGAAAGAGCCTACCCCGGTGTGGCTGCCTTCAAGCAACAGGGTGCCCATCTGGATCTTCGTTTCACCCGCATAGCTGTTCGTTCCATGGAGCGCCACAGTCCCTGCACCGGTTTTGGTCACACCATGGGGTCCTCCACCCCAATTGCCCTCCACCATGTTCGGATGAATGGTCAGATCGGTGTTCGAATCGCTGGTAGAATCCGCCACAGATAAAGTTAGATCCTTAACCGCATTGTTACCTACTCCGATGAACGCGACCGACGCATCCCCGGCACGGCTGATGATGGAAGCGGCGGAACCGCCGACGGCCAGCGTGCCGGAAAGACGCAAGCCTCCCCAGGTAGAGGAATGCCCGCCGTTAATCAGCAAGCTGCCCCCGTTCAACGCCAGTCCGACAATTGGATTGGTGGTGCCGTTTGAGTCCAAGGTAGCGCCGCTGTTGATCTGAATCGCAGTAGTGGAAGTGGCGGCACCTCCATTGCCGAACATGTCGCTGCCGGACAGCTTGACTGTCCCGCCATTGATGATCGCGGTGTGAGCGGAACTGGTCGGGCCAACGACATTGCCCGGTAGCCAATTTGACGCATTCCAATTACCGTCGCCGCCGCCCCATGTGTAATCGGCTGCGGACACGGGACCGCTCCAAAGTGCGGCCATGGAGACTACCATCAGTGACGTGGTGAAATTCCGTTTGGCGATTTTTTGTGAACCGTCGGTGGCATGGGTTTTCATTTGAATCAGGTATTCGAGGGTTGATGGGTTATGGATGATGAAATCAATAAATTTTGTTAGATTTGCGCATGGTCAGCACAAATCGAGGATTGAAGTATGGCCACGTCCACCAAGCGCGGGTCAATCCCATGAACATGGGGTTTTAAGCGGAATCGCGGAGATCCATGGCCCGGAGAGCCGGGTTCCAGCCCGTTGAAAACGGGTGCGCGGCGTTGTGCCGGGGATTTTCAGGCGCGACGGCGGCGCAGCAGAGCCAGCAGTCCCAGCCCACCGAGCAGTGCGGCGGAGGGCTCGGGGATGGCCTCGATGACCAACTGCATGCTGCCCGTCTTGAAATATGCGGACTTGCCTGCGCCGAGATCATACGCATAGGCACTTCCAACATTGGATACATTCGCCCAGTTGATCGTGGCGGTGCCGTCGATGAGGGTGTAGGTACCTACATTCACGCTGTTATCCAGGCCGAAGAGATTCGCAACCCCGAAGTTGCCGAAGGTCACTGAAGCGCCGTTCACAGTGAGTGTTTGTCCGGGGTTGAAGGCGAACTTCGCGCCAGAATCGAAGGACAGCGTTCCACCGATGGTTCCGCCGCCACCGACTGTACCATTGGAACCCACGGTTACGGAGGAATTGGCAAGCGCGCCTGTCACCAACAGGGTGCCTGCGGAGACAAGGGTGTTTCCGGTGTAGGTGTTGTTGGCGTTGGCGAGTACCAACGTACCCCCTCCGGTCTTGATGACGCCTTGGGGACTTGAGCCCCAGTTTCCCTCGATCATTTGTGAATGGATGGTCAGGTCGGCATTCGCATCACCTGTGGCATCCGCCACCGAGAGGGTCAGGTTCTTGGTTGTGTTGTTGCCGACGCCGATCCACGCCCTGGTGAGGTCGCCGGTGCTGCTGATGGTGGAAGCGGCGGAGCCGCCGACGGTCAGGGTGCCCGAAAGCCGCACGCCTCCCCAAGTGCTGGAATGGCCGCCGTTGATCAGCAGGTTGCCACCGTTCAGTGCCAATCCGACGATCGGATTGGTCGTGCCATTGGTATCCAACGTGGCACCGTTATTGACTTGGATCGCCGTCGTGGCAGTGGCTGCCCCGCCATTTCCGAAGATGTCATGTCCGGACAACTTGACCGTGCCGCTGTTGATGATCGCGGTGTGGGCGGAACTGGTCGGGCCGGTGACCGTGTTGACGCCGTCCGTCCAGTTCGAGGTATTCCAAAGACCGGTTCCCCCGAGCCATGTGTAATCGGCCGCGGACGCCGGACTGCTCCAGAGCGCGGTCATGGATACCGCCATCAGTGGAGTGGTGAGATTCCGTTTGGCGTTTTTTTGCGAACCGGCAGAGGGATGGATTTTCATTTTTTATCGGAGATAAATGGATGGGGTTGTGACGAATAGAGGAATGGATTGAAACCTTTACAGTCTTGAAAACGACCGAAGACGGGTCAATCCCATGAACATGGGATTTTTACACGTTTGTCACCGGGGATCGGATCACGGGCAACCGGCATGGTGGCACGGGATGGATCCCGCCACGCCTCACCGCTCAACGGGGATTCTCGCCGCGGAACTTGTTGATCGCCTCGGTGCGGGAATTGACGTGCAGCTTGCCGTAGATGTTTTTGATATGGCTGCGCACGGTTTCCATGCTGACCCCGAGGCTTGAGGCGATTTCCTTATAGCGGGCTCCGGTGGCCAGCAAATCGAGCACTTGTTGTTCTCGTCCGCTCAACACCGACGGTGCGGCAGGCTTTGAGTGGCTGCGGAAGTGATTGACCACCTTGCGCGCGATCCGCAGGGACATGGGCGAACCGCCGGCCCGCACCTGATGGATCGCCTCCGCGACTTCCGCCGGAGGCGTGCTCTTGAGCAAATAGCCACAGGCACCGGCCTTCAGCGCGTCGAACAGCAAATTGGAATCATCGAAGGTCGTCAACACGAGGGGAATCAGCGCTGAGTGACGTGCGACCAGCCTGGCAATGCACTCGACACCGCCCATGCCCGGCATGTGCAGATCCACCAAAGCGACTTCCGGTGAGTCACCGGTAATATGCGCCAGCGCGGTTTCCGCATTGGGGTATATCGCGATGCACTCGATGCCATGAGCCGGATGACGGAAAAACCTCGCAAGTGAATCGGCATAGGCCGCGTTGTCTTCTATCATTACGATTTTCACCGATTGCATGGCGCGAAATGGGTTACATGGCGGTGGATGGGAATGCGGAAAATGACTTCCGTGCCGCCCTGCAATCCTGTGCGGATGCGGCAGGAACCATGAATTTCAAAGAGCCGGTTTTTCATGTTGTCGAGTCCGTCACCACCCGGGCCGTCAACGGATTGTCCGAGGCCGATTCCATTGTCGGCGACGGTCACCGCCAGTTCACCGTCTGTCACAGCCATGGCGATGCGGACCTCGGCAGCATGTGCGTGTTTCGCAACATTCTGCAGCGCCTCTTTGAAGGCCAGCACCAGATTGCGCCGCACCTGGGAGCGGATCACCACCGGCGGCCAACTCTCCGGCGCGTCCACCCGGCAATGGATCTCCAGAGGTGCCAGATATTTATCAGCATAATCCAGCAAGTGGTCCGCGAGGGATTCCAAATGATCGTGTTTGGGGTTGATCGTCCAGATCACCTCGTGCAGCGAGCTGACAGCATGACGCGCGGTAAGGGCCAATTGTTGCAAATCCGCCCGGGCCTCGGCGGGAAACTGATAGTCCCGCGCAAACATTTCCTGCAGCACCGAGAGTTGGCTCAAACAGGCGCCAACGTCGTCATGCATGTCGCGGGCAATCCGTCCGCGTTCCTGAAGCAAGGCGGTCTCCGCCTGCATGCGGGCGATTTTCCTCCGGCTGATCCGCCGCATCAGCAGCCAGCCCAGAACCATACATGCAACCAGCACCATCGCATAAAAAAGCGGCGTCTGGGTGAAGGGACTCCGCACGGTCACCGGCAGCTCGAATACAGTGCAGTCAAAGACTCCGTCGCTGTGCAGTGTCTGTGCCTGAAACACATACTGCCCTGCCGCGGCACAGGCCACGTCAAACCTCAGTGAGGACTCGTTCTGCCACTGGTCGTGATACCCTGCGAGCCGCCAGCGGAACGGTGCCTCGCGGGTGGCAACAGACGGAATCACGAGATCCATGTTCAGCATGCGGGTGCCGGCCGGAACCCGCAAGGGACGCTCGACTGGCAGCGACCTTCCATCGCCAGCCACAGACCGCAAAGTCAGGGTGCGCTCCTCATAAACCTCCACCTCCGCCAACTGCGGTGACAGCGGTACCGGACTGTCGCTGGATACCCGCAGATATCTTCCGCGGAATTTCCCACTGCCCGAAACGCCGGACAAGACATCCACCCCACCGTTGGAGGGATGCGAGCCGTCAGCCCGCACATGCGCTTCCCACCCCACGGCCGCGCCGGACTCCGGTGGATCCTGATAAAGCCGCAGTCGGACCTGAGACAACCGGTCCAGCGCCACATTGTCACCGCGCCCCCTTAGCGCGATGTGGTCAAGCACCACTACCCGCCCCAAATCAATCTCGAAATAAAACGTGGCACCGAGATCCGGCTGCCATGGGTGTGCGTATGTCGAAGGCACGCCATCCGTTAGATTTCCGGGCGGCATGTTGCCAGTGAGCAGGTGGGAGGCGGTGACACGGGCACCGTGCGCGATGTTGGTGTTGGTTTCACTGAGGGCTTCCACGTGAAATTCGGTCAGCACGAAATCCCCATCCGCAGCCCACGACATGCGTAGCAAGTCTTCATTCGGTCGCACCACCGGGATGGTATCGAGGCGGAAACCCGTGACTGACCCGCCCGGCCAGCGGGCGGTGACATGATAAACCGGATCACGCACGTCATCCGCCGTCGTGATCTGTCTTTCGACCGCCCACAGTTGGTTCTCCGAGACTTGCTCAAGGCGGCAGTTCGTCGCACTGGTGCGCTCAATTTGGACCCGCTCCCATTTGCCGTTTTCCATTGGCTCCGCGTCCGTGGTGACAAACAAGGCGAACTGGGCCATCGCCTTGTCAGCCGAGCCACTGAGGAAATACAAGGCGAATTCGAATCGCTTGGCATCCACCGGCGCATCCGGAATGAAAATGGCTGTCTGCGATTTCAAGGGCCCGGCACCGAGAGCGGCATCCGGTGGTCTGGGCAGCAGGCAATTTCCTGGTCCGAGGCTCCAACCTTGGGCGCTCGCATCCACCCCGTCGATCGTCTTTGCCAAGACCTCATCACCACCCGCAGCCAGGCTTGCACGCACTTCAATGAATTT
Organism: uncultured Luteolibacter sp.; assembly: GCA_964399305.1. Taxonomy (GTDB): domain Bacteria; phylum Verrucomicrobiota; class Verrucomicrobiia; order Verrucomicrobiales; family Akkermansiaceae; genus Luteolibacter. The sequence continues at coordinate 25,102 of CAYNQJ010000017.1, forward strand.
CACCGGCGCGCCCGAAGCGCACTGAATCATCAGCCATGACGGCCACCCGCCACACAAGACCCAAAGTGCCAGCCCGGCGACTCCAAAACGATTCCTGATTCGGCGAAGGCCGGAGCAGGAACCGTTGAATGCAATCATGACGCATGCTTAGAGGGATTGTGACGACCTGTCAAACCCTCGACGGATACCGGCCTTTGCACATATTTGTTCGTGACACCCCATGAGATCCGTGGATTCTGCTGCTGATACCCTGGTGAGAATCCACCAAGTCATGTCCCGATGTTTCCTCATTCTGCTGTTGTGTCAGGTGGTTGCCCACGGCGAGGTGACCTTTGACTCGCTGCTGCACGAGATGACCGACCGCACGGCGGTCACCCAATGGCCAGTCAACCAATACCAATCACTCCAAACCAGCAGCACCAACAGGGCCTCCAAAACACCCGCCGACCCGAACGGCTGGTTTGCAAACAACGACTGCAACTTCGAAATCCGCAGGGAAACCCACGACGGGCGGACCGAGTCGGTGCTAATGGAGCACGATGGGCCGGGCACCATTACCCGGATCTGGTCGCCGGATTTCTATCAGGAAATATCCAATCACAAAGGAACCGACATTCGCATCTACCTGGATGGCGAAACCACACCTCGCCTCCAATGCAACATGATCGACTTGCTGACGGGCAACGGCACGGTCAAGCCGCCCTTCGCCTGCGGCACGGCGCGCGCAGGCCTGATGCATCTGCCGATTCCTTTCCGGAAAAGCTGCAAAATCACGCGTGAGGGCGATTCCTTCGCCTACGCCATCAACTACCGCGCCTATACGCCTGGCACTCAGGTTGAGTCATTTCATCCGGACATGCTGGTCAAATCCGCCGACTTGATAAATGAAACAGGCAGGTTGCTGGAGAACCCACCCGACTGGGTGGGCGGACAATCCATCGCGCTTGATCAAGCCATCGCCGCCGGCCAATCCACGACCCTTCAATTACCCGCCAGACCATCGTCCGTGCGACGGTTGGAATTCAAACTTGATGCGGCCAACCTGCCCGTGGCTCTGCGTTCCACGGTCTTGGAGATCTACTTTGACGGTGCACGCACTGTCTGGTGCCCGATCGGCGATTTTTTCAGCAACGTGCATGGCGTGAATCCCTACCGGATGTGGGAACGCGAAATCCGGACCGACGGCACCATGATTTGCCGATGGATCATGCCGTATCAGCGGGATGCTGTGGTGCTCATCCACAATCTGGCCAAGGAGACTGTGACCGTGAAAATGAGCGCGATGATCTCACCTTGGGACTGGACACGGAATTCCCTGCACTTCCGCACCAATTGGTGGACCAGCAAGCCGTACCCGCCGCGCCAGGCGCGCGACCTGAATTTCATCGAAGTCCAGGGACGCGGACTGCATGTGGGCGATACGTTGATCGTCCTCAACCCGCAGCATTTCTGGAGTGGCGAAGGCGATGAAAAGATCTATGTCGATGAGGACCTGGAACGCGGCTTCCCGTCACACTTTGGCACGGGCACGGCAAATTACTACGGTTGGGTGAGCAACGGCACGCCCACGCGCAAGGACGAATTCAGCACTCCGTTTGCCGCCAATGTCAGGATTGGCGGACTTAAGCGCGACTTACCCGCTGGCAAGGATCCCCACACCCGGGGCTACAATATCTGCACACGCACCCGCAGCCTGGATGCCACACCTTTTGCCAGACGCTTCAAATTCGACATTGAATCCCTACACTCGGTTAGAAACCCGGAAGCCTTCCTGCAGTATTCATTCGTCACCCATTGGTATGGCGCACCCGGAACGGTGGACAACCGGCCCCAAGCTCTCGCGGAAGCCGCAACTCCACTGCTCCAGCCGGATGAACTGGCAAGCTTCGCCAAAGATGCCCTCTCGCACCCCAACGAGGTGTTCCGCATCCCCGGGGCCATCGAGTTTGAAGACATGAACAACGCCGCACCCGGCCCCGGCTTTGTCACCGTCGCACAGCACTTGGGGAACAACCACCATCCATTGCAATGGAGCAATGAAGGGCATCTTTTCGTTCTCAGCCAGAAAGTCGGCGACTCGGTCACCTTCACGTTCACCGACCAATACCGGCCGCGCCGTCTGCGGATCCATCCCACGCTATCGATGAATTTCGCCGTCCTTAATTTTTGGGTGAACGGCCGCCTGGCCAAGGCCGCTTGGGATGGATATGACCCAGTCACCCAACCAGGCCAACCCATCGATCTTGGGATGCATCACCCGGATGGCAATCTGATCCGTTTGAAAGTCGAGGTCACCGGCAAAAACCCACTCTCCACAGGCCATTACTTCGGATTGGACGCCGTGGTATTCGAGCGGGCCGACCCCGTTCGATAGATCTCCGCCTGCAAGACTGCCACCAATCCGCGGAATCGGCCCATCCCACCACCCATAACCCGAACAGCCTCGTTTCTTGTGGATAATCCCATAGCGAAACCCTAGCCTTTCCGCATTGGACACCTCCCCTGAACCATATCGCCAATGGCTGGATGAACTGGATGTCCGCATGCGCCGGGAAATCCGTCTGCAACGGGCCGCATGTGAGGAAATCTGGCGCACTCCGCTGGCCACGCGCGTCGCGCAGGGCCACTCGCTGGGCCCCCTCAAAGTCGTGGCCGTCTCAAAAAACCACGTGCGGCTCGCTCCGGCGGACCACCTCGCAGAAATTGCCGATTGTTCGCTGCGCGAGGGTGATTTCGTCTGTCTGAGCCGCGACACGCCGTTGGCACCCACCGGCCATTTCATCCATTCCGGTGAGGATGACGATGGGATCCATCTGGTCCGGTGGAAGGGCTCGATGCCAAGCACCTCCGGTGATGACTGGGTGATGGACCCGGATTTCTATGACATGACCTCGAGGTTTGCCGAGGCGATCGAAGGTATGGCCATGACCGATCTCGGCCGCACCCGCGTTCTGCCACTGCTGATGGGTGAATCCGACTCTGCCCTCGATCCTGAAATCCACGAACGCGTGATGGATGATCTGGCGGAGTATGCCCCCAACCGCTGGCATGACTCCCAGCAAGAAGCCATTGCCGCCTGCGTCGCCGCCCACGACGCCTACCTGGTCCAAGGCCCGCCGGGAACCGGAAAAACCCGCGTGCTGGCCGAGGTGGCCCAACGCCTCATCGACCGCGGCGAGCGGTTGCTGATCACCGGCCCGACCCACCGCGCGATCAACCACGCGCTGGAAGCCGTCCGCATGACGCTCCCAACCACGATACGCATCGCGAAAATCGGATTTCAAACGATCACACCGACATCGTTCGAGTGCTTCGATGACTACGCCGCCTCGGGCTTGTTGGAATGCGATGCCCCGCATGTCATCGGTGCGACACCCCACTCGATGTGGAGCCACTCAAGCGGATTGCGCGACACCCGTTTTGACACAGTTCTGATAGATGAGTCTTCACAACTCACCCCGCTGCTGGCGGCCATGGCGATGCTGCGGGGCGAGCGCTGGTTGTTCTTTGGCGACGACTGCCAGCTTCCCCCGGTGGTCATGGGGGAGGATCCGACACCACCTCGCCAAAGATCCGTCTTCGGGCGCTTGAAAAACCGCGGTTTTGACACGCTGCTGGAGGAAACATGGCGGCTCAGCAGACCGCTCGCCGAGTGGCCGTCGGCGACGTTTTACTCGAATCGCCTGACCTGCCGACATGACCACCGCCTGCAGCTTGCGTCACCACCCCGCCACCAGGCGCTCGCTCCGGATCCCGCCGCATGCTGGATCACCTGCGATGGCAATCGTCGCACCACCGTGCGCTCCGACGAGGAAGCCCAGCTTGTCGTGGACATCGTCCGCGAGGCGGTCCGCTGCGGCATGGCCCCGGAAAAAATCGGAGTCATCACTCCATTCCGCGCGCACGCCGCCCGCATCCGCCAGGTGCTGAGAATCCACACCGACGCCGGCGACCTGCGAGGGCGGGTCGTCGTTGACACGGTCGAACGCTATCAGGGCCAGGAACGCGACCTGATCATCGTCACTCTCGCGGCCAACGATCCCGCCTTCATCCGGATGCGCGCCGATTTCCTTTTCCAAAGCGAACGATGGAACGTCGCCGTGACCCGCGCGCGACTGAAAACCATCGTCATCGCATCCAACCCGCTCAGGGAAGCCGCGGACTCACTGGCGGATGACGGCCACTCCGGAGCAATCTGCTTCGCATCGCTCGCCAACCACCTGCGCCTCAATTGTTGTTAGAATCATGGCCGTCCTTATCCCGCCAAAGCCGGTCTCATCCGCATCGCCCGCCGTGATGCGGATGTTCAGGCTTCTCAAGACGCTTGGCGACGCCTACACCGTGCGCCACCTTCTCGATGCGGAGGACGGCCCCCAGTTTCTGGTCATCTGGCGGCAACGCCACGCCTTTCTGATCCGCGTCGCGGCAACCAGCCAGGAACTCGCCGACAACGCGCTCAGTCCGTCGTTTCTGCCGGACTTCGAAACGCTGAAAATCGACGAGATCGAGGAAGCCGGAAAATTCGGGCCGCTGGTATCGGACATCCCCGTATGCTGCCTGGTGGTGTTTCCCAACGTGGACAACTCCACCATCGATCAAATCGTCCGGCTGCGTTCCGAGGACAGCGGCGTCAGTTTCCTCGGCCTGAAACAAACACCGCCCGGACGCTTCGCCAGCCACCTTGAAGCATTGGCCGAACCACCATTGAGCGAACCGTTGCTTCTAACACTTCGCGAACGCTTTGACGCAGGCACACGCATCCACCCCGGAACCACGGCCCGCCGCGCGCCACTGCTCCAACGCGACCACAGCGGACCACTGCCTCCCGCCTTTCTGGATATCGACCAGGAAACCCTGGCCAAACTCGATGTCGCGCTGGCCCCGGACACCGCACGCCTGGCAACCCGCTTCGACATCCGCCTGCTCACCGGCCCGGCCGGCAGCGGAAAATCACTCGTCCTGCTGCACCGCGCACTCTTCGCCGCACGCCTCAACCGGCGCGCCCGCCTCCTGATCCTCACCCACAACCGGCCGATCAATACCGAGCTGCGCCGCCGCGCCATCGCCACCGCGCCCGAAGGAGCCCGCATCCAGTGGCTCACATTCTTCCAATGGGCCGCCAAATACCAACCCCAACGCGCGGATTCGATCCTCTCCCACCGCCAAACCTTGCGCCGCATCGAGGACTTGATGCACCCCGCGCCCGGCACCCTCAGCCCCGCTTTCGTCGCGGAGGAAATCGGATACATCCGCGACCTCGGCATCCACTCGCTCGATGAATACCTTGCCATGGACCGCCACGGCCGGCTGATGGCCCTCACCAGCACGCGCAGGAAATCCATCTGGCGGATTCTGAGAAAATACCGCGAAACCCTCCGGCAACAGCACGAAACGGACTGGCATGAAATCGCCTTGGGATTCCGCGATTTCGCCGCGAACCATCCCGACTGCGTAAGGGAATACGATTTCATCTTCATCGATGAAGCCCAGTTCTTCGCCAAGATCTGGTTCGAACCCGTGCTCGCGGCGCTCCGGCCGGGTGGCCAGCTTTTTCTAGCAGCCGACCCCACCCAGGGGTTCCTCAAGAGGCGCGACTCATGGCTCGCCGCAGGCATCGATGTCCGCGGCCGCTCCAACCGGCTCTCCACCCCGTACCGCTCGACCCGTGCGATCCTCCGCTTCGCCCGCGACATCATCCGCCAGCGCGCCCCCCTTCATCCGGAGGCCGCGGATGACTTCGACCCACCGACCGACGAGGACCTGGCGTCCATCCCCGAGGATGGCAAGCCACCCATCGTGCTGCCCGTGGCCAGCGGGCATGACGCCATCGCGCGGATCGTCCGCGAAATCAGCTTGCTGCGCGATCAATCTCCCCACCTCGCGGGAAGCGTGCTCGTCCTCCACGCCGACAGCTTCGCCACGGACACCCTCGCCGCCGCCCTCGCCGCCAAGCTCGGCAAGCAGGCGGTCGCCCACCTTAACTCGCGCGAAGCCCAACCGGAGCGCCCATTCTGCGCGGTTTCAAATTGCATGGCCGCCACGGGGCTCGAAGCCGCGGTGGTTTTTCTGTTAGGCGCTGATGTGCTCCTGGAAAAAGAAGCCGACCCGCGCCTGGACAATGACGCGCGCGCCGAACTCGCCGCCGACCACACCAGGCTGCTCTACATGGCCTGCACCCGCGCCGCCCGGCGTCTGGTCATCCTTTCCCAGCACTGGCCACGATGACACCCACGGCAGGCTTTTTTCCGAGGGTTGGGAATCTTTAGGAAAAATTTCCAAGCTTTTGCCAAGCGGGGTGTCATCATCATCGCAAGGATATACTCCCATGAAAGACATGCAAACGAACCCACCCTCACGCGGCCTGCGCAGGCTTGCCAAATCCTTCGCCGCGATCTGCGGCATCCTGGCCATCGGCAATCCACTGTGCCCACAGGCCATGGCGGAAGGCGCTATCGTCGGCGGCGGCCCCATCCGCTACAACAAACATCCCGGAACCGCCGTCATCGTCCGGGTCGAAAAAACCAAGGAATCAAACGCCAACAAGGGCGTCGCCGCCGAGGGATACGAAGTCTGGTACACGTTCACCCCCAAGGACCCAGTGACCGACGAACTGGGCAAGAACTACCTGGCACGTCACAAGGAGCACCAGTTCGTCCTCACCAACGGATGGTGCCCGGGCCCGAAGTTCCTCAAAAAATACAAAATCGAGAAGGGAAGGAAATTCGCCGCCACCTTAAGCGTCATCGTGGAAGGAACCACCAGTCCCATCATCCTCGAATTCGACAAGGTGCCCGCCAACGACTTTTTCGAGGCCGCGCAGCAGAAGTGACCGCATCGCGACTCGGGAAACCGCCACGGGATGGATCCAATTTTCCATCACCAGAATCGAATGAATTCCGGATTCACCGGGTCTATCGCCGTATGAAACCAGTCCTCCTTTTCATCCTGCCCCTGTCCTTTGTGCTTTCCACGGTTTCCCCCGCACAAACCTGCCGCGAGGTGGTTCGCGATGCCTCCGGACGGGTGATCCAGACCATCGAACGCCAGAAACAAGCCGGGGGAGCCCAACGGATCGTGATGCGCGACGCATCCGGCCGGATCACCGGCACCGCCACCACCCGGATCACCGCTGGTGGCGGTGGCGATACGACATTCCGTGACGCCAGCGGCCGACTCAGCGGCACAGCCTCGGCCCATGGTCCCCGCTCCGGCACGACCAACACCACCTACCGGGATGCCAGCGGACGCCTGACCGGAAGCGCGACAACCCGTCAACTCGCGGGCAGTGGCAGCCACACTCAATTCCGGGATGCCCAAGGCCGCCTCACCGGTAGCGAAAGCACCCAAGGCAAGGGAACCTTGACCACCACGCGCCGCGACGCATCCGGCCGCCTCACTGGAACGATGACCGCCAGCGGAAAATGCACGGCCGGAACGCGCGTTCCGTTGCCCTCGTCCGCCGCCAAATAAGTCATGACGCCATGATGGGTTGGAAATCGCAAACCCGCCCGTTGGTCGCCGTTTGCCAACATCCGCAGCAGTGGCTCTGGAAAAAAGGAATCTCAGGCTGGTGAAGTCCCAACCATCCCGCTGTGCGCCCACTGAATTTGACGCCTGCCAATACCACCCCGAGCGGCATCTGATGCAATGTCCAAGGGAATGGGAATCGTCCCGATCAAATCTGCTTCAACCACACGCCCAGGCCGTCGAACAACTCGCGCGCCGACCACTGGAGTTCACGCGGATCGGGCAGGAACGGCAGGTCCGATTCGGTGACGCGCTGAATCCCCACCGGATAGACCGCCTTCGGCTATCGTCAGATCGCTGAAGCGCCCGAAGTCGTTCTCGAAACCAGCGGGGCGCTCCGTGGCGGAGGATGGGATTTCGGCGACACCCTCGGTGATGATTGGTGCAATTTCTGCGCGCTCCGGCGATGATGGTTACCTGTTCCCGATGATTGCGCCTTTGCCGCTGGGCGCATTCCTTTTCTTTCGGGCTCCCAATCGATGCAAGCTTCTGTTCCGAACGAAGGTTTGATGGGTACGCACGAGATCCGCGCCGAACTGTTGCGGGTGCTCGAGTCGGTACAATTCAGGGAATCTCCGCGATTGAGGCACCTTCTCACGTTTCTGGTCGAGGAGGTGATTGCCGGCCGAGGGGAATCGCTTGTTCAATACCGCGTGGCCACCGAAGGGCTCGGCTTGGCAGAGACTTTTGATCCTGAAAAAAGTTCACTGGTCCGGTCGCATGCCGGGCGTTTGCGCAAGTCTTTGGCTGCCTATTACCAAAGCGGGGGAGGGCAGGAGGGCGTTATGATCACCATGCCGGTTTGTGGCTACCGGGTAGGGTTTGTGCGGGTCGGACCAAACGCATCCCGAACGTCGCAAAAGTCGCGCCGCCAGTTGCCATTGCTTGCCGTGGCGCGGTTTCAGGGCATCGGATTGCAAGACCGATTTGATCACCTGCCGACGAGTTTTTCCGAGGAGTTGTCAGTCCGACTCGGGCGCTCGATCCATTTGCGAGTGGCACTGGACGAGTGGCCCGCACGCAGGACGGATGCCGACTTCGCCCTGGAGGGCAGCATTGAGCAACGTGGGGACAAGTTGGTCGTCCGCGCACGCCTGCTCGACGCACCAGCTGGAGTGCAGATTTGGGTCCGCCGCCACGAGTTCACCTCCACTCGATGGGATCCGGAATCTTTTGAAGAGGAAATCATCGACGCGATTGCGGTGGAGGTGGGAGCAGACTTCGGCAGGATTGACCGTCATTTGATCCGTCGTGCGACCTCTGGTCCGCCTGATGAAGATTCGCTGACCGCGGCCCTCTTGAAAGCCAAGGCATTCGAGGCGGAATTTTCCGAAACGGCTTTCCATGAGGCGTGTGAGGCTCTGGGGGCGGTATTGCGGGAATCCCCGGGAGAGCACATGGCCCACGCAGCGCTCGGCTTGATACTGCTCATTGCGCATTGTGAGTATTTTCGAGCTACGGAACCATTTCCTGCGAATGCCTTGGAACACCTGGCCATCGCGGGGGCGAGCGACCGGGCGAATCCCTTTGTCCGTTACGGCCAAATTGTCGCTCTGCTGCTCAGGCGTGAGTATCAGGCCTTGTCTGTAGCTGCGGCCGAGTGTCTGGCGGACGTGAATTTCGCCCCCGGCTTCGCGACTTTCGTCGGCCTTTGCCAATTGTATTCACGCACGGCCACTGCGGAAACAAGACAACGGCTGGACCGGTTGATGTGGCAGAATCCGGACTACCCCCGGATCCTGCACACGGGATTCGCTCTTGAGCATCTGCTGTCCGGTGATCACCAGGCGGCAGCGCGCGAAATGGCGGCGGCAGCCATGCATGGCTACTGGTTTTCTCCGGTCATGGATATCGCCATTCATCACGCCGCCGGCAGGACAGATGAGGCGCGAGCCGCAAGGGCGCAATTGCTTGCCCGCTGTCCCGGCTACGATCTCTACGGCGAGGAAACGCTCGCGCGCTCGCTTCATCCGGATTTTGTCGGATTGCTCATGGTGGCCTATCACTGTGCCGTTTGACCGGCATTTGACCGTCAAACGGTCGTCTTCGCCGTGCGTCGGGCTATCTACGGCCCCGACCGCCATTCCGCGGCTTCCTGTTTCATTTCAAGCACCCGCCAACTCCGCCATGAATATCCGACTCAACAAACCCGGCAAAAGTCAAATCAGCCCGATGATGTCCGTCGCCGCATTGCTCGCTGCAACCCAGCCCTTGGCGGCTGCGGTGGTCGCCTTCGACCTCGATCCCCAGCTTTACTATCAGGTGGGTAGTGCCACGTCTGTGACCAGAACCGATCAGGTCCGTTCGATTGACCTCGTTTCGGGCACCTATTCAACCGTTGCCTCCGGGACCGGATTCACGATCAGCATGACGAACACCCCAGGAGGGATGGTGCCCGGGCCGTTTCCCATTTTGATGCCCGGCAGTTACGAGATCTATCTCAGACCCGGAACCGATACCGAAATCATGATGGCGAACGGAGTCAGCGGCCCTCTTGCCTACCAATACGTGGCGGGCTCGATGATAGGACCAGGTTCGTTTTCCTCACTGGAATACAACCAATACGGCACGACAGCCGCCTCTTGGGACTCGTCGCCATACAACTACATTTCAAAGTCGGGTGCGTTCGCCACAGGCTACTGGCCAAGCAATGGCACGGATTATGTCGGATTCCGAATCAAGTCGGGTGAGGGTGATTACCATTACGGCTGGCTGGAGGTTACGAGGGACGTCACCTCGCCGCCCCATACCTACAGCATCACCCGTTTTGCCGTCGAGGATACGGTCAACGCGCCGATCCAAGCCGGTTCACTGACTGCCATTCCGGAGCCCTCCGCCTCGCTCCTCGGGCTGGCGGGCGTGGCGATGTTCCTGCGCCGCCGCCGCAAAAGCTGATAGTTCAGGTGACGTTGACAGCCTCGGGCACGAAGGGCATGCCGATGACCGTGGTGGATCGGACGGTCTAGCGCCATGCCGCATCGGGCGGACCAAGGGCATGATCTAACATATCACCAGGCGCGGCAAATGCGGTCAGGATCAGGTCCAGCAGCAATGTGATGATGCAATTCATGGGAATCTTTGTTTTGGATAGCCGCGATGATTCATCTGCGTCCGGCATGTTCAGGATGCTTCATTTCTGAGGATGACACCAATTGGCACCACTCCGGAGATGTGTTTGGTGAGGGTGTTGACACGTCGGCCGCAGGCGAAGGTGACGAGACCGCCCTCGCCCTTCGGCTCGATGGCGGCGTGATACACCCGGTCGGATTTGCCTTCGAGGTATTGGAGCGAGGTGAATTGGAGGATGGTTGTCATGGTTTGCCAGTTTTGACTTGCTCCATGCGGCTTTGCCCGTTTGGCGGAGTTCGCTAATGTTCACATGGCATTCGGGGTTCAGTTTGCGGGGGTGGGAATGGGCGGACGTCACCTGACGCCGCAACCGGCGAACAAAAGGGCTGCCACGGAAACCGGAGGATCGCGTATCCACCGGGCCGGTTCCGGGCAGAGGAAGGCTTGGCAGTTGAAAACCGCCGCCACCTTCATCAGCTGGACAATTGGAGCCACGCGCCGTGTGACGCCCCAGTGGAAATCCCGGAGGCAGGCTCGTATCAGGAGATCAAGCCGCATGCTTCTTCAGCAGCGGATCAGAGGTTGATCGTTTGTCTGGAATGCAGTCGGCAGGCCTTTCGGGGCTTCAGCGGAAATTTCACGCGAAGGCGCGAAGAAGAAGGAAAAATGACCGGAAAATCAAAAATCCCTTCGCGTGAGGCAAAAACAGAAGGGGTGAATCCCGCAAGCGGCTTTCACGCGCAACAAGTTTTTCAACCCCCTGGGGTTGCCGCCGTCGCCATGAATAATTTGTTAGATCGCCAGAGGCGTGGCGCTCTCAGGCGAGGAGGTCTTTGACGACCTGGCCGTGGACATCGGTGAGGCGGAAGTGGCGGCCGGCGTGGAGGTAGGTGAGGCGTTCGTGGTCGATGCCGAGGCAATGGAGGATGGTGGCCTGGACGTCGTGGACATGGACGGGACGATCCACGATATGGTAGCCGAGTTCGTCGGTTTCGCCGTAGGATTGGCCGCCGCGGATGCCGCCACCGGCCATCCAGATGGTGAAGGCGGACGGATGGTGGTCCCGGCCGAGGGCGCGGCCAAGGGTGGGATTGGTTTCCACCATCGGGGTGCGGCCGAATTCGCCACCCCAGACGACGAGAGTTTCATCGAGGAGGCCGCGTTGTTTGAGGTCGGTGACGAGGGCGGCGGACGCTTGGTCGGTGGCTTTGCAGAGTTTGGCGTGGTTGCCGGCGAGGTCCGAGTGGGCGTCCCAGCCTTCGTTGTAGATATTGATGAAGCGGACGCCGCGTTCGACCATGCGGCGGGCGAGCAGGCATGCGCGGGCGTAAGAAGGGACTTTGATATCGTCGATGCCGTAGAGTTTCAGGGTGGCCTGCGACTCTCCCGAGAGGTCGGTGAGTTCGGGGGCGCTGTGTTGGAGACGGAAGGCCATTTCGTGCGAGGCGATGCGGGTTTCGATTTCCGGATCGCCGACGGCGGCGAATTGGGCGCGATTGAGTTCGCCGACCGCATCGAGGGTGTCGCGCTGGAGTTGGTCATCGACGCCTTTAGGGCTGGCCGTGTTGAGGATGGGGTCGCCGGAGTTTCTGAAGCGAACGCCGGCGTGGACGGTGGGTAGGAATCCGGAAGACCAATTGGCCGCGCCGCCGCTGATGCCCTCGCCGGTGCTGAGGACCACGAAGGACGGGAGATCGTGGTTGAGCGAACCGAGGCCATAGGTGACCCACGAACCGATGGACGGGCGGCCGGGTTGGAGGAAACCGGTGTTGAAAAAAATCTGGGCCGGGGCGTGGTTGAATTGGTCCGTTTTGACCGATTTGATGAAACAGAGGTCATCCGCGATGGCGGCGGTGTGGGGCAGGAGTTCCGAGACCCATGCGCCACTTTGCCCGTGTTGGGCGAATTTGAAACGGGAAGCCATCACGCCGGCATCCGGGCGGATGAAAGCGAGGCGTTGGCCGTCGATGACCGAAGGCGGGAGGGGTTTTCCGTCGAGTTTCTGGAGTTCCGGTTTTGGATCGAAAAGATCGAGTTGCGAGGGTGCGCCGGCCATGAACAGATGGATGACCGACTTTGCCTTGCCCGGGAAATGGGCACCGAGCGGGCGCGGAATTGCGGCGGCGACCGACTGGATCAGCGCGTCCCCCATGAGTGAGGCGAGGCCGATCTTGCCGAGGCCGAGCCCGCATTCGCGGAGGAACCAGCGGCGACTCATGGCCGGGCCGGCGAGGGATGAGGCGAAGTGGGATTGGCAGTTCATGAGGGGATCAATTTTTTGTGATGGTTTCGTCCAGGTTGAGGAGGACCCGGGCGACGGTCATCCATGCACCCTGTTCGACGGTCGCGCCCGGCGGCATGAGGTCGGCAATTTTGAGCGAGCCTTCCTGAAAGCGGCGCGTCTGGGTGGCGAGAAATCCGAGCAGTTGGGAGGTTTCCGCAGACGAGGGTGGGCGGGAAAGGCAGCGCATGAATGCAAAATGAAGTTTTTCCTCCGCGGTACCGGGATGGGCGGCGATGGCCGTGCCGAAGGCCTGGGCTGCCTCGAAGAACACCTCGTCGTTGAGAAGCACCAGCGATTGGAGCGGCGTGTTGGAAATCTCACGGCGGGCGACGCAGGCCTCGCCGCTTGGGGCGTCAAAAGTCTGGAACGAGGCGTAGGGCGTGGAGCGCTTTGCAAAGGTGTAGAGGGCACGGCGGTAGCGGTCCTCGCCGGTGCTGACCGCCCATGTCATGCCCGCGTAGGCGCCTTCCGTGACGCTGGCCGGTTGCGGCGGTCGGACGGGCGGTCCGAAGGATTTTTCCGAGAGCAGGCCGGCGGTTTTGAGGGCGAGGTCGCGGACGATTTCCGCTTCGACGCGAACGCGCGGGCCACGGGCGAGCAGGCGGTTTTCCGGATCGCGCTCAAGGAGCTCCGGGGTGACGCGGGAGTCTTGTTTGTAAGTGGCGCTGGTGACGATGGTGCGGTGGAGTTTTTTGGTGGACCAGCCGTTTTCCATAAACTCGACGGCGAGCCAATCGAGGAGTGGTTGGTTGATCGGGAGTTCGCCTTGGAAACCGAAGTCGTCGAGCGTCTTGGTGATGCCCATGCCGAAGAACGCCTGCCAGTGGCGGTTCACGGTGACGCGTGCGGTGAGCGGGTTGTCGCGGGCGACGAGCCAGCGGGCGAAGCCGAGGCGGTTTTTCGGTTCCCCCGCAGCCATGGGTGGGAGGAACGCGGGGGTGAACGGTTCGACTTCCTCCTTGGGCTGGAGGTATTCGCCGCGGTTGTGGAGGAAGGTTTTGCGGCGGTGCTCGGGGGCGCGCTCGACAAAGGCGGGGGTGCGGAGTGGTAAAAGCGGCTGGAGCAGCTCGCGGATTTTGTTAGAGTGCTGCGCAAGCTGGGGCGCGGTGAGGAGGAAGTGTTCGAAAAGCCGCGGGCGAGCCTGCTCGATGCGGGCGGGGTCGTTGCTGGCAAGGATGTCCTCCAGGCCTTCCGGAAGCTGGCGGGCGGCGATGGGACCCGGCGCGGTGGTCGCGGAGAGGCGGAATTTCCCGAGCGTGGCGGCATAGTGGCGGCCCATTTTCATTTCCACAACCAATTCCCCGGCGGTGGCGAGAGGTTCCGCAAATTCGAAAACCGCCTGGACCGGCCGGCCAATGGTGTCGGTGCCGGTCCACCCGGTGAGGTCCTCCTGGTCGATGGCCATGGCGGCATTGCCATGGCTGGCGACGGCCTTGGCCAGGGTGAGTTCCTTGCCGTTGAGGGACACATTGAAGTCGTAGAGCATGAAATCGCCGGCGTTGCCCTCGTAATAGGTCATGCCCGGGCCATTGGCCGGGAGACGGCTATCGGTGAGCGCTTCGAGGCGGAGCGCGGTGAGGCCGGCGGGGGCGTTTTTGAAGGTGAGGGTGAAGCGGTCGTCCTTTGTCGTGTCTCCGGAAACGAAGATGGATTGGTCCGCTTCCAAGGTGAGGATCGGTTCTCCGGAGACAAAGGAGTCTGGCTTCAGGGTCGTCCAAGGCACCGTGTGTTTGCGGATCTCCGCGAGCCATGGATCGTAGGCGGCGGCGGCGAGTGCCTCCGGGGTCTCGGGTGGCGGCGTGTTCTGCGGTGGCGTGCCAGTGGCGAGACGAACGCAGGCGAGGGTGTGGAAACCGCCATGATTTTGCACGAGCTTGACCATGAACTGGCGGGGACCGGCAAGGGGTTTCGCAAAACGGAAGGTGGCGGTGCGGGTGCCGCGGACGAGTGCCTTGCCGACTTCCTGGACCGCCCAACCCGAAGAAAGGTTGCCATCAATGGCACTGGCGGCCGGGTAGCCGCTTTGCTCGACCTCCGCAGTGGCGGCGGCGAGTGGGACCGGCTCCCAAGCACCGGAGGACCCTTGGGCGCGGGTGAGAACCTCGATCTCGCTCAGGACAAAATTCCCGTGAGGGGTATGGCCGGGGCCGGAATCCGGCTTGGCAGGGTTCGCCATCGCTTCCAGTCGGATGCGGTCGGCAGTCGGGGCGGTGGACTCCAAGGTGAGCGTGTAGGTGTCCCGCTCCGCACCATTTCCGGAGATGGAAACGGATTGATCCTCCGCAAGGGTGGGCGTTTCTCCGGAGGCAGTGGTCGCGGCGAGGATCTTGGATACCGACCAGTCTGCTTCTTCAGAAATTGGGACGGGCCAGTGCGACGGCAGACTGGCGAGCAGGGTGCGGGCCTGTTTTTCGCGGTCCGCCTGGCGTTGTTGGAGCCCGGGGTCCGGGAGGTCGAGGGGGACTTCGTTGGCGTTGTTGAGGAATGCCATGAGCCCATAGTATTCCTTGTGCTGGATGGGGTCGTACTTGTGTGTGTGGCATTGTGCGCAACCGACGGTCATGCCGAGCCAGGTGGTACCGGTGGTGGCGACGCGGGCCGTCATCGCATGGAAGCGGAATTCCAAGGGGTCGATACCGCCCTCCTCGTTGAGCATGCTGTTGCGATGGAACCCGGTGGCGATGCGGTCATCGAGGGTGGCGTTCGGGAGCATGTCGCCGGCGAGTTGTTTGATCGTGAACTGGTCGAAAGGCGTGTCCGAGTTGAGGGCACGGATGACCCAATCACGCCACGGCCAGATGACCCGCTCGCGATCTTTTTCGTAGCCGTTGGTGTCCGCGTAGCTGGCGAGGTCCAGCCAACGGCGGGCCCAGCGTTCGCCGTAGTGGGGCGAGGCGAGAAGGCGGTCGACGAGCTTTTCGTAGGCAGCGGGATCGGGGTCGTTGACGAAGGCGTCCACCTCCTCCGGCGTGGGAGGGAGGCCGATGAGATCGAGCGAAACACGGCGGATCAACTGGCCGCGGGGAGCCTCCGGCGACGGCTGGAGACCTTCTGCCGCGAGTTTTTGGCGGACCAGGACGTCGATGGCATTTCCGGCGGCGGGATCGACGGGCGGGCGTTGTGGAGGAACGAAAGCCCAGTGCGGGCGGTATTCTGCTCCTTGGGCGACCCATTTGCGAAGGATTTCCTTTTCCGCAGCGGGCAGCTCCATTTTTGCCTCCGGCGGCGGCATCATCATGTCCGGATCGTGGCTGAAGATGCGGCGGATGATTTCGCTTTTGTCCGGTTGGCCTCGGACGATGGCGGGGTGGCCGGATTCCCCACTGGCATAAGCGGTTTCCGCAGTATCGAGGCGCAGTTCTCCCTTGAGGCTTGCGGGGTCCGGACCATGGCATTTGAAGCAGCGATTCGAAAGGATGGGGCGGACATCGCGGCTGAAATCGACCGGGGTGTCGGCAAGCGCCGGGGCGCCGGCGAGGGCGGCAGCATGGAAGATTGCTAAAATGGAGGAGGCCCGCATGGCTTGCCCGTTACGGTGCCATGCAGTCTTGAAATTTCAACCTATTGAGAGTTGCTGGATAAATTGACCATTCAGGCCAAAGTTCGGCCCTGCGAAGCATGCGCGGATGATTCCCGGTCTTCAAACGATGCGACCGCAGACACTTGCGCTGCTCATCCCCATGTGGCCGTTGGCGTCCGGTTCCCGTTTACCCGTAGAGGCTCACGGCGTGCCACCGTGTGATGTGGGCGAGCTTGTGCGCAAATTCACTCATCGCCTGAGGATCGTTGGTGCCAACGATGGATTCGACACCCACGGTGATATGACAACCACAGGAAGCATTCACCGTGGCCCCGATAGCCTTCGCCCAATCGAGGAATTCGAGGACGCACTGGATGCCCCGCTGCCCTTGAAGATGGGCGGCATCAATTCGCAGGCCATCTGGCCCGTGTTGCAGCGAATGGAACCGTCGCGTTCGGCTTTCTTGCATTCGCCATGTTAGGCGCGTGCATAGACCGGGTTTCGGGAGGTGCGGTCCAGAGCGCTGCGCACCCGCAGGCCGTTGTGATAAGCACCCGCGCTCAAGTCACAGTTGGCGCGGATCGTCGTTTCAAGTTCAACGCCGAAGGTGATGGATTCGGCTTTCGGATCTGCTGGATTCATCTGTGGATCTGGTGATGGATTGCGCGGTTTGTCAGCATCCCTTCATCCTTCCTGCCGCCAGCCGTCCCTCGCGTTTGCCGTGCGCCATCCGGCGCCATTTTTGATTCCCGGAAAATGACCTGTATGGTGCGCGCAATCAGGCGCGGGAACTCACTGTTTCAGCGCATGGGGCGGCAATGTGGCCGACCCCCGCGAAGCCATTCCGATTTTGTTAATATGCCGTTAGTCGCAAAAATTCACCGGCGGCATTCGGCTTGAACAGGGACTCGAATAAGCCGGCAAAGCTGGATGATCTCATCAGTCATTTAATCTTACACAACAATCATATTAGAAAAAAAATTTGGCTTTCTGTATTGTAAAACACCACCAACACGGCATGCCGATTTCAACCAAACAGACTTACATTCAATAATTTATCAGAAACTCACCGCACCAGATTCACTTCATTCTTGATTGGTTTTGGATTTTAGCAAAATTTCATCCGTTGATTCAGCCTCCCCAGATCGGTCAACTCCAATCGAATCATGAATCATGAAATCACCAGCGATTGTAAACGGGCAGGAAATCGTCGCCATCGTTTCGGTTCATCCCCACGGAATCGGAATCAGTCAACTGTTTGAGATCACAACCAGGCGATTCGGTAATGGCATACGATTCCACATTAGTTTCCACATCGGGTTGGATTTCGACGAACTACTGACCTATCTTGAATCGCATGGGCAAATCGCAATCGCCTGCGGAATTGCTTTCGCATCATTCCCTTTGGCAATTGCGCAATAAAATCAGTCTTCTTCGGGCAGGTATTGCCCGCATCATCCTGCTTGCCGGCCCGTACGTAATCCTACAGCGCGGCCACCAAGGGCAAAACCCGACCCCGCCTGGCAATTCGACTGCCTTGACATGGTTGTCGCGCTCGTGGGGTTTCAGGTCGGTGACATGCTGCATGCCACTCTGGATTCGCTGCGCAACGAACTTCGCCTCCTTCTTCGCGGCGGCCATATCCGTGAATGTTTGTCGGAGGCGCTTGCCATCCCGGTAGTAGCGATGATGAAGCGCTTTCGACCTTTGGATTCTGATAGATGGATCGGCACGGAGGCCGAGCCGAACTTCACCGTGGCATGTGGACCCTTCTTGCCGCCCTTCCGAGGACGGGGATTATGGGTTATCGTGCCCGTTGTCACCATTTTGTCACCAGCCGCATTCATGACCGGGAATTGGTGTCAAATTCGGCGGCTTTCCGGAATCTTAACCCATTAAGGGTGAGTTCATTGCGGAGAAGTACGAGGACTGGGACTCGAACCCAGGACCAATTGGTTAAAAGCCAACTGCTCTACCAACTGAGCTATCCTCGCATGAAAGACTCCGGTAGGCGGGCGGCAGGGATAGGGGGGGCATCGGGCCGATGCAAGCGGATAATTGAAAAAAAAACACCGCGCTCAGCATGCTTTGACGGCCCAGCGGAGTTTGGCCGGAATGCTGCGCGGGTTGGCATGGCGCTCTGCGGCGCTTGCGGTGATGACGCCATCGCTGGTTTCCGCATACAGTCCGGATTTGACGCCGGCCTGGAAGGATTTTTTGACACGCCGGTCCTCGCCGGAATGAAACGTGAGCACCGCGATGCGGCCGCCGGGTTTGAGACAGGCGGGCAAGGCACGCAAAAACGCGTCGAGCGCGGTGAACTCCTCGTTGACCGCGATGCGTACGGCTTGGAAAACCCGGCGCACGGTGAGGTCCATTTCGTCGTCCGGCAAATGCACCGCCGCCCGGATCGCAGCGGCCAAGGCGGCGGTGCCGGAGAAAGATTTCCCGGCCAGCGCAGCCGCAATCGATTCCGCTCTCGGCTCATCGGCATGCTCGACCAATGCGGTGGCGAGTTTTTCCGCCGACACCCGCATGAGCCAATCCGCAGCGGAAAGCCCGCGTGCGGGATTCATCCGCATGTCGAGCGGCCCATCGTGTTTGAAACTGAACCCACGTGCCGGATCATCAAGCTGCATCGACGAGCACCCGAGGTCGGCAAAAACAAAATCCACACCATCGATCCCCTGCTCCGCCAGCACTTTGGCGATGCCCGCATAATTCGAGCGCCGCGCCTCGAAGCCATTTGCGTCAAACCCTGCCTGCCGCAGCCGATCCACGGTTTTCGGCAGTTCGATCGGGTCCTGGTCGAGACCGATCAATTTGCCGCCGGGGATGATTTTTTCGAGGATCCTGACCGCATGACCGCCGAACCCAAGCGTCGCGTCCACACCGGTCATCCCCGGGGCGGGTTGCAACGCCGCCAGGCATTCCTCCACCAGCACCGGGATGTGCGAACCCGCAGGGGTCTTGCCCGAAGCAATGACCTTGGCCACGGTTTCCGCGTAGCGTTGCGGATCACGCTCCTTGTACTTGTCCTCAAAGCGCCGCGGGTTTTTCCCGCTGTAGCGCTTGCGCCGCGGCGGACGCGGGGATTCACCTTCGCTGCTCACAGTGTTTCGGCTCCGTAATACGGGACCAGTGCCTCCGGAATCCGGACGGATCCGTCCGCCTGCTGGCATTGTTCTAACAAAGCCACATAAAGCCGTGGAAGCGCGGTTCCCGACCCGTTCAACGTGTGCGGGAAGCGGTTTTTGCCCTCGCTGTCCTTGAAGCGCAGTTTCATCCGGCGCGCCTGATAATCGGTGAAGCACGAGCAACTGGAAACCTCAAGGTACTTGCCGTGACCGGGAGCCCAGACCTCGATGTCGTAGGTCTTGGCGGATGAAAACCCGATGTCGCCGGTGCAAAGCTCGATCGTCCGGTAATGCAGGCCGAGTTTTTGCAGGATCGACTCGGCGTGCGCGGTGAGTTCCTCCAGCACTTCAAAGCCCTTGTCCGGATGGACGATCTGCACCAACTCGACCTTGTCGAACTGGTGCATGCGGATGATCCCCTTGTTGTCGCGACCGGCCGAACCCGCCTCGCGGCGGAAACACGGCGTGTAGGCGACCATCCGGACCGGCAGATCGGCCTCGGCCAACAGGGTGTCGCGATAAAGATTGGTCACCGGCACTTCCGCCGTGGGTGCGAGAAACAATTGGTTCACCCCGTCCTCACCAGCGTCCGTGCCATACATGTCGGCCTCGAATTTCGGCAACTGGCCGGTACCCTCCATGCACTCGCGTTTGACGAGGTGCGGCACATTGACCTCCTCGTAACCATTCGCACCTTGCGTATCCAGCAGGAAATTGATCAGCGCCCGTTCAAGCCGCGCACCCTTGCCGCGATACACGACAAATCCCGACCCGGCGACGCGGGTGCCATCGTCCCAGTCAATCAGGCCGTGGCGCTGGGCGATTTCGACGTGGTCCTTCGGCTCAGTGATCGCAGGCTTGGTCCCCCACTCCCGCACGACCGGGTTCGCGGTTTCATCCGAGCCGACCGGGCAGGCGTCGTGGGTCAGGTTCGGAATATTCAGCAGCAGGCTCGATTGCTTGGCGGAGGCGGCGTCCGCCAGCGCATCGAGTTCCGCGATCTGATCGTTGATGCCGCGGACCTGCGCCTCGATTTCAGAGGTATCCTCGCCCTTGCCCTTGAGCATGCCGATTTGTTTGGAAATCGTTTTGCGCGATGACTGGAGCATCTGCTTGTCGGTCTCGGCCTTGCGGCGGGCTTCGTCGCAGGCGAGCACTTCGTCAACGAGCTTCCAGTGGTCGCCTCCGCGGAGTTGGAGGCGTTGCTGGATGGCAGTGGGATTGTCGCGGATCACGCGGATGTCGAGCATGGCGCGGCGACTTTCGCGGCGGTTGGGGGGCGGAATCAACGCGAATCTTCAGGGAATGCACCCGCGGTGGTCTTTTCCAGCAGCGCCCGCAACGCGGGGTAGTCGATCTTCGCGTTGTGCCTGCGGTCCAGTGGCAGCGTTGGGAGGACACGCACGCCAGTAATGCCAAGGGCGCTGGCCTTGGTTTCGATCGCACGCGCACACCCCGGATCGGGAGTGCCACCGCATACGAGCAGGCGCTCGCCATGCCAATCGATGACAGCCATGCGAATCCCGGGAAACCCGCCGCGCATCGCGCACTCCACCGCGAATGGATAGCGCGCGGCATCCACCGGCAATCCCTTCTCCGCGGCATGCGGCGGAAGTTTTTCCGCACAGCGGCCGAGCAGCCAGACGCGCCCGGTTTCATCCAGCCAACCGGCGTCGCCCGTCCGGTGCCACACCCGGCCGTCCACATGGATCTTGGTTTCCTCATCGCCCATGCCGTCGAGGTATCCGGACAGCACGTGCGCGCCGGATACCACAATTTCGCCAGCAGTAACCGGCGGCAAAGTGATTCCATCGAAAGCCGGGCCGTCCATCGGGCCTAGCGGCCGCCCCCAATGGTCTTCGATCACGCGCAACTGAATATCAGGAACCGGCAAGCCGGAACACAATCCACCGCCGCGCCGTGTGAGGTCATCGGTTGCCGGGCCCGCCTCGTCCGCATCGAAGTGCGCGATCGGCTCCGCCTCGGTCGAGCCAAAGACCGAATGGATGATCGCGGATGGCAGCGCGGCGCGCAGGCGGCGCAGCAGATCGGGAAACACCGGCGCGCCACCGGTGTAGAGTTTTTTCAAATCAAACATGCCGCCTGGCGACGCGAGAAAGGCCTCGAAAAACGCGGGCGAGGCGGCACAACGGGTCACCCGGTGGCGGCGGCATTGCGCATGCACCGCACCCACATCCGGCGATCCGGGTTTCGACAAATCCGTGGCCGCAAGCACGCTGGTTAACCCGGATGCAAGGTTGGCCAGGACAAACACCGGCAGCGTGATCAAATCCACCTCACCGTCCTGATAATCGAGCGCCTTGGAAAGCGCCGCGTGCTGCGCGAGCAAAAACCCGTGCGTGCGGACCGCCGCCTTCGGCTGCCCGGTGCTGCCGCTGGTGAAAGTGATCAGCGCCGGCTCCTCATCCGGCACATCGATCGGATCGGAAGACCCAATGCCGGTTTTCCACGCCTTCACACCCGGAAAAAACGCACCCGTCCCGATCGAGAGCGGGATGCGCCGCATTTCGGCCACCGAAAGTCTCAGGCATTGCGCCTTCCAAGACCCGAAAAAAGCGTCCGGCGCGAGCCTGCGACAGCACAACGCCAGAAAACCCCGCCCCGCGGATGGATCGGCCAGCATCACCCGCAGGCCGGAATGAAACGCCGCCAACAGGAATTCATAAAGTTCCAAAGAAACCGGCTGGAACACCAGAACCGTCCGTCCGCGCGTCAGCCCGTGCCGACTCAGGAAGGCCGCACCCGCCGCAACCCGCTCCGCCAGCCCGCCATACGTCACCACCCGGTCCACTCCCCCGGATGAATCGACCAGCGCCGGCCGGTCCGGGTGAAGCACCGCGCGCCTGGCAAGCAGACTTACGAGATTCATAGTGGTTTGGTGAAAAGCGCGTAGCGTCGGAAGCAGCGCCCGCCATGCCGTTTGGTGATGCGCAGCACGTTGTTGTCATCGTATTGCAAGGCGTGGATCGCCTCGCGGTATCCCGCCTCATGCCCGCGACGCTGCACCTCGTCCACCAGCAGACTGCCGAGCCCCGCACACCGCGCTGCCGGATCCACCGTCAGGGTCTTGATGATCAGCGCCGGCTTTTCACCGCGGGCGGCGGCCTCCAGATCCGCAATCGCAAACACATACCCACAGGCTTTGCCATGCAGCTCCGCGATGCGCACGAACCGCGGTTCCACCCGGTCCCGTATTTTCCGATAGGCGGCCATGAACGGCTCCTTGCCAAGAGGCGTGTAGAGAAAATTGCTGGCAAACCCGGTCAAGGTCACCTCGTGAATCAGCGCGAGCTCCTCGTCGTAGCGCGAGGCATCCAGATCGCGGATCACCAGGCCGGAATCCGACATCTTCGCCACCAGCGCATCCGGCACGGTGGCGGCTCCGGTCAGCGGCACGGATGACGACGAATAACCACCGATCACTGAGAAACCCGCCGCCTGCCACCACACCGGGTATTCCGCAGGGTTGCGCGGCTCCAACAGAAACGGCCCGCGTCCGTCGCTCTCGACCACGTAACGATAAGCCCGCCAGGTGTTGCCGTTCATCGGCCCCACCACCCGGGCACATCCGGCATCACGCAGCTTCCCGCAGGCCGCGTCCAACAATGCCACCGCCGCATCCTGCGACCGCGCGCCGAATCCACCGATGGCTCCCAGACGCCTGCCTTCGAGCCGGGGTGTCTCTTTCCACCACAACGATGCCCATGCGGCCACTTCGCCGTTGGCATCGCGCAGGAAAACCCGCGCATCCATCTCCTCAGCCGGCGCAGCCAATCCCGGCAAATCCCCTGCCCACTTGTCATCCGGCAGGCCCTCACCATCGATCCACAACACCTCGGGCGTTTTCATGCGACCAAGAGTAAGGCCGGTAGCGATGAGAGCAAGGACACAGATCCCTCCATCAGCCAGATCTTCGTCGGATGCTGGGACGGATGCGGCCGCATGTGACGGAACCACGCGAGCACCACCACCGATGCCGCCAAGGCCAATCCCACCGGCAAAACCAACCCCCAACCCACGGGCCACAGCCAGGCCAATCCGGGCATCGCGGCACAGATCCAGCCTTTCGACACGGAATACACAAGCCCCGCCGGATACTCCTTGATCCACCAATGCGTCGCGGTGGTCATCATCGCGAGTTGGGACGCCATCGCAAACGAAACCCCTGCCAGACCGGCCCCGGAGGTGATCACACCGCGTTCCACCAACAGCACCCATGGCAGACAACCGATGGCATGCGCCAGCACCGCGTCCAGGCGGTGGTCGAAGGAACCCGTCAGCCGGTGACGCCGGGTCACCATCACATGCGACACGAACACCGCCAGCGGCGGCAACATGAAGCGCGGATCCGCCAGCACGGCACAGCCATAACCCAGCAACGCGCATCCTAACAATGCACCGCCGCTCAGCGTGGACCATCGCGAGCCGGTCAACACCGCCCCCAGGAAAAACACCGCCGCCACCAGCCGCCACACCAGCGGCGCGGTCTCAAGATCCAGCATCCGGTTCAATACGAAAAAACAACCCACCGGGATCACCAGGTTGTCAAACCCGCGGTCGGCCAGCCCCTCCGCCATCATCGCCAACAACCCGAGAATCAGGCCGATCAGTGCCGCATGCGGGAAACCGACACGGCCACCCAGCCACAACGGCAACATCACACAGGCGAACGCCGTTAGAAAAAACATCATCGACCCCTCGATCGACTTGAAACCTTCGCCCGCACCATACCGGTGACGCCCCCAGCGGGTTCCACCAAGCGCGCCCGCCGCATCCGCCAGCGTGAGAACCGCTCCCGGAATGCAGAATAAAAACGGATCACCACCCGACATCTGGAAAACCGCCGCCACCGCCGGAGCGAACAATACCTCGCCAAACGACGGACGGTCCACTCCATGCAACGCCGAGCCAAGTCCCGCCCGCAACTTTGGCAACACGCGCAGCAGCACCAGTGGCAGCGTCGCGATGGCCGCCAACACCCAAACCGCCACCGCCCCCTCGAACACCCACGGAAAGGCCATGCAAACCAACCCCATCGCCACATGCACCGACTTCCGCGCCACCTCCGGCGACGCGCCTGCGCGGCGCGTGACCGCCCGGATAACCGGCAGCCCACCTAACAAAACCACCAGCACCACCGCGACCGCCAGCCAGTCGCGCGCGGTCATGCCATCACCTCCTCGATCACAAAGCGGCTGTAGAAGAACGCCCGGTCCACGGCGAACAAGGCGTCCGCCGTTTCACGGTGGCTCCGCAGGCGCTCCGCCATCGCCTCGGGCCTCGACCGCGGGGCCAGCATGTTCCAATACGCGAGACGCGCTCCGGGCGTGGCCGCACCGGCGATTTTGCCCAACAGCGCCGCCGTATTCGCCTCGCTCATGTATTCGAAAATATCGCTCAGGTTGAATGCGTCGTAGCGTTCGCCCGGCTGCCGCCCCAGCAGGTTCTCAAGCGGGGCCTCCACCACCTCGAAGCGCCCCTCCTCCAGCGCCTTGCGGATCAAGGCAAAGCTCTCCTCCGTCAGTGCGTCCGGCAGCACCGCGCCATGAGTTCCCGTTAGAATCCAGTGCAGATAGGGATTATCCGCCGGATCCAGCTCCACCAGCGCATGGCGGGTCCGCTCCAGGATGCGATCGGCCACCGATCCCTCGACGTATTTGAAAAACTCCGGATCCCGGCCAAGGGCACCCATCACGGCACGGGAGAAAAACACCTTGAAAATCCACCGCCAGCGGCGGTTGTTCCAGACATCCTCGTAAAAGCGGCGGCGCGCCCCGGGATCGCGCGCATCCAGCAACGCAAGAACCCGCCGCCGCGAATGCGCCAACGGCAACACACGCTTGCGGAACACCTCGAAATAGCGCTCGAACTTTCCCGCCGAGCCAACCCCCGCCGCCACCGCCTGCGGCCGGGCATCCCAAAACATCCGCGCCGCCTCCGGCAGCAGCGGACGGCAGGCACGATACCAATCGGCACGCCGCGACGACGCCCGCGACCCGAGCAACTCGAGGAACTCCGCATGCTCCAGACTGAGATACGATGCACGCCGTAGTTCGATGCAGGCGATCTGCGCCGGATTCATCTCCACCGCCGTCACCCGCGCCGCCCCGGCCGCCAGCAAGGCGAAGCTGTTGTCACCGGCGGAACCGATGCTCACACAGCGCCGCCCCCCGGGTTCCAACCCGCCCACCAGCAGCCGTGAGTCCTCCCAGCACTGGGCATACCTCACTTCGGAAAACTCGGCGCGCTGCTGGATTTCGGATTGCATGATTGCGGGTTTTTCACACTAAGGATTCAAATCATGACCGAGACGCATTGTTGCGCATGACTTCGTCCAAGATCGCATTTCAGGGAATTTGTAAAAATGGTTCTAACTTTTCGAGGGTTTTCGGGCCGATGCCTTCCACATCGAGAAGGTCCGCAGGTTTTCGAAACGGCCGGGCCTGGATGATGCGGTTGGCAGTCACCTCCCCCACGCCGGGCAGCAGCATGAGTTCGTCACGGGCGGCGGTATTGGGGTTGATTTTGGCGCCGGATGCGAGTTTTGCGGTTCCCGTCGCCATCGCGAGCTCGCCGTTTTCCTGCCGCTCCGCCTGACGCTCACCGGGCAAGCGGTCCCAGTTGGTTTTCGCCCACGCTCCGACCCCGCGCTTTGCCGACTGAAGCTCGACATCCTGCAAATACGCACGGTATTCGTTGGCGCTTTTTCCGGTGGGGGTCTCCCGATAGACCCCGAACGCCCGGGCCAGTCCGAGACGAATCAGCCGCTCGGCGAGGTCCTCACCCTCTGCCGTGGTCACGAAAGCATAAATGCGTTTATGTCTCCCATCACCACGGGCATCGGCGAATACCGTGTGGACCTGAAAAGGTTTCCTGAGCGCCGAAGCAACCTCTTTGGCTGCAGCTTCTCCCAATTCCTTGGCGGCCTGGATCGACGCCTGGGGAGAGCCACCCCACTCCGATATCCCGAAGTATCTCCTCTGGGCACGAAGACGTCTCGCGTCGGTGTCGTCGCTGACATGCCACTCGATGCAGTCCGCGCCATAGAGCCGTATGGTGTGCTTCCTCCCCTCAGACGTCTGGATCTCAAAACTATCCCCGTCCGCCCAGCCGGTATTCACCAGTTTGCATTGTTTCAAACTGGCAAGCGCCTGAGCGTTAGCGGATCCGAGGCTGAGACAAGCCACGAGGAAGAATATTGTTAGATGGAGCCATGGTGGGGGGCGCATGATCTGGTTCGGATTGTCTGAATGGCAATGGATCAAATTCCGCCATGTCCGGCCAGCCATTTCGGGAAATGGGCAGCTCAGTCGTGCAGTTCCGGCAGGTGGGCGAGACGCCCACTCTCCTTGAATTGAAAGTTGGTAGCCTTTCACACGGTGATTCCATGTCGCGGCGGCCTGTGGCCGCTACAAGCAGTCACCGCTCATTCCGCCACACCCGGCCACCACATTCTGGAAGCAGCCGCAAACCACAGTCTCACGAGGTGTGGGCGATGGTCATGGCCGGCTGAATATGGGCGGTGAGTTTCTTTTGGTCTTTGGCCAAGGCTCGAAAGTCGCACTCGACCTGGATACCGTGCCAGAATTCCGGGGATTGCCCGAAGAAAGCACCAAAGCGGATCGACATGGCTGGCGTGATCGAACGTCGGGCATGGATGATCTCGTTGATGGCACGAGGCGCGACGCCGATGGCGCGGGCCATGGCATTTTGGGAAATCCCCATGGGAATGAGGTATTCCTCCAGAAGGATTTCGCCAGGGGTGATGGGTGCGTTCATTGCCATAACGTATAACGTTATGAGGTAGCGTCAATGATAATCGCAAATTCTTACTTCGGAAGGGCCGTGCTCGGTCCAAGCAAAAACGATTCGCCACTGGTCATTAATGCGGATCGCGTGGCAACCTGCCAAATTACCCTTCAAGGGTTCTAGCCGATTTCCGGGAGGAATCGCAAGATCCTGAAGAGTCCGAGCCCGGTTCATCTGGATCAGCTTGAGCAAAGCCACGCGGGAGATCGCATTGAAACGGCGGTTGGTTTCTCGCTGAAACAGCTCCTGAGTATCCTTATCTGCAAATGTTTGGATCATTGTATCGAGCCTTCTCACCCCACCACATTAACAGGGGATCCTTCCATCCAGGCGCGCAGGTTGGACACCAGGGACTGCATCAGCCGCCCCCTCGCTTCCACGCTTGCCCAGGCGATGTGCGGAGTGATCACCGTGTTGGGCGCGGCGATCAGCGGATTGCTTCCCGGCGCAGGCGGCTCGACGCTCAGGACATCAGCCCCATATCCCGCGATGGCACCCGCCGTGAGAGCGGCGGCCAAGGCCGCTTCATCCACCAGCGGGCCACGCCCGGTGTTGATCAGCCAGGCGTCTTTCTTCATCAACGCCAGACGACGCACATCCACCAAATGCCGGGTTTCCGGAGTCAGCGGACAATGCAGAGAAACCACATCCGCCTGCGCGAAAATCTCATCCGGATCGTCCACCCAAGTCATCGGCGTGGCGCTCTCCTTGCGCGTGCGCGACCGCACCAGCACCTTCATCCCGAACGCATGGGCGATTGCCGCAACCGCCTGGCCGATCGCCCCCAACCCGATCAGGCCGAAAGTCCTGCCCGCAAGTTCTCGAAACGGCGCAAGCGTGAAACTGAAATCCTGCGACCGCTCCCACGCGCCATCCTTCACCGCCGCAGCGGTCGGCCCGGTGCGCGCCGCCAATTCTAACAACAAAGCGAACACATGCTGGGCCACCGACATCGTCGAGTATCCGGGCACGTTGGTCACCACGATCCCCCGCTCGCGGGCCGCGTCGCAGTCGATGACATTGGTCCCCGTCGCCATCACTCCGATGTAGCGCAAGTCCGGCAACGCAGCCATCGTTTGCGCGGTGAGCGGCACCTTGTTGGTCAACACCACCGCCGCCCCGGCGCAGCGCTCCACAATCTCTGCCGCCGCCGTCCGCGGGTAAACCTTCAATCCGCCAAGCGCCGCCAATCCGGACCATGAAGGATCGTCCGGACCTTCGTGCCCGGGCGCCTGCGGTGACAACGTGTGGCCGTCCAATACGACTATCCGAATACCTTCCATCATGGTGCGTGCAGCTTGTCCGCCCCCACGAAATTGGCGACTCAAAAAGCAGCCTCGGTCGGACGCTGTCGCCGTGGTCCCTTCATTCGCTTCATCGTCCGGCAATGCGCCTCGACAGACCGCAGTTGCAGCCAACAGGAATTGCGGAGCCATTCGCAATCCATGCATAGTCCGGGACTACGCGTGCCGACATGATTCATCAGCCTGAAAAGACCGGACAACCGGATCGCCACCACCCCGACTTCCAGGCCGGCGGCGGCCAGCCCGAGACACATCCCCCTGATTCCACCGCCATGAAAATCCTG
Organism: uncultured Luteolibacter sp.; assembly: GCA_964399305.1. GTDB lineage: Bacteria > Verrucomicrobiota > Verrucomicrobiia > Verrucomicrobiales > Akkermansiaceae > Luteolibacter. The sequence goes on from CAYNQJ010000017.1 coordinate 54,057, forward strand.
TTAGTCAACCAAATGCGCGGGTTTGCCATCCCGGCGGCATGCATGATCGCCACAGCATCCATCAGTGCCGCACCGGTGGTCGAGGATGGGTTCGACGCGGCAAACGGTGCACCACCGGCTGCCGCCGCGTTCGAATGGGGCGGCGAGGCCGCCTGCAATGGCGCGGGCGTTCTTTCGCTGCAGACGTGGTCGGTCAACGAATCATGGCTGGTGTCCAAAGCCGCCGTCACGCCGACCCATGGCCGGGCCCTGGTATTCCGGATAAGGGCCTACACCTATGCGGAGCACTGGGATCCGGGCGTCTATGGCAATCAGCAGCCACGCGGCCTGCGCTCCGGAATCAGCGCGGATGAATGTGCCGAATTCTTCACCATTTCCCGCACCTCGATCGGCATGCGCGTCAGGAACAACGGATCGGAGAGCAACGCGTCGATCGATTTCCCCGCAGGTGTGGATTCGATGCACAACTACGAAATCACCCTGCTTCCCGGAATGGCGGTGTTCAGTGTGGACGGCGGCATTGCGGCGGCCTTCTCGACCGATGTTCCCGACGGACCCTTGAATGTGCATGTGGCGACTTCCGACGGTGGGGCCGGCAATGTTCCGGTGACGATCGACCATGTTTCCTATTCCACCCGGAGCACCACGCCGGTTCTTTTTCTCGGCGATTCTTTTGACGGCTCCGCCGGAGCGGCACCCGATGCCTCAGCGTTTCAATGGGACGGCGAAGCACAGCAATCCGGAACCGGATCGATCCATCTCAACACCCAGAACGTGGACCACTCGTGGCTGCGATCGAAGGCCGCCTTCGCCCCTGCCACCGGACAGACGCTGCGATTCGCGATGCGCGCATACGCATACGCGGAGGAGCATTGGTCGCCGGGTGTCTATGGCGACCACCAGCCCCGCGGACTGAGAGTCGGCAATGATCCCGACAATGCCGCCGAATTCTTTTCCGAATCACTCCAAAACATCGGCGCGCGCGTCTGCCGCAACGGAGTGGAAAGCACGAAGGTTGTCCCGATACCCGGCGGCGTCAACCGCCTGACTGACCTGGAAATTCTGTTAGCTCCGGATCTGGCCGTATTCCTTGTCGATGGAACTCCGGTCGCGACATTCACTGAAAACATTCCGGACGGTCCGCTCAACGTGCATTGTTCGACATACGACGGCGGCGGCGTCGGCAATGTTCCGGTCGGCATCGAGGAAATGTCCCTCTCGCTGATGGCCGATCCCCCGGTCGTCTTGTCAGATGATCCCTTCGACGGCACCGCGGGAACGCCGCCGGACCCATCGGTTTATGAATGGACCGGAGAGGTCACGCGCGATGGCTCGGGCCGCATGGCCTTGCAGACATGGGCCGTCCACCAGTCATCCCTGCGTGGGAAAACCGGCATCATCCCCACCCCGGAACGCACCCTGGTCATGACGGCACGGCTGTCCGCACCGGGCGGCACCATCCCGGGAGACGGCCAACCCAGAGGCCTGCGTGTCGGCGATGATCCGGACAACGCGGTCGAGTTCTACTCGGTCTCACAAGACACCATCGGCATGCGCTGCCGCAACGGAGGAGAGGAAACCACCACCACCGCAACGATCACGGGCGGCATCGATGTGATGCATGATTATGAAATCCGCGTCAGCCCGGGAAAGGCGGTCTTCCATCTGGATGGCACCATGGTGGGCACCATCACAACCAATCTGCCGTCCGGCGCCCTCAATCCGCACATTGCAACCGATGATGGAAACACCGCCAACGCAGCCGTCCGCATCGACCACCTGTCATTCTCGGTCGTCCAACCTCCACCGGTCATCAGCAGCATCTCGCCGCCCAGCGGAATTCCCGGCACGGTGGTGGTGATCGAGGGCACGGGTTTTCTGGAAGTCTCATCGGTCACCTTCGGTGGCATCAGCGCCGCATCATTCACCGTGGAATCCAGCACGCGGATCACCGCGGTCGTCCCGGAAGGGTTCACCACCGGGCCAGTCGCCATCGGCACCGTGGGCGGCAGCGGCAGCGGCGATGAAGACTTCATCCTCAAACAGCCGCAAACGATTGCCTTCGACGCGCTTCCCGACAAACGCATCGACGACGGCGCGTTCGGACTCGCAGCCACCTCCAGCAGCGGCCTCGCCGTGAGCTACGAAAGCTCCGACCCATCCATTGCCACTGTCGATGGCAACACCGTGACCCTGACAGGACGCGGCAGCGTGACGATCACTGCCAGCCAGGATGGTGATGTCAATTATCTGCCAGCCACACCGGTGGCGCGGACTTTCTACGTGGCCGGCCTGCCGCCTGTCATTCAAAGCACCGTTCCATCAGGCAGCGTGATCGCATCCGCCACGGAAGGCGACTCGCTCGGTTTCAAGGTCACAGCCACCGACCCCGAGGCGGGCGATGTCCTCACCCACACCTGGTTCATCAGCCGCGACGGCGGTGCCACATGGCAGGATGCCAGCGCGAGCGGCAATGATGTGGTTCTAACAATACCCCATGACACGGTCCTCCATCCGGCCACATCCCTTGGTGGTGGCATGGCACGGGTGAAAGTGGTGGTCGCTGATGCCTATCGCGGTGAAACCAGCCACACATGGACCGCCACCACGGTCGCCGACCGCAACCGGCTGCCGGGTTTCCAACGCGAACCAGGCCAAGGATCATGGGCATGGCGGGCCACCAACACCAGCGGCGCGCCACAAGCCCGCAATCATCCGACCGAAGTCTGGACCGGCAGCAAGGCCATCTTCTGGGGCGGCAGCGTCGGTTCCGATTCGATGTTGAACAACGGTGGAATTTACGACCCTCTGACAGATTCCTGGAAACCGGTCTCTCTCACCAACGCGCCGCCGGCGCGCTTCACCCACACGGCGATCTGGACCGGCACCCGGATGATCGTCTGGGGCGGTGACCAAAGCGGCTGGAGCTACTCGACCTCGCGGCTCAACAGCGGTGGGATTTATGACCCATCGAAGGATTCATGGACCGCGACCACCACCACCAACGCTCCATTGGCGCGCGCACGCCACACCGCGGTCTGGACCGGCAGCCGGATGATCGTCTGGGGCGGCACCATCAACACCGGATCCTACTACACCACCGCCACCGGCACCGGAGGAATTTACAATCCGGAAACCAACTCATGGACCCCGGTCACCATGACCGGCGCACCCACGCGGCGCATGGGGCACCACTCCGCATGGACCGGCACCCGCATGCTGGTCTGGGGTGGCCAGCGCGATGGAGACTGGACCTACATCGATACCGACACCGGCGGACTCTATGATCCCGAAACCGACTCCTGGACGCCGATGAGCACCGTCAACGCACCACCCGCTTCCATCGGCAGCAGCAGCGTCTGGACCGGCAGCCGTTTCATCGTCTGGGGTGGCGGCAGCGCCTCCAGTCCTAACAATCTGGGATGGAGCTACGATCCGGCCACCGACCAGTGGACATCCATCAGCAATCTCAACGCACCTCCCGCACGTTTCTCATACGAGGAGGGCGGAGACGCCATCTGGACCGGCAACCGGATGCTCGTCTGGGGAGGCATCGCCTCGACATCGAACTACACGGGACTCCTGTCCGGGGGACTCTACAATCCGGATGCCAACACCTGGCGATCGATGGAAACCCTCGGCACACATTCATCCCGTATTTCCCATGCCATGATGTGGGCTGGCACCGCCGCGATCGTCTGGGCGGGCAGCACCACTTCCAACTCGCTGCTCAACACGGGAGCCGTCTATGCCGCCGCACCGGATGTGACCGTCGGACCCGCCGCCCCACTTCCCGGCCAGGAACTCAGCTGCACCGTTGCCGAAGGGGTGCTGGATCCCGACACCGAGGACCAGCCAAACCTCGTTCATGAATTCACATGGCTGTGTGGTGGCAACGTGCGGCTCGTCCAATCCCAGACATCGCCCACCGCCACGCTGCCTGCGGGAACCACCGCCGCCGGCGAGGTCTGGACCTGCCGTGTGAGGATTCTTGACCCGTCCGGCGGAGCGACTCCGGCGTCCGAAGGCCTGCCAGTAACCATCCAAAATTCCGCCATGGCCCAATGGACCGCCAGCTCCTTCGCTGCCGAGGAGCTTGATGATCCGTCGGTCGTGGGCCCCATGGCATGCCCGGCTGGCGACAACATCCCCAACCTGATGAAATACGCGTTGGCCCTTCCACCCATGGAAAACGGAACGTCACGCATGCCCACGGCCAGCACCGAGGATGACCATCTCACCCTCACATTCCGCCAGAACAAACAGGCAACCGACCTCACGTTCACTGTCCAGGCTTGCTCCAATCTCAATACCGGCGATTGGAACCCGGCTGGCAGCGAAGTCAGCAGGCGCGACAAGGGCAGCTACTGGGAAGTCACCGTCCGGGACACCCAACCGGTCTCCGCCAGCACCAGACGTTTCATGCGCCTCCACGTGAGGCGATGAATCCCCGCCTGTCGATCCGCCCTTGCCGCCCGCAGCGGCGTGGGCAATGCTGGCATCATGAGTCAGGACGTCACCGCACTGCTTCAGCAGCTCATCCAAATCCCATCCGTCAACCCGGACAACGCCCCGGGAACGGATCAAACCGGCGAACGCACCCTCGCCATCTTCCTGTCAGGCTGGCTGGAGTCGATCGGCGCGGAGGTCATCCTCGAGGAAATCAAACCCGGCCGGCCCAACCTGATCGCGCGATTCGCCCCGCTCGACGGCCGACCCCGGATTTTGTTAGGACCTCACCTCGACACCGTCGGGGTCGCAGGAATGACGGTCGCCCCCTTCGGCGGCATACTCCGTGACGGACGCATCTGGGGGCGCGGCGCTGCCGACACCAAGGGGCCGATGGCCGCCATGCTGTGGGCGCTCCATGAGAACCGCCAGCGCCTGGCCGGACTGCCGGTGGCCGTCGATTTCGTCGGATTCATGGGCGAGGAATCCGGCCAGTGGGGATCCAGGGAGTTCGTGCGCAACCACGGCTCGGATTACTGCTTCGCCATTGTCGGCGAACCCACATCGATGGAGGTGATCCATCTGACCAAAGGCTCGTTATGGACCACACTGCGTACCACCGGCGTGGCCGTCCACAGCTCGATGCCCGAGCGCGGGGAAAACGCGATCCTCAAGCTCACCCGCGCGCTGGACCGGCTCGACACCCACCTCGGCACGGAGCTCGCCACGTTCTCCCACCCGGTGCTCGGCCACTCCACCCTCAACATCGGCCTGATCCGCGGCGGCGCGCGGCCCAACATCGTACCCGACCTCGCGGAGGCGGAAATCGACATCCGAATCACTCCATCGCTCGCCGCCGCCGGCGGTGCCCTGAAATGCCTCCATGACGTCATCGCCTGCCATGAACTGCCCGTGGAAATCGTCAACCCGGATGAAAAACCGCCGATGGAAACCGATGCGGACCACCCGATGATCCGGGCATTGTTAGAAACCGGACCCGGCACCGCGCTCGCGGGCGCGCCATGGTTCTCCGACGCCGCCCACCTTTCGCAAGGCGGAATCCCCAGCATCTGCATGGGCCCGGGTTCGATCCACCAGGCCCACACGGTCGACGAGTTCATCGAAACGGACGCCCTGAAAGCTGGGGCCGAGTTTTTCACGCGCTTCATCCGCCATCTCGCCCTGCACTGAAAATCTGCGCATTTCTTGTGGAAATCGGCCGCATTTCCGGAATTGCGGATTGATACCGGGGCGGTTTTGGCAATGCTGGCCGCCATGATCCACCTGGACGCGAACGCGAGCACGGCGATGCTGCCGGAAGTCTTGGAAGCGATGATGCCATGGCTACGCCATGGCCAGGCCAACCCGTCGGGGGCCTACGCCAGTGCGCGCAAAGCCCGCGAGGCGATTGAAAACGCCCGCGCCCAAGTCGCCGCCTGGATCGGGGCGGAAGCCGATGAGATCATCTTCACCAGCGGCGGCACCGAAAGCATCCACACCGCGCTGCACTCGCTCGACCGGCTCGTCGGCCAGGGAACGCTCGTTGTTTCATCCATCGAACACTCGGCGGTTCTCCGCTGCGCGGAAGATCTGCCAAGGCCGGTGAAATACGCTCCGGTGCTGGCGGACGGACGCCTCGACAGCGCGGCCTTCGAATCCCTGCTGCCGGGATCCGCAATGATCTCCATCATGGCCGCCAACAACGAAACCGGCGTGATCCAACCGTTGCGCGACGTCTGCGCCATGGCTCGCAGCCGCGGCATCCCGGTCCACTCGGATGCCGTGCAGATGGCCGGCAAGGCCGACATCGATGTCCGCGCTCTGGGCGTGGATTTCCTCTCGCTCTCCGCCCACAAGTTCCATGGCCCGAAAGGCATGGGCGTGCTCTACGCGCGGCGCGGCATCCGCTTTTTTCCCTTCCTCAAGGGCGGCGGTCAGGAAAACGGCCGTCGCGCCGGCACGGAAAACACCCCGGGTATCGTCGGACTCGGCGCGGCAGCCGCAGCCATGGCCGCACGGGCAAGGGACCACGCCGCGCTCCACCTGATGAGGGATGTGTTTGAAAACACGCTTCTATCAGAACTCCCCGGCGTTGCCGTCAACGGCAACCCGGTACACCGCCTGCCCAACACCAGCCACCTGTCCTTCGATGGCTGCGAGGCGGTGGAACTGATCCAACTGCTCGACCGCGAAGGCATCGAATGTTCGGCAGGCTCCGCCTGCATGGCCGGAAAAATCCGCCCGTCGCACGTCCAGCTCGCCATGGGCATCGACGGCACGCGCGGACGCGGCAGCCTGCGCTTCAGTTTCTCGATCCTCAACACGCTCGACGAGGCGCGCAAAGCCGCGGCGATCGTCAAACAATCGGTTTTGAAACTGCGCGACGCCCGCGGCCGCGCGGCCGAGATCGGCATCCGCCCCGCGAACTGCCTGATCGGCTGACCCGCACCCATGCGGTTGCAGGCCGCACCGGCCTGCCACGGCACCCAAGGCGGTGGGGAAACGGGAAATCCGGGCCACCCTTGCGCATGACGCGGAAATCATGGCCCGCTTCACCGCCGGACGTGGCGCTCTCTATCAAGCGTGGCTTCCCGCCGCCCGAGGACCGCTTTTCAACACCCACAATCCGTAGCCGGCGATCACCACAAAGCAAACAAGCGGCAGGAAGAACGAGGCGCGCACACTGGCAAGTTCCATGAAGCCGATGTTGACCGGAGGCAGGTCCATGATCGCGGCTTGCAACGGCGGCATCAGACAGCCGCCACCAATCGCGAGGATCAGCCCGGCGGATCCGAGTTTGGCATCCTCACCGAGACCTTCGAGCGCGATGCCGTAGATCGTCGGGAACATCAGCGACATGCAGGCGGACACGCCGATCAGGCAATACAGGCCGCCATATCCGTGAATGAAAATGGTTCCGGCGGTGAAAAGGATTCCGCCGATCGCCAACAGGGCCAGCAGGCGGCCCGGCAGGATGTAGTGCAACAGGAACGTGCAGATGAACCGGCTCGAAACAAAGATGATCATCGCCAGGATGTTGCAGTTCTGCGCGGTGGATTTCGATAGCCCGAGTTCAAGCTCGGCATATTGGATGATGAAGGTCCAGCACATGATCTGCGCACCGACGTAGAACGTCTGCGCGACCACGCCCCACAGGTAATGCCCGTTGCGGAACAAACGCCCGAGCGTCGCCATCATGTGCAGCTCGTGACTGCCCTCGTGGCTGATGTCCTTCGGCAGCTTCCATGCGAAGATGGCGAGAACGACCAGCAGAATGCCGCCCATCAGCGCGTATGGCCACACGACGATCTCCAGATCCGACTTCTGGATCTCCGTAAACCGGACGGCGGACTGGTCCGCATACGAGGCGAGCAAATCTTTCGGGATCGTCTTCAGACCGGCTTGCGCGGATTCCAATGCCGTGCGTGTGGCCCCGAGCGCCGCCACCACATCCGCGATCGCGGCGGAATCCGCATTCTGGTTCTTGTAAAATCCCGCCAGAGTCGCGGCGATACCGGTGGCCTCGCCGGCCGCGGATGCCAGGTGCGGCTGTGCTTCAATGAATGGTGTGGAACCGGCCAGCAACTCCCGCTCCTTGCCAAGGGTGATTGCCAGCTCAAGACCGCCGGGCCCCTGGAAAATCTTCTCCCGCCGGAGCTCAGCCTCTGCCGGCTGGATCTTGTCCTTCAACTGGAGCACCACCGCCACGGCGCTGGCGGCCGACGCGAACTTGTTCTCCACCGGCTGCGCCGCGATCTCCTTGGAAATCTCCGCAGCCACATCCGCCCGCGGGTCGGCTAACAGATCAAGATTGGCAGCAAGGGCGCCCGACTCTTCTCCGGCTTTTTTCAACAACCGCTTTTTCCGGTCGAACGACGGGGTTTTGACGGTTTTTTCCAGTCCCTTGACGGCCTCCAGTTGCTTTTCCACCACCTGGGCGTAAACCGGAGTGCCGTCGGACGCGGCCTTCATCGCACGGCGGCCGTCCTCACTGGTGCCATTCAGGTTGATCAGGATGAACATGCTGGCGACGAACATCCCGATGATCGATCCCATCGGGTTGAACGCCTGCGCGAGGTTGAGCCGGCGCGTCGCCGTGGACTCGTCACCCATGGAGAGAATGTAAGGGTTGGCCGTGGTTTCCAAAAAGGAAAGCCCGCAGGTCATGATCAGATAGGCCAGCAGGAACGGCGCGAAGGTCAGCGACCAGCCGGAGGGAATGAACAACAGGCAACCGATCGAATAAAGGGCCAGCCCGATCAGGATCCCGCTCTTGTAGGAAAACTTCTTGATGAAGATGGCAGCTGGAATCGCCATCAGCGCGTAACCACCGTAAAACGCCGCCTGCACCAGCGAGCTCTCGAAGTTGGTCAGCAGCAGGATGTTCTTGAACGCCGCCACCATCGGGTTGGTGATGTCGTTGGCAAATCCCCACAGCGGGAACAGGATGGTGACAAGCACGAATGGTATGAGCATCGCCCTGGAGACGACCGGTGCGGGGGATTTGGCGCTGGACATGGGTTTGAAGGGTTGCAAGCGCTTGTACGGCAAACGCTTGGTTGCCGCGTATCTGGCCGAATCCACAGGCTTTGACAAGCCCCAATCCAGCCCGCAGTCCTCAACCAAATCCCACCCCGGGGATCCGCTGTCACTCAAAGGATGGATGAGCGCCCACCCCTCATTCCATACTCCGCTCCTCCAAATTCCCTTCCACCCTAACGGGTCTGCCGGTTCTGGCGGGAAACGATGACCATCGAAATCAGGACGCACCCGACGATGATTCCCGCAAGGATGAATCCGCAGTATTTCTGGGTGTCGATATAGTCCTCCGGATCGACAAACGCCAGCCCGCGGTTCGGTGCCGGCCTCGCCCACGGCAGAGGCTGCTTGAGCGCATGGAAAACGACGCGCGGCTTTTTGATCCGGTAGTCGTTGCGGAAGGTCTCCGCCTCCCGGACCATCAGGTCGATGCGCTCGTTGACAAAGAATTCCGAGGCCGGGCGGGCGTTTGGCGCGTCGGGCCAGACCTTCATCGTTTCCACTTCGATCCGTGTGCCCGAGGTGGAGATCCTGCGGATCCGTTCGACGAGGTCCGCCGCCTCCGCCTTGCTGGTCGCACCCGCAGCCAACAATCGGCGCAACCCTTCCTTGGCGAGTTCGAATTCCTCGATGTCCTCGTCATCCATCGGCGTTTCCAGTTTTCTGCCCCGGTCGATCTTGCGCTGCAACCGCACGCGCTCGACCTCGAACGGGTTGCGCACCGCCTGGGAGACGACCATCCCCTCGTAGGCGTATCGCAGCGGCATCAACACCGCGGGCACCGGCACGCCACCGCGCTCGCGGAACTCACTGGCATGCTCGAACAGGCCCCGGTTCATCTCGCGATAGGACACCAGCGCGCCCGCCAGCAACATCTGCGGCACCAACAACAACGGCACCGCCGTCAGCGCCGCACGCTCGGTCCTGACGATCGAGGAAACCACCAGCGCCATCGCCGTGCCCGTCCACGCGGTCAGCGTCATCCACATCCAATGGTAGAACAACACCCCCTCGATTTCCAAAAAGTGATTGCCCACGACCAGATAGGCCAGGCACTGGACCGATGCCACCAGCCCGAGCGCCGCGAACTTCGCCGCCACATACGAGGTCGCCCCAGGCTGGCAGTTGCGCTCGCGCCGCAAAATCGGACGATCACGCAGGATCTCCGCGGCGGAGTTGGTCAGCCCGAGAAACATCGCCACGGTCGAACTCAGAAACAAATACGCAGGAATGTGCAGCGCCGTCGCGAATTCATACTTGCCCTCCGGCGAGGACCGCAGCGTGATCGAAACCAACGCCGCCAACAGCGGAGCCTCAAGACAGGTGCTGTAGATCGTCCCACGGTTTCTCAGTTTCGACAGCAGTGAACGGAGGAAATGCGTCGCAAACACCGCCAATACCGCCCGTATCCTCCGGCCGGGCTTCGGAGGCAACGGCAGGCGGTCGTCGGTCCGCGCCTCACCCAGCCGCGAGGCAGGGCCACCACCGGACTGTAGGTCGTTCATCAGCGAGGCGCTCTCGAACCGCTCCTGCCAGAACGACGGTGGAAACCGCCTGACTCCGCCGGTGTTCGATCCACCGCCGATCGCACTGAGCGGCGTCTCCAGCACATCAAACACGAAATCCGCACCCAGTGGCGAAAGTGCGTGCACCGACGGATGCGCGATGCCCAGTTCCTCGCAGGCATCCCGGAAGTAACCGACCATCCCCGCAGGCGATCCGAAATACGCAAGACGCCCGCCGCTGTCCAACAACAAGACCTTGTCGAACAAACGCAGCACCGGCGCGCCGGGACGGTGCAGCGATGCGATGACGATCTTCTCCCGCGCCAGCGAACGCAGTGTCTCCGCGACATGCTCGGAGTCCTTGGACGACAGGCCGGAGATCGGCTCGTCAAACAGGAAAACCTCGGCCCGGCTGCCAAGATCGAGTCCGAGATTGAGACGGCTGCGCTCGCCGCCGGAAAGCGTCTTGTCTCCCGGTGCTCCCACCATCCGGCGCGCGATCGATTGGAGGCCCAGCTCCGCCAGCATGCTGTCCACCCGCCGTTCGTGTTCGGCCAGCGACAGTGCGGGCCGCCGGATCGTCACCGCATGCCGCAGGTGTTCGCGCACGGTGAGCTGCGGACTCAACGCCTCTTCCTGCGGCATGTGCGCGATGAACGGCACCAGTTGCTCCCGCCGCTCGTATAGCGAGATGCCGTTGAGATTGACCTTGCCCCGCGTCGGCTCGCGCTGCCCTGATAGAACCGCGAGCAGCGTGCTCTTGCCGCTGCCGCTCGGGCCGATGATGCAGAGCATCTCCCCGCGCTTGACCTCAAAGTTGATGTGATCCAGCGCCCGCGATCCCGGCCCGAAATCATGGATCAGATCCTCCACCCGCAGCGATTCGATCAAGGTCCGCTCCTCATCGAGAAACCCCTCGCTGAAGCGGCAGCGCACCGCCTGACTGCCGGACAGGCGGATCAGCGAGCCATCCTTGAGAATCGCAGTCCCCCTCACCTGCACGCCGTCCACCTGGATCGGCCCGCCGCTTTCACGGATCTCCAGTTCGCCTTCCGCCCGCTGCGCGTCGTAGCGGATGAACAACACGGCTCTCGGCGACAGCTTCTGACCTAACAAAAGATCACCCCGGGAAAGCGCCGAGGCATCGTTGGACACCAGGTATTCCTGCCGGTCCAGCGCCAGCCGGAAACGCCGTCCGGACTGCGTGGCCTTGCGGCGCAATTCGTTGATCGACAAACTGAAGCCCTTGGCATCGCCAAGCCGCTCGTGGTTCAGGCAGCGCACCATTTCACCCTTGGCCAATGGGCCGCGGCTGCCAGCATGGATCTCGGTGTCGCGCAATGCCTCCACTTCGGCCTGCAGTCCGAATCTCACCCGCACCGCGCTCATCCGGCCCAGCGTCCGCTCCGCGGAAAGCCCGGACTCGCCTTCTTCCAGATAAACCGCCGGCGCATTGCCGGTCCGCTTGACATCCAGGAAGAACATCAGGTCCTCGTAACTCAGCGACCAGCCGGGCACGACCAAGGGCTGGCGCTCGCGCATCCGCAGGAAAGAACCGGTCTCGACCGATCTCCCCCGGATCCACAACGGCGCGGAACCCGTGTTTCTCACCAGAATCAAATCCCCCGCACGGTAAACCCGGAACTCATGGTCCACCGCGGCCGGTGGCAGGATGACGTCCGCATCCTGTTTGCCAAACACCAGCCGCTCAAACGGCAATTCCTCATCCACCGGGGCCTCCAGATCGCCCCGCATCTCGCGCAAAATCGCCGACCCATAATCCGGCCGTCCCAAGCGACGCATGAAGACCTCGAAACTCGCGCGGTTGCGCTCCGACCGCCCCGCCGCATCCACCAGCGTGAACAATTGCAACCCCAGCGCCAGCTTGCCCGCATCGTCATAGCTTGCCCGCAATTCCGCAGCCAAGCCCTGCAGCGGCCGCGGATTGCGCACCGCACGCTGCAAGCGCCTGCCCAGCCAACCGTGATCCACTTCCGGAAACGCGCTTCGCAACAAATCCAGAATCAAGTCCGCCTCCAGCGTGCTCAACGCGCCATCGAGGGTCGCAAACGCCGCAAACGCATCCACCAGCACTCCCACCTGCGCATCCGTCCCAGGCCGCAACGACCTCAGACGCCCAACCCCGGGTATCCCGCGCAACCAGGCCAAGAACCTCGCCTCCACACGCTTGCGGTCCGGGGCCGCCGGGCGCGTCTCTTTGGTTGGCGGGTTGGCATCCACGGCGATGTTCTAGGCAGACCCGCACCGCACCCGCAAGACCCCGGGCGCTCCCGTGCAAAAAAGGTTTTGCTTTTCGCCCCGCGCGTCTATGGTTTTCCGCTCCCGACTGGCGTGACGGCCACGGCCCGCGCCCCGCTACGTCACTCGTTCATTCCGGGATTTTTTCCGCAACCATGTCCGAAGATCCGAATCCCAACCCCAACTCCAATCCTTCCAACCGCCCCTCTGGTGAGCCCAATGGCTTCAACTGGCGGCTGGTCGTGTTGCTCAGCGTCGCCTCGATCATCCTCGCACTCGCCTTCTTCGGTCCAACCGGCGCGAAATCCGAATCCCGTCTGACCTACGCCGAATTCCGCAAGGCTTGGGACCAAGGCCGGGTGATCACCGATGACTCCAAACGCCCGCTCAAGGTGATCACCAGCGACACCGCCTACGACGCGGTCATCACCGGTTGGCAAAACCCCGAACTGGTCGCACCAAAGGAACCCGAGGAAGCCCGCACCCATTTCCAAGTCCGGGTCAACCTCGACCTCCAGCGCGATGAAATCCGCGACCTGCTCGGCGATGACCTCCGGATGGAACAAATCGATCCCTCCGGCGCGGCTCCCGCCGCCGAAAACCCTGCTGAAAAGCTGGAAACCCTCTCGCTTGCGGAGTTCCGCAAGTCCCACGCTCTCGGCGAAATCAAGATCGATGACATTTCCAACCCGCTGCGCGTCCTCACTTTCCCGGACTCCAGCGACGCGCTGATCGTCGGCACCCGCGTGGTGATCAAGAACATGGTCACCCCCAAGGACCAGGCCGGCAAAGCCAAGGAAGCCACCCCCTTCCGCGTGGAAGCCTCCACCGTCATCCAAGGCGAGGAACTCCGCGAACTGGTCAAGGGCAAGGCCATCTACGAACGCAGCAATAATTACCTCAAGAACGCCCTGTTCACCTTCCTCCCCTTCCTGCTCGTCATTGGCCTGCTGTTTTTCCTTTTCCGCCAGCAAATGAAATCCGCCGGACGCGGCGCGATGTCCTTCGGCAAAAGCAAGGCCCGCCTGCTCACGATGGACCGCAACAAGGTGACCTTCAAGGACGTCGCCGGCGTCGAGGAAGCCAAGGAGGAACTCTATGAAATCGTCGATTTCCTCCGCGACCCCCGCAAGTTCCAGAAACTCGGCGGATCGATCCCCAAAGGCGTCCTCATGGTCGGAGCCCCGGGAACCGGTAAAACCCTGCTCGCCCGCGCCATCGCCGGCGAAGCCGACGTCCCGTTCTTCTCGATCTCCGGATCGGACTTTGTCGAAATGTTCGTCGGCGTCGGCGCCTCCCGCGTCC
>CAYNQJ010000018.1:0-67088 GCA_964399305.1 uncultured Luteolibacter sp.
TGGTGCTCTCGGTGCACTCGGTCGTTTCGTTCGACTTCGCGACCTCGGTGGTCCCCGGCTGGCACACCACGATTTTCCCGCCCTACTTCGTCGCAGGCGCCATTTTCGGCGGTTTCGCGATGGTGCTCACGATCATGATCCCGGCGCGCTTTGTCTACGGCCTGCAGGATCTGATCACGATGAAGCACATCGACAACATGGCGAAGATCATCCTGCTCACCGGAACGATCGTCGGCTATGCCTACCTGATGGAGCTTTTCGTGGCATTCTACTCGGGTGCGATTTATGAGATGGACGCCTTCAAGTTCCGCATCGCCGGCCCTTACTGGTGGGCCTACGCCGCGATGATGTCGCTCAACGTATTGTCTCCCCAGGTATTCTGGTTCAAGTCATGCCGTGAAAACCTGTGGGTCGTGATGATCGTGGCGATGTGCGTCAACGTCGGCATGTGGTTCGAACGTTTCGTCATCATCGTCACCACCCTGGCCCGCATGTGGCTGCCCGGAGATTGGAAGACCTTTTCCCCGACCGCGCAGGACCAGATGCTTTTTGTCGGGACGATCGGCATGTTCCTGATGCTGTTCATGTTGTTCCTCCGTTTCCTGCCCTGCATCAACATCGCCGAGGTCAAGTGGACCCTCCCCGAGGCCGATCCGCACCATGATGACAAGGTCCATCACCCGGATCACGGCGCGGATTCCATCCCCGCCTATCAGAAAGAGCTGGCGCATGGTAAAAGCTGAAATGCTGAAAATTTGAAATGCTGAAAATCTGAAATCTCAAATCACACAGTGAGTACCACCCGCAAACGAGTTTACGGCTACCTGGCCGAGTTCAAGAGCGCCTCCGCGCTTTACAAGGCGGCGGAGAAGATCCGCGACGCCGGTTTCAGGAAATGGGATTGTTATTCGCCCTATCCGATCCACGGGCTGGACGGTGCCATGGGCCTGAAGCGTTCGATCCTGCCATGGTTTGTATTCTTCGGCGGGATGACCGGCACCGCCACCGCCTTCGCACTGGCCTACTCGACACAGGTGGTGATTTATCCGACGGTGGTCCAGGCGAAGCCAGCCAACATTTTCACCATTCCGGCGTTTTTCCCGGTGATGTTCGAGCTGACCATCCTGTTTTCCGGATTTACGGTGCTTTTCGGCCTGCTCGCGTTGAGCCAGTTGCCGCGCCTCAATCATCCGCTGTTCGGCAGCAGGCAGTTCCACCGCGTGACCGATGACGGCTTCTTCATCGCCATCGAGGCCCGTGACCCGAAGTTCAGCCCCAACCAAACCAGGGAACTCCTCGCTGAAATCGGTGGTGCCAATATCGAACTCGTCGAGGAAGAGGAGGAGTGACGGTAAAAGCTGAAATGCTGAAATTTTTGAAACTGAAAAACTTATCCAGATGCGCTATTTTTTCCTAGCTTACGCGTTGATTGCGCTGCTTGTCGTTGGCATTTTCGGCATGCGAGGCCAGAAGTTCACCAAGCCGCCGGTCCGGATATTCCCGGACATGGATGAGCAGGACAAGCTCCGCGCACAGAAGCCTTCGCCGTTTTTCGCGGACGGCCATGGCAGCCGTATTCCTGTTACGGAAACCCAGCCGCGCGGATTCAACCCCGAAGGCCGGCGGGAAATCGGCGGTATTCCGGAATATGAATTCGGCGGGCAGAGCGGTTACTATTACACTGGTGAGGTAGGTGATTACTACGGCACCGGCATGCCGGAGGAGTTGAAGCTCACTGCGGAGAACGCGGTGGAATTGATCCACCGCGGCAAGGAGGTTTACGGCATTTACTGTGCGATCTGCCATGGCAGTTCGGGCGACGGACAGGGCATTACCGCCAACTATGGCGTGCCGGCCATTGCCAACCTGCAGTTGCCGAACTTCGCCGCGGAATCCTATCCGGACGGCCGGATGTTCCACACGATCACCAACGGCAAGGGCATGATGGGCGGATACGGCTACAACATCGCGGTGCGCGATCGCTGGGCCGTCATCGCATATGTCCGCACGCTGCAAGCCGCGAAAGCATCCTCCAAATAATTTCCCCATCCAATGGCCCACCACCACGTCACATCCGCAGACATCGCCATCCATGGCGACCATCTGGACACCTCGAAGGTCGCCAAGGTGAAAGCCGCCGCCCTTGGCGTCGCCGCCATCGGCACGGTGATCAGCGTCTATCTGCTATTCTTCGCCCCGAACGCGACCAAGGGCACCTACGCCTATTCCTGGCTGTTCGCGTTCTATCTGTTCCTGACGCTTTCCATCGGCGGCGTTTTCTGGACCTTGCTGCACAACGTCTCGAACTCGGGGTGGGGGACATCGGTCCGGCGGACCTTTGAAAACGTCGGCTCGACCTATCCATGGATGTTCCTGTTCGGGCTGCCGTTGCTTTGCCCTCAGGTCCAGCAATACCTCTACGAGTGGATGAACATCCATCGCGCTGCCACAGGCGGCGTCAAGGACCACCTTCACCACGCCGACCACCTGCTTTACAACAAACATTGGTACATGAACCTTCCGTTCTGGTATGGGCGGGTGGCGTTTTACTTCATCGGCCTGAGCGCGGTGATCATCTTCCTGCGGAAACTCTCCACGGCGCAGGACACGGATCCCAATCCCGGCACCAAGCGGCTTTTCCGGGCGCGGTTCCACTCGACCTACACATTGATCATCTTCGCACTGACGATCACCTTCACCGGTTTTGATTTCCTGATGGGACTGGATTACAAGTGGTTCTCGACGATGTGGGGTGTCTATCTGTTCGCGGGATCCGCACTCAACTCGATGGCGGTGATCATCCTCGTCTGCGCATGGCTGAAGGGCCAGGGGCACCTCAGGCACGTGACCACCGGCGAGCACTTCCACATCATGGGCAAGCTGCTGTTCGCGTTCACCGTCTTCTGGGCCTACATCGCCTTTTCCCAATTCTTCCTCATCTGGTATGCCGGTATCACCGAGGAAACCTCGTATTTCCTGATTCGCAACACCGGCAACTGGAACATCGGCATGATCACCCTGGTGTTCGGCCACTTCGTGGTTCCCTTCGTGATCCTGCTCCAGGCGTGGCTCAAGAAGAACCCGAAATACCTGTCGATCGTGGCCGCCTACACACTGGTCATGCACGTGCTCGACCACTACCTGATCACCATTCCCGAACGCGGCATTTCGCTGGGGGGACACCACATGAGCCACGGCAAGGCGTTTGAGGGGCTCGGTCCGATCCAGGTCGCGATTCCCGGCGCGTTCTGGTACGACATCCTCGCGTTCGTTACCATGGGTGCGGCATTCCTATTCTTCCTGCTGCGTGCCCTTGGCCAGCACTCGCTCTACCCGAACCGCGACCCGCGCATCCTCGAGTCCGCCAATCTTTCCAACTGATCTTATTTTCCCACATCACATGGACCCTAACCGTGACAATCCGATCCTGCGCTTCGCCACATTCTGGTGGGGCATCGGCACCTTTTTGATCTTCGCGCTGCTTATCGCGGTCATCATGCTGTTCAACCGCAAGGATCCCGCCACCCTGGAAGATGTCGCTGCGAAGCCGCGCTACGAAATCAAGGCGAAGGTGGCGGCCGCACAGGCCGCCGCGCTGGCACCGGAGGTTGTCGATGCGGCAATCCCGCAGGTGGCCGCCCAACTCGCGGCATCGAAACCTGCCGCCGTGGAAAAACCCGAGCAGGTCGTCCCGGGGTCTGAAACCGCGAAGAAAATCGCCGATGCCCCGCCGGTGGACACTGCGGCGATCGACAAGGTGGCGGATGCCACGGACGAGCCGATCGATCCCGCCGTTATGGAAAAGGGCAAGATTGGATTCATGGTTTGCAGCGCCTGCCATGGCCAGAACGGCGAGGGTGGACCGCTGGCTCCGCCGCTTGCCGGCTCCGAGTGGGTCGTGGGCCCGATCTCCAACCTGATCCGGATCCAACTCCGCGGGCTCCAAGGCCCGATCACGGTCAAGGGCGTCGAATACAAATTTCCGGTCGGCATGGTGCCCTTGGCATCCCAATCCGACGAGGAAATCGCCGCGGTTCTCACCTACGTGCGCAACAGCTTTGGCAACAAGGCATCTGCCGTGAAACCCGAGCAGGTTGCTGCACTGCGCAGCGAGGTCGGCAAGCCGCAGCTCACCGTGGATGATCTCGTCAAACCCTGACTTTTCCTACTTTTCCATTTCACTCACTTCCATGTCTTCCGCCACCACCACCACCCACGAGGATGCGCTGTTGCGCGCCGGGATTGACCGCTCGCTGCGCCATCCGGTCATGTTCTTCCTGACCAGCGGGGCCGCATGGCTTGCCGTCTCGATCTTACTCGGGGTGATTGCCTCGGCCAAGGTTCACTCGCCCGGCTTCCTCAGTTCGTGTCCGTTGCTGACATACGGCCGTGTTTTTCCGGCGCACATCAACGCGCTGGTTTACGGATGGGGGATGCAGGCGGCGTTCGCGATGATCCTGTGGCTGATGGCGCGGCTTTCCCGCAAGGAATGCACCATGTGCGGCACGATCCTGACCGCAGGCCATGTCTGGAACATCGGCGTGGCCCTGGGCATCGTTGGCATTCTGACAGGTCATGGCACCGGTATCCCGTGGATGGAGTTTCCGACCTTCGCATGGCCGGTCCTTTTGTTTTCTTATTTCGCCATAGTCATCAGTTCCTTCATCCAGTTCCGTGTCCGTCCCGAGGGCCATGTTTACATTTCGCAGTGGTATCTGCTTGCCGCGATGATCTGGTTCCCGTGGATCTACATCACCGCCAACACATTGATTCACTGCCTGCCGGGGCATCCGCTGATGGCAGCGGGTATCAACGCATGGTTCCGCTCTGGATTGCTGTTCCTGTTCTTCACCCCGGTGGCCCTGGCCGCAGCCTATTACCTTGCTCCCAAGGTTTCGGGACGGCCGGTTTACAGCTACTCGCTCGCCAAGCTTGGTTTCTGGGCGCTTGCGGTGATCGCGCCCTGGGCCGGCATGCAGAAGCTCGCCGGTGCCCCGATTCCCTATTTCCTTCCTTACCTCGGGGCCGCAGCCACCGCACTGCTGTTTGTTCCCGCTTGTGCCGCAGCCGTCAACACCTTGCGCACGATGCTCTCAAACCGCGAGACTCTCGCCGCCAGTCCTGCGCTGCGCTTCACCGCCGCGGGAATCGCAGGGTTGGTGATTCTTGGTTTTGCAGCGATGCTGCTCAATCTGCCCGGATCCTCGCTCCAGCTCTCGCAGTTCTCCTTGTCCGGCTATGGTTTCGATATCCTTGCCGTTTACGGATTTTTCACTTTCGTGATGTTCGGTGCGACCTACTTCATCGTTCCGCGCGTCACCTGCCGCGAGTGGTTGTCACGGCGTTTGATCAAGGTCCATTTCCTGTTCTCGGTTTATGGCATCATTACGGTTGCGCTGATCGCGGTGTTCGGCGGTCTCCTGCAGGGCGCTGGCCAGGAGGATTTCAAGCAGCCTTGGTCAACCGCAGCGGCTTATGCCCATCCGTATGCGGTCGCCATCACGTTCGCGTGGTGTCTGATTCTTTTCTCCAACATTTTCTTTTTCCTTCACCTCGCGCTGATGTGGCTCCGCCTCGGCCGCCGCAGTCCGCATCCCACACTGCTTGTGGGCAGCCACGGAGCCGACCCACACGGGCCTGACGGGGATATCGACAACGCCGGGCCCGGGCACGCCGCCGCGCATTAGGATCAAATCCAAAGTTCCGAATTCCACATTTCAAATCCTCTCTCAATGAGCTTCCGCACATTCATTCTCGGTCTTTTTGCCAGCTTCGGAGCCGCCTGGCTTGCGATCATTGTCGTTCCCTATCTGAAGATGCGCAACCTCGCACCTGTCGAGTTTTCCGAAGCGGCCGATGGAAAAACCGGGGTTTTCATTCCCAAGCGCGCCGGGCGCGTGGCGGATGGTGCAAGGGTTTATGCGGAAAACGGATGTTACCTCTGCCACACCCAGGTTGTGCGCCCGACCTATGCCGGTGCCGATCTCTATCGTCCGGACTGGGGCGGGCTGGTGGCCGACCCGGTGCGGGGAGATACCCGGCGTGAAACCAATGCCTATGATTTCCAAGGTGAAACATTCGCACAGGTGGGCGTCAGCCGCCTGGGTCCGGATTTGTCGAACGTGGGGCTTCGTGTCCAGACCCAGTATTCGCCCAAAGCGGATCCCGCATCCTGGCTTTACATGCACCTCTACAATCCGCGCCTGATTCCCGAACTCTGGAAATCGACCTGCCCGCCGCACCCTTTCCTTTTTGACAAGCGTGAAATCAAGGGCAATCGCTCTGCCGATGCACTGCCGATCACTGCGGCTGACGGATACGAGGTTGTTCCGGATTCCGACGCGCGTGCACTGGTTTCCTATCTGCTCTCACTCCAAAAGGACCATGCGGTGCCCGCCTCGCTGAACTTCGCTCCTGTGAAGGACAAGGAAGCGAAATGATTTTTCCGAATTTCCAATCACTTTTCCATCATGTCTTTGCCCAACCAGAATCCAGACCTTGAGGACTCGATCCAGGTGACCGATGCCCATGGACGTGTGGTACGCGAGGCCGCCGCCTGCGCCCGCGAGAACCGCATTGCCGAAAATGGCTCCGAACCAGTCTCGCTTTGGCTGCTCGCCGCCTGCGGGTTGTGCCTGCTGGTTGCCGGTGGCATCCTCGGCGGAGCGGGAAAGCTCTTCCAATACTCCGCACTCGTGCGTGAGGGTTATGTCCGCTCCAAGCCTCCGGGAGAGGCTGAGTCGGGTCCGGTGCCCAAGGAGGCGCTTGCCGCATACATGGCCAAGGGTGCCCGGATTTACTCAGCCAAATGCAATGGCTGCCACATGTCCGATGCCAAAGGTGATGGTGCCAATTTCCCTTCGCTTGTCGGATCTGAATGGGTCAAGGGTGACACCCAGAGGCTTGCCATGATCATCCTCAACGGCCTGCAGGGGCCGATGAGTACTGGCAAGACCTATGGCGGTGCCGGCGGCATGGCCGCCCAAGGTGCCGGCCTGTCGCCTGAGGACCTCGCCGGCATCATGACTTACGTTCGCAACAATTTCGGCAATTCCACCGGCGACATCGTGACCGTGGAGATGGCAAAGGCCGCATTTGATATTTCCTCCAAGCGTGCGAAAGCCGGTCAGCAAACCCATGCCGATGAACTCGCCGCCGAGCACAGCAAGGCCCTGCCTGGTGAAGCACTCGATCCGAAATCCCTGGTGGATCCCGTCACATTGCTTCCTGTGGCCGGTGCCGCGCCGAAATCCCCCTGACCGTCGTCTCGCCAGGCTTCTCGAAAATCTGCCCATTGCCTGCCCATTCCAGCTTTTTTTTGTCCGATTCCCAATCCACTACCCCAATCCTTCAGCATGACCTTGAATTATTGAGTATGGCAACGCATATTTTGCTATTCACTCGTCTGATTCTGGGTTAACCAACGCCGCACGACGGAACCATGAGCGCTCACGCCACCACATCCCACGGGCACGATGCCCACGCCGATCACCACCATGATCCCGGGTTTATCCGGAAGTATATCTTTTCGACCGATCACAAAATGATCGGCATCCAGTATGGCATTACGGCGATGCTGTTCCTGGCCTTCGGTTTTTACCTGATGATGGTGATGCGCTGGAGCATTGCCTATCCGCACCAGCCGCTGCCGGATTGGATGAGCTGGATTTTCACCGATGGATGGAAGGCCCGCTGGCTGCAGGACGGCAAGGTGACTGGCGAGACCTACAACATGTTCGGTGCGATGCACGGAACGATCATGGTGTTCCTTGGCATTGTTCCGCTGGGTTTCGGCGCCTTCGGAAACTACGTCACGCCGCTCCAGATCGGCGCGCCGGACATGGCCTTTCCCAGACTCAACATGGCGAGTTACTGGATTTATCTGTTAGGAGGTCTGGTCATGTGCGGATCCTTCTTCATGGAATCCGGCGCGGCCAAGTCCGGCTGGACGAATTACTCGCCGCTTGCGGGGTTTGCCGACGGGCAGGTGGTGAACCAGTGGCTTGCGGGCCAGACGCAGTGGCTGATCGGCCTGGTGTTGCTGATCACCTCGTCACTGTTGGGATCGGTGAACTTCATCACCACGATCATCAATCTCCGCGCACGCGGGATGACATGGATGCGCCTGCCGTTTTTCGTATGGGCGATGCTGGTGACGGGGTTCCTGCTGCTGCTTGCCTTCCCGCCGCTTGAGGCTGCGGGGATCATGCAGCTGATGGACCGAGTGTGCCACTCGTCGTTCTTCATGCCGTCCGGCCTGTTCACCAAGACCGAGGGGCTGGCGGACCTGTCCGGTGGCGGGTCGCCGCTGCTGTTCCAGCACCTGTTCTGGTTCCTCGGGCATCCGGAAGTCTATGTGCTGTTGTTGCCGGCCTTCGCTTGCGTGGCGGAAATCATCCCCGCCAACACCCGCAAGCCGCTTTGGGGTTACAAGCCGATGGTTTATTCGGTGCTCGTTCTCGGATTCCTGTCGTTCATCGTGTGGGCCCACCACATGTACATGACCGGGATGGGAGCCGCGGTTTCGACCTTCTTCCAGACGACGACCGTTCTCATTTCCGTGCCATCGGTGGTCATCATCACCTCGATGCTGATTTCGTTGTGGGGTGGTTCGATCCGTTTCTCGCCGCCCATGATCTGGGCCTGCGCGTTCATCCCGATGTTCGGGATCGGCGGTCTGACCGGCCTGCCGCTTGCATTCAACCTTGCCGATCTCCACCTGCACGACACTTACTATGTGATCGGCCACTTCCACTATGTCGTGGCACCTGGCATTCTTTTCGGATTCTTCGCGGGCGTTCTCCACTGGTATCCCAAGATCACCGGACGCTACATGAGTTCGTGGCTCAACCAGCTGCATTTCTGGCCCAGCCTGATCTGCATGAACATCATCTTCTTCCCGATGCTGCTCCAGGGGATGGCCGGTTTCCACCGCCGCTGGTACAACGGTGGTGACGCCTATCTGTCCAAGGCGGCCGACAGTGCCAACGTTTTCGGCAACACGGTGCGCGATTACATCGACATGAACATCCTGATGTCGATGGGAGCCTGGACACTCGCTCTGGCGCAAATTCCGTTCATCATCAACCTGTTCATCTCTTGGAAAACCGGGAAGAAGGTTGAAAGCGACAATCCATGGGATGCGACCACCCTGGAGTGGGCGACGCCGACGCCACCCGGGCACGGCAATTTCACCTTTGACCCGGCGGTTTATCGCGGGCCGTATGAGTACAGCCGTCCCGGCCGCGATGAGGACTATCATCCGCAGTGGGTGGAGCCCGACCCCGTGGACCAACGGTCGCAGCCGGCTCAAACACCCCAATCCCATCACTGAGTTCGGTTTTTCCGCAGTGAAAACTGAAAACTTCAATCCATCAACCTTCTGAAATGGAAATTCCCTACGTTGTCACTCCCCGCAAGGACACCGGCCTGTTCAACTCGAAGATCGCGATCTGGCTGTTCCTTGCCTCCGAAGTCATGCTCTTCGGCGGATTTTTCTCCGCATACGTTTTTCTCCGTCTCGGAGCGGATTACCCATGGCCGGAGCGCACGCTGCCGGTATTGCCGGGCCTGATCAACACCTTCGTGCTGATTGGTTCGTCGGTCACGGTGGTCTTCGCCTGGGCTGCGCTGAAGATGCGCCAATGGCGGAAGTTCCAGCTTTTCATGGGCATTACCGTCGCTTGCGCGGCCCTGTTCATGGTGCTCAAGGCGGTCGAATACAACGTCAAGTTCCATCACCAGGCGGTACGCCTCAAGGACTTCACTGTGGTTGAGGGGCATCTGGGATATGAAAAGGAGGGCGGGAAATACGTGCTCAACCATCATGGAGGAAAGATCGAGGAGAACCAGATTCTGATAGAAGCCGAGGGTGTCACCTTCAGCACCGTGCGCTATCACAAGCCTTGGGTGGAGGAGATCCTGACCCAGGCGGCGTTCCGCAAGGCGGAACTCAGGCTGGCGGCGGATGTCAAGGGCCGGATCAAGGAGGGTGGAAGCGATCAGGAAATCCTCGCGAAGGCCGGCGAGCCGCTGAGCCTTGGGTTGCTCAACCGTCTGCAGAAGACCCACCTTGACGCGCGTGCCCACAACGCCGAGCTCCGCACCGCGGCATTGCAGAGCGAGTGGAAAACCGCGAAGGAGAAGAATCCGGGCAAGAAAGGCTGGGAGATTTCGTCGGATGTGAACATCGACGTCAAGGCGCTTGAACAATCGAAGAGACTGCTGACGGAAATCCCGACCATCGCCTTCAAGGTCGAGCCTGCCGTGCGTTTTGATTTCAAGCCGCGTGACATCCGCGAAGGAGAGACCCAGTCGAGGCTGCGTGACGACACCGTGATCGACGGCAAGCTGCTGGACAGCCCGATGGTTTTCCACTATGTCGATGCCATCGATTTCCGTCATTTGGCGATGAAGGCCGTGGAAAAGGGTCAGGATCCGGTGGCGGCTGTGGACAACTGCTGGTTGGTCAGGAACCACGAATTCGCCCGCGAGGCCTGGGAGTGGAACAAGGCGCAGGTTGCCAAGCTCGAGCAGAAGCTGAAGGATGACTACGGCGTGGACGCGAAGACCGGAAAGCCGAAGCGCGAGCCGACGGCCAAGGAGCGTTATCGCATCGGGTGGAAGGATTTTGTCGCGAAGGCCGATGGCGTTGACCGGGATCAGGAGAAAATCCGTGCCAAGGAGGAGTTCACGGGGCCCGACTATGAGGGCCGCAAGGCGAACGACACCTTCCCGGAACATTTCTCCCTGCCGCGCGAGCAGGTCGGATTTGCCGCCAAGTTCACTCCCGCATGGAACACCTACTACGCCCTTTATTTCACCATCACCGGTCTGCACGGGCTGCATGTCATCGGCGGTGCGCTTGTTCTCGCCTACTACCTGTTCTTTGGCCGCAGGATGTTCGAGACCAATCCCGAATGGCTGGCCAACCGCGTCGAGGTCGGTGGCCTGTTCTGGCACTTTGTCGACCTCGTCTGGATCTTTGTTTTCCCGATTTTCTACCTGATGTGACCATGCCGTCACCAAGTCCGAATCCCCAACCCTGAACTCCCATGGCAAACAGTCCTGAAGAAGTACGCAAATCGATCCGAACCTACCTTATGGTGGGGGCGATCCTGTTCATCGGCACGGTCGTCACCGTCATGGTGGCCACGATTCCCGCGCTTGACGTCGGCCACCATGGTTTTGACGCGATGGACGCCATCCTCGGCCTGGCGATCGCCGCAACCAAGGCGTCGCTGGTGGCGGCGGTTTTCATGCACCTGAACCACGAGAAAAAGGCGGTTTATTGGATTTTCGGATCGGGAATTGTGTTTGTGATCGCACTGTTCGGCCTGATCGCCCTGGCGAAATATGATCCGATCCAAGACACTTTCTTCTATACCGACAACGGTCCTGCGGTCACTCCGGCACTTGATAAGCCGAAATCCGATGGTTGATTGGGGAATCAACCCCCTGTTCCCATGTCACTCAAAACCTTCCACATTGTTTTCGTCACCGTAAGCACCCTGCTGTTCGCGTTTCTCGCGCTGTGGGGGTTCTTTCTTTCTTCGGAGGAAACCTCGTATTCCAGGGTGCTTGGAGCGGTTGGCGTGGTGGGCGTGATCCTGATGCAGGTCTACAACGTCTACTTCATCCGCAAGGCCCGCAAGATCCACATTTGATCCCATACAACCCACAAAACAGCCATGAGCCTGATTTCCATTCTTTCCTGCTCCACCTGCCGGGTCACGATGATCGAAGGGGGGAGTGATGCTGCCGGGTGGTCGATTTTTTTCCTGCTTGTGGTGATCGTGGCCATGCTTGGCGGTATCGGTTTCTGCATGTTCCGGATCGCGAAGCGCGAGAGGGAGCACTTCGATCCCTCTCTGTCGGACGATTACACGCCTGCGGAGTCATCCCGCTGATCCTTCATCATTCTCCATAATTCTTCACAATATTTCAGCCATGAGTCCATCCAAGCTTCTCGGAATGCCAGAAAACTACTCCGCCCACGGCGGCCAAGTGGATCACATGATCGATGTGGTTCACTGGTTCATGATCGCCCTGTTTGTCGGATGGACGATTTTCTTTCTGTATTGCATCGTCCGCTTCTGGCACCGCAACCACCCCAAGGCGTCCTACACCGGCGTGAGAAGCCACCTTTCGACCCACCTGGAAGTTGGTGTGATCATCGTTGAGGCGGTCCTTTTGCTGGGTTTTGCGTTTCCTCTTTGGGCGGAACGCGTGGACAGCTGGAAGGAAGTACAAAGTCTCAACCCCGCGCGTGTCCGGGTCGTGGGCTGGCAGTTCGGTTGGACCTGCCATTATCCCGGAGCCGACGGCAAATTCGGCCGCACCGATCCGGCCCTGATCTCCGGCACCAATGACCTTGGCATCGATTACGATGACCCGAACGCGTTGGATGATTTCACCGGGCCCATTCTGAGACTGCCTGTCAACCGTCCCGCGGTGCTCAACATCGGCACCAAGGATGTCATTCACAACTACGCGATTGTTCCGATGCGCATTCAGCAGGATGCGATTCCAGGCCGGGAGATTCCGATGTGGTTCACCCCGACCAAGACTTTGGAAACCTTCGTGATCTGCGGCCAGCTCTGTGGCGAGGGCCATGGCAACATGGTGGGAACCCTGGAGGTCATTCCTGTTGAGGAATACGACACCTGGTTCAAGGGGCAGTCGGAGACCGCGCTCAAGGCCCACAACAAGGAATGACCCTTATGGGGAGACCGCGAGGCGCTCCGTGACGGCCTCTTGTTCGAAGATGAAGCCGCTTTCCTTGTAGGTTTTGAGCCGGAAATGGGTGGCGGTGGAGAGAACTCCCTCCATCGAACTGAGTTTTTCGGAGACAAAGCGTGCCACTTCCCGGAGGTCGCGGCCTTCCACCACGACCATGAGGTCGTATCCGCCACTTGCGAGGTAGCAGGAAACGACCTGCTCGAAGCGTGCGATGCGCATGGCAAGGCGGTCGAATCCGCCGCCGCGTTCCGGGGTTACCTTGACCTCGATGAAGGCGGACACGGACGTGTCGCCAGCTGCTTCGGGATCGATGACCGCATGATAGCCACGGATGGTGCCATCTTTCTCCCATGCGGCGAGACGCGAAGCGACCTCGGCCTTGTCGATGGACAAAAGGTCCGCGAGTTCCTGATGGGTGAAGCGGGCTTTTCGCCGCAACAGTTCGAGAAGTGGGTCAGTGGACATGATGGGTGCGGGGTGGCGGTCGGGAACCGGTTGTGAATGGAGGGATGGTGATACGGCAGGTGATCGTTTGATTGTGGAGAGGGGGTCAGCCTGGATCCCTTACCGTGATGATTTCGCGTTGGCGGTTCTGGACCGGTGCGCCTGCGGCCAGCCACGGGTCATAAACCGCCCATCCTTGGCGGATCAACTGGCGTGCCCGGTTGAAACGGTCCGGGTTGTTCAAAATCACCACGATCAGCCGGCGCGGTGTGGCACCTTTGGTTCCATCCGGCTTTTGGCGGACCAATGGCTCGCGGTCCATGCACACCGACAGGCATGCACCTGCGGCGACGGTGGTGCCGGTTTTCACGCCCAGGATACCGGGCTCGCCAATCAACTCGTTGGTATTGCGGATGCGGTATGTCCGGACACCGGCTTCGCCAACGACGCGGATTTGCCGGTCCGGCTGACGGACGATGAAATTGAACGCATTGCGCCGCATGGCATAAATTGAAAGCCGTGCGATATCGGCTGCCGTTGAATGGGCCCTGACTCCCTTGCGCTCCAGACCGTGGGGGTTGCCAAAGCGGGTTTGGGTCATGCCAAGCGCTTTGGCGAGGCGGTTCATCTCCGCGACAAATTCGCCAATCGGCTCGCCTGACTTTCCGCGACGGGCCAGTATTTCCCGCCCGACATGGTCGGCAATCGTCAATGCGGCGAGATTGTCCGAACCAAGCAGCGCGGAGTAAAGGGCATCGCGCATCGAAAGCTGGTCACCAGGGCGCAGGCTCATCGGGTTTGGTCCTCCGACCAGGCTGACGACTTCCGGCACCCGGATCATCAGTTTGCCGAGGTCCTGGCTGGTGGCGACAGACCAGTCAATCGCGACGGCACCCGTGGCGATCTTGGTCAGGCTGGCAACCGGTCGCTTGGCCGAGGCGTTCGAGGCGATCAAGACCTTGCCGGAATAGGCCTCCATGACCATGATGCTTTCCTGGCTGTGGAGCCGTGGTGCGGCGAGCGCCAGCAGCCCCAGCAGCGCGGCGCAGGCGGGAACTTTGAAAATTGGATGAGTCGTCATTTTGCGGGAGACGAGGGCAGCCTAGGCGCTGCGTACCGCAACTCAACCCGAAACTCAGTGGTTTGATCCGAAGCGTTTCCTATTCCCCCTTGCGTGCGATAAGGTGAAACGCTTAGCTGCCTGTGCGATCAGATTGGCAACCGTGAATATGAATTTTTCAAACCTGCTGCGGATGATTCCGGTAATCGCCGTGGCATCGTGCGCCGCGCCGAAGGCGATTGTGGTGGAGGAAGCTTTGCCCGAGCCGGTTCCGAAAGGTCCGCCCGCGGTTGCGCCGGAGGAAAGCCAGCCGCCGGAGCTGCCCGATCTTCAAAACGACGGACTCCGGCTTCCCAATTTGCTCGACTTGCCGGGCGACGAGGAACTTCGTGCGGGCGTATCCGACAAGCCCGCCCGTGGAAGTGGCGCTGTGATTTCGCGTCCGCCCACCGACCCGCCTTCACGTCCGAAGCCTGGTGATGTGAAGCCGCCTGAAAATCCCTGAGCTGCCGGGGCGCGATTCCTTGCAAGATCCGCCCGGATCATGACGTAGGGCAGCCCATGAAAATGAATGTGGCCCTGGGGTGGGGTGTGATGGTTGCGGTGCTTTCAGCCTTTGCCACCGCGATGGAAGGGGATCCGTCCAACCATGAAACCCCGGAACAAAACAATGCCCGCATGGCTTGGTGGCGCGAGGCAAAGTTCGGCATGTTCATCCACTGGGGAATCTACTCGGTGGCTGCCGGCAGGCATGAAGGAAAGAAAATCCCATGGTATGGCGAGTGGATCATGTGGAAAGCACGGATCCCGGTGGCATCCTACCGTGAGTATGCAAAGGATTTCAATCCGGTGAAATACGATCCCGCCGCATGGGCCGGCCTCGCCAAGGAATCTGGCATGCGTTACATGGTGATCACTTCAAAACATCATGACGGTTTTGCGCTGTTTCCGAGCGAGGCCAGCGACTGGGATGTTGCAGACGCGACGCCGTGGAAAAAAGACCTGATCGGCCCGCTTGCCGAGGCGGCGCGGGCGCAGGGATTGAAATTCGGTCTCTATTATTCCCAAGCACAGGACTGGACCCACCCGGGCGGGGCCAAGATGGAATTTCACGACGGCGGGGGTTGGGATGACTCACACAAGGGACGCATGGATGACTACATCGACAAGGTTGCCGTGCCACAGGTGAAGGAAATCCTCACACGCTATCAGCCGGATGTGTTGTGGTGGGACACGCCGCACCTGATGAACGGGGAGCGTGCCGCCAAGTTGGCCAGACTTCTGCCGCTCAAGCCGGGCATCATTCACAACAACCGTTTGGGCGGAGGTTCCAGAGGCGACACGGAAACACCCGAGCAGCACATTCCCGCCACAGGACTGCCCGGCCGTGATTGGGAAACCTGCATGACGATGAATGAGACGTGGGGTTTCAAGGCGGACGATCATCAATGGAAATCCTCCGCCACGCTGATCACCAACCTGGTGGACATTGTCAGCAAGGGAGGAAATTACCTGTTGAACGTGGGGCCGACCGCGGAGGGTGAGATTCCGCCGGAGTCGGTCAAGCTGCTCAAGGAGGTCGGTATGTGGATGAAAACAAACGGCGAGTCGATCTACGGCACCCAGGCCAGTCCGTTCAAATCACTGCCGTGGGGACGCTGCACGCTGAAACCTGATGGCGAGGGGACGATCCTATACCTGCATGTGCTGGACTGGCCTGCGGATGGGAAGCTCACGGTGCCGCGCCTGGTCAACGAGGTGAAATCCGCAGAGCTGTTAGATGGCAGGGTGGCGCTCAAGGTGGGTAAATCCGACGATGGGCCGGTACTGCGGTTGCCGGTGAAGGCTCCCGATGCGGTTTGCAGCACGATCAGGCTTGCCATTCAGGGCAAACCGGAAATCGGCCCGGTGGTGGTGGCGGCCAGTCCCGACGGAGTGATCCGCCTGCTTGCGGCCGATGCGCGCATTGAAGGGGCGGATCTCAGGATCGAAGGCGAGAATGCCGAGTCCAATATCGGCTACTGGTCGAACCCCAAGGAGTTCGTCTCATGGGACCTGCGTGCCGCGAAAGCTGGCAAATACCGGATTCAGGTGGAAGCCGCGGCTCCGGCCGAGGGGGCGGTGCTGCAGATCCAGGATGTCGGCAAGCTTGCCTACTCGGTGCCAAAGACCGGGGATTATTCCACCTATCAGGTCACCAGGGTGGGGGATGTCACGTTGCCGGAGAATGTCGTCACCCGGTTGACGCTGCGTCCGGTGGTTGATGGATGGCATCCGGTGAATGTTCGCAAGATCGAGCTGGTTCCCGTGCCCTGAGCCGGGCGTGATGGTGATTGGTTAGGCTGGCGGGCGGCGTGGCCTTATGGGGTTTGCAGATGCCGGTGTCGGCCATGTTGCCCGCCGTTCTGTCCGATCGGTCAAAATATGCGGAATACGATCACAGAATGATAGAATACGGGTGGCTGTGGAGAAGCAGCGGCGCAACATGAGCGCCCACCGTCCCAAGGGTTTTTCCCATGAAACCTCCCATATCCACCGATGTGACCTGCCGATCCGTCATGTCAGCGGGCTTCGCCTCGCTGACCGCCAGCATGACCATCAACGAGTGTGTCGAAACGCTCTTGAAAAACCGGGTATTGGCGATGCCGGTGGTCGATGATGAGGGCCGTTATATCGGCCATTTCCGCAAGAACCTGCTGATTTCAGCCATTCTGCCGCGTGTCGCTGTGGTGGACGAACGGATCGAGCGGATCGCGCGAATGCTGGACACCGGATTGTTGCGCGACACATGGGGGGAGGTTCTGAGCAGCTACCAGAAGATAGCAGGGGATCCGGTGAGCCTGCATCTGGACAAGGCGGCGCCAGTTCTCCGGCCGGATGACTCGCTGGTGGCCGCCATGTATTACCTTTTCCGTGGGAGGAACTTCCTCCCAGTGGTGGAAGCAGGCAGCGGTCTGCTGGTGGGGGTGGTGTCCGCCTGGGACGTTCTGGAAAATCTCATCGCAAAGCCTTAACTCGTCATGTTTGGAAATTATCAAGCGCTGGTTCCCGGCGTGAATCCGGTGTGGCTCGCTGTCGGAATCCTGGTCTTCACCTATGCCGCCATCATGACCGAGCGGCTGAACCGGGCGATCGTGGCCCTGATCGGAGCGGTGGCGGTGATTGCGACAGGACTGCTGACCCAGGAGCAGGCCGTTGCGGGAATTGATTTCAACACCATCGGACTGCTGGCCGGCATGATGATCATTGTATCCATCGCGCGCAAAAGCGGGATTTTCGAGTTTGTGGCGATATGGGCTGCCAAGAAAACCAAGGGGTCCCCGGCGGGAATTCTGGCAGTGCTGGTGGTGGTGACGGCGCTGCTGTCCTCCTTGCTGGACAATGTCACAACGGTGCTGCTGATCGTTCCCGTGACGCTGGTGGTCTGCGCCCAGCTCAAGGTGCCTCCCTATCCCTTTCTGCTTGCGCAAGTGCTCGCCTCCAACATCGGCGGCACCGCGACCCTGATCGGTGATCCGCCAAACATCATCATTGGCGCGCAGGTCGGGCTGGGATTCAATTCGTTTGTCTGGAATCTGGCACCCGTGATTGTGGTGATCCTGCTGGTTCACGTGCTGGCGATTCACCTGATCTGGGGAAGGCAATTGAAGGCCAGCGCCAATGCGCGTGAGAGAATCATGGCGCTGGATGAGCGCAAGGCGATCACAGACAAGGCATTGCTTGTGAAATCGCTGGTGGTGCTTGCCTGTGTGATGGCGGCCTTTGTCGGAGCCCGCGTGGTGGGTCTGGAATCGGGAACGATCGGCATGGCTGGAGCCGTGCTCCTGTTGCTGCTCGACAACATCGGCAGATCCCCGGAAAAGCAGAATGAAAGTGTGACCCATGTCTTCAACGAGGTGGAATGGGTGACCTTGTTTTTCTTCATCGGGTTGTTCATCGTGGTGAGGGCCGTGGAACGCACCGGTGTGCTGGAGACCATGGCGGTCGGCATGCTCAAGGCGACCGGCGGAGAGATGAAGGCGACTGGTCTTGGAATCCTGTGGTCATCCGCCCTGGTTTCCTCGGTGGTGGACAACATTCCATTCGTTGCCACCATGATACCGATGATCAAGGCGATGGGGCCGGCATTCGGCGGGGCGGCCGGGCTTGATCCGCTGTGGTGGGCCTTGTCGCTTGGGGCCTGTCTCGGCGGGAATGGCACCCTGGTCGGTGCCAGCGCCAATCTAACGGTCGCCGGTCTGGCCGAGCGGAACGGGGTTTCCTTCAGCTTCCTGACATTCACCAGGCACGCGTTTCCGATGATGATCGTTCATGTGGCGATCGCCCACGGTTACTGGATGCTGCGCTATCTCTGAGGGTCAGGAAAAGTGGCGCAGAATGGCGGAGGTGGCGGCCTCGGGAGTGAGCTTGTGAAGTTCGCGCAGGATTTCCGGCTTGCCGTGTTCGATGAACTCGTCCGGCCATCCGATGCGCTCTACCGGAGTGTGGATGCCGGCATCATTGAGGTGTTCGATCACGCCGGCGCCGAAGCCGTTGAGCAGGACGTGGTCTTCGAAGGTGCACAGTACACGGCACTTGCGGGCGTATTGTTCGAGCACGGCGGTATCCAGCGGCTTGATGAAACGCGGATTGATCAGCGCGACCGAAAGGCCCTTGGCTTCGAGCATGGCTTTGGTGCGCTCCGCCATTTCAAACAGCGTGCCGAGGCCGATGAGGGCGACATCGGTGCCGTCGGCGACGACTTCGGCTTTGCCGATTTCAAGGATACGGCGTTCGGCGCGAACGGGTGAGCCGGTGATCGGTCCGCGCGGGTATCGTATGGCGGACGGGCCGGCATCATATGCGGCCATGGTGTGCAGCATGTCGGCAAGCTCGTTTTCATCCTTTGGCTGCATGTGGACGAGGCCGGGGATATGACGCAGAAACCCGATGTCGAACAAGCCGTGGTGGGTGGGCCCGTCATCACCTGACAGCCCGCCGCGGTCCATGCAGAGGCGGACCGGGAGTCCCTGCAACGCCATGTCGTGGATGATCATGTCGTATGCGCGCTGGATGAAGGTCGAGTAAATCGCCAGAAAAGGCCGGAACCCCTGGGTGGCCAGGCCGCTGGCGAACAGGGCCGCGTGTTCTTCGGCAATGCCGACATCAAAGTAGCGGTCGGGCAGCTCTTTCTTGAAAATCTCCAACTTGGTGCCCCCGGGCATGGCGGCGGTGATGGCCACGATCTTCGGGTCCTTCTTCGCAAGATCGGTGACGGTGCGGCCGAAGATGTCGGAGCAGGTTGGGGTGGCGGAGCTGTCTGTCGAGCCGTCGTCGATCTGATAGGTTCCGAGGCCGTGGAACTTTCCCGGATTGTCGATCGCGGGCTGGTATCCGCGGCCTTTCTCGGTGATGATGTGGAGGACGACCGGCTCGTGCAGGGTTTTGAGATGATCGAAGGTGCGGATCAGCAGCGGCAGATCATGGCCGTCGATCGGGCCGTAGTAACGAAGTCCGAATTTTTCAAACAGCACGTTGGGAAACAGCAGGTTCTTGGCTCCTTCCTCGACCTTGTGGGCCAGGGTTCGTGCGGCCTTGCCCGCGATTTTCTCGACGAAATCGGCGGCTTTGGCGCGGACCGAGGCGAAGGTGTGGTGGGTCTGCAGCGCGTTGAAGTAGCGGGCGATGGCCCCGACATTCTTATCGATCGACCATTCGTTGTCGTTGAGCACGACGATGAACCGCCGGGTGGTTTCGGCGATGTTGTTGAGGGCCTCCAGGGTCGGGCCGCAGGTGAAGGCGGCATCGCCCGCGATAGCGACCACGTGGTTGTCATGGCCTGCGAGGTCGCGTGCTGCGGCCATACCGAGTGCGGCGGAGAGCGCGGTGCCGGCATGGCCGGCTCCATAGGCATCGTGTTCCGATTCCGAGCGCAGCAGGAATCCGTTGAGACCCTTGAAGGTTCGGAGCGTGTGGATCCGGTCGGCGCGGCCCGTGAGCATCTTGTGCACGTATCCCTGGTGGGCGACATCAAAGACGAATTTGTCCTTTGGAGTGGAGAACACGCGATGGAGGGCGATGGTGAGTTCCACCACGCCGAGATTGGGGCCGAGATGGCCGCCGGTTTTCGATAGGGAAGTGATCAGCGACTGGCGGATTTCTTCGGCAAGATCGCCCAGTTCCGCGTCCGCGACCTTTTTGACGTCGGCGGGTGATTGGATGGAACGGAGCAATGGGCCGAGGGCGGGAGGATCAAAAGAGGCGGATGTCATCGTGGTCGTCGTCGAAGTCGTCTTCGGGGGTGGGTTCATCCGCAGTGGGAGATACAGGATGGTCGTGGTTGGGTGCCGGGGCCGGCGCGGTTTCGTGTTGGTTGCGAAGTGTGATGAGCTCGATGCGGTTGCGTGCGGCCTTGAGGATGGATTCGCAGTGGTTGAGAAGTGCGGATCCTTTTTCGTAGCTTGCCACCAGATCTTCGAGCGGGAGTTGCTCGTGCTCCATGGCCTCGATGAGAGATTCCAGCTCGTTGAGGGATTTTTCGAACGACGGGGGAGTGTCGGATTCCTCCGTGGGTGTTTTGCGGCGGGTGGACATGAAATTATTGGGTCGGGGTGCGGTCGATGGCGCGCTCGCTGTAGAAGACCATGTCCATGCCGACCATTGGGACGCGGTAGGGGTAGCGTTTGGTGACCTCCTGGATTCTCGGGCTTGCATCATAGATGGCGATGCCCGGAGGATAGGTTGCCATCAAGACGCGGCCGTCCAATACCATGGAGGTGAAGTCGCGATAGCGTTCCGCCACCTGGGAAATCGGGCCGGAACCGTGGGAGGAGGGGGAGATCAGGATGCCTGCGGAAGGGGTTTGGAGATCGGTTGCGGCTGTCTCGAGTTCGCTGAATCCGGCATGGGTTGGCGGAAGCCAGATGCTGATCCGGTCCGCATACCAGGCAACGGCCCACGGCTGGTCGGAAAAGACGACATGCTGATCGGAAACCCAGCCTTTGAGCCCGTCCTCGGTGCTGTTGAGTGCCGGGGCGTAATAGGGCGGCCAGTGGGGCACGCCTCCGCGGTCTTTGACGTGCATGCCGACGCGGACCTTGCTCGGCAGGTCGAGCACCAGCGGGAGGGCGCAGATGATGATGATGACGAAGTGGTGGACATTGCGCAGCACCGGTGTGGTGGCGACGAACGCAAGCCGGCTCCATAGGATCGAAACGAAGGCCAGGCCGTAGGCTGTCATGATCGGTGCGAACAGCAGGTGGAGCTGGTTGGGATCGAGCGCATTGGTGGTGATGCCGAAGAATGCGAGTCCGAACGCGGTGGTGATCCACATCAGCAGGATTGCCCAGCGGAATGTGGCGATCGAGCTGCGCTTGAAAGGGTGCAGCAACGACAGGAAAAACAGGGGAGCCACGACGATTCCAGCCAGCAGGGCGACGATGTCGGTGGCCTGGAGCAGGGTGGTGCGCAGGATTTTGGCCAACAGCCCATCCAGCACGAGAGGCTCGGCTTCGAGGTCGCTGTTGCGCATGACGACCTCTTCCGATGCGTTTCCGAGGCCGTTGTAAAGTGTCAGGAATGCCGTTCCGAAGGGGGACCCGGTGATATCCTGGTTGCGGAACATGACGAAGACAGCGGGGATCAGCACAAGCGCGAGGATCGAGATGCCGACGATGCCGCGTGGGCGGAATGCAATCGCGGCAAAGATGATGTATCCGAGGGCAATCCAAACCGTCATCCAGTGGGTAAGGGCCAGCAGGGTGAAGAAAATGCCGGCGATGATCGCCGGAGTCATGGCGATCCGGCCTTCAGTGGCGGCCTCGACGGCGCGGTAAACGAAATAGATGCCGCAACTGAACAGCAGCAGCATCAGCATTTGGGGCAGTCCGCTGAGGGAATACTGCCAGAACGTCTCGCAGAAGAGCATCAGAATGGCGCAGACCCCTGCGATTTTGGCATCGAAGATTCGGGAGATCAGCAGATAGTTCACGCCGATGGCCATCAGGAAAAACAGGGTGGAAACCGCGGCGATCACACGGTCGAGCGGGTAAACCATCTCGTTTTTCTCCATCTGCCATTTGTTCGGGTTGTTGGCCCCGATCATTTTGAGGACGGCGGCGTTGAGCAGGGGATTGAGGGGGGAGTGATAGGTATCCCTGAACAGGATCAGAGGGACTGAACGTTCTTCGGCCTTCTTTGCCTGGTAATAGGCGACGGGTCGGATGAATTTGGTGGTGAATCCATTGCCTCTGGCAATTTCGCGGGCGATCTGGGCCTGATCCATTGCCTGCGGGGAATTCAGCCCGCGGAACAGGGTGAAAAGGTTGCCGAGGGTCAGGCTGATCAGGATGAGAAAGAACAGACTCCGGCGGATGATCACGCCGGTGTCGATTTGGAGGGTATTGATGCTCATGCAGGGTGATTGGGAGTGGGTGCGTGCGGGGGGTCAGAGGCCCAGTTCCTTGAGTTTTCGCTGTAGGGTTCTGCGGCTTAGGCCAAGGAGTTCCGCCGCATGGGTGCGGTTTCCGTTGGCGGTGGCAAGAGCGGTCCGGATGGCGTTGGTCTCGAGCGCATGCAAGTTCAATTCCGCCACGGCATCAAGGGAGTTTTTGGGGATTCCACGCTGGAGTTCGGTGGCCGGGGTTGGTTGACTGAGCAGGAACGCGGGGAGGTGGCGGACATCGATCGCGGGTTCGTTGCTCATGACGACACCGTGCTCGATGGCGGTGCGCAGCTCGCGGACATTTCCGGGCCACGGGTAGCACAGGAGGAGTTGCAGAGCGGCGTCGGTAAGGGGCTTGAGCGGGCGTTCGTTCTCGGTGGAAAATTCCCGCAGGAAGCTGTTGGCAAGCAATACGATATCCTCGCGGCGCGTACGCAGCGGCGGCATTTCGATTTTCACGACATTGAGTCGGAAGAACAAATCCTCGCGGAATTCCCCGCGGTCCACCATTTCCCTGAGGTTCCTGTTGGTGGCGGCGATGATCCGGACGTCCACCTTGATAGGGCTGTTCGAACCAACCCGCTCAATGGTGCGCTCGGAGAGCACGCGCAGCAGCTTGATCTGGGTCGCGGGATCGATTTCGCCGATTTCATCGAGAAAGATGGTTCCACCGTCCGCCTGCTCGAAGCGGCCGAGGCGGCGCTGGCTGGCACCGGTGAAGGCCCCTTTTTCATGGCCGAACAACTCGCTTTCGAGCAATTGGGGTGAGAGAGCGGCACAGTGAACGGTCACGAGTTTGGCAGCCGGGCGCCCGGAAAGGTGGTGGAGGAGGCTGGCGACCACCTCCTTGCCGGTGCCCGATTCACCTTCGATGAGGACGGTCGCGCGTGTGGGGGCGACCTGTTGGACGAGCTCCGCCACCTTGGCGATTTCCGGGGATTTGCCGATCAGACGGTCGATCTGATTGGACTTTCCGGCCTGCCGGACCAGTTGTTTGTTCTCGGTTTCCAGATTGCGACTGCGGAGGGCGCGTTTGAGCAACATTTCCACCTCGTCCAGGTTCAGCGGTTTGGTGACAAAATGCCATGCCCCGCGGCGCATGGCCTCGACGGCGGTATCGACGGAGCCGTAGGCGGTCATCATCACCGCGACTGGTGGATCCGGCAGCCCGAGGGCGGCGTCCAGCAGGTCCATGCCGGATTCGCCACCGAGTCGGAGGTCGGTGAGCAGGATCTGGATCGGCTCGCTTTTGAGGATTTTCATCGCCTCGCCGGATCCGGCGGCGGTGTAGACATCGAATTCCTCTTCGAGCGCGCTGCGGAGGCCTTCGCGGGTCGGGCGTTCGTCATCCACAATGAGCAGGGTGGGGAGCATGGCGTGGTGGGATGCGGGAGGTTTTAGAGATCGATGACCGGATCGGGCTGGGGCAGGAGGCGCGCCGGACGCTCGGCAAAGGGAAGCAGGATGACGACCCGTGTGCCTTGCCCTTCCTGGCTTTCGATGGAGATTTCTCCGCCGTGTTCGCGGACGATCCGGCGGACGATGAGCAGGCCGAGCCCGGAGCCGGATGGCTTGGTGCTGCGGTAGGGTTCGAAAATCGCGCCCATGTGTTCCGGGGAGATGCCGCTGCCGTTGTCATCGATGGAGATGAGGTATTGGAATTCGGTGGCCCGGGTATGGATGGAAATGCAACCGTCCTCGGAGGACAGTGCCTGATAGGCATTTCGGATCAGGTTGTAGAAAACCTGGAGGAACTGACCGCGGTCGATCAGCGCCGGCGGCAGTGACGGAGCGAGATCGAGTTCGACCCGGATCTTGCGCGAGGAAAGCTCGTGTTCCATCAAGCCGAGGGTTTCGCGGATCAGCGAGTGGAGATCTTCTGGCTCTCGTCGCGGGATGGTCGGCCGGACGGCGTTGAGAAACTGCTTGAGAATGGAATCGAGTCGCTGGATCTCGTTGCGTGCGGTTTCGAGGTTTTCTTCCAGCGGTTTGCGGTCGCCGGGGGGCAGTTTGCGGAACTTCCTGCCGAGGAGCTGCAGGTGGATGTCGAGGGAATTGAGCGGATTGCCGATCTCATGGGCGACACCCGCGGCGAGGAGTGTGAGGGCGTTGATGCGCTCGGATTCCAGGGTTTCACGGACTTCGGCACGGGTGCTGGTGAGGTCGCGCACAAGCATCACGTAGCCGAGATTTTCATCGGAGTCGTTGCCTGCGCCGATTGGAGCGAGATAGAAGTTGAGGAAACGGTTTTCCGGGTAGAAAACCTCCAGGTCGCGGCTGATAGTGCGGCCGGGTCTGCCCAGCACTTCCCAATCGAGTCCGCGGACCTGGGATGAGAGCGGCTGGCCTGCGGCCTTTTCAGGGTCCAGCCCGAAAAACGTGCTGGCCGCCTGGTTGACGAAGCCGATGACTCCCTGGGGATCGAGCAGGATGACTCCTTCGTGCAGTGCTTCGAACACTTTTTCCAAAAAACCCTTTTCGTGAATCAGCCGGGTGACGATTTGCTGGACTTCCCCATGCTCGACACGATCGAGACGGGTGACCAGTTTTTCGAGAAATCCGGATTTCACAGCGGGTGTTCGGGTTTGAGGTCTTGCGGCCGGACTGAGTTCGGGGTTGCCCTGCGCGCGCATCCGGTGTTCAGAGGTGTCATGAATGAGGTGATTTTGGTCATTTCCACATTTCCCGATATCGCTGTGGCGCGTCAGATTGGCACACTGATGGTTGAAAAGCAACTGGCAGCTTGCGTGAATCTGATGCCGGGCGCCGAGTCGATTTACCGCTGGCAGGGCAAAGTCGAGACCGCAGGCGAAGTGCTCGCGATCTTCAAGACCGGGAAGTCGGTTTTCCCCGAATTCCAGAGTGAGCTCGAGCGGCTCCACCCGTATGAGGTGCCGGAAATTGTGGGAATGGAGCCAAGCGACGTGTCAGCCGCTTACGGAGCCTGGGTGGTTGAAAATCTCCTGCCGGGCGATTGAGTGCCGGCTATTCGACAATTACCGGAGTGCCGAGTTCCACATTTTCGAAGAACTTTTCCGACATGTGGTGGGGCATCCGGATGCAGCCGTGTGAGGCGGCGTAGCCCGGAAGGTATCCGGTGTGCATGCCGATGCCTCCGGTGAAGCGCATGAAATTCGGCATCGGTGCCGCATGAAACGAGGCGCCCGGGGGCACTTTGTCCACGCGGATGTCGACGTTGTCGTTGATCGTTTCGCCGGTCACCTTGTCTTTGAAGACTCCATAGATCGATGATTTGTGATCTTTGCTCTTCTGGATGATCTTGTATCTGCCGGGAGGGGTGGCGTGATCTTCGGAACCACTCGAAATTTTGGAGATTCCCACCAAGACTCCGCC
Organism: uncultured Luteolibacter sp.; assembly: GCA_964399305.1. Classification (GTDB taxonomy): domain Bacteria; phylum Verrucomicrobiota; class Verrucomicrobiia; order Verrucomicrobiales; family Akkermansiaceae; genus Luteolibacter. The sequence goes on from CAYNQJ010000018.1 coordinate 26,022, forward strand.
TTTGTAGAAAAATGCCTTTTGCAGGCTGCGGTTGATCTTGATCAGCGGCGCACCAGTGACGTCGTCACCTTCCCAGTAGGATATGTCGTCGTGGATGGCTGGCGGAGGGTGATGCGGGCCGTTGGAAACCTGGTGGTGGACCGGCCTGCCGATGCCAGCCATGTAGCCAGCGTTCGGGTCCGATGGTCCGCATGCCGGAAGCATGAGGAGAGCGGTCGCCAAGGGAAGCCGCAGGCCGAGGGATGGTTCAGGACGCTTGATTTTCATGGGCAGCGGAGTATGGCCTCATATTTTCGCGAGGTCAAGCCGGCAGCAGGTCTATTCTCTTGCCCTTGGGGCCGTGCTTGGTTACGCCCTGCCCACCGGGTGTGGTTACGCCGACCCGGATGGATCACCCCCAACGCCATGCCAATCACCCGTGCCCTGCTCTCTGTTTCCGATAAGACCGGTCTCGCCGCATTTGCCAAGGACCTGCACGATTTCGGAGTCGAACTTCTTTCCACCGGCGGCACCGCCAAAGCGCTACGCGACGCCGGATTACCGGTCATCGATGTCTCCGATTACACCGGCGCGCCGGAATTGTTCGATGGCCGCCTCAAGACGCTGCATCCGAAAATCCACGGTGGCCTGTTGCACCGGCGCGATGACAAGGAGCATGTCTCGCAGGCGAAAAAAAACGACATCCCGCCCATCGACCTGGTGGTGGTGAATCTCTACCCCTTTGAGGAAACCGTTGCCAAACCTGATGTCACCCTTGAGGAGGCGATCGAAAACATCGACATCGGCGGGCCATCAATGCTGCGCAGCGCTGCGAAAAACCATTCCCATGTGACGGTGATTGTCGACCCGGCCGATTATCCGCGGGTGATTGCCGAGATGAAGGAACACAAAGGCGATACCACCAAGGGCCTGCGCGAACAACTCGCGGTGAAGGTTTTCATCCGCACCTCGCAGTATGACTCCGCCATCACCAATTTTCTCGGACGCTGCCGCAGCGGCACAGGATGCAGTTTCACCCTGAGCCTGCCACTCGAACAGGAGCTCCGCTATGGTGACAATCCGCACCAGAAGTGCTCGCTCTATGGAAACTTCCGCGACTACTTCACCCAGGTCCAGGGCAAGGAGCTTTCCTACACCAATATCCTCGATATCGAGGCGGCGGCCGATTTGATCCTCGACTTCGTGCGGCCCACGGTGGCGATCCTCAAACACACCAATCCCTGCGGTGTCGGCCAGGATGACGAGGACCTCCGCGTCGCATGGCAGAAGGCGTTCGAGACCGACCGTCAGGCACCGTTTGGCGGCGTGATCGTTTGCAACCGTCCGCTCACCCTGGAACTTGCTCGCGTGATCTCCGAGATTTTCACCGATGTCATCATCGCCCCCGAGTTTGAATCCGACGCGCGTGCCTTGCTGCAGAAGAAGAAAAACCTGCGGCTCATGAAGATGAACGATGCCTATCTGGTCGAAAAGAAATCCTCCGTCATCCGCTCGTGCCCGGGCGGTATCATGGTGATGGACCGCGACCATACCGCCCTCGGCCTCGATAATATGGAGTCAAAGGTCGTCACCAAGCGTCCGCCCACCGAAGAGGAAATGCGCGCGATGCGCTTTGCGTGGCGGATCGTCAAACACGTCAAATCCAATGCCATCGTCTATTCCACCACCGACCGCACGCTCGGCATCGGTGCCGGTCAGATGAGCCGCGTGGATTCCTCGCGAATCGCCATCTGGAAGGCCAAGGAAGCCGGGCTCGATCTCAAGGGAAGTATCATCGCATCGGATGCGATGTTCCCGTTTGCCGACGGCCTGCAATCGGCGATCGATGCCGGGGCCACCGCCTGTATCCAGCCCGGCGGGTCGGTGCGCGATGAGGAGGTGATTGCAGCCGCCGATGCTGCCGGCATGGCCATGGTCTTCACCGGTCACCGCCATTTCCGCCATTGATCCGATGGTGCGGACATCTGGCCTGATGATCATAGTCATCTCCACGATCTGATTCCGGTGGGAGATGATCCGGTGTTCTGGCGGGGTGGAGCCAGAAGGTTGGTTTCACCCAGGACGGCCAGCTATTGCCTGGCGAATGCGTCACGGAAACCGAGTGTTTCTCCGAGGCGGAGGCAGGCATCGAGAGGGAGGATGCCGCCGGTGCAGGTGGCGTCGAACAGATTCGACGCGGCGGTGCAGGCGGCGATTTTCAGGCACTCGTGGATCGGCATACCGTCGTGGAGTCCGAGCAGCATGCCCGCCGCGAAGGCGTCTCCGGCCCCGGCGGTGCCACGGATTTTTTCCGCGGGCACATTGACGCTGCCATGGATGGCCTCCTCGCCGCTGGTGCTGCGGGCGAGAGCGCCTTCCGGGCAATGGATCACCACCCATTGGCGGACTCCGGCGGCAAGCAACTTTGCGGCCGCTTCCGAGAGGCGGCTGATGGAGATTTTTCCATCGACCATCACCTCGACGCCTGCCGAGCGGCCGGCTTCGAATTCATTCACGATCAGGTAATCGACGTGTGGCAGGGTGGGGGTGACCACGGCGGAGAAGCGTTCGCTGTCCTCGCTGACCAGATCGACCGAGGTGCGGAACCCGAGTCGGGTGGCTTTTTCCAACAATCTCGAAGCGGCGGTGGTGCCATCGCTGGAGATGGCATCGAGCTTGTCGAGCAGGAGCAGGTATCCGAGGTGGAAAATACGGGCCCGGGATGAGTGGAGGTTGAAGTGGGGTTCGTCGAGCAGGGCGTTGGCACCGCGGCAGTGGAAGAACGTGCGGCGGCCGGTATCGCGGACCGTCATCACATCGGTATAGGATGTGGCGGCGTCTGTGGTGGTGAGCAGTTGGTCGGTGAGAATGCGGTGGTTCGCGCAATCGGCGAGGATCGCCCGGCCGTCCGGGTCTTCACCGACCAGGCCGGCTGCTTCGAGCGGGAATGAGGCACCGAGTTTCGCCAGGTCCAGCAGGATGTTATAGGGAGAGCCGCCGGTGCCGTTGGTTTCGCTGAGGATGCTGGCGAGCGTGTCCTGCTGCGGGAAGTGGTCGATGATCTTGACGTGGTCGATGATCCAGTTGCCGCCGGCGAGGATACCCGTGCGGGATGAGGACGATGGGGAAGCGCTCATGCGGTGGGGCGAGAATCAGTGGCTGGTAAAAGTGGCTTTGTTTGCCAGCCACTGTGCGCGGAGGAAATCCATCGAGCGTTTGGCTGCGGCTGTCGGATTGCCTTCGCTGCGGTTCCACTTGCGGACGGCGGGGTCGAGGGCTTCGCAGAAAAGTTCGGGGACCACACCGAGTTTGTAATCGGCGTCGTGGAGCACCGTGAGGATTTCGGCAGTGCGCGGGCCGATTTTTCCGCTGCCGAAATCACGGCGGTGGTTTTCGCAGAGGTGGACATGGAAAAGCCGGCCGCTGCGTGCCGCCTTGGTGAGGTTGGGGACGATGTCCTCCGCTTCATCGATGTGTGCGTGACTGGTGTCCCAGTTGATGCCGAGGTTCGGGTGCCCCACCTCATGGATGATTTCCAGCGCCTGGTCCACGGTGTTGATCACATAGGTTTCAAAGCGGTTGAGGATTTCAAATCCGGCGAGGACTCCGAGATTTCCGGCGTGTGTTGCAATTTGGCCGAGTCCTTCGACCAGCCATGCGCGTTCCTGCGGGCTGAGACCGGATTCGGTGAAATGCGTGTGGCGGGTGTGCCACGGGCCGCTGAGCACGCCCTGGTCACCCTGGGTGGCGACGGCGGCGGCAAAGCTGACGAATCCGCATGCGCGAGCTACGGCGGCCTTGCGCTCATCGGCATCCGGGCTGACGAGGTGCGGGTTGGGTTGTCCGGGTGCCGCCATGTAGGGGTTGAATCCGCAGGCAACCACGCCGAATCCGCGGGCGGCGGCCTGGGTGCGGATCTCCGCGGCGAGCGGGAGATCGGTGGGATCCGGTGAGGCGAAGACCTCGATCACCGGGCGTTCGCCGGGGATGTTCAGGTCCGTCGCCCAATCGAGAAATTCCGGAAGATTGTCAGGACCGACCGGAAGTTGCCAGGCCCAGGTATTGATGCCGAATCTCATGCTTGAGCCGGGATGTGGACCCATTGGCCGGATTTTGCGGAATTGAGAACGGCCTCACAGACAATCTGTGTCTGTTGCGCGTCGCGGAAGGTCGGGCCGGTGGCTTCGCCGGTGGAGAGATCGTTGAGGAAATCCGCCACCTGGTGGATGAAGCTGTGTTCGTAGCCGATCTGCAGGCCGGGAACCCACCAGTTCTTCATGTATGGCTGGTCGCCATCGCTGACGTGGATGTTGTGCCAGCCGCGGATGAGCGATTCGTCCGAGTGGTCGAAATACTGCAGGCGGTGGAGGTCGTGGAGGTCCCAGGCGATCGAGGCTTTCTCACCATTGATTTCGAACGTGTAGAGCGCCTTGTGACCACGCGCGTAGCGGGTCGATTCGAAGATTGCGAGGGAGCCGTTGGCGAAGCGGGCGAGGAACGCGCAGGCGTCGTCGATGCCGACGTCCTCGACCTTGCCGGTGAGATTGTGTTTGCGTTGCTTGACGAAGGTTTCCGTCATGGCGGTGACCGAAACGATCGGGCCGTTGATCCAGATCGCGGTGTCGATGCAGTGGGCGAGCAGGTCGCCGGTGACGCCCGATCCGGCGGCGTCCACATCGAGGCGCCAGAGGCCTTCGCCACCCTGCGGGAGGTCCGCGGAGATCGTCCAGTCCTGCAGGAAATTGGCGCGGTAGTGGAAGATGCGGCCAAGCCGGCCTTCGGCGACCAGGTTTTTGGCCATGGTGACGGCAGGGACGCGGCGGTAGTTGTACCAAACCGTGTTGGGGACTCCGGCCTTCTCGACCGCCTGGCACATCTCCTCGCCTTCGGCGACCGTGCGGGCGAGGGGTTTTTCGCACAGGATCATCTTGCCGGCCTCGGCGGCGGCGATCGCGATGTCGCGGTGCAGGTTGTTAGGCGTGCAGATGTCGATCGCGTCGATGTCGTCGCGCTCGATCAGTTTGCGCCAGTCGGTTTCGATCGATTCGTAGCCCCAATTGTCGGCGAAGGCCTTCGTGCGTTCCGGGTTGCGGGCGCAGACTGCCTTGAGGACCGGGCGGTATTCGAGATCGAAGAAGTTGTTGACGGAGGCGTAAGCGTTGGAGTGGGTGCGGCCCATGAAGCCGTAGCCGACCATGCCGATGTTGAGCTTTTTCATGATGATGGATAGTGGATGGAGGATTGCGGATTGTGGATGGCAGACAGAGGATAGGAGATCGAGGATGGCAGATAGAGGATCGTGGATGATTCTTTATTTTTATCTACGATCTTCCGTTTGCGATCCACCATCTCTTTTCACTCCTGCCAGCCGTGGGCGTTGCGGACGGCGATCATGGCGGCGAGGACATCGTTCCAGATCTGCGAGTCGAGCATGATGTCGTTGGAGAACATGCATCCATCCCAGCAGATGTGGCGGAATGCCTTGGTCGGCTGGCCGTCGGCCCCGCGCAGCCAGTGGCCGGCGGCTTCGGTGATGTCGAGCTTGCCGTTCGGATCCTTCGGAGCGCAGTGCTTGCCGGTTTTATCGTGGCTGCCCTGGCCTTTGACGGTGGCGTCGTTCTGGGCAACGTGGAAATCGAAGGTCCACGGACGCAGCGCGTCGGTGAGTTGGGTGTAGGCTTCATTGAAGGTCTGCTTGTCGCTCCAATCGAAACCGGCCGGGACGAGGGCGTCCTGGGGTGAGTTGTGGCCAAGCAGATAGAGCAGCGTGTGGGCGAGGTCGGCTTGGAAACCGAGCGTTTTCGGGCGGTTGACAAGTTCCAGCAGTTTGATCATTTCGCGCCAGCTGTGCATGCCGCCCCAGCAGATTTCGCCTTCCGCGGCGAGGCGTTCGCCGTATTCCTCCGCGACATCGCAGGCGCGGCGGAAGGTATCGGCGATGAGGGCGGTGTTGGCTTCCGGGTTGGTGGCCCAGTCGGAGACGGCGGCGGCGGAATCGATGCGGATCAATCCGTGCGGGCGGACGCCAAGCTCGCGGAGTTTCTTGCCGATGATGCAGGCCTTGCGGACTTGGGAAACGAACTGGTCACGCTCCTCCTGGGTGCCCATGGCGGAGCCGCCGCCGGCGGGTGGCCAGACGGGGGCGACAAACGAACCGGCGACCAGTCCGCGCGAGCGGAGTTTTTCCGCGAGGATGGCGAGGTCTTCGTCGGTCGAGTCGATATCGACATGAGGGGCGCAGAGGAAAAGGTCCACGCCGTCGAACTTCACGCCATTGACTTCCGCGGCGGCGGTGAGGTCGAGCATGGTGTCGAGGTCGATGAATGGTTCGGGCGAGTCGGGGCCTTTGCCGACGACGCCGGGCCAGGTGGCGTTGTGGAGTTTCGGGTAGTTGTTGGACATGGCGGTAAAGATTGTGGATGATTGCATAGGGACTACAAGTCCCGGTCACTATGGTTAGAGAACGAGGTCCGGGTTGTTGGGGCCGAAGTGTTTGAGCATGACCAGCGGATCGCTTTGGGAAGGGTTGGTGATCTTGACGCCATCCCTGGCGGCGGATTCGCTGATGAAAAACTCGTCGTGGGTGAGTTGTCCGAAGCGGATGAGAGCCGGGGTGTCGATGTCCCAGACGCCCATTTTGCCATGTCCCTGCATCAGGATCATGCCGTAGGCGGCGTTGTCGCGGATCGTGACCGAGCGGCCGGGCAGCACGGTGAGTTCCTTGGCGCTGTATGCGGCGGAGCGGTAGCAGACCCAGTTTTCGACATAGCCTTCGGCTTCCATTTCGGCGACCGGGCGGACGGGGCGCGGGCGCATGAAGTGGTTTTCGCGGAACAACGGATCGACATTCAGTTCCCAGTCGATGACTTCCATCAGGAAACTGAAGTCGCCGATGCGGTTTTCCGGGGTGTTTTTCCAGAGGAGGGATTCGGGGACCACCGTGTCGCCGGCGAGCGACTGGTACATCGCGAAATTGTCCGATGCGGTTTGGGGTTCGTAGGTGCAGAGGCTGCCGGGAGCGTGGAGGATGCCGGGCGGGACATCCCAGCCGGTTCCGGGTTCGAGGCGGTATGCCTGGGAGAGGTTGGTGATCTTGTTGTCACCCTTGGTGAAATTCTTCAGGCATTCGAGCACCTGGTCCTGGGTGGTGCCCGGAGCGAAGCCGAAGAAGGTGAACGGGAAATCCGCGCCGTAGTTGTTGAGTTGCGGCGGGAAATAATAGGCTTCGGGTTTTCCCCGTTGACCCGTTAGATTCGCGTGTTCATCGCGGTGGTGGATGTGGTGGGGCAGGGCACCCTTGTTGTCGAAGAACTTCGAATAGACCGTCCATGCCTTGTGTTCGTTCCAGAGGCGGTCGCCGATGAGGCTGCCTTTCAGTTCGTCGACCGCGTCGCGGAGCAGGACCATGCGGGGTGCGCCCGGACCGTCCTGGAAGACGACCTGGCTGTGGCCTTCGTGGATGCCGGTGAGCGGGCCGTTGTCGGCCGGGGTGGTGGAGGCGAACCAGCGTTCGTCGATGCCGCCGCGTTCGCCGCCGAGCGAGTAGTAGTCGTCCGGGTGGAGCTTGATGCGCCGGCCTGGAACGCAGAACGAGCGGGGGACCCAGTTCGGGGCGAGACGCAGGATGCCTGCGCCTTGGTCCATGGCTTTGTCGATTGCCTCGCGGTTGGTCATAGGAGTGTGGGTGGGGTGTGTGTTTGGAAAGTCAAAGATCCCGGGGTGGGATCATGCGGATGGTTTTGCGAAATAAAGTGGATTTTTTATCTGTGGAAAAGCGTCGCCAAGTGGCGGCCGGGGTGGCAAGCAGATTTGTGGCAAAGCCGGGTTTTGGTTTTTATTTCGAGTTGAGCAGGTAGGCGAGAAGGTCTTTCAGTTCCTTTTCGTTGAGCGAATGGATGAGGCCCGCCGGCATGGGTGACACGGCCGATGGTTTTTTTGAAACGATCGAATCGGTCGGGACGCTGGTGGTTTGGCTGAAATCGAACGGATTGCTGGCGACGACCGTTTGTCCCGCCTCCTCGCGCAAGATTCTGCCGACCAGGGTTTGGTTGTCCTTGAGGTTCAGCTGGGTGAACTCGTATTGATCGGAGATCGCCTTGGAGGGCTCGAGAATGGCTTCCGCGAAATCGCGGGCGGTGAACCGTCCCGCGACCGTCGTAAGGTCGGGGCCGACCGATCCTCCTTCGCCGCCGAAGCGGTGGCACGCCGAACAGAGAGACGCCTGGAACATGAGCCGGCCGTTTTCGCGATCAGCCTTGTCCAGGCCGGAGCTGGCAACTTTTTCGACATCGGCCACGGTCCATGCCTTGCCGGGTCCCTTCGGCTTGGGCAGGTTGGCGAAGGGGTTCGCGGGCGGTGTTTGAGCGAGTTTGGTGACGCTTTCCTTTTCTTCAGGTGACGCATTGGCGACGGCTTGGGCGCTGAGGTCCCTGAGGAATCCGGCGTAGCTGTTGCCGCCGGAGCGGCCTGAGATTTTGGGGAACCATGCGAAGAAGCGTTTGCGTTCATCCGCCTGCCATGGGCCTTTCACCGCGCGGAGACAATAGATGTAATGGATGACCTGCGTGGGTGGAAGGTTGTGGATCATGGCGCTTACGGCGTTTCCGTAATGAGGATTCCTGCTCGCGAGTTCCAGCCAGTCGGGCGGCGCACCGGGGCCGGTGCTGTCCATCAGCGCGAGAGTGCGGGCGACGATCCCTGGGGCCTGGAGGTAGCAGAGCATGCGGCAGAGTTCGCGGTTGAGCATGTCATCGTCCGCCGGAAATGCGGCGTCGATTTTCGCGAGCACCTGCTTGCGGGAATCTTCATCCGGATAGCCGTGGCGGGCGAAGGCGAGGGAGGCCGCGCGCAGCCAGTTGATTTGCTGGGCGGTATCGAGTTTTTTCCAATCCAGGGAATCGAGCGCCTTGAGGATGGCGGGCACGTGTTCGGGTTTTCCTGCACGGGCTGCGGCGATGGAAAGGGTGATGACCTGCCATGGAGTGCGGGCTTTGGGCAGGAGCGGGGCGATCGTGTCAATGCCGGCAAGCTCGAGCGCGATACGTGACTGGTGGCGTGTCACACGGTCAGCGCTGCCGACCCCCTTGATGGCGGCGGACGTCTCCGGAAGGGATTGGTTTTTGTTTTTGTAAACAACCGCCTTGGCGGGAGGGGTGCCGGTGTAGCTCACCCGCCACAGGGCCGAGTTGGAACGCCGGCCTCCGGTTAGAAAATACATCGCGCCGTCGGTGCCGATCACCGCGTCGGTCAGTGCCAGGCCGTTGCCTGCGAGGAACTCCTCGCGTTCGGCGGTGTAACTGCCGCCGCTTGGCGTGAGGTGGAGCGCGTAGATGGTGGCGAAGGTCCAATCGAGCGCGTAGACGGCCTTTTGGTATTTTTCGGGGAAGCGTGCGCCCTTTCCGGAGAGCATGCCGGTAGGGGATCCGGGGCCGATGTTCAGCAATGGCGGCATACTGTCCTCGTAGTATTCCGGCCATTTGCCGGTGCCGAAGCGCCAGCCGAACTCGGATCCGGGGGTGACGTGGCAGATGCGGGTCGGCCGGTACCATGGCATGCCGAAGTCCCATTCCATGTCGGCGTCGAAGGTGAAAAGATCCCCATGTTCGTTGAATGCGATGTCGTACTGATTGCGGTAGCCGCCGGAGAACAACTGCCATTTGGCGGCGTCTTCCGGTTTGAAGCGGGCGATCCATCCGCCGGGAGCCATGCGGTTGGTGGCGTGGCCGTTGGCATCGGGGCGGCGCGGGAGCAATTGGTCCTCGCCCCAGTGTTTGGGCATGAGGCTGCTTTGGAATTCCGGGATGTCGGTGTGGTTGCCGGCGGCCAGATAGATCCATGCGCCATCCGGGGAGGCGACGAGCGCGTGGGGTCCGTGTTCGCCACCGCCGCGCAGGCCCTTGATGAGTTCCGGCTTGTCCGGGTGGCCGTCCTTGTCGGTATCGGTGACTTTCCACAGTCCGCTTTGTTCAGGTCCCTCGTTGGCGGTGACCCAGAGAACGCCCTTGTGCCAGAGCAGGCCGTGGGCGCCACGGAGCTGGAATTTGACAGGAGCGACGGCCAATCCGGATTCCGGTCCGCCGGGCGGCCTGACCTGATAGATCGCCCCGTATTGGTCGGCACAGTAGAGAATGCCGTCATCGCGGACCGTCATTGAGACCCAGGATCCCTGGGATGGTGGAACTTGGTAAACGCGTTCCAGTTTGAACCCCTTGGCCACCTTGTATTTGGCGGTGAAGTCCTCAAGACGTCCTTCGGGAATGGACAGGTTGGTGTTTTCCGCGAAATCCTTCGTAAAGCGTTTGCCGTCCAGTTCGTAATCGAGGGTGAGTTTTTTGGGAGCCTGCGGGCTGGGGTCGCCCTGGAGGGTTTGGTTGTCGATCGGGATGGAGAGGCCGCTCTCGGTAACCTTGGAGGCAATGAGAGAGGTGACGTCCTTCTCGCCTTTCGCGCCGCCGTAAACCGCCTTGATGATTTTGAGGGAGACCTTGCCGCGGGTGGCTTCGGCGGCCGGGATCACGGGTGAGGCGGCAGCGAGGACGGCTGCCACCGCCATGATGAGCATTTTCGGGTATTTCATGGGTGGTTTTTCGGGTGGGGGGGAAATCCGGTTTTTGGGGGTGCGATACGGCCTGGTGGGCGCAGCGCGCTCGATACGGCGGCACTTGCAGGGGCTTTTCAAAAAATTCGGCCGGGATGAACTTGCCTGTCCTGATGAAAAACAAGAGGGCCTGATCCGCATGGGATCAGGCCCGGCTGAATCGTGGCGGACGCGGCAGGCTATTTCTTGGCAGCGTCTCCGAGCGGACGCCAGCGCAGGTCCTTGAACTCCGCCTTCATGGGCGGGCCGGCGTGGAGTTGCAGGGCGATGATGCCTTTCATGGCTTTTTTGGCGTCCGAGACATCCTCGATTTCGGCGGCCAGTTTGCCGTTCACGTAGTGTTGGAGGACGTTGCCTTTTGCGACAATCCGGTAGCTGTTCCACTCGCCGAGATTCACGTCCTCGACATCGAGTTTCCCGGTTTCCTGTGGGCCGTCGGCGAGTTTCACCTTTTGGCCGCGTGTGCAGGCGATTCCGCGGCCGCGTTCCTCATAGAGCATGCCGAGGTATGCCTTGTCCGGGTGGAGGTCGAACTGATAGCCGCCGACCACCCATTTGGTGGGGTCCGGGCTGTTGCTGCGGTATTGGACGCCGGAGTTGTTGCCGGTGACGCGCGCCTTGAATTCCATTTCGAAGTCGGCGGGTTCGCCGCCCTTCCAGATCAGGAAGGTGTTTGCGGCGACCTTGCGTCCCGCGTCGTCGGTTTCGCCGGTGATGACTCCGTCAACCACGCTCCAGAGCTTAGGATCGCCGTCCCAGCCGGTGAGGTCCTTGCCATTGAACATGGGTTTCCATTCTGCGGCGAAGGCCGCTCCGGCGAGTGCGGTGAAAAGGGTGATCAGATATCTCATGGTGCGGCTTTTACTGGTGTGGGTTGGGTTTGTTTTCATGAAAATCACTTTTCCTTGATCCAGACGTTGCGGAAGGCGACCGGATTGCCGTGGCCTTGGAAATTGATGATGCCGCTGGCGATTTCGGGGCGGCTCCCGCCCATGCCGGTGCCTTTGGGCAGTTCCACGTTATCGTGGATTTTCACACCGTTGTGAAACAAGGTGATCCGGGCATTGGCGGTTTTTTTGCCATCGGTGAAAACCGGCGCCGTGAACTGGATGTCGTAGGTCTGCCATTGAAGCGGTGGGTAACACATGTTCAGGTCTGCGACTTTGAAAAGGTAGAGGCAGCCTCCCCATTGTTTTTTGTCGGACTGGAGCGGCAACGGATGTTTCTCCGGGTTGTAATCCATCGCGAAAGTATCGAGCAGCTGGCACTCGTAGCGGTCGAAAATATAGACTCCGCTGTTGCCGCGGTCCTGGTTGGTGATCGGGGTGGCGGGCTTGTAGGGCATGCGGAATTCCAGGTGCATGTCGAAACTGCCGAATGTCCTGGTAGTGACGGAAGGGGGCCACATCAGGCCTTTGTCCACGGTTCCCTGGATGACATCCGATTTTTCCCCGTTGAAAATGATCACCGCGCCTTCCGGGGCTTTCAGTCCCATGGTCTTGCTGACGCGCTCGATGCGTTTGAGGCTGGCGGTTTTTTTCTTCAGGGCTTCGCGATCGAGCACTTGGGAGTCGATTTTGGATTGGTCCCAGCCAGCGCCGGGCAGGCCGCCCTGGTAGGTGGCCACAAGGAACCGTCCGCCGCCGATGTCAGAGGCCTGCACTCCGGTTTTCTTGCCCCCGCTCTCGCCGACATATTCGCCTTGGATCAGGAAATCCGGGTTTTCCTTAGTCGCGACTTCCGGGTCCACCCAGGTATTGGCCGTCAGCGTGGGACTTGCCAGGGACACGAGCAGAAGTGCCAGAGCCGGGATTTTGGCTAGGGAGGTTTGCATGTGAAATGGTGGGTGTGTGGTTGGAGTTCTTACGGTGGCGCGGAGTGCCGGATGTCGCAGGGAAGGAGCATTTTCCATTCATCCTTGCGGGATCAATCTGATGGATCGGGGGGAGCAGGGCAATTCATTTTCCATCGCTTGTCCCATAGGGATAGGTCTGGCACCGTGCCCCGGTTGTTACTTGACCTCAGTCGGGACGGGTGGTGTCATGAAATAAAGACAAGGGAAGATATGTGACAGTCCGGCTGGCCGTTTCCTCCTGAGTGCAATCCATCCACTATCATGATCCAACGGAAACTGCTCAAGGAATTCCATGTGACTCCGGGTTCGAAGGTGAAGCTCAATGACTATGTGACCGACTGGACCGCAACCAAGGAGGCCCAGGAACTTGGGAAGGAATTCATCAAGGAACGCGCATCGGAAATCCTGGAGGAAAACCGCAAGCGGCTCGCCGCCGCTCAGGAGTTGCTCTACGCCAGCGACACCCACTCGGTTCTCCTGGTGTTCCAGGCGATGGATGCGGCAGGTAAGGACGGCACGATTCGTCACGTCATGTCCGGCGTGAACCCGCAGGGCTGTCAGGTCTATAGCTTTAAAAAACCTTCGGCAGAGGAACTCGATCACAATTTCCTCTGGCGCTACATGAAAGCCCTGCCGGAGCGGGGTCGCATCGGGATTTTCAACCGCTCGTATTTTGAAGATGTGCTGGTTGTCAAAGTCCACCCCGAATGGCTTGGTCCGGGTGCTCCCGCCAAACCCGACAAGCGGTTCTGGGAGAAGCGATATGAAGACATCAATCATTTTGAGAAACACCTCGCGCGCAATGGAACCCTGATTCTGAAATTTTTCCTGCACGTGTCGAAGGAGGAGCAGAAACGCCGCTTTCTCGAGCGCCTCACCAACCCGGAAAAGCATTGGAAATTTTCAGAAGCGGACATTGAAGAGCGCGAACACTGGGATGCTTATCGCAAGGCTTTCGAAGATGCGATCAGCGCCACAAGCACCAAACACGCGCCATGGCATATCATTCCTGCGGACCGCAAATACGTCGCCCGCGCGATGGTGGCCGATATCGTGACCATGGCGATCCAGAACATGGGACTGGAATACCCGAAAGTTTCCCCAGAAAGAATGGCAAGACTTGCCGCTGCCCGTGCGAAGTTGGAAAGCGAAGAGTGTAATGCATGAACATGGCCATGTCGTCTCAAGGGTTGCTTCATTTCCTCCCCCTGGGTGTCATCAGCTGGCTTGGTGAGGGCCTATGGATCTAATCCATTGCCAGTCCGCCGACAAAGTGTCGGGGTGGAGTGTCGGGGTGGAGTGACATGGAGGGTGTCACGCTGCGCGTGTTGTGAAAAATCATGTTTTTTTCATTGATTTATTAGTTATTTAGCTAAATAAATACTCATGACTTTGAAAGAGCGGGCGATGGTATACAAGGCACTGGGGCATCCGGCGCGGCTGGCGATCGTGGAGCGATTGGCGGAGGGAGAGCGCTGTGTGTGTGAATTATTGCAGCCGACCGAGTTCGGTCGCTTGAGCGGGCCGACGGTTTCCCAGCATTTGTTGGTGCTGAAGAATGCCGGGGTGATTGCGGATGAGAAGCGCGGCAAGAAGATCTTTTACCGGCTCAGGATGCCATGTGTATCGGAGATTTCGTTATGTGTCCGCGACTGTGAGATCCAACCGTCGTCCCTCGTGGGGAAATGAAAATTCCAAGTGCCGAGATCAAGAGCGCGGGGTGGCTGATCGGCTTGCTGGTGGCGTTGTATTTTCTGCCGATTGGCACGCCGCGATTTGACGGCGCGGTCCGGGAGTCGCTGGAGTTGGCCCGTTGGTATGCCCGTGAGCATGTCATTTTATGTCTGGTGCCGGCGTTTTTCATTGCCGGGGCGATTGGAGCGTTCATCAGCCAGAACTCGGTGATCCGCTATCTCGGCAGCAAGGCGAAGCCTGTGGTTGCGTATGGTGTGGCCTCCGTGTCCGGGACGATTCTCGCGGTGTGTTCCTGCACGGTGCTGCCATTGTTTGCGGGCATTTACCGGCTTGGTGCGGGCATTGGTCCGGCATCCGCATTTCTCTATTCCGGTCCGGCAATCAACGCTCTCGCGATCATTCTAACGGCACGTGTGCTGGGATGGGAGCTGGGAGTGGCCCGTGCGATCAGTGCGGTGTTTTTCAGCATCATCATCGGGGTGGCGATGGCATGGTTGTTCCGCCGGGAAGAGCGCGAGCGTCACGCTGCGGCCGTGCAAATCCCGGATGATGGTCCCATGCGGCCGCTGTGGCAGACGGGTGGCTTCATTGCCGTTTTGGTTGGCATATTGGTGTTTGCCAATTGGAGTGGTGCGGGCGACAGCGGGTTTTTCGCGGCGGTTTACCCGGTGAAGTGGCTGGTCACCTCGGGGCTGGCGGCGTTGTTGGCGTGGATGCTCTGGCGTTGGCACGGATGTTCCGCATGGAAGGTTCTCACTACCGCCTGTGCCACTGTGACGGCCGCATATGTGGGGCATCCGGAAGCGGCATTTCTCACGGCGACGGCCGGTCTTGCATGGATGACGGCTGGGAAACCCGGGGAAACGGGTGAGTGGTTCGCGCAGTCGTGGTCGTATGCCAAGCAGATCATTCCGCTGCTGGTTCTCGGAGTGCTGGTTGCGGGTTTTCTCCTCGGGCGGCCCGGTCACGAGGGGTGGGTTCCATCGGAATGGATCTCCACATGGCTGGGTGGGAATTCGCTTGGAGCCAACGCATTCGCCTCTGTGGCGGGCGCATTGATGTATTTTGCCACGCTTACCGAAATCCCGGTTATCCAGGGATTGCTGGGCAGCGGCATGGGCAAAGGACCGGCGTTGGCGCTGTTGCTTGCAGGGCCCGCGCTCAGCCTGCCCAACATGATTGTCATCCGTTCGATTCTCGGCACCCGCAAGGCGTTGGCATTCATCGGACTCACGGTCGTTCTCGCCACTCTGACCGGCTGGTGTTTCGGTGCCATTTTCCAGCATTGATCTTCCATCTATCCAAATCCACCACGATGAAACTACAAATCCTCGGCACGGGATGTGCCAAATGCAACACGCTGACCGCCGCCACCCAGGCTGCTGCGGACCGGCTCGGTATCGATTACGAGCTGGAGAAAATCACCGACTTCATGCGCTATGCCGATTTCGGGGTCATGATCACGCCGGCGTTGGTGGTGGATGGCAAACTCAAGGTGGCGGGCAGGGTTCCTTCTGACAAGGAACTCGAGGAGATGCTCAAGCAATAGACCCTGGTTGAGGACTCCATATGAAATCGAAAACCATCATCCGCAGTGTCTTGTTGGTATTCGCGCTGGGCAGCCTGGCTGTCTGGGGATACCGCGAATATGAGAAACTCAGGGAAAGCACCCGGGCCGCCAGCTCTCCAAAAGCTGCCGAGTCACTGCCAGTGGTTGCTGGCAAGCAGGTCGTGATGACCTATTTCCGCAATGGCGTCCGTTGCAAGTCCTGCAAGAAGATCGAAGCCCTTGCCACCGCGACCGCGGAGAAAGACTTCGCTGATGAAATCGCCAGCGGCAAACTCGTCTTCCGTGTGGTCGATGTCGATGAACCCGCCAACCGGCATTGCATCAAGGACTATCAGCTGACCACCAAGGCGGTGGTCATCAGCGTCCGCGTGGACGGCAAGGAGCAACGCTGGACCGACATGGATAAAATCTGGGAATTGCTGGATGAACCGGACGCCTTCCGCGCCTATCTCGCTGAGGAAATTCACAAGCAGCTGAAGCCATGACCGGTATCGCGCTTTATGGCGGCGCGCTGTGGCTTGGATTGTTGACTGCGGTGAGTCCGTGTCCGTTGGCCACGAATCTTGCGGCGACCGCCTATCTCGCAAGGCGTGTGGAGAGCCGCAGGCGCGCCATCACCGGAACGGTTGCCTACACGCTTGGCAGGATCGCGGCTTACGCGGTCATTGCCGGCTTGTTGGGGCTGGGCATGGCCTCCGCGCCGTCGCTGTCGCATGGGTTGCAGCGCTGGATGACGCCTTTGTTAGGTCCGCTGTTGGTTCTCACCGGCATGATCCTGACGGGCTTGTTGTCCCTGCCGGTGCGCATGGGCGTCGCCAGCCAGGCGAGTGCGGAGAGATGGGCGGCCCGTGGTGTGTTCGGCGAGTGGGTGCTGGGTTTCCTGTTTGCCCTGTCATTTTGTCCCGTTTCGGCCGCCTTGTTTTTCGGCAGCCTGATTCCTCTCGCACTGGGCAGCAGGGACATTCTGGTGCCGGTGATCCTCTACGGCATCGGGACCGCCGCCCCTGTTGCGGGATTCGCGCTGGTCATGATCTTCAGCAGCCGCGCCGCATCCCGGTTGGCTGGCGGGATCCAGAAGGTTCAGCCCGTGATTCTGAAAATCACCGGAGGGTTGCTGCTGCTGGCGGGTATTTATCTGACCATGCGCGACACATTGCTGTGGTTTTGACGTCACGGCGGTTGAAGTATGTGTCGATTTACCGGGGGGCTGGACCATACACATCGGCAATCGCCATTTCAGAAAATCCCTCGATGCGCAGCAATTCCCGCTGTTGCCTTACGAACTCCGGCCACCTATCGTCAGTAATGGTCATGAACGCTCCGCCCACCGTTATTGCTTCCCGCAACTTCTTCTTTCCCGGAAGACCATGGAAATGATCGCCACCTTTCACGGAATTGCGGTCGAACAGTAGGGCGATTGAAGGGTCGGATTTGTTGTTGAGTCCTTGCACGTAGATCCGTGAGCACTTCTCCTCAACGACATCCTCGCCATAGGTCATGGCGTGCCGCAGATAAGAACCATCGTCACCCACGCCGAGAAAAAATGGCAGCCAGCTGAAATCGGATTTGTCCGATGACAGCAGCAACAATGCGTCACCCCAGCCACGTTCGCTGGCGGGAAATGATCCGCCGTGGTCATGGGAGTAGCCGTTCAGATGAAAGGACGCCACTTTGATGCAATGCACGTGGCGTTCCGGCCGGATCCAGATCCACCAGATGGCAAACACACCGATGATGACCGCTGCCAAGGTGATGATTTTACTTTTGCCCGCCACTGACTTCGAAAAAATCGGCCGTGTTGCTGGTGGCTGTTGTGGATGATGGGAGATCCCTTCCCTCATGATCGAGGTGCGTTGCGTTTCCTGACGATAGCGGCGCACAAACCTGCCGCGAGAGTGCCTGCAATAATGCCAGCAAGTCCGCTTTCCACAAGTATCCACCATGCAGGTATCCTGAATTTGGGTTGCCCGGTCGCATAGAGATACGTCCACGGATCCGCGAAGAGCGAATACACCGCCGCAGTGGTCAGTCCGATTGCGACTCCAAACATTGCCGCCAAAGGGGGGCATAACAAAAGCCTGCGCCCAACAGCATGTGCCGCACGCTGATGCGATGTCGCACAGTCGTTTCCGATGAACATCGCGTATGGAAGTTCAAAGCGAGCGTGCAGTTTCCGATCCAGTTTCAAGCGACGTCTGAACACCAAAAAACCACCAATGAGTCCACGGGGGTGGCAAAGGTTCGCCAGTCTGCGGCGCAACCTCGCCTTCTGCTCCCGCAATCTCTGATTGGAATGGCAGACTTTGAGAAAATCGGAATGACCGCCAGCGTGGATTCCCCGGGATTGGGAATCAATGGCTGGGAGTTGTCGGTGTTTTTCCATCGCCAGCGGCTTGCTTAGAAGTCCGTGTAGGCTGGCAGATGGATACTTTGGCGTCGAGCGTCGAGTTCGATACGCCGCATGCAGTGGGCGTCAGCTCACCCTGCGCATTTCCCCGAGGAGGAGTTGCGGGATGTGCGCGATGGATGGCAGGACGTGGTCCGGCGAGTAGGCGAAATTCGCCAGATCCTCCTGTGCGGTGCCGCCTGATAGAACCAGCACGGTGCGGTATCCCATCTGGGTGCCGCCGAGGATGTCGGTTTCCATGGTGTCTCCCACCATGATGGTTTGGTCGGTGGTGAGGCCGAGTTGCTTGCGCGCCGCACGCATCATCACGGGGCTGGGCTTGCCAACCGAGAATGCCTGTTTTCCCGTGGCTTTTTCGATCATCGAAACGATGGCACCGCAGCCGGGGCGGATCCCTTGTTCGGTCGGGCATGATGGATCCAGGTTGGTGGCGATCAGTTTGGCTCCCTTCCGCACCAGCCGGACGCCTTTTTCGATCATCTCAAACGAGAGCGTCCGGCCTTCGCCGACGACCACGAAATCCGCGTCATCATCGACGACCGTGTAGCCGTTTTTGAAGAGGGCGGAAGTGAGGCCGTTTTCGCCGATCACGTAGGCGGTACCTCCCGGGTGGCGGCTTGCGAGGTAGCGGGCGGTGGCCATGCCGCAGGTAAAAACGTCGTCCGCATCCGCCGGGATGCCCATGCGTGTCAGCTTGTGGGCGACGTCGCGGCGAGTCCGCTGGCTGTTATTCGTGAGAAACAGAAACGGGATGCCGCGCCTGCGGAGGAGAACGATGAAATCCGCGGCACCATCGATCAGGCGGGATCCACGGTAGATCACGCCATCCATATCCAGAAGAAATCCGATTTTTTCCATGGAAGCCACCCAGCATGATGCATGCCAAGGGTGGGTAGGGTGGCGGGCCGCGGGTTATCTTCCCTCCGCGATGCGTTCGGCCAGCATTTCCGGCAGGCCGGCGGCGATGATTTTCTTCTGGGTGGTGGCGATGTCGTATTCCACGCGGCGGAAGACGATCAGCTTGTGTTCGATGTCGTAGATTGCGTAGCAGGCGCGCCAGTCGCCATCGCGCGGCTGGCCGACGGAGCCGACATTGATGAAATATTTCGAGCCTTTCTCGATGGCCACGGATTCGGCGGGAATTTCGCTGACGCGGTCGTTTTTCACGTAGACGCGTGGCACGTGGGTGTGGCCGTGAAAGCAGATCTGGGTGAACTGATAGGAAAAGTTCGACATCGCGTCGAAGCGGTTGGTCACGTAGTTCCAGTTGGCCGGCTGGTCGAGGGTGCTGTGAACCACGGTGAAGTCCGCGACCTGGCGGACCATGCGCAGGCGGTTGAGCCAATGGCGTTGTTCCGGGCTGAGTTGCTGGCGCGTCCATTCGAGGGCGGCGGCGGCGACCGGATTCATGGTGTCGAGGGAATGGGAGCCTGCTGCGTCCTCATCGTGGTTGCCCTTGACCGTCGGGCAGTTCATGGCCTCGACCTTTTCCAGGCAGGCGACCGGGTCGGCGTTGTAGCCGACGACGTCTCCGAGGCAGACGTAATCCGTGACTTCCTGCCCTTCGGCGTCCTTGAGAACAGCCTCAAGAGCTTCCAGATTGGCATGAATGTCACCGAATAGAGCGATGCGCATGGAGAAAGCGGGGTGGGAGGAGAATTGTGACGGCGGCGAGGGGGGCTGTCGAGACGAAACCCACCGTGGGAAGTCCGCTCCTGTTGTGATCTTCCAGGAAGCCCTGAGCCGCGGGGTTGATCAGTTGCGGAACCAGTCGTCGGCGCGTTGCGGTGGTGGCAGTGGTTGATTGAGCACGCTTTCCGCAGGTGGGATTTGAAGCTGTTTTTCAAGGGACTCGATGGCTTGGGAGACGCCGTAAACCGGGAATTGTTCGTGGGTCCGGCGCCAGTGGATGGTCATGGCGCGGTAGGCTTTTTCGGGGGAACCGAAAAGCTCGGTGGCACGGGCGGCGGGGTCGATGTCCGGGTTTTCGTGGAATTCGAGGATTGTCAGCAGAGTCAGCAGGGTGGTGGTGCGGTTCAACGGGTATTCCGCATAGAGTTTTTTCCCGAGGGCGAGGGCTTCGGTTTCGCGGCCGCTGATGCGGGCGAGCGAGTAGAACCACGAGCGGCGGACATAGCCGCGCGCCTTGCCGGTTGCCGCGGCCTTGCGGTAGGCTTCGGCTGCGGCACTGAAGGTGGCGTTGGTGTCGCGGAAGGCCGGGAACTTGTTGGAATCCGAGAGGAGCATGCCGAGGTTGGCGTGGAGGCTCCAATCGTCCGGATTGTTGCGGATTCCGCGTTCGAGGAACTCGCGGCCGCTGATGATCGAGAACCGCCATGCCTCGCGCCGGCGTAGCGGCGGGAGTTTGGAATCATTGATGTAGTAGGATGCGGCGTTGTAGGCCAAGTGCCAGGATCCGGTTTCCCAATAGTAACGGGTGCGGGGTGCGAGATCGACGATCGTGTCGAAGGTGGATGCCACGTCGGTCCAGCGCTGTTCGGTGAAATACGTGAAGGCGCGCAGGTTGAAGAAAGTGGCGACGAGGGTGCGCAATCCGCCGAGGGCGACGGCCGAGCTGGTTTGGCCGATGCGCTCGCTGGTGGTGATTTCCATGGGTTGTGGAAATAGCCTGGCGGCGCGCAATTCCCGGGCAAGTCCGGCTTCGAACGGCAGGCGTGCCGCTCCGAAAACGAGGAGGGCGATGCACAGGATTGCTGATTTTTGCCGGAGTCTCACGGATTCAGAATTCCTTGTCTGAGAAAACAAACCACGAGGCAAAGGTGTAGAACAGAGCGTAGTAAAGCGCGACGATCGTGAGCTTGCCCAGTACGATCAAGGGCATTGCCTGGCCTTCGATCACCGCGTCGATCACGTTGAAAAGCTGGAAGTCCGGGAAGACCAGTGAGAACAAGGTGGCTGCGGCGCGTGCCAGCATGCCTTCCCCGTCCTGGCCGGCGTGGAGATAGACCTCGCGGGCATCCGCCTGGAAATGACCGATGAAGTAGATCAGGAAGCCCACGACCGTGGTGAACAAGGTGCTGGTCGAAAACGTCGAGACCAGCAGGGCGATCGAGGCCATGATCGATGCGCGGAGAAACACCGCGAACACCGCGCCCTGGAGCGACCAGCCCGGGCCGTTGGCCATGGTTTCCGCGAGCATCGAGTCAATCTCCGCCTGCGGCCAGCCGAGCGCCTGGGCGATTTCCCGCTGCTCCGCAATGACCATCGAGGTGCGCACGTGGAGCACCGCGGTCATCAGCAGATCCATCAGCGCGAGCGAGACCAGCACCAGCAGCAGGACTCCTAACAATTTTCCGGCAAGGTAATCGATGCGCGGCACGGGTTTCGCGAGGATGGTGTAGAGCGTGCGGTCCTCGATGTCCTTCGGCAGCAGCAGGGCGGTGGCCACCACGCAGAGCACCACCGAGAACAGGGTCATCGCGCCGAGCGACCAGCTTTTGATCGATTGCAGGACCCCGGCACCGACTGCTTCCGGTCCCTCGTGCTGCGGCAGATCGAAGAAATTGCTGGCGATCGCAATCATGGCGAAGATCGCGAGGAAATAGAACACCTTCATGCGGACGAGCTGCGTGAAAGTATGCGTCGCGATCACGACGATGCGGCCGGCGTGTGAGGCCCTGGCTGTGTGGTTGGGGGAGGGGTTCATCGTTTTTCTTCGCGGATTTCGCGGAGGAAAAGCCTTTCCAGAGTGGTACGGGGTTTGCCGGAGCGGATGACGGTGGTGCCGGGGCTGGCGGCGACCAGTTGATGGATGTGCGCGACCAGCTCAGGGGTGGCGTCGCGCAGGATGATTTCCGTCTGGTCCTCGATCGCGATCAGATCGTCCAAGCGTCCTTCGCGGATCATCCGGCCTTGTGAAATGATGCCGACGTGATCGCAGACCTCCTGGACCTGTTCGAGAAGGTGGGAGCAGAGAAACACGGTGATGTTCCGTTCGCGGAGTTTGAGGATCATGTCGCGGATCTGGCGCGAGCCGACCGGATCGACGCCGGCGGTCGGCTCATCGAGGATCACAAGCCGCGGTTCCTGAATGAGCGCCTGGGCGAGACCGATGCGCTGCAGCATGCCCTTCGAGTATCCGCCGATCCGGCGGTCGCGGGCTGAGGTGAGGTCGACGAGTTCCAGCAGTTCGTTCACGCGGTCCGCGAGCTGCCGCCCGCCGATGCCGCAGAGTTTGCCGTAGAAGCGCAGCGTTTCCACGCCGGTCAGGTGTTTGTAGAAATACGGGTTTTCCGGGAGGAACCCCACCTCGTTGCGGGAATCCACCTTCAGGGAATCCTTGCCGAAAATCGCGCATTGGCCGGAGGTTGGGGCGACCAGTCCGAGCAGCGCCTTCATCGTCGTCGATTTGCCGGAGCCGTTCGGTCCGATCAGGCCGTAAACCTCGCCGGGCATGATGCGGATCGAGACACCGTCCACCGCGCGCAGCGGCGTGCGGCGAAAAGACGTTTTGAAGTCCTTCACCAGGTTGCGGATTTCAACTGCGGGGATTGTTTCGGCCATTGGCAGCCGCAGCTTGTGCCAGAGCGCAGCCGGAGGCAACGGGCAAATTATGGGGTATGCGGGCTGGGGCATGTCGGGCTGACGAGTTCCTTGCGGACGCCCGATGCCGGGTTTATCACTGGCGGCACATGGAATTCCAATTGGTCAGCGATTACCAGCCGCAGGGCGACCAGGGGCAGGCGATCGAAAAACTGTCGAAGTCGCTGGCGGCGGGCAACCGCCACCAGACGCTGCTTGGCGTGACCGGGTCGGGAAAAACCTTCACCATGGCCAACCTGATCGCGCGGCACGGCAAGCCGACACTGATCATGAGCCACAACAAGACCTTGGCCGCACAGCTCTATTCCGAGTTCAAGAATTTCTTCCCGCACAACGCGGTCGAATATTTCGTTTCCTACTTCGATTACTATCAGCCGGAAGCCTATATCCCGCGCAGCGACACTTATATCGAGAAAGACTCGTCGATCAACGACGAGATCGAGCGTCTGCGGCTCGCGACCATGGGTTCGCTGCTGACCCGGCCCGACACGATCGTGGTGGCCTCCGTCTCGTGCATCTACGGCTTGGGCTCGCCGGAGGATTACGAGAACATGATGTTTCCGGTATGGGCAGGTCAGAAGCTTTCGCGCGCGGATTTTCTCAACGCGCTGGTAGGCATGTTGTTCGAGCGCAACGACGTCGCATTCGGCCGCGGCAAGTTCCGGGTGCGCGGTGATGTGGTGGAAATCCATCCTGCCTATCTGGATGAAACCGCGATCCGGGTGGAGTTTTTCGATGATGAGGTCGAGCGGATTTCCAGCATCAACGCGCTCACCGGAACGGTCATCGAGCGTCTGGTCGGCCACACGTTTTTTCCGGCCAAACAATTCGTCACGCCGGGCGACAAGATGAAGCGCGCGGCCATCGAGATCCGCCGCGAGCTGGATGAGCGGGTGGCGGCGTTCGAGAAGGAAAACAAGCTGCTGGAGGCGCAACGTCTGCGGATGCGCACCGATTACGATCTGGAAATGATGGCCGAAATGGGATTCTGCCAGGGGATTGAAAATTACTCCCGGCACCTCACCGGGCGCGAGCCGGGGGCCCGGCCGCATACGTTGCTGGATTTCTTTCCGGATGATTTCCTGCTGATGATCGATGAGAGTCATGCGACGATCCCGCAGATCGGCGGCATGTATGAGGGGGACAAGAGCCGCAAGACCGTGCTGGTCGAGCACGGCTTCCGGTTGCCCAGCGCGCTCGACAACCGGCCGCTGCGGTTTGAGGAGTTCATGCAGATGACCCGCCAGCGGCTCTATGTCTCCGCAACGCCGGGGCCCTTCGAGCTGATCAATTCCCGGCCTGAAAACCGCGGTTACATCGCGCTGCCCCCGCGCAACGAAAAGAAGGGTATCCCGAAAAACAAGATCAGGGTCGTTCCCAGCGGCAACGCCGAGCCGGTTTCACAGTTTGATCCCACGCGCCCTGGAACGCCGCTGGTCGTCGAGCAAATCATCCGCCCCACAGGATTGTTAGACCCGGTGATCACGCTGCGGCCGCTCAAAGGCCAGATCGATGAAACCATCGAGCTCTGCCGCCAGCGGGTCGAACGCCACGAACGGGTGCTGGTCACCACGCTCACCAAGAAAACCGCGGAGGATCTGAGCGAATACCTCCAGGGCACCGGCTTGAAAGTCCGCTACATCCATGCGGACATCGATGCGGTCGAGCGTGTGGAAATCCTGCGCCAGCTCCGTTCGGCGGCGGTGGACGTGCTGGTCGGGATCAACTTGCTGCGCGAAGGGCTCGACTTGCCGGAGGTCTCGCTGGTTTGCATCCTCGATGCGGACAAGGAAGGATTCCTGCGCAACGAAACCTCGTTGATCCAGACGGCCGGCCGGGCCGCCCGGCACATCGCGGGGGAATGTGTTTTGTTCTGCGACAAGATCACGGATTCGATCCGGACGCTCGTCGATGTGAGCAAGCGCCGGCGCTCGATCCAACAGGCGTACAACGACGCCCATGGCATCACCCCGCAGAGCGTCAAGCGGGCGCTTCAACAGAGCCTGCACACGTTGGAATACGAACGCGGCCAGGCAGAGGAGCTCAACCGCTCGCTGGTGTCCGAGAGTGACGAGACCTACGACAGGATCCGGGTCATCTCCGCGCTGGAGGAGGAAATGCGCGAGGCTTCATCGCGGCTGGAGTTCGAACTGGCAGCTCACCTGCGCGACCAGATTGCCGCGTTGCGGAACCCGGACGCCAAACCCGTCATGAGCGGGCCGATCCGTTACCCGAAACCAAAGGGCCGCAAGCCAACCAGGAAATGAGACGCCATGGGGATTAACCTTGGCGCAACTTCGGCCATTTCGAAGCTGATTCCAGAATAGGTAATCCTCGCGCCTGATTGGATCTGTGAGATCCGTCTCAAATTGGAGGCAACCCAGACCGTGGTGGTCACTGCCACAATGGCACCATCTGGTCCCACCGGCACGTCGTTGACCAACGGGTGAACATAAAGTCTGCCGTTTATTGTGGAGGTCGTGCGCAAAGTCGACCACCCGCAGGTTGCTTTCAACTTCAACCTCTGTCACTGGCTGGAAGTTGAGGCCGACAAGGACTTAGGGCTTCAGAAAAATTCAGGATGGGTCCCAGCCTCACTGTACCGTATGTCGGCGGTGATAGGCTTGGGGGCGAATGCGACGTAGCCGCTGGAATGTCCGGGAAAAATGACTGTGATCGAAGAAACCGATTTCTTGTGCGATATCTGTGATTTTGCGTTCGGTCTCTATCAGTAGGTGACATGCTGCATCGATGCGGACTCTGAGAAGATACTCGCTGGGTGACGTGCGGAAGAGTCGCTGAAACTGCCTTCCGAGCTGGTTGCGTGAAAGTCCGGCGCTACGTGCCAACTCGCTGATGGAGAGCAGTTCTCCGAAGCGGCGGTGCATGGTTTCCAGCGCTTGGGACACGCTACGGATGGCCGGGCCCGGAGCGTGCGGGCCGTTTGCCTCACGCCAGATGCCCGCCAGACCGATGATTTTCCCGCTGCCGATCGCGAAGCGGGATTTTGCTGAAGATAATGAGGGCGTTGGAACCAGTCTCGGGAGCGGGGCAAATTGCGTTGATGATCGGCTGGCCCGATTCCATGACTTGGCGATCCTGCTCCACATAAATCGCGATGCGGTCATCCGAATGCCACTCGTGGCCCGTTTAGCCTATGGTCTCCTCCTCGCTGCCGGCTCCGCAGGCTTCGACGGCGCGCAGGTTGTTTATCACGAAACGGGATTTCCGGGCCTTGATGGAAAACGCCACATTGGGGAGAAGGGCGAGCAACTGTTGGACTGCCCCCAAGTCTCCGAGCCGACTCAGGAATTTGTCTTTAAATCCGACCGGATTCATGCATCGTGAACGCATAGACTGCATCCATGGACAAGCACCCGTAACTAAGAATCTTCTTTTATTCCGCGTAAGGTCCCTCTCGAACCCCAACCTTGAAACCCAAATCATGAAACACCTGACCTTGTTGTTATCCGTCTGCATGGCCGTCTGTCTGCCTGCACTTGGCCAGAAAGAGGATGCCGCAAAACGAAACTTGAACACATATCTTGCCATTTTCATCAACGGCTACGGCACCGACCCGCTGCCCAAGGACGCGGACTCGTTCGACAAACTGCTCCAGGTGATCACCACCGAGGGGCACTTCAATGCCATTCTTTGCACCTATACGCCCGAGCGCGAGGCGCTTTGCAAAAAGCACAAGGTCCTGATGGTCGTCGATCTGCTTGATACCCCCCATGTTTACAAGGATCTCGAGGGGTGTGAGAAGCTCCTCAGGGGCTTGCGTGGAAATCCGACGATTGCCGCCTACCACGTGTGGTCCGATCGTTTCGGCGCACAGGGAGCCGGTCGGGCGCGCGATATCGACAACGTGCATCGCTGGGATCCAACACACCCTACATTTGCGGGCACCTACAACAGCGACGGCATGCAGTTCCTCGCAAAGTCCGACATCATCAGTTTCTATGATTTCCACTGGAAAAGAGGACCTCACAAGAATTTCCAGAACCTGATCAATGGCTGGAAGACGGCCCAAGCAAACGACAGCCGCCTCGGGCGTTACTGTTCGTCCGACCCCGGCCGCCCGGGAATCGGCAACTACAACCGCATGCTGCACACACAGACGACCTCGATCGCATGCGGGCTGAGGGCCTCGATGTGGCACATCGGTTCGAGATTCATGGACATGAACACCTTCAAGTTCAACCAATACGGGCTGGATCTTGCGAAGGTGAATGCATGGCTCGCGCCGATGCGTGAGGAAATCGCCAAGCTCGGTCTGCCGACGGCCATTTACTCGACCACCTGGACGAAGGACTTGAAAAACAAGCCTGTTGATTCCCCGGATGGCAAGGGCGTCATGCCGCCGGGATTGGAGAATCACGCGTTTCCCGCGGATCTATGGCTCCAACCTGCGAGTGGCGAATTTGTCATGAGTGTCTCAAAATATGCGGACACGGGCAAGCAGGCGCTTTTCTTCGCCAATCACAACGCCTATCTGGAACAGGACGTGAAGCTCAAGGTCAACGGTGCGGCCAAGTTCAAGATTTTCGATCGTGAAAGCGCCAGCTACAAGGACCTTCCTGTGAAAGACGGAGCTATCAGCTTGAAGCTCGATCAGGCGGGTGCGGCGATCGTGCTTTTTGACAAGTGAGCCCGGTTTGGGCTTGGCTGGGAAGAGCCGGCGGATGACGCCGATTGTGCGCAGATTCGTAATTTCCGCGCATCATTCCGCGTGCTGCCGAGGAAGCACTTGATTTTTCAGGAGGGCGGGGGGCATGATCGCCATCAAAGACGTGCCTGAAAAATCATGACCTTCCGGACAGGAAATCGAGCCATCGTGCCCGATGGTCCGGTGTTTCCTTATCCGGTTGGGAATGGGGCAGGGCCCGTCACAAGACGACTCACCCATGAATACCGAATCCCTCGACCAGCTGTTGGAACGTATCCGCCGCACCCGCCCGAATGATGAATGTTTGGCCAAAGAGGCGGTGGATCTCGCCGCCAAATGGTTGGAAAGCGCCGGCAAGGGAATGTTGCGCGAGGAGCGCAAGCAATCCGCGCAGTTGGCGCGCATGATGCACGATCCCCCCGGCAAGGCGCTGACGTTCGCGCTGGCCGACCAGGTGTTTCGTCCGCCATCCGCCGCGCGCTCGGCATCGCGGTTCCGATCGTTGATCAACGAATACGGCGTGCCGGAATACCTGCCACCTGTCGAGCGGGTGGGGATGAAAATGGGAGCGATCGCATCCGCGGTGGCACCCGGGGTGGTGATGCCGCTGGTTACCGCAAAACTCCGTGGCGAAAGTGACTCGGTCATTCTTCCCGGTGAGGACGAGCGGCTCAGGCCGCACCTCGAATCCCGTCGCAAGGCCGGGATGAAAATGAACCTCAACCAGCTTGGTGAGGCGGTGCTCGGCGAGCAGGAGGCGGAAAAGCGCATGCGTGCGGTGCTCGCGCGCATCGAGGGGCCGGATTGCGACTACCTCTCGGTGAAAATATCCGCGATTTTCAGCCAGATTCACCTGGTCGCCCACGAGGAGACTCTCGAAAA
Source organism: uncultured Luteolibacter sp. (assembly GCA_964399305.1). GTDB lineage: Bacteria > Verrucomicrobiota > Verrucomicrobiia > Verrucomicrobiales > Akkermansiaceae > Luteolibacter. The sequence goes on from CAYNQJ010000018.1 coordinate 54,239, forward strand.
ACTCAAGGACCGCCTGCGCCGGCTCTATCGTGCCGCCATGAAACACCCGGTCCCGGATGGCAAGGGCGGAACCCGCCCGAAGTTCATCAACCTGGACATGGAGGAATACCGCGATCTTGCGCTTACCCGTGACTTGTTCGTGCAGGTGCTCGATGAACCGGAGTTCATGTCGCTGGAAGCCGGGGTCGTGCTCCAGGCATACCTGCCTGACGCCTGGCCGGTGCAGAAGGAACTGAACGCGTGGGCGGCCGACCGCGTGGCGCGCGGTGGCGCGGGCATCAAGATCCGCCTCGTCAAGGGAGCGAACCTGGCGATGGAAAAAGTCGAGTCCGAGCTCCACGACTGGCCGCTGGCACCGTATGGCAGCAAGGAGGAGGTGGACGCCAATTTCAAACGGATGCTCCATGAAGGATGCCGCCCGGAAAACGCGAGGATTGTCAGGATCGGGTTGGCATCGCACAACCTGTTTGATCTGGCCTACGCGATGTTGTTGCGCACCCGCGAGGGCGTGGAGGATCGGGTGGAGTTTGAAATGTTGGAAGGTATGGCAAACCACCAGGCCCGAGTGGTGAATGACGCGGCCGGCGGCCTGCTGTTGTACGCGCCGGTTGTCAGCCGCGATGATTTCCACAGCGCCATCGCCTATCTGGTGCGCCGTCTCGACGAGAATACCTCCGAGGAGAATTTCCTGCGGGATCTTTTCGGCATGACCCCGGGTGATGCCTCATGGGCTTCCCAGCGTGACCGTTTCCTGCGCGCATGCGCCCGCAAGGACACCGTGCTCGCCGGTCCGCAGCGCCATCAGAACCGCGCGACGGAACAACCCGGGCCGCTGCCTGTGGACGCGCCATTTCACAACGAGGCGGACACCGATTGGGCCTTGCCGCACAACGTCCAATGGATCCGTTCGAAGGTGGATGCCATGCGTGATGCCAAGCCTGTCGAGGTGCCGCTGTGCATCGCCGGGCGCGAGGAACCCGGAGCTTCCCAGGCGATCGGCCGCGACCCGTCGCGGCCTGGCGTTGAGGCATACCGCCATGCCATGGCATCCGAGGAGCAGGTCGAGCGCGCGCTGCAGGCCGCGGTGGACGCGCGTGCCGGCTGGTTGGCGCTCGGAGTGGATGGCCGCGCCGCACTGCTGCGGCAGGCAGCCGCGTCGATCGCGGCCAAACGTGGCGACATCATCGCTACCATGGTGCTCGATGCCGGCAAGGCCGTCTTTGAAGGTGATGTCGAGGTGACCGAAGCGATCGATTTCGCCAATTACTATGCGCATGGTTTTTCGGATCCGGCGCTTCAGGACGCCAGCGGTTTCGAGCCGCTTGGCACGGTGGTCGTCACGCCGCCGTGGAATTTCCCGTTCGCCATTCCATGCGGCGGCGTGCTGGCCGCGCTGATGGCGGGCAACACGGTGATTCTCAAGCCGGCTTCCGCCACCACGCTGACCGGCTGGGTGCTGGCAAACTGCCTGTGGGACGCGGGGATTCCGCGCGAGGTGCTCCAATTCATCTCCTGCCCCGGAGCGGTGGGTCGGAAGCTTCTAACCGATGGGCGCACGGGTGGCGTGGTGCTGACCGGTGGCTGGGACACGGCAAAGATGTTCCTCGACTGGAAACCGGACATGCGTTTGTTCGCGGAAACCAGCGGCAAGAACTCGCTGGTGATCACCGCTGCCGCGGATCCGGACCAGGCGGTCAAGGATCTGGTGAAGAGCGCCTTCGGCCACTCGGGCCAGAAGTGCTCCGCCGCATCGCTCGCGATTGTCGAGGCGGGATTGTACAACAGCTCCGCGTTCCGCCGCCAGTTGCAGGACGCCGCCTCATCGCTCGCGGTGGGTTCACCGTGGAAATACGACTCGATCGTCACTCCCGTCGTGGTGGAACCCGGGGAAACGCTCCGCCGGGGACTGACCCAGCTCGACCCCGGCGAGGAATGGTTGCTGGAACCCCGGATGATCGATGGCAACCCGCAGCTGTGGTCGCCGGGAATCCGCCTCGGCGTGAAGCCGGACAGCTGGTATCGCAGCAACGAATGCTTCGGCCCGGTTCTCGGCTTGATCCGCGCGGACGATTTGCAAGATGCGATCCGGATCCAGAATGCTTCGTCATTCGGTCTGACGGGTGGAATTCATTCGCTTGATCCATCGGAAATCGCCGAGTGGAAGGAAAACGTGGAGGTTGGAAACGCCTACATCAACCGCCCGATTACCGGAGCGATCGTTCGCCGCCAACCGTTCGGAGGATGGAAAAACTCGTCATTTGGCCCGGGCGCGAAGGCCGGCGGTCCCAACTACTGCCTGCTGTTTGGCACGTGGAGCAATCACGGACTTCCGCAGGTCGGGGCCAAGCCATCGGCGGCTGTCAGCGGGCTTTTGCAGAAGCTGGTTGGCGCGTTGCCCGATGCGGCCGAGATCCTGAAAGCCGCCGCCTCCAGCGACGCGGCGGCATGGCAGAACGAATTCGGCTGCGATCACGACCCGAGCGGCCTGACCTGTGAGTCGAATATTTTCCGCTACCGGCCGTTTGCCCGCAGCCTGGTCCGGCTGGATGAAGGGACAAGCGACGCCGGGCTGGCGCGGATTCTGTTGTCGGCCGCCACTGCAGGGGTGGAACTGGATATCTCCCTGAGCCAGGCCCGGCCGTTCCTCTCGTCCGTGGGCGTGGGCGCAACCGTCGAGAGCCAGGCATCGTTTGAGAAGCGTCTTCGCGCGACGAAGGGCTGGCAGGGGCTGCGTGCTCCGACGGCCGATGCCTCTCTCAAAGCCGCAGCGATCGATGCGGGCATCCGCTTGGTCGACCAGCCGGTCCTGTGGAACGGCCGCGTCGAAATGCTCTGGCTGCTGCGTGAACAGTCGGTCAGCGAAACGCTCCACCGCTATGGCAACATCCTGCCGACTCCGCAGCAATTGCGCGAAAGCGCGGGCAGCGGAGGCACCGGTGGATCCCGCATTTAGCGCTGGCGCAAGCGGGTTCCAGACGCTAAAGAACCGCATCATCAACAAACCCATGAGATACCCGATCCTTCCCACCATCATTTCCCCACTCATGATGTCCGCAGCCATCGCAGCGACCTATCAGGACGATGTGGACCTGCTCCGCAAACACAACAAGGTGATCGAACTGGTTTCCGGAAATGCCCGCGTCGCGATCGTGCCGGAATATCAAGGCCGTGTCATGACATCCACCGCGACCGGGCCGGACAGCTCGGGATTCGGATGGATCAACCCGGAACTGATCGCCGCTGGTATCAAGCCGGAATCCGAGCGTGAGGGGCTGACCAAACACATCCATGTTTTCGGTGGGGAAGAGCGCTTCTGGCTGGGGCCCGAAGGCGGCCCTTTCGCGTTGTTCTTCCCTCCCAAGGTCGAGCAGACATTCGCCAATTGGAAGACCCCGGCCGCGCTCGACACGGAGCCTTTCGAGGTCTCGGGGACACCGACCAAAACCAGCGTCACATTCACCAAAAACATCCAAATCGCGAATCGCGCGGGCACGAAGTTTTCCATGGATGTGAAGCGGACGGTTTCCATGGCTACCGCCGGGGAGCTTGCGGGGATTTGCGGTGGTCCATTGCCGGAAGGAGTCAGTGCAGTGGCATACATCACCACCAACACGGTGAAGAATGCCGGTGACAGCGCATGGACGAAAAAAACCGGTGCGCCATCGATCTGGATCTTGGGCATGTTCAAACCCACGCCCAAGACCACGATCGTCATTCCGTTCAAACCCGGTGAGAAATCCGAGCTGGGTCCGATAGCCAATACCTCCTACTTCGGTGAGATCTCGAAGGATCGCATCGCATTCAGCGAGTCGGTTCTCTTTTTCAAGGGTGACGGCACCGAACGTGGCAAGCTTGGCCTTACCCCTCGCAGGTCCAAGGGGATTGCCGGGAGCTGGCAGGCGGACACCTCGACCCTCACGCTCGCACGCATCCAACCCGGCAGGAATCCCGCCAGCAAGGACTGGCCGTTCGTGGATTCCCAATGGAAGGAGGATGTCGATCCCTTTGGTGGTGACGAGATCAACTCCTACAATGACGGCCCTCCCGAACCCGGTGCCAAGCCGCTCGGTCCATTCTATGAGCTGGAGACCTCGAGTCCCGCGTTGTTTCTCAAGCCCGGTGAATCCCATACCCACACGCAGGCGACGGTCCATCTGACAGGCCCGCGCAAGGCACTGGATGAGATTGCAAAACGCACGCTCGATTCCGGCCTGGACGCGATTGAAAAGGCGCTTCCCTGATTCCATCAGGCAGTTTCCCGCGGGAAATGATTGTAATGCCCTTGGGGTGAAAGCAGTATTCCTGCTGTCCCGCATGTCCAAGTGCGGGATCTTTCCATTTCACCGGGAGACCACATTCACGATGAGAACCGTAGCCAAAACAGGTGTGATCGTTTCAGGGTTGGCATGGCTGATGTGCCATGCCCAGTTGGCAGAGGCGGCATCCGGTGTCATACCCGCTTTTTTGCGTTGCGAATACCATGAAAACCCGCTCGGGGTGGATGTGGAAAAACCCCAGTTGGGCTGGGTCATCCGGGATGAGCCCAAGCCGGTCGTGCTGAAGGAGCGTGGCGATGCGGAGATCGATTTGAAGCAATCGCGCGGCATCATGCAAACCTCATACCAGGTGCTGGTGGCATCGAGCGAAAAGCTTCTCTCATCCAACAAGGGCGATCTCTGGGACAGCGGCCGGGTGAAGTCGGACCAGAGCATGCACATCACTTATGCCGGAAAGCCACTGAAGGCACGGCAGAAGTGTTATTGGAAAGTCCGGATCACCGACCAGAATGGCAAGCTGTCGGATTGGAGCAAACCAGCGTTCTGGGTGGCGGGTGTGATGGGGAATTGGAAGAGCCCGTGGATCGCCAGCCGCGATGTGCCGATGAAGCGGCCGATCGGACAGAATTACGTGGCCGCTCCCAACCAACCGGGGAATTTCCAGGGTTCGGCGGAGGTGCGGAAAGAGGCGGTTTTCATGCGCCGCGACGTCAAGCTCGATGCCAAGCCGGTGAAGGCCCTTGCGCGTGTCAGCGCCCTTGGCTTTGTGGATTTCCACATCAATGGCAAGAAGGTCGGCGACCACGTGGTCTCTCCGGCGGTCGCGGATTACACCAGGCGTGTTTTTTACGACACGCATGATGTGACCGACCTGTTGGTCAAGGGGGACAACACATTGGGGGCGGTGCTCGGCAATGGCTTCTTCAGCACTCCGGGGCGCGGATGGGCCAAATGGTTCGGGGTCGGCAACGAACCGGTTTTTTCGGTGGAGGTGGAATTGTTCATGCCGGATGGATCCCGCAAAACCCTGGTTTCGGACAAGGACTGGAAGTGGTCCACGGCGGAAATTCTCTTCAATGATTATTTTGTCGGTGAAACCCAGGATCTGGGGCTGGCCCAGCCGGGATGGGATCGGCCCGGGTTTGATCAGGGCAAATGGCAGCCGGTGGTAGAGGTGAAGGCGCCACCCGGTGTGATGCAGGCCAACCCGGGCACTCCGGTGCGTGTGGCCAAAGAAGTCAGGCCGGTCCGGGTTGAGGGAAACAAATACATTTTCGACCACATGCAGACCGGCTGGCCCGTTGTCAAGGCGAGCGGTCCCGCAGGGCGGGAGGTGAAAGTCGGCGACCACGGGAGACCGCGCGGCCAAGGTGCCGCCTGGAACCCCGGCGGCAACTCCGCGGACTTCAAGTTCAAGCTAAGGGGCGAAGGGACCGAGTTGTTGCAACCGCGGTTCATGGTGCATTCGATCGGCCCGGTCATCAGTGTGGACGGCATCGATCCTCCACCTGCGGATGCCGTCTCGATCATGTCGGCGCACGCCGATCTGCGGGTCACCGGCGGGTTTTCCTGTTCCAACGATTTTCTCAACCACGTGCATGAGGCGACCATGCGCACGCATTTGAACTACACCCTGGAAATCCCGATGGATCCCACCCGCGAAAAGGCCGGGTGGATGCAGGATGTGCAGACGATGATCGACTCGACGATCTATCTGACCGACATCGCCGCGCTTTACCGCCGCTGGTGGACCGACATGAGCCAGTCGCAGCTCGCCGATGGCTCCGTGGGTTCGGTCGTGCCGATGGTTTGGGGTGGTCAGGAGAATTGTTGGAACGACCCGTGGTGGAGCGGGATGATCGTCTATCTGCCTTACAAGCATTATCTTTACTATGGAAACAAAGAGGTGCTTGAAACGGCCTACGGGCCGATGCAGTCCTACCTGAAATGGCTTGCCGGCAGGGCGGATCCCAAGGACGGGTTGCTGCGTTGGTCCGGCGCGTCGGACTGGATCGAGGTGGGGATCAAGGGCTGGGGGCCGCCGAAACGCACACCCACCTATCTGGTTTCCACCTGTGCCTGGTATCACTACACCGACATGCTCAGCCAGATCGCCCGGATCCTTGGCAAGAGCGCCGAGGCGGATGACTACGCGGCGGACGCCATCAAGATCCGCGACAATTTCAACAAACGTCTGCTCAATCCGGAAACCGGACTTTATGCCGATGCCAAGGACAGCCAGACGGCGCAGATTCTGCCACTCGCATTGGGCATGGTGCCGGAAGACAAGAAGCCGCTTGTGATCCAGCGGCTCGCGGACAACATCAAGTCGCGAGGCAACCATCTGTCGACGGGGTTTGTCGGTACGCCGCACCTGATGGAAGCCATGACCGATCTCGGTCTTGGAGATCTCTTGTATGAAATGATCACCCAGCAGGACCATCCGGGTTGGAATACCCTGATTTCGGATGGCGTCATGAAGGAGACTTGGGAAGGTGGTTTGGTGCAAATGCCCAGCCTCGGGGGATCGATCGGCCAATGGTTCTACAAGGTGGCTGGCGGCATCCGGCCGGATATTTCCGCCACCGGGTTCAAGCGCATCCTGATCAAACCTGCCATTGTGGGCGACCTGAAATGGGTGAAGTGCAGCTACGATTCCAACTACGGCCCGATCGTCAGCCATTGGAAATGTGAGGATTCAAAATTGACCATGGATGTCGTGATTCCCCCGAATACCTCCGCGCGGATTTTTGTTCCGGCCAGGGACAAGTCGGCCGTCACCGAATCCGGCAAGCCGGCCGGATCTTCTCCCGGTGTGAAGTTCCTGCGCATGGAGTCCGGCGCGGCGGTTTACGCCGTGTCCTCCGGGGCCTATCAATTCCAATCCACACTGCCCGCATCCGCCGGCCAATGATCCATTCACCGTCATTTGAACCCATCATGAAAACATTGATATCCAGAAAAACGCCGCCATCCGTATTCATGCGTTCCTGGCAGCGCCCAAGCCGCATCGCAACATGCGCCATTGTCGCCGGCATTTCGTTGTGCGCTTCAGCCCGGTTGATGGCGGAGGGCATGACCGAGGCCAAGCTTGTTGAAAAACTGGCCGCATACAACGTGGTATGGGACACGCCGAGCGAAAACTCCGCAGGCTCGATGCCGCTTGGCAACGGTGACATCGGACTCAACGCATGGGTTGAGAAAAACGGCGATCTGGTGTTTTACATCAGCAAGACGGATGCCTGGGATGAGAACGCCCGCTTGTGCAAGATCGGCCGCGTGCGCGTGAAGTTTGATCCGGCTCTCGACGCGGGGGCGGGATTCAAGCAACAGCTGCTCCTTCAGGACGGAATTCTCCAGATTGACGCGAAGATTCAGGACAAGCCCGCGAAAATCCAGGTCTGGGTGGATGCCAACCAGCCGATGGTGCGGGTGGACGCGGATACGGAGGCGGAAGTTTCCTGCCGCGCGGAGGTGGAGATCTGGAGGCAGAAGGAACGCCCCTTCAATACTGACGACTCACATTCAGGCAACGGGATCAACCAAATGCCGTCCAAGCCCGTGGTCCTGCCGGATGTGGTGGTGGAAAGCAACAAGATCCCCGGTGTGGTCTGGTATCACCGCAACACCCGCTCGATCTATCCGGAGTCCCTGGATCAGCAGAATCTCGCGGAGCTGAAAGGCAAGTTCACCGATCCTTTGCTGAACCGGACCTTCGGGGCGAGCCTGCGCGGATCCTACATGGTGCAGGACGGACCCAAGGCGATCAAGTCGGCAAAGCCCGGCAAGCGCCATCAGCTGGCCGCATGCGTGCTTACGGCCCACACCGACACGGCCGACGCCTGGGTGGCCAAACTCGATGCCCTCGACCGGGCAGGATGGAAAACCAGCTTTGAAACATCGCGCAAGCAAACCACGGCGTGGTGGGGGAAGTTCTGGAACCAGAGCTGGGTGTTTGTCGAGGAGGCGGACGGTTCGCCAGCCCCCGAGCTGTCACCTGTCACACGCGGTTATCTGTTGCAGCGTTTCATTTCAGCCTGCGCCGGGCGCGGCGGGATGCCGATCAAGTTCAACGGCACGATCTTCAACGTCGAGGCTGTTCCAAACGCCAACCCGGAGACGAACGATGGCGATCCCGATTGGCGGCGCTGGGGCGGCAACTACTGGTTCCAGAATACCCGCCTGGTTTACTGGCCAATGCTGGCCTCTGGCAATTTCGACATGATGCTGCCGATGTTCCGGATGTATCAGGCGGCGATCCCTCTCAGTATGGCCCGTGCCAAGGCGTATTTCAAACTGGACAACGCCGCGGTGTTTCCCGAGACGATGTTTTTCTGGGGTATGCCGAATTTCGGCGACTGGGGGCTTGGCAACAAAGGCCCGGACATGTCCAGCAGTTACATCCGGCGCCACTTCAACAACGGCATCGAGCTGACCGCGATCATGCTCGAATACTACAACCACACGGGTGATGACGCATTTGTCCGCAAGACCCTGGTCCCGGTGGCGGATCCCCTGATTTCATTCTTCGAGCTCTATTGGCCGAAACGGGACGCCGACGGCAAAATCATCTTCCAGCCATCGCAGGCGCTTGAGACCTATCAGGACGTGACCAATCCGCTGCCTGATATCGCCGGTTTGCATTATGTCCTGCCACGGCTGCTCGCCCTGCCCGGGAAGACCACCACCAAGGAGCAGCGCGCCCGCTGGGAACGCATCCTGAAGATTCTGCCACCGATTCCCATGGCTGATGCGGACGGTAAGAAGGTCTTGCGGCCCGCGATGGTCCACGGTGGCGGCGCCAACTTTGAAAATCCAGAGCTTTACGCGCTCTTTCCCTTCAAGCTTTACGGCGTGGACAGCCCGGATCTCGAAATCGGGCGCGCATCATTCGCGCGCCGCACCCACAAGCAAAACCGCGGCTGGTGCAAGGACAGCATGCAGGCCGCCACGATCGGGCTGGGCGATGAGGCCGGTACGATGCTGGCGTCCCGTGCCAGGCAGATCAATCAGGGTTCCCGCTTCCCGGCATTCTGGGGGCCGAACTTCGATTGGATCCCCGACCAGGATCATGGCAGCAACCTGCTGAGCACGCTCCAGCTCATGCTGCTCCAATATGAGACCGCCACGCCACCGAAGCAGGGCGACACCAAAGGTGGCAAAATCTATCTGCTGCCCGCATGGCCCAAGGGCTGGAACGCCTCGTTCAAGTTGCACGCGCCGCGCAACACCACGGTGGAAGGGGAAGTACGCGACGGCAAGGTCACTTACCTGAAGGTCACACCCGCGTCCCGCAAGGCGGATGTGGTCGAAATGCTCGGCAAATAATCCCGCCTGACTCCGGGTTGAGTACGCTTGTCGGCGACAAGAACCAACATCATGAACATCTGCAAAATCCTGCCACTGGCGGTTTTATCGGCAATTGGCTCCGGGGTGGGTGTTTCCGCAGCGGAGATCCCGGTTACGGACCCAACCCTGCTTGCCGGGTTGTCGCCCTACAACTGGGTTTGTGGCAAGGATGCCATCAATGCTTCCGTCGCCGGATCATCACTGATGCTGGCTTTCAAGGGAAGTGGCAAAGTGGTCTTGAATCTGGATAACACCCATTTGGCGAACGTGCCTGCGGAGCGTTGTCCGATCATCGCATGGACGGTCAATGGCGGGGCTGTGAAGTCGCATCAACTGGCCAAAGGTGAAACATCGGTTCCGCTTGCAAGCGGTGCCACGAATCCGGTCATTGATCTTTACATCAAGGGGATGTCTCCGATTGAGGATCGTTGGAATGGTGATGTGCCCGCGAATTCGGTGAGGATCACCGGCCTGGAAACGGATGCCGGGCTTGCGCTGGTCCCGGTCAAATTGCCCGGGAAGATTTGGCTCAATATCGGCGACTCGATCATGTCGGGCGATGGAGCGGCTTACCGCGGTTCACAAGGCCGGCCGCCGGATGGCGGCTGGGCGGCGTCTTCGGATGGCCGGGCGAGTTACGGCTCTCTTCTCGCGCGCCATTTCGGATTCCGTGAATCGAGGATCGCGTATGGCGGATATAATTGGACCGGCGGTTTGGCGGGTGTTCCAGCGCTCACCAAATTGATCGATAACAAGACTTCCACGGTGAGTCGTCTGGCTGAAGGCCTGTTGAATCCTCTGCCGGACGTGGTGTTGGTCAACCTGGGTGAGAACGGTGTGCCTGCGGATCAGGATGTCGTTGCCTCGCTCAAGCATCTCCGCAGCCGCATTGGCAAGGAGGCCAGGATGTTGGTGATGCTTCCTGTATCGGGCAGGTCCGGCGCTGAGATTGCGCGGGCTTTTTCCAGTTATCAGTCCGGAACCAGTGATGGAAATTCCTTCCTGATAAATCTTGGGAAAATCCAGTTCGAGGTCTGTGACGGCCAACACCCGACCGCGGCGGGGCATCAGGGTATTTTCGAAGCGGCGCGTCCGGTCTGTGAGAAGATTTTCGCAGGTGACACGGCTGTGGTTGATCCTGCGAAAACCGCGCTTGGAGAGCCGTTCTGGGAATCCGGAATCATGAGGGACGAGCCGATCCTGTTCGTTAAGGAAGAGGGCAGGGAAGTGGCGACCGGCAGGCTGCTGTTCAAGCCGAATGGCAAGCTCAAGATCACGTCGCCGGATCTCAAGACGACCTATGAGAATGGCAGGGACTATGTTTGGAAACCCGGCGCGGATACGATCGAACTGAAAGCCGGATCGCGGATTCCATTCAAAACCGCTGCCGAGATGGTGCCGCCAGCCGGCAGCCCGGGTACTTTTGGCGGCGTGCTGCATTCGGAAGGTGCTTTTTTCCATAATCTGCAAGTCCAGGTGACTTACCAGCATGCCGGCAAGTGGGATTGGCGGCCGCCTGTGAATGAAAAACGGCTGACCCGGACGATCGCCAAACTCAAGGCCAGACAGCCGCTCAAAATCGTCGCCCTGGGCGACAGCATCACCGAGGGATACAATGCCTCGGGTTTCACCAAGGTCAACGTGTCCCCCTATCAGCCTGCGTTTCCCGGGTTGGTGGCCAACACCCTGCAAAAACGTTTCGGATCGCAAGTCACGTTGGTCAATCTGGGGCTTGGCGGGACACGCGCGGATTGGGGAATCGGCGAGGTCGCGAAGGTCACCGCACAAAACCCGGACCTGGTGATCCTCGCCTTCGGCATGAACCACAACGAGGCCGCTCCCACATTTGGCGAAACCATGGGCAAGCTGCTTGCGGCCGTCCAGGCGGGCGTTCCTTCCGCCGATGTGGTGCTGGTATCGTCGATGGCAGGGAACCCCCGCGTTTTTCCAGTGGAGCGTTTCACTTCGTATCGCGATGTGCTTTCCGAGCTGCAGTCTCCCGATGTCGCGCTCGCCGATGTCACCACGCCATGGCTTGAGTTGGTGAAACGCAAGTCGTTTGCGGACTTGAGTGGCAACCATGTGAATCATCCGAATGATTTTGCCCACCGCCTCTATGCCGAAGTGATCTGTCAGCTTTTCCAAACCAATCCACCACGAAAATGAACATGCCGATTATGAATCGCCGCGCCTTCCTTGCAACCAGCGCCGCCGCCGCGGGCTCAGCCGCCTTGTGTTCCACCACCCAAGCCGCAGTCAAGGACCCGGCTGTCGGCGGGGTCGCGGGATATACCTACCGGACACCCAGGTTCAAACCCGGCACCCGCCTGCTTTTCCAAGGTGACTCGATCACCGACATGAACCGCGGCCGCAACGAATCGGATCGCAACCACTACCTGGGTCACAGCTATGTCTATCTGATCGCCGCGCGCCTGCTCGTCGAACGGCCCAACGACAAGCTCGAGTTCTTCAACCGCGGTGTCGGCAGCAGCTCGATGCCCGACATGGTCAACCGCTGGCAGAAGGAAACCATCGAATCGAAACCGGATCTGGTTAGTGTGCTTTTCGGCGTGAACGACGTGCGACGTTTCATGCAGGGGACCACTCCGGCACAGTGGGAGGCTGACTACCGCTCGGTGCTCGATGCCACCCGCAAGGCAAACCCGAAAGTCGAGTTTGTCCTGTTGGACCCCTTCGTGCTGCCCTCCGGACCGCTGAAAAATCCCGATGAATTCAAAAAGTGGCGTGCGGAAATCGACCGCATGCTGCCGGTGGTTGAAAAGCTCTGCAAGGATTTCAAGGCGGTTCACGTCAAGACCCAGGCGGTTTTCGATGCCGCGGCCAAGGCGGTCTCGCCGGAGCACTGGATCTGGGACGGCATCCATCCGCTGCCGCAGGGCCACGAACTCATCGCCCGCAACTGGCTTCAGGAAACCAGCGCGCGCTGGAAATAGGCGATTTGCCATTCAATGGCACCTGCCGCAAAAGGGCGGAAGGTGTTCAGTTGATCGCTTGGAGCCGCCAGAGTGTATGGTTGAGCAAGGTAGCGAATGAGACCCACACCAAATAGGGGACAAGCAGCCATCCGGCGGGTCTGCTCAAGCGGATGAAGGTGAGCAGTGTGAGGAGGACGGCAAACCAGAGGGCGATGTTGTCCAGGAGCGCCCACCCAGAGCCGGGTCGGGGTGCGGAGCCACTCGAAGGGCGGATTAAGTTAAGTGCGG
>CAYNQJ010000019.1:0-66905 GCA_964399305.1 uncultured Luteolibacter sp.
GTTTCGGGCCGAGGCGCCGGGACGGCGCGCGGAAGATGAGAGGAGCGGCAGCTGCTGCGGCGGGAAGCTTGTGGTCGATGAGGGATTTACGCCCATAGTCAGCCTGAACTTGTCCGAGCGCATCGTGTCTTTTGCCGGTGTGTCGACGATTCTCCCTGCCACGTTTTTAGGGGGTGATTGTACTGTCCAAGCTCAAGCTGGCGCACTAGGAATTCCTGCCACCGCCTTTCATGCCTGCAAAAAATTTCCATGTCCGCCAAGCAGCTGTTTCCGCCCTTCGTGCCTGGGCCAAGGGGCATGATTACGCCGAGACGCTAGTCGAACGTCATGCCCAGCGGCGCATGCTGTCTTCCGCGGACCGGGGGTTGCTTCAAGCCATTCTCTTCGGCGTGATGCGCAACCGCCGCCTGCTTGATCACTGGATTGGCAAACTGCGCGAAGGCAAGGTGGATGCTGAAACCCGTGATGTCCTGCGTGTCGGACTTTGCCAAATACTGCTCCTCGGCCTGCCGGACCATGCCGCCGTCAATGAGACGGTCGAAGCTGGCAAGGCAAGCGTCCGGGGCCTGGTTAATGCCGTGTTACGGCGGGCAATCCTGTCGCGCAAGCGTTTGATGGAGGAAGTCTCCGATTTGCCGCCTCCGGTCGCCCACTCCCATCCCGACTGGTTGTTCAACCGATGGAAAGGCGCTTTTGGAAAACGCAACGCGCTGGAGCTGATGGAGTGGAACAACCGGCCCGCGGATACGTTTTTTCGGATCAATCCGCTCGTTGCGACCCCGGATGATCTGCCGGGGAAACCGCTGGACGAGGCTCCCGGATTCTATCAGCTTCAGGGTCCGTTGCCCGGCGCGCTGCTTGCCTCCGGAGCGGTTTACATTCAGGATCCCGCGACCCGACACTGCGTCGAGCTGCTTGCGCCGTTGGAGGGTGAGCGCGTGCTGGACGCCTGTGCCGCTCCGGGCGGAAAGGCCTTTCTCATTGCAGCGGCCCAAGGTTCCGCTGAAAACCTTTTTTGTACCGATTCGAACGAGAAACGTCTGCCAAGGTTGCAGGAGAATCTCATGCGCCTGCATGCGGGAATGTCGCTTGTCGCCGCCCACGACTGGACCAGGGAGGCCCCTGCGGAATGGATCGGATACTTCGACGCAATTTTGTTAGACGTGCCGTGTTCCAACACCGGGGTCATCCGCCGCCGCGTTGATGTCCGTTGGCGGTTGCAGGCCCCGGACATTGCAAGGATTGCCGCCACGCAGCGCAAGATTCTCGAAAACGCCCTGCCCTGCCTCAAGCCCGGTGGCAGGCTCGTCTATTCCACCTGTTCGATTGAAGCCGAGGAGAACCGCGGGCAGATCGATGCGTTTCTCGCGGATCATCCGGAGCTTGAACTCCACTCGATCCGTGAAGCCCTTCCTTTCCGCGATCACACCGACGGTGCATTCGCCGCCAGAATCCAGAGGCGGGCATGAAAGACCGTGAAGTGGACCATGGTTCCCGGGCGGTCAGCGGTTTTCCCCCGCTTTCCGGTTTCGCACCATCGCGGTGCAATCCAGCACGCCGGGACAGGTTGTTTCCACGCGGGGATTCGAAGCCGATTTTTCCGTTCCGCTTGTGGATGGGTGGTTTGGTTCTTGGTGAGGAATGGGGTGCGTGGTAGGGTTTGAGAGTGATTTACCGACGTTTTGGCCGCACCGAAATCTCCATGCCCTTGCTGAGTTGCGGTGGCATGAGGTATCAGCACAAGTGGGACGATGTGCCGCCTGAAGACATTCCCCGTGAAAACCAGGAGAACCTGGAGCAGACCATTCACCGGGCCATTGAGCTGGGTATCAATCACATTGAAACCGCACGCGGTTACGGATCGTCGGAAATGCAGCTTGGCTGGGTTCTGCCGAAAATCCCGCGTGAGAAGATGATCGTTCAGACCAAGGTGGCTCCTGCCGCGGACCCGAAGGAGTTCATCGAGAACTTCGAAAAGTCGATGGCCTATCTTGGTCTGGAGCATGTCGACTTGTTGTCTATCCATGGGATCAACCACCGGGAATTGCTGGACCAGACGATCCGCAGGGGTGGATGTCTGGATGCCGCCCGCCAGCTATGCAAAGAGGGCCGCGCGCGGCACATCGGGTTTTCGACCCATGCTTCCGTGGATTTGATCCGTGAGACAATCGGCACCGGAGAGTTTGATTATGTGAACCTCCATTGGTATTGGGTGAACCACCGCAACTGGCCGGCAGTGCTTGATGCGACGCGGCACGACATGGGCGTCTTCATCATCAGCCCGAATGACAAGGGCGGCAAACTTTACGCTCCGCCGGAGAAGCTCGTGCGCTTGTGCGAGCCGCTCACACCGTTGGCGTTCAACGACCTCTACTGCCTGCGGCGGCCCGAGGTGCACACGCTCAGTCTGGGCGCGGCGCGGCCATCGGACTTCGACGAGCACATCCGCGCGATTGGCATGCTGGACCAGGCGGAGTCGCTGATCCCCCCGATCGACCGGCGCTTGCGCCAGGCCATGGCGGAGGTGTTGGGCGACGACTGGCTGGCCGGTTGGGAACAGGGAATCCCCGAGTGGGAGAGCGTGCCGGGCCAGATCCACATTTGGGAAATCCTCCGGCTGTGGAATTACGCCAAATCGCTCGACATGACGGAGTTCGCCAGGATGCGGTACAATTTGTTAGGTAATGGCGGGCATTGGTTTCCCGGGCTGAACGCCGCTTCCCTTGCGGAGCATGACCTGCGGCCTTGTTTGTCGCAAAGCCCGTTCCGTGACAGGATCATCGAGGTGTTGGGAGAGGCCCACCGCATGCTCGCGGGCGACGAGGTGAAACGGCTTGGGAGCGATTGATGAAGGGGCGAGGGATCATGCTCTGAATGGATTAGCCGCAAGAGAACGCATAGAGCACAAAGGCAGAAGTTCGTGAAATTTTTGGGATGGGTCGGATTCACATGAGGTGAGTAAATTTACTAATATTTTTTGAGGTCTTTGTGTTCTCTTGCGGCTGAATCAAATTACAGAATACGAACGCGCTGCCTTTTCATAGGCGTGCCATTGGCATGCGGTCTGGGCCAGACCACGCTACCTCATTGTGAGGCGCTCACTGCCCGGTGATTGGTCGCGGCGGAAAAAAGCGACGGTCATGGAAAGTCGCTACAAATTCACATCCGGAAATCATCGCCCAGGTAATGTTCGCGGGCGATGGGATCGTTGACGAGTTCGTCGGACGCTCCTTCGAGGATGACGCGGCCGTCGTGGATGAGGAAGGCGCGGTCGGTGATGGTGAGGGTTTCGCGGACCGAGTGGTCGGTGATGAGGATCGCGAGGCCGTCGCGGTCGCGGAGTTCGCGGACGATGCGCTGGATGTCACCGACGGCGATGGGATCGATGCCGGCGAAGGGTTCGTCGAGCATCAACAGCTTGGGGTTCGAGCAGAGTGACCGGGCGATGGCGAGGCGGCGTTTTTCGCCGCCGGAGAGCGTGATGGCCAGCGACTTTGCGAGCTTGTGAATTCCGAAGCGGTTCATCAGGTCGTGGGCGCGGTCGTTGCGTTCCGAGCGGCTGAGCTCCGGCCGGGTCTCAAGGATGGCGAGCAGGTTGTCGAGCACCGAGAGCTTGCGGAAGACGGATTCCTCCTGGGGCAGGTAACCGAGGCCGAGGCGGGCGCGACGGTGCATCGGCATGTGCGAGATGTCATGGCCGAAGAATGTGACCGAGCCGGAGTCGGCGGGGATCAGCCCGGCGATCATGTAGAACGAGGTGGTTTTTCCCGCGCCGTTGGGTCCGAGCAGACCGACGATTTCCCGGGGTTCCACGGTGATCGAGACGCCATCGACGACGGCCCGGCCGCCGTAGGTCTTGCGGAGGCCGTGGGCGAAGAGGACCGAGGTTTCCGGGTGGGTGCAGGTGGAGCCGGGGTCGTGCATGTGCGGAATGGATGTTGGAAATGGGGATGAATCCGGCTCAGGGTTTTTTCTCGGTGACGATGATGGTTTCCCAGTTGCCTTCGGTGATGAGGTGGCCGGATTTCTGGATGCGCAGGGTCAGGTTGGGTTCTCTGGCCCGCAGCGCGATCTGGCCGCGTTTGCCCCAGAGTTTGCCGCCGCTGAGAGTGGCCTGGCCGGTTTTGACCTGATAGGAAAAGACCGCGCCGCTGGCTTCGGCCGGTTCCTTCACTTCGGCGGTTTTCTTTTGAACCATGTAAATGTTGCCTGTGGCAACCACGCGGTCAACGTCGCCGAATTGTTTACCCGCTGGTTCCTTGCCGGTTTTTCCCGGGTCTTTGTTTTTTTCCGTCTCCTTGGGATCGTTGGCGGGTTTTGTTTTGGAGTCGTCCTTGGATGGTTTTTTCTCCAGGAAGATCTTCAACTCGTTGGCACCGGTGAGGGTGAAGCGCGGGTCGTTCACACGGACGTTGCGCAGGAACACGAACAGACCTTCGTCGGGATCGAAATACATGCCGCCGTCGCATTCGATCACCGTGTCACCGGGGCCGGCCTTGAGATCGAGCGACTTGGTCTCACCGGGTGTGGGGGAGCTCCCGGCTGGGTCGTCGGAGCCGGAGAGGTTTCCTTGTTTTTCGATGAACGCCTGGACGGCGGCGGTAGCGGCAGCGGAGGCCTCGAGGTCCGCCTTGAGCTCCTTGCGGATCTCCACGACAGAGGCGGCGTGCTCCGGACCCTTGGGGGCGGCATCCGCCTCGATCGCGCGTTTTTCGGCGGCGGTGACGGGTGGTGGCTGTGCCGCGGCGGTCGTCTGTGGTAGCAGCGTCATGGCTGCCATGCCGACGGCGATGGAGCGGGAGGGATTGGTGTTCATGGTCGTTTCTGCGGGTGCCTGAATACGGGTCTGGACAGGGCCGGTTAGGAAACCCTCGCCCTGTTCGAAATGATAGATCAATCCATGGCCGGTGGCCTGGATGCGGTCGCTTTGGATTTCGACTTTTTCCAGGGCTTCGAGCGTGCCGGCGGATTGGCGGAAAAAAGCCTTGGCGAGGTCCACCCGTCCGCGGGCGCTGCCGTCCGGGTTGAAAAAGCCGATGGAGACCGATTTCCCGGAGATGCTCTCCTCGTTGATCAGCGTCATTGACCTGGCCTTGAGCACACCGACCAGGCGCTGCTGGTCATCATAGCGCGGGAGCATCACATCGTTTAATTCGCTGCCGGGTGGCAGCAGCGAGAACGAGGTGAACTTGCGCGCCGGCTTGCTGCCCGGGTCCTGCGCGTGGAGCAGGGCCGGTGTGAGCAAACAGAGGGTTGGTAGGATGACTCGCAAATGCGGATGGATTGGCGTGGGTGGCTCAGTGTGCCGCGTGGTGGATGGCGATCAGCTTGACCAAGAGATCCTCGATGAATTCGAGCGGGATTTGATTGGGGCCGTCGGACAGGGCGTTGAGCGGGTCCGAGTGGACTTCCATGAACAAGCCGTCCACGCCGGTTGCGATGGCGGCGCGGGCGAGGACGGGTGCGAGCTCGCCATCGCCGCCGGTGGTTCCGCCGAGTCCGCCGGGTCGCTGGACCGAGTGGGTGGCGTCGAACACGATGGGCAGTTGTTCCTTGCGGATCCAGTAGAGCGAGCGCATGTCGGCCACGAGGTTGTTATAGCCGAAGGTGGTGCCGCGTTCGGTGATGAGGAAGCGTTCGCAGCCGAAGGCGCGCATTTTGCCGGCGATGTTGACCGTGTCCCATGGTGCGAGGAACTGGCCTTTCTTGATGTTCACGGCGCGGCCGGTTTTGGCGGCGGCTTCCAGCAGGTCGGTTTGGCGGCAGAGGAAAGACGGGATTTGGAGCAGGTCGATGTGTTCCGCCGCGATGTCCGCCTGTTCGGCGGTGTGGATATCGGTGGTGACCGGGATCTCGAGTTCCTTGGCGATCTCGCCAAGGATGCGGCAGCCCTCGTGGATTCCGGGGCCGCGGAACGAGTTCACCGAAGTGCGGTTGGCCTTGTCGAACGAGGCTTTGAACAGCAGGTGGATGCCGGTGCGGTCGGCGATTTCCTTGAGCGAGCGGGCCATTTCCCAGGCGAAGGTTTCCGACTCCAGGGCGCAGGGGCCGAGGATGAAAAACGGTGCGGGTCCGCCCACGGGGACATTGCCGATGTTGAAAGGTTCGAAGGACATGGGGAGGGGATTATGATTCCGCGGCGAGGGCGGCTTGATAGAGCGGTTTCAGGTTATCCAGAGCGGTGTGGAGCAGTTTGGATTCCGAAGGTGTGAGATTTCCCCGGGTTTTGGAAGCCAGCATTTCGAGTGAGTCGATTACGGACCGGGCGGCGCGGAGGTTGATGGTTTTTTCGCCGCTGTTCGGGTGGGGGATTTGGCCGAGGAACAACCCGGCGTTTTGTGCCTGGAGGATGACGAATTCGTTGAAGCGCGCGTCGGGGGCGGAAGATTCACTCATGCGGGTGAGATTAAAACGGGGAAAGGTCGGCGGGAAAGCGGAAAGCCAGCGATGAGTTCAATAGCCATCGAGGTGCAGGTAAAGCGGCACCCCGCATTGGAGACGCGGCAACAGCCGCTCGGAGACATCGATTTCCACCCGTTTTGACGGCGAGGCCGCCACGGAACTGAACAGGTTGAAGGCATCGAAGAGCCCGAACTTTGGCGTGAAGCGGATGACGGTGGCGCCCTCGGTTCCTGCGAGCTTCATGGCATGGGCGTAGGCGTCATCGATGAAGCCGTTTTGATCGACCATTCCTGCGGCCAGCGCCTGGGTGCCGGAAAAGATGCGCCCGTCGGTGAGCGGAGAGGCCCGGAGCTCTTCGACGGATTTGCCGCGGCTTTGGGAGACCACCTCCAGGAAGCGGTTGTAGGTTTCCTGGACCAGACCATTGACCAGTGCGGCTTCCTCCGGGCTGGTGGGACGGGTGCCGGACAGCAAGTCCTTGAGTGCGCCGCTTTTGTAGACCTCCATCGAGACGCCGACCTTATCGAACAGCTCGCTGTATTTGACGGTTTGCATGATCACACCGATCGACCCGGTGAAGGTGCTCGGGTGGGAGACGATGTGGCGGCTGCCGCAGGCGGCATAGTATCCACCCGACGCGGCGATGGTGTCGAGGTAGGTGATTACGGGTTTCGACTGGTCCGCCTGCTGGATGATGCGGTGCAGGCGGTCCGAGGCGGTGACTTCACCGCCGGGCGAGTTGATCCGGATGACAATCGCCTTCACGGCGTTGTCCGCTATCGCGGCTTCGACCAGCTCGCGGAAGTCATCGACCATCGATGCCGCACCGCGCGATGGGGGGGAGGCGGTGATGATGCCTTCCAGGTCGATGTGGGCGATTTGGTCCGCGCCGCCGTTGCGGACGATTTCCGTTTGGAATTGTTTGGCTTTGGCTGCGAAAGACGATCCTTCTTGGACCGCAGAAAAAATTGCGGTGAATATGCCGATCGCCATCAAGGCGAACAATCCGATGCCGCTGATGACGACAATTCCCAGGATCCATGGCCATGCGCTGCGTCGACGTGGAGGCGCGTAATGGGGGGGGGGAGAGGGAATGGGTGGCGGGGAAGGGTAACTTTCCATGGGCTGACCCTAGTGCGCGGACCGGGGAATATCCACATCAAACGCCATTCCGGATATTTTTGAAACGGGGGTTATTGTCGCGCGGGGCCTGCGTTCCACCATAACGGCTGGTTGCCGGGTTTCCATTTGATGTTGCAGCCGCTGCTTGGATATGGCCGCGGCGGTGGTGGTTCTCCGCCGAGCATGCGGTGGGCGGCGTCGCGCAGGTCGGTGCCATCGGCCAGTCCGCGATCTGGGCGGGTGGAGTCGAATTGGCCGGAGTAGAACAATGCGCCGGCGGAATCGAAGAGGAAGAAGTCCGGCGTGCATGCCGCGCCGTAGGCTTGGGCGACTTCCTGCGATTCATCGAGCAAATAGGGAAAATTCCAGCCGTGGGTGCAGGCGAAAGGGATCATGTGTTGCGGGGCATCCTGTGGGTAGCGGTCGATGTCGTTGGGATTGATGGCCACGCTGTGGATTCCACGGGTTGCGATTTCCCCGGCCAGCAAGCCGAGGGCATCCGCCACATGCACGACAAAGGGGCAGTGGTTCGAGGCGAAAACCACCAACAAGCCTTGGGGGCCAGCGACATCCGCGCGGGAAAAAATTTTCCCATTGGCGTCCGGCAGCGAGAAATCAGGGGCGGTATCGCCGGGGTGGAGACGGAATGTGGATTGGACTTCGGACATGCGGCGAGGCTACCACATCGCCTGATCTGGAAAAGGGATTATGCTCGGAGAAACGGATTGATTGCCGTGACTCCGCCGTAGTTTTGTCCGTGGTTCAGGTCCTCCGTGATCAACTGAGAAGCGCCGGATGCGCGTGCCGCGGCGATAATCATGGAGTCCCAGAAAGAGAGATCCCAGCGCGCTTGCTCATCAAGCGCAGCGTGTAGCAGGTCGAGGGAATTTTCCATAACCGGCCAGGCAGAGAAGTCGTGGACAAGTTGAGCTGCTTCGGATTGGGAAATGCCGCGCTTCATCAGGTTGACGTGCATTTCCTGAAGCACCTGAACACTGATGGCGGTGCTGCCGAGGTCCGACCAACCCGCGGCTAACAAATCGAGTGCCACCTGCCGCTTGGCGGGAGCATCCAGGTCGTAAGCGTAGAGGAGAACATTGGTATCCAGGAATTTAAAGGCGCGCATGAGTTTGGTCACGAGTCAAAGGTTGTCCGCCGAGGTGAAGCCCCTTTTGCAAACGAGCCAAAGCGGCCGCATGGCCAGGGTCATCAGCACTCGTACGTAAAACCCAATCCAGTCCGGTTTGCACGAGCTCTTTAAGGGTTGTTTTGCGCTGTGCAGCAGCGACCTTGGCGCGGTGCAGCAGATCATCGGGAAGATCAATGGTTGTTTTCATAAGGAATAAATATTGGAATACGGCCATATTGTCAATTTGCAAAAACGCCACTTTTTCTCCGTCGTGTAGGCTAGGGAGTAAAAGTGAGAGCCAAGCTTCACCGGGCCTCAAAGCTCCATGAGCCAGAGAATACAACAGAAAGATCCAGTAAAAATCCTCTTGATATGCTCCTCTACTATGTAAATTTGTAAATTCTCATTGTCACATTCTTACCAAGATTCTCCGATCTCCCCTAAAGTTTCTCTATTGATCAAACCTGCTAGCCGATCATCACATGAAGCTCAAATTTTTCCTTTGCCTCCACCGGCACCTTCCGTTGGGGGCAATCGCCATTTGCGTGGCGGCATCCTCGACCATGCAGGCAGCGACGATCAGCACGGGGACAGCAACGATGGTCGTGAACAACGGGTCCAACGATAGCTACAGGTTGTCGGTGTTTGACGGCAAAGCCTCTTATCGCCCCTTCGGAGCGTCCACTTCCACCACCTTGGGTGACGGCGAGCTTCTCGACTACCGGTTTGTTACGAGCACAACAGGTGCCTTTACCACCTACGCCCAAGGCTCAGGGAATCGTATTAGTGTTTTCACGGCTCCTAGTGGAAACATTGCTGCATCTGCTGCCGAAGACAGCTGGGTCAATCTGTGGACCACTACCGATCCAGGAACTAATTTTTCATCCGGCACTCCAAATTACACTGACAGCCAAATCACCCATGCCCGCACTAACCGTGCGGCAGGGACGATCAATATCGCTGGATTGACATCGGGAACCCTTTATTTTGTGCATGGTTCATTTATCGGTGCCACTGACTTTACTTTAACCATGACCGGCACTGGCCAGACGGATGTGGTGAGGACCTTTAATGTTGCCAGTCCCGGAACTACCAACCGGGGATGGATTTCCGATTTCGGTTTTGACAATGCCGGCGGCCTCTACGACACGATCTCGTTCACCTATGCCACCAACGACTCCGTGACACGTGGTCGCTTCATGGGCGTGATGCTGGATGCGATTCCTGAGCCAAGTTCCTCCCTGATGGTGCTGGGATCTCTGCTCGGCCTGTGCTTGCGGCGGAGGAGGTAAGTTGCCCCTTAGGAAATCGAAGGAAAGTGGTAGTTTCGTAGGCGCGGACGTTGAGACTGCGCAGACTTGGCAAATCCCTTTGCCATGGCATATGGGATCATGCATAAAGCGGTCATGCGCTTGTCGCCTCCCCCCCTTGCAGCAGCGTGGCTTTTCCTCGCGGCCCGGTTGATTTCCGCCCCGGTTGAGCCGCAAAGCCTTGTTTATTCGGGCAACTATGTGAACGGGGCGTTTGAGGACCTGACGTTCGTCAATCCGGTTGTGGGTTGGGACATGTTTTTCAATGCGGGTTTTCGTGGGAGCAGCACGACGATTGGCAATGTCGAGGCCGGGCACATCTGGTTCGGGCATGAGGTGTTCGTCCGTCCCCCTGGGAGTCCGGCTTCGTTTTTCACTCACGCCAGCGCTGCACCGGGAGCGCTCAATGAGGTCGACTATCACGCCACGACGGTCGGCCACATTCTGGCTGGCAGCGGTTACCTTCCTGACAATGGGGGCGTTTTCACCTATGCCGGGCTGGGCATGGCTCCGGAGGCTGCGGTCGTTTCCGGGGCGGTGGCCACCGGATTTTCGTCGGTGGATTTTGGTTCGTTCTCCACCAGTCAGGCGTCGGTGGTTGGGGTGTATCAATCGTTTTTCACAGGCCAGGGACTTGCCGGCGGCGTGCCTCGTCCAGACGTAATCAACAGCAGCTGGGGAGGGGTGGATCCGGCCGCCTCGAGCGGGGAAATGTCGGCGATTGACGGGCTGGCGCGCCAAAACGGCAATGTGGTGCTGGTGCTGGCTGCGGGAAATGGTGGTGACGATGCGGTATCCGCACCCGCATCCGGTTTCAACAATCTATCCGTAGGTTCGCTTGGCGGTCCGGGCTTTCTAACGCCATCAGGTTACTCCTCGCGCGGGATGGTGGACTTTTACAATCCCGTCACCGGGGTCACTCATGAGGGGGTGAGGGCTGCGGTTGACATCTCCGCGCCAGGCGAGCGTTACTTTCTGGCAGCCTACCTTGGCGACAGCGGCAGCATCGGTGCGTCGCCGGATCTGGCTGGAATCGTCCAGGCGAACCCGGTGGACGATTTGTATTTCGTCAACATGGATGGGACCAGCTATGCGGCGCCGATGGTCGCGGGCGGGATCGCGCTGCTGCAGGACGCCGCGCGGCGTGACTTGGTGCTGAACCACAATGACAATCCGCTCGCATTCGACACGCGCGTCATCAAATCCGTGTTGATGGCCGGCGCGACCAAGACCGAGGGCTGGGACAACGGCCAGAATGCCATGAACGTCACCACCCAGGTCCTTGATCTGCGCGCTGGCGCGGGGGCTTTGAATCTGGCGACCGCCGCTGACATCTATTTCATGGGGACCCGTGATCTGGAGGGAACTGGCGGGTTGATGCAGAGAAACGGCTGGGATGCGGGTGCGGTTCAGCTTGGGACTGCGTTCGAGTATCGATTTGCGGAGGAGTTCACCCAGGCTATGGCGCTCACGGTGGCCTTGAACTGGTTCTCTGTTAGAGAGTTCGACGAGGCCTTGCTGAGCGGGGTGGATCAGGCGTTTTCCAATCTGGATCTCGAGGTTTGGGAGCTTGATGGCGGGGGGGATTTCCTCGCAAAGGTTGGCGAGTCCATCAGTATCTACAATAATACGGAGTTCCTGAGATTTGATGCGCTGCGGGCCGGTTCCTATGGTTTACGGGTTGTTTTCGACAGCATGGTCTACGATACGGTTGGCGTCACCGATGAGTTTTTCGGGCTGGCTTGGACTGCGGTCGCGGTTCCGGAGCCAGCTTCGACGATGCTGCTGCTGATCGGTTGCCTGTCTCTGCTTGTGCGAAAAAGGGTGCCGTGCGGTTAGCGCCCGTCACATGGCCCCATGATACTGGTTCCGCAGCTGAATCATTACGGAATCCGGATCTGTTAGCAATGGGCCGGTTTTTTTCCTCAGCGGTTTTCAAAGGTATTTTCCAGCCGGGTTGATCGGCAGGTCCAAGCATCTCACGCCAGCGGCAGGCGGAGGATGAAGCAGGCGCCGTGATTGCCGGGCTCGCAAAGAAGATCGCCACCGAGCGAGCGGGCGAGGCGGCGCGACAGCGCGAGGCCGAGGCCCACGCCGGGGCGGCTCTCGGCGGCCTCGCGGGCGGACTTGTGGAAGGCGCGGAAAATCCGGTTCTGCTCGGCAGGCGGGATGCCGGGGCCATGGTCGCAGGCGACGATTTCGACGAAACGCCCGGCAGGCCGCGCGTGGAGCGTCACCACCGGCGGAATGCCGGTGACGGCATATTTGGCGGCGTTGTCGATCAGGTTGAACAGGATGTGCTCGACCGCTGCGGTGTCCACCCGGACCATCAGCGTGCAGGAGCTGTCCATGGCGAGCGTCAGCCCGGCGGTGGCAAGGCGTGCTTCGAGCCGCTCGCGCGAGGATTCCAGCAATTCTCCGGTGGTGGCGGTTCTGACCTGCGAGCGGGCGTTGCCGCGTTCGATGCGTGAGAACGCGAGCACGTTTTCTACCAGATGGGTGAGCCGGTCGGCCTCGCGCGCGAGCACCCGCAGGTAATCGCCGCGTTTTTCCTCCTTCACGGCACCGCTTTCCAACATGTCGGAATAAAGCCGGAAGGTGGTGAGCGGCGTGCGCAGTTCGTGGGTGACGGCTGATACGAATGAGGCGCGTCTTTCGCTGAGCCGCATGATGCCGCTGACCAACAAGGTGCTTGCGACAAACGCGGTCACGACCGCGGCCCAGGCAACCCACAAGGGCGTGCCGAAAAGCGGTTTCAGCATCACGGGGGCCGCCACCGGTTCCTCGTTGCGATCCAGGCGGAACGGGAATGACACCAGCGTGAGCGGGTCCTTGGCCGCGCTTTCTCCCAGGGCGGGGATGAGCCTGGCGTGGGGCAGCAGGTCCGCCGCCTCGCGCAGCAGCCGATCGCCGAGGACTTTGGCATCGAGCCACACGCCCTGCACGCTGGTGGTCGGCGGGGTGCCGCCCTCGGACAGTGAAATCCGGCGGAGCAGGAACAATTCGCCTCCCAGCCACACCGCGCGCATTTGTCCGGTTTCGAGCGGTTGTGCGACCGGTGTTTTGTCATCCGCGGAGTCCGCTTCCATCAGCTGCTTTTCCCGCGCTTCCAGCATGGGCCCGTCATGCCTCGAGGCTCCGGGCCGTGCGGCTTTGTCCTGTGGCGGCGCATTCGCAAGATCCAGTGTCTGGGCCACTGCCTTCGCCCGCTGTCCCCGCTCATTGATGTTGTTGCTTGCCTGATAGGAATCCTCCTTGCGGAGTTCGTCGCCCGATTTGCTCTGGCGTTGTGCGGCGTTGAACGCCTGCTCCTGCGGAGCGTCCTTCGGGACGGCCAGCCATTGGCTTTCGCCTTCGATCACCGCGCCGTTGAGCAGCGACCATTCGTCGCCGGGCAGTGGATGGTCGGCAAGCAGGGCGCGCAGTTGCCGCAGGCGTTCTTCAACCGCTCCGGCACCGGCCTCCGGCGTGACAAGCGCCGAGCCTTCGCGGATCTCGAAGTGCAGCAGCACCTCGGGATTCACGGAGCTGCCGGCATTTTTCTGATAGAAATCCGGTGGTGTCTGGTTTTCGCGCAGCATGATGGCCGCGCCGGTGGCGTCCATCCGCCAGAGCGCGAGGCGGGTGCGTTCCTCGATATCGGCGCGGCTCTCCGCCATGCTGCGGCGGTGTTCGGCCCGTTCGCGTTCGCGTCCGGCGGCGAGCACGCCGCGTGTGAGCCAGGTCATCGCACCCATCACCATCACCGCACAGACCGCAAGTGCGGTCCAAACCATCAGTCCGCGCGAAGGTTTCATCCGCCACCTCCTGCTAGAAATTGGTATCCCTTGCCGCGCACGGTGGTGAGAACCTGCTGGTCCTTGTCGCCGAGTTTCGCGCGCAAGTGCATGATGTGCATGTCGATGGTCCGGGTTTCGGTGCGGTCGGGATCGAGCTGCCAGAGGTTGCGGAGGATTTCCTCGCGGGTGACGATCCTGCCGCCGGAGTCGATCAGGTAGCGCAGCAATCCGGCCTCGCGTTCGGACAGTTCCTCGCGGCGTCCGTTGGCGAAGTCGATCACGCTCCGCTGGAAATCCACCGTGCCGCCCGGGACCGGGCGTGTGTCGGCAGGCGCGGCGCGTTCGCAGGTGCGGCGCAGCACGGCATCCACCCGGGCGAGCAGTTCCTTCATGCTGAACGGTTTGACCACGTAGTCGTCCGCGCCGCTCACCAGGCCGCGGACGCGGTCGTTTTCCTCGCCACGGGCTGATAGAATGATGACTGCCTGGCCCGGGCGCTTTCGTTTCAGCGCGTCGAGGATTTCAAACCCGGACGGTCCCGGCATGACGAGATCGAGCAGCAGCAGGCGGTAGTTCGCCCTGAGCGCGGCATCCATGCCGGCGTGGCCGTCGGCGGCTTCGAGCGTCCGGTATCCCGCGTATTCCAGAACATCGACGATCCCACGGCGGACCGCGGGATCGTCTTCGATGACGAGGATGACGGGTGGATTCACGAGTGGCGGGTAGCGGTGATGGCTGCCGATCCGGCTTTCGCTGCGGCAAGGGCAGTGTGCCCGACCAGGCGGCCTGCTGCAATCCCATCATTTTCCAAACCGGTATCCCAGGGTGGACGCCTGTTTGCGGGTCGTTTCGACGATGACTTCATCCAAGGTCCTGCCGTCGGCAGAGGCTTGTTTTTTAGCTTCCTCCTCGACGAAGGCGATGCGCTCGCGGTTGAGCTTGTCGATTTCGGACTGGATGGCGGCGCGCTGTTTCGCTGCTTCATCGACGCGCTCCTTGAGCTGGTCAGCCGTCAAATTCCGAAGATCGGCGGGGAGGTCGGATTTTTCCAGTTTGGAGAGGTCCACTTCCTTTTCCCGCACGGCGTCCACGAGGTCCCAGGTGGTGTTGTGGTAATTCGCGCTGGCCTTGGCGACCGCGCGCTGCACGGCTGCGCCCGCGGCCTCGTTTGCCACCGCATCGTTATCCGCCATGGATTGTTTGGCGGCGCCCTCGGCGCGGAATTTTCCGTATCCGAGGTAGGTTTTGTTGAGTTCGATGCCGAGTTCCGAGATTTTCCTATCCTGCGGCGCGGGAATGTGTCGCACCGCGCTGTCCTGATTGATGATCATGAACTCTCCGCCGGCGAGGGCCGCTCCGTCGTGCCAGGAACCGGCGATGCCTTCGTCGCGCGATCCGCAGTGGATCGTGTTGACGATGATTCCCTTGGCAAAGGCATCCTTGCACGCCTGGCGCGGATCCACCGAGCCTTGGGTGAAGGGTTCGTTGCCGGCGATGAATACCGCCTTGTAGGTTTTCGGGTTGCCGTCCCATGTCAGGTCGGCCAGCGCGCGCTGGATGACGGCTCCACAGTATTCCTCGCCGCCATTGGTTTTGAGAGCGAACATCTGCTTGCTGACTTCATCGAGGTCGCGGGTGAACGGCTGGACCTGGCGGATGTATTGGTTGCCCACGTGCTGGTTGTTGTTGCCGTATTCGTAGAGGGCGACTTCCACGAAGGGAGCCGCGCCGTCGCGGCGGGCGTCGATGAAGGTGTTCACGACCTTCCAGAGCTGGGTTTTCGCCTGGTCGATCAATCCGTCCATGCTGTTCGAGGTGTCGAGCAGCAGGGCGATTTGCACCTTGTTGTCCCCGGGCTTGGGGTCGACCGGAGGATGGTCCCTCACGCCTTGTGCGGAGAGTGACTGGATGGCGGCTGTTAGTATGCCGGCGGTGATCAGGGGATGAGTTTTCATGACGGTGGATGATGGCACGGGATTTCCGGCTGCGTCCGTAAAGGCCGCGTAAAATCCACCAGCCGGGTCTGTGGGTTTTTGATTGGCTGATCCCGGGCCCGTGCTTAAAACACGGCCATGAGCGACACCGCAGCACGCATTCCCGAGGACATCAAAGCCGCCATGAAGGCCAAGGACACCCTTGCCCTCAATGCCCTGCGCGCGTTGAAAAGCGCGCTGACGAACGCCGCGATCGAAAAAGGCGGAGTCACCACCGTGCTGGAGGAATCCGAGGTCCTCGCGGTGATCCGCAAGCAGATCAAGCAACGGATCGACTCGTGCGAACAGTTTGAAAAGGCAGGCCGCGCGGAACTGGCGGTCACCGAGAAGGCCGAAATCGAAATCCTCAACCGCTACCTGCCTGCGGCACTGGGCGCGGAGGAACTTGACGCCATCGTCGCCCGGGCGATTGCGGAGACCGGGGCCACCGGCAAGGCGGACATGGGCAAGGTGATGAAGCGTTGCCAGGAACTGGCCGGGGGCCGTGCCGATGGCAAGGCATTGTCTGCCGCGGTGATGAAGTGCCTCGCCTGAGACGCGCCCGGCGGATTCCGGTGACGCGGCCGTTGCCGCAACGGGGATTCTCGTTTATATCGGGCGTGCCCATGAATTCCCAGCCCACCCTGAGTTACTGCCCGGACCTGCTTCATTATTCCCGCCGTGTGGCGCGCGAGGTGATGGTGGGCGATGTCGGGATCGGCGGGAACCACCCGATACGGGTGCAATCGATGATCACCTCGGACACCCGCGACACCCCGGCCTGCGTGGACGAGATCCTGCAACTGGCGGACGCCGGCTGCGAAATCGTCCGGATCACCGCGCAAACACGGGTTTACGCCGCGAATTTGGAAAACATCACCCGCGAGGTCCGCGCCGCGGGGTGCATGGTGCCATTGGTCGCCGACATCCACTTCAAGCCGGATGCCGCGCTCGAGGCCGCGAAGTGGGTGGAAAAAATCCGCGTGAACCCGGGGAACTACGCCGACAAGAAAAAATTCGAGATCCGCGAATACAGCGATGCCCAATATGAGGAGGAGCTGGAGCGCATCCGCAGCGAGTTCACCCCGCTGGTTCTGCTTTGCAAGGAGCTTGGTCGCGCCATGCGCATCGGCACCAACCACGGATCCCTATCAGACCGGATCATGAACCGCTACGGCGACACGCCGCTCGGCATGGTGGAAAGCGCGCTGGAATTCGCCCGCATCGCCCGCGATCACGATTACCACGCGCTGGTTTTCTCGATGAAGGCGTCCAACCCGAAGGTGATGATCGAGGCTTATCGCCTGCTGGTCGCGCGGCTTGCCGCGGAAGGGCCGGACTGGAATTATCCGATCCACCTTGGTGTCACCGAAGCCGGCGATGGCGAGGACGGCAGGATCAAGAGCGCCATCGGCATCGGGTCGCTGCTGGCGGATGGCATCGGCGACACCATACGCGTATCCCTGACGGAAGACTCCGTGCACGAGATCCCCGTGGCCCGCGCGCTGGCGGAACCGTATCAGGCGAGGGGTGGTGTGAAGAGTGGCTGGGACTTGCAGGCCCAGTCCGTCGTCGGGACGTCCTGTCCCGATCTTGTGGCACTGGCTAAGACCATTCGCCCCGACTGGTCTAAAGTCGATAAGCGCACTTCCTCATATCTCCCTCACTTGCGAATTCCAGGAGCCACGTATGCGGTCACGTTCCGCACCAAGGATTCCCTGCCGGCAGCGGTTCTTGATGAATACAAGCGCAAGTGCGACATGCTGTTGGGGCGCATGGCGATGGTTCAGGAATCCGCCGGTTCGCGCGACGCGACCCGCGAGCTGCTTCCGCTGCGCGCCGAGATTCAATCACTCACTGAAACGATCATCGAGCCCGCACTGCATGCCGCCGAAGGAGCACAGCCTCTGGCAAATCCCCACATTGCGGAAATGGTGCGGAATGCGCTCAAGTTCTTCGACGGTGAACGCTATGATTTGCTCGCATGGTCCGTGATGCCAAACCACGTGCACGCACTGCTTACGCCGCGAGAAGGATATGATCTCGATGATATTCTCCAATCATGGAAAACGCAGACAGCCAGGGAAGCGAACCGGATTCTCGGCAAGTCCGGCACTTTCTGGCAGGAAGAATATTACGACCATGTCGTCAGGGACGGGGAGGATTTGAAACATCAGGTCCGTTATATTCTTAAAAACCCGGCGGGGCGAAGGGCTTCCGCCGGGTGGACGGGAAGTGTCTTTGGCTCCGGGACAGAATGTCCCGGCGACGGACCGGGACTGCAAGTCCCAGCCGCCATTCCCTTCGCGCCTTCCTATGATCCGTTCTGTTACGAAAGGCGTCGTAGTTCGCCGGTCACCGTGATGGGGCACGCGCTGGGCGGGGAGAACACGGTGCGTGTTTTCACCACGCAGGACCGGTGGAACGCGCTGGCGCACAAGATCGCTTCGATGGGGGATTTCAAACCGGAAATCATCCACGAAAAATCCGGGGTGGTGGAGATCGATCCGCGCGACGCCGCCGCGGTTGCGGAGCTCAACGCTCGCGGGGAGTCCTGCATCGTGTCGGTGGCGGACGGCACTCCGCTGGAGGTGGTCCCCGCGTTCCGCCTGTTGGCGGCGCGGGTGGATGCCCGCCATCCGGTTCTGCTCAAGGACACGCTTTGTCCGCCTGCCGGAGAGGTGGATTTTCTTGGCGCGCTGTTGCCCGCCGCACGGAATCTCGGCTCGCTGTTGTGCGACGGCATCGGCGACGCGGTGCTGGTGCGTGGTGAGACGGCTCCGGGCCAGTCGCTGCGGCTTGCCTACAACATCCTGCAGGCGGCGGGTGCCCGGATTTTCAAGACCGATTACGTCGCCTGCCCCAGTTGCGGCCGGACCTTGTTCAACCTCCAGCACACCACACAGAAAATCCGCGAGGCCACCGGCCATCTCAAGGGCGTGCGCATCGCCGTGATGGGATGCATCGTCAACGGTCCGGGCGAGATGGCGGATGCGGATTTCGGCTATGTCGGTGGCGCGCCCGGCAAGATCAACCTCTACGTTGGCAAAACCCCGGTGAAATTCAACATCCCGGAGGACGAGGCGGTCGAACGCCTCATCGACCTGATCCGCGAGCACGGCAAGTGGCTGGACGTCCCGCAGGCGGGATCCGCTCAAGGTTGACCGGCTTCCCGGTGGATTCGGTGTTGCATTGCCGGGCAACCTGAAAAAACATGCCGGTGACCAGCAGGTCGATCAAATCCATGTCACAAAAGAAAACCTTCATCGCGGTGGATCTGGGTGCCGGGAGCGGGCGCGTGATCGCGGCCACCACGGATTTCACGAAAATCGAACTTGAGGAAATCCATCGTTTCGACAATCCCGGGACCGATCTGCCCGGCGGATCGTTCTGGAACCTGATCGGATTGTATCGCGAGATTCTCGAAGGGCTGCGGCGCGCCGTCGAACGCCATGGCGATAACATCGTTTCCATCGGCATCGACACCTGGGGCTGCGACCACGGATTGGTCGCGCCGGACGGATCGCTGCTCGGCATGCCGCACCAATACCGGGACCCCCGTTTCGAGGGCATGGCCGAGGCGATGTTCGCGCTGATGCCGGAGGTGGAGATCTTCGCGCACACCGGCATCAAAACGAATTTTTACAACAGCTCGCTGCACCTGCTGGCGGAAGCACGCAAGAAGAGCCCGGCGTTGTTCGAAGCCGACCGGCTGTTGTTCACCCCCGACTTGCTCGCCTACTGGCTCACCGGCCGGATGGCGTGCGAGCGGACCATCGCCTCGACCTCGCAGTTGCTTGATCCGCGGACCGGCGACTGGGCATGGGAGGTCATTGACGCACTCGGCCTGCCGCGGCGGATTTTCGGCGAGATCGTGGCACCGGGCACAGTGCTGGGTCCGGTAAGGGATGCGGTGGCCGCGGTGATTGGTCGCGCGGGAATCCCGGTGGTTGCCACCGCCTGTCACGACACCGCCTCGGCGGTTGCCGGCATCCCGATGGAGGGCAGCGGCAACCTCTGGCTTTCGTCCGGCACCTGGTCGATCATGGGCATCGAAACCGACACACCGGTCACCACCGCCGCCGCGCTTGATGCGGGGTTTTCCAGCGAACTCGGAGTGAACGGCAGCGTGCGTTTCCTCAAGAACATCTCCGGCCTGTGGTTGATCCAGGAATGCAAGCGCCAGTGGGAAATCGATGGCGAGGCACTCACTTACGATCAAATGGCGGAGATGGCCGATGCCGCGCCGGCGTTTTCCGCGTTCATCGATCCGGACGATCCGGTGTTCGCCAGCCCAGGCGACATTCCTAACAAAATCTGCGACTGGTGCCGCCGCAGCGGACAGGCCGTGCCGCAGGACAAGGGTGCGATCCTGCGGGTGGCCACCGACTCGCTGGCGTTGAAATACCGGGTGGTGTTCGACTCCATCCAGGAACTCACCGGCATGAAGTTCAACCGCCTGCACTCCGGTGGCGGCGGCACCCGCAACGAGGCGCTCAGCCGCGCGACATCCAATGCCCTTGGCATCGAAGTGGTCGCCGGCCCGGTTGAGGCCACTTCATGCGGCAACGTGATCGTGCAGATGATCGCCACCGGCCATCTGCCCGACCTCAAGGCCGGCCGCAAGCTGATCCGGCGCTCGTTCGAGTTCCGCATCGACCAGCCGCAGGACACCGAGGCCTGGGAACAGGCCTATCAGGATTTCAAGAAGGTGATCGCCGCGCCGCTGCAAACCTGAGCCATCAACCCGGCACTGTGTGAAATCAAGCCGGAATGTGAGTGTCGTGATTCCCTGTGACCTTGGACTGCGTGCAGCCTGCTGCCGCAGCCCGGGTTTTTCCCCCACCATGCGGTTACGGCGTTTTCGCAGGCGCGAGCGCCTGCCGGCACCAGGCCAGGGCCATCAGCGAGTATCCGGTGCCGTAGGGCTGGTGGTAATCGTAGAGCGGGTAATCCCACCATGAGCCGTCGGCTTCCTGGCGTTCGATCAGCAGCGCCGCCAGTTTGCGTGCGTAAGCGGCATGCGTTTCGCGCGGCAGAAGGGCCACCGACTCGGTGAAGTAATAAATGCCGTAGTAATAGAAATACCCGGATATCTGGAAGTGGGTTTCGTGCGGCACCGGGCGCTTGCGGCCGATGCTGAGAAATCCCTCGCGCGATAGAAAGCGGTCGGCCCAGGTGGTGAGCACCTCGTCGGTGACGTCTTCGCGGCCGAAGACCCGCAGGCAGGCGTTGCAGGCTTGTGAGCGCGCGAGCGATCCGGCCGGCCGGTTGATCGGGACCCGCGGGCGCATCCGGTGGCCGAAGGAATAGGTGTATGAGTAATCCGACGTGCGTTGTTTTTCGATCGATGCGAGCGAGCGTTTGACGATCGACTCATCGAGTTGCAGCCCCATCTGTGCGCGGGCTTCGTGCATCGCAAGCAGCATGGTGGAGGTGGTGAAGGAAGTGGGCACGCCGGAGGGTTTTTGGGTCCGCACCTCACCGGCCATTTCCAGATACCCCCAACCGCCGTTGGCTTCCTCATAGCGGTTGGCGAGGTCCACCTGCTGCTGTGCGATGCGCGCCCATTCCTTTTGCTTTTCCGGATCGCTCTCACGGCGGTGGAGCCGGGTGAGCGCGCGCAGTCCGTATGCGTGACCCCAGGTGTTGTAGATCGCTGTTTGATCGGCCCGGCGGAGTTTCGGCAGCTCGCTCGCGGTCCATGCCGCGCTCTTTTCAATCGCGGCCTTCACTTCCGGGCGCTCATCGGCGACGTCGATCAGCCCGGACAGCGCCAGACCGGTGGTGCCGGCGCGGAACGCGTGGTGTGCGCCAGGCGCGGGCGCGTAGATGTTCAATCCCTTGGTCCGTGTCGGGCCGCCCCACGAGCCGTTCTTGTTTTGGTCCGCCACCAGAAAATCCACGCCGCGGCGGATGGCGGTGTCGATTTCCTTGAGCCCGGGTTCTGGTTTTGCCGCATCGGCCGCTGTGGGTGCGGCATGTCCGATGGTGGCGGCAATCCATGAAATCCAGAGGATCCGGGAGATGGAGGGTAATGTCATGCGGGTGGGGGGAAATGGCTATTGCGTTCAACCTTCGCCGGGCGGGGTGACGACCACCACGCGCTCGACTCCGTATTTGGAAAACTCGTCCCAGTAGCGTTTTTCCCAACTTGCCGTCCGGGCACGGCGTTCCTCCTCGCTGAGCCGGCTCCATGCCTCAAAGCCGATGGCGCGCACCAGGTCACGGTCGGCAAGTCGCACCGCCAGTTCGTCCCAAAAACTCTCGTTGCGGAACTCGTCGTAGCACTCGTGGTAAAACAACTGCTCCTCGACCTCCTGCCTGACGCGGAACCGCTGGCGCTCCTCATCGAACTCGATCCAATCGCCGAGTCCGGAGTGCCCGGCTTTTTCCAGGATCTTGCTTTCCAGGTCCTCGTAGGCCGCGATCCGGTCTCCCGCGGACTCCTTCTGGTTCCACGAGGCCACATTGGCCGCGAGGCTGACCATTTCCACCAAGGTGGCGAGTTCCTGATCTGAGAGCCGCAAATGCATGGGAGGGCGAAACAAACCACTTCGGAGCCGCATCCGCAAGCACCGCTTCAGCGCGTCGCGCCCATCAGCTGGAGCCGCATGGTCTTAAAAAACCTCGCCGGGCGTGAAGAAGCGCTTCAGTTCAGCCTCCGCAGCCTCGGCGGAATCCGAAGCATGGCAGACATTGACCATCACATCCTGGCCGAAATCGCCGCGGATCGTGCCGGGAGCGGCATCCTTGGAATTCGTCGGGCCGAGCAAGTCGCGCACCTTGGTGATGACGTCCTCGCCCTGCAGGGCCAACGCAATGACCGGGGTCCGGCTCATGAAGGCGACGATTTCCGGGAAAAACGGCTTGCTGGCGACGTGGGCGTAGTGTTCGCGCAGGATCGCGTCGTCCAACCGCATCATCTTGATGCCGCGGATCACAAACCCGGCATCCTCAAACCGGGCCAGCACTTTGCCGGTCAGGTTGTTCTCAATCGCGTCGGGTTTGAACAAAATCAGGGTGGTTTCGAGAGCCATGCGCATGGCATTAGGCGCACTTCCGCCGATGCGCAAGAGCGATTTGCGGCACCATGGCAGGGACCGCTCTCCGCAGCGGTCCGGTCGGCTGCGGCCGGGCATGCCCGCCGATCGCCCGGATGCGATTCTTCACATATGGGGAGCGCACGCATCTTGCGTGCATCCTTGCGCATCTTGCGCAAGGGCTCATCCCCCCGGGCGGATCTCGCGGCCTGGAAAATCAATTTTCAGGCAGCCTCTGAGGCGAGGGCGTGAATTGGCGATCCTCGCGGGTGCCACGCCCAAAAAGGCGGCGGATCAGTAACCGCACCCAAGCCGCGACATGTCGTCGCGCCTCAATTCTTCCGACACCGGCCATGAGGGAATTCGAATCAGGAATGCAGGACGAGAGGGATGTGGCAGTGGCCAACGGATCACATTTCCATGATCATGTCCGATCGGGAGACCAATCATTTTTAATGGGACTTGGGATGTTTTGCGGGTTTTCAATGGTAACAGACCATCTGCAAAGAATGGATATTCATCTTGTTGAAGACTGTTGAGTGGGATTCCCGCCCTTGGAGCGTGCCAATCTCCGCCTTGCTTCACCCGCGTCCGGGTGCCATCTTCCGCGGGTGATCAAAGTCTATATCTATCAAAAATGCAGCACCTGCCGGGATGCGGTCAAATGGCTTGAGGCCCACGGGATTCCGCACCGGACCGTCCCGATCCGGGAAACCCCGCCGTCGCCCGCCGAACTGGAATCCGCGCTGGCCATTCTGGGTGGCGACGTCCGGAAACTCTTCAACACCTCGGGCATCGATTACCGCGAGCTTGGGATGAAAGACCTGCTGCCGACCCTGACGCCGGCCGGGGCCATCGACCGGCTTTCGAAAAACGGCAATCTGGTGAAGCGGCCCTTTGTGATCGGTGACGGCGTCGCGCTGACAGGCTTCCGTCCGGAGGTTTGGGAGAAAACACTCAAAAAAGGCTGACGCCCGCGCCTAACCAACCGTCGGCGGTGGGAACGGCTGCTCGGAGATGATCCAGTCCTCGTTCTTGTCGGTGAAGGTCTTGGTGGCCCACTCGCTGGGCAACAGGGCGACGAGCCAGCCGTTGGGGTCGCGGGCGAGAACGGCGCCGAGCGAGAGGGACGGCCGGGCCTCCGGTGCAAGCGGGTCGCCTTCCTTGGGCTTGAGCCAGCGGGCGACGGACCATGCAGCGGGCTCGATACGGGTTTCCGCGGCGTATTCGCCTTCGAGGCGGTATTGCAAGACTTCGAATTGCAGCGGGCCGACCGCCCCTAACAGAGGGACCTGGCTGGGGCCGGCGTCGAGGAGTTGGAACTCCGTGGCGAGGCCTTCCTTGAGCAGTTGGGCGAGGCCGTCGCGGAAGCGTTTGTATTTCGCGGTGCTCTTGTTGTGGATGTAGGAGAAGCACTCGGGCGGGAAGCGCGGGATTTCATGGAACATCACGCCCTTGGAGGAAGCCAGGGTGTCGCCGATGAGCAGATCGTAATTGCCGACCAGGCCGACCACGTCGCCGGCGTAGGCGGCGTCCACGGTTTCGCGTTCGCGGGCGAACAGGCGCTGTGAGTTGCCGAGTCGCATGGTATCGCCGCTGCGGGTGTTGAGGACGTTCATGTCGCGCTCGAATTTTCCGGAGACGATGCGGACGAAGGCGACTCGGTCGCGGTGTTTGGGATTCATGTTCGCCTGGATCTTGAAGACGAAGGCGGAGAATTCGGCGGACGCGGGGTTGATCGTGATTTCGCCGCTTTCGCGCGGCAGCGGGGGAGGGGCGAGTTCGAGGAAACGGTCGAGCAGCAACTGCACGCCGAAGTTGTTGGCGGCGCTGCCGAAGAACACCGGCGTGAGTTCGCCGGCCAGCACTTTCGCGACATCGAAATCCGCTCCGGCGCCTTCCAGCAACTCCAGTTCGTCGCAGACCTGGAGGTAGGTGCCCTCGTCGATCGCGGTCTTCACGCTGTCATCGCCGATGCCG
This sequence comes from uncultured Luteolibacter sp., assembly GCA_964399305.1. Classification (GTDB taxonomy): domain Bacteria; phylum Verrucomicrobiota; class Verrucomicrobiia; order Verrucomicrobiales; family Akkermansiaceae; genus Luteolibacter. The sequence continues at coordinate 24,739 of CAYNQJ010000019.1, forward strand.
GAGACGGCCACCGGCGCGCGGTAGGAGCCGTGGACGGTGCGTTCGAACAGATGGACCTGTTGGTGCTCGCGGTCATAGACGCCCTTGAAGCGCGGTCCGTCGCCGAGCGGCCAGTTGAGCGGATAGGCGTGGATGCCGAGGACGTTTTCCAGTTCGTCGAGCAGATCGAGCGGTGGCCGGGCCGGGCGGTCCAGCTTGTTCATGAAGGTGAAGATCGGCACGCCGCGGCGGCGGCAGACCTCGAACAACTTGCGGGTCTGGCTTTCGATGCCCTTGCCGGCGTCCACCACCATCACGGCGGCGTCCACTGCGGTGAGCACGCGGTAGGTGTCTTCCGAGAAATCCTTGTGGCCGGGTGTGTCGAGAATGTTGACCACGCAGTCCTTGTATTCGAACTGGAGGACGGTCGAGCTAACGGAAATGCCGCGTTGTTTTTCCAGTTCCATCCAGTCCGAGGTGGTGGCCCGCTGGTTTTTGCGTGCGGTCACGCTGCCGGCCAGGTTGAGGGCACCGCCGTAGAGCAGGAACTTCTCGGTGAGCGTGGTCTTGCCGGCGTCCGGGTGGGAGATGATCGCGAACGAGCGGCGGCGCTTCACCTCGCCTTCGAGAGCGGGTGAGGGAATGGAAAAGGGCGAGGCGGACATGGAAAAAATCACCGTCCCCAGCGTTCCAGCAGGGTGCTGGCCATGGCTCCGGGCGTTTCGGCGACGGCGATGCCGCACTCGGCGAGAATGAGCTTCTTGGCCTGGGCGGTGTCCTCGTCGCCGCCGACGATCGCGCCCGCGTGGCCCATGCGGCGGCCGGGAGGCGCGGTCGCGCCGGCGATGAATCCCGCGATCGGCTTCTTGCAGTTTTCCTTCGCCCAGCGCGCGGCTTCGACTTCGGCGTTGCCGCCGATCTCACCGATCAGGATGATGGCTTCGGTTTCCGGGTCCTCGTTGAACAACTTCAGGACATCGAGGTGAGAGGTGCCGTTGATCGGGTCGCCGCCGATGCCGACGCAGGTGCTCTGGCCGTATCCCAACTGGGTGAGTTGCCAGACGGCCTCGTAGGTAAGCGTGCCGGAGCGCGAGACGACGCCGACGTTGCCGCGCTTGTGGATGTAGCCGGGGGCGATGCCGATGCGGCAGCCGCCGTGGCTGTTTTCGCCGTGGCCGGGAGTGACCAGGCCGGGGCAGTTCGGGCCGATCAGGCGTGATTTGGATCCGGCGAGCATGGCCTTGACCCGCATCATGTCCATGACCGGGATGCCCTCGGTGATGCAAACGATGATTTCCACACCGGCGTCGGCCGCTTCGAGAATGGCGTCGGCGGCGAACGCCGGCGGCACGAAGATGGCGCTGGCGGTGGCTCCGGTTTCCTTCACGGCCTCGCCGACCGTGTCAAAGATCGGGACGACGTCCTCGAACATCTGGCCGCCCTTGGTCGGGGTGATGCCGCCGACGATTTTGGTGCCGTATTCCAGCGACAACCGGGTGTGGCGCGCTCCGAAGGCGCCGGTGATGCCCTGGATCAGGACCTTGGTGTTTTCATCTATCAGGATGGACATGGGGAAATTCGGTTGGTGGTGGAATCAGGAAACGGCGGCGACGATCTTGCGTGCACCGTCGTCCATGCCGTCGGCGGACACGATGTTGAGGCCCGAGGCGTCGAGGGTGGCCTTGCCTGCGGTGACGTTGTTGCCCTCCAGGCGGACGACCAGCGGCAGGGAGAGGCCGGTTTCCCGTGCGGCGGCGACGACGCCCTCGGCGACGACATTGCAATCCATGATGCCGCCGAAGATGTTGATGAAGATGCCCTTCACATTGGGGTCGCCGAGGATGATCTTGAAGGCTGCGGCGACCTGTTCCTTCGAGGCTCCGCCGCCGACGTCGAGGAAGTTGGCGGGTTCCCCGCCGTGGTGCTTGATGATGTCCATGGTGGCCATGGCCAGGCCGGCGCCGTTGACGAGGCAGGCGATGTTGCCATCGAGGCCGATGTAGTTGAGGTCGTATTCCGAAGCGGCGACCTCGCGCGGGTCCTCCTCGTCCTTGTCGCGCATGGCGGAGATTTCCGGATGGCGGTAGAGCGCGTTGTCATCGAAGTTGAACTTGGCGTCCAGCGCGTAAACGTGGTCGTCATCGGTGATGACCACCGGGTTGATCTCGACCATCATGCAGTCGCAATCGATGAACAGCTTGTAGAGCGAGTGGAGCAGGCGGCCGAACTGGCGGGCGGTGGTTTTGAGCCCGAGGTTCTGGCAGAGCTTGCGGACCTGATAGGCCTGGAGGCCTGCGAGCGGATTGACGAACTCGCGGAGGATTTTTTCCGGGGTTTTGGCGGCGACCTCCTCGATGTCCATGCCGCCTTCGGTCGAGACGATGATGACGGGTTGGCACGACTGGCGGTCCAGCAGGATGGCGAGGTAGAGTTCGCGGCTGATCGTGACGGACTCGGTGACCATCACCTTGCGGACCAGCCGGCCGGCGTCGCCGGTCTGTTTGGTGACCAGCACCTGGCCTAACATTTTTGAGGCGGTGTCGCGCGCCTCTTCGGGTGAAGTGACCAGGTGGACGCCGCCCTTGAAGCCGTTTTTGAACACGCCCTTGCCGCGTCCGCCGGCGTGGACCTGGGCCTTGACGACCAGGTTTTTGACCCCCAGCCATTTCGCGGCGTCATGGGTCTCCTTGGGGGATGCCGCCACTTTCCCCTTGGGGCTGGGCACGCCGAAGCGGTCGAAGAGTTCCTTGGCTTGGTATTCGTGGATGTTCATGATGGACGGGTTCGATGGGTGGGGCAGCGCAAAAGCGTGCGCACCCTATTTCCCCGGGAATGGCCGGGTCAAGGCAAGGTTTGGGCGGATGGATGGGAGCGGCCGGAGAGGAGAAGCAGTTTCCGCAGTGCGGCATTGAGGGGTTTGGCCGCGGCCAGTTCATCCAGGGTCAAGTGCATGCGGTAGCGCCAGTAATGGGGCATGATGGCCGGGATGTTGATGCGCTCTGCGTCCGGGTCCGGGTGGCGGAGCTTTTCATCGATGGCCAGCAGGTCCTGCAGTGGGAAAATGGCCCACATGGCGGGGGATTGGAGATGTTGCCGGATGATGGCGGCGGCGGTTTCACCATCCAGATCCGGAGCTGGGGCGGGGGTGTCGAGATATTGCCGTGAGAATCTTGCGGTCACTTCGGGCGACTCGCGCCACCAGCCGCGCAGGGTGGACATGTCATGGGTGGATGGGCTGACGACGCTCAGATACGGGGCGTGGGAGGGATCGGAAAACTCGGCACCGGTCGTTTTGGGCATGCGCTGGATTTCCAGCGAGAGGATTCCCAACTCGCGGAGGACGCCCGGCACGCAGGCGGGAACCATGCCCAGGTCCTCGCCGCAGAGCAGCATCCGGCTGGCACGCCGCATCACTTGCAGTTTCTCATACCCGCGCGCCTGCCATAGGCCCTCCTGGCGGCGGTGGAAGTAGTCGATGTATAATTCCTCGACGCGCCATTTGATATCATGGTCGAGATCCCGGTAGGAACGGGTGGACTGCATCGCACAGCGCGGGTGGAACTGTGTGCCGCCGGATCCGGGGACTTCCAGAAACAGGACGTCGCTGGCGCAATCGAGCAAGGCCTGGCGAAGCGCTGCGTCATCCGCCCGCCCGGCGAAGTGATCGACAATGCGGCGCTGGTCCCGCACATGATCGCGCAACTGGAACCGCCCGCGGCCGAGGTCGTCCAGGTAGTGGTCGCGCGCTTCCTGTTCATGGGGGCCGAATCGTTCGGCAAGCGAGTCCTCGCGGATGTATGGCTGGCAATGGCGTTTGAAATCAAAGGGGATGCCGCGTTGGGCGAATTCATCGATGTGGATCGGAATCGCCGGGTCGAACCAGCCCATGATTCCCTCCACCTGGTTGCGCGGGATCTGCCAGATCCGGAAAAATCCGAGGATGTGGTCGATGCGGTAGGCGTCGAAGTAGCGGCTGAGTTTCTCCAGGCGCGACCGCCACCATGCGAATCCATCGCGGCGCATGAAGTCCCAGTCATAAGTCGGGAAATCCCAGTTCTGGCCTTTGACCGCGAACGCATCCGGTGGTGCGCCGGACTGGGTGTCGAGCTTGAACCTTTCCGGAGCGGACCATGCCTCCACCGAGTGGCGGTCGATGCCGATCGGCAGGTCGCCCTTCAGCGCGATGCCGCGTTTGTGCAGGTGGGCGACGGCGTCGGACAATTGGCGGTCGAGTTCATATTGCAGCCAGATGTGATAGGAAATCTCCGGCCAGCGCGGGCTGTGAGGCGCGGCCATGGCGTCCACCTCCAGCGGGTCGTATGCCGCGGCATCCCCCCACTGGGAGAAATCCGCGCTGCCGTGTTCGTCACGCTTCACGCAGAAAGCCGCGTAGGGTGCCAGCCAGTCGCGGTTTTCTGCTAGAAAACCGCGAAAACCCGTGCTGGCGGTGATGGTTTTCCGGTGCATTTGGAAAATGCGGCGGGTGAGCCGGGTTTTCAGCCGGATGACCTCTTCGTAATCGACGTGCTCCCTGGCGTTGAGCGCGTCGCGGGCGGTGGCGATTTCCTGTTTGAAGTCCGCGGGCATCGGCCATCCGAGGTCGTCGATCCGCAGATAGACCGGATGCAACGCGGTGGCGCTGATGGCCGAGTATGGATAGGAATCCCGCCAGTCGTGGGTCGAGGTGGTGTCGTTGACCGGCAGGATCTGGATGAGTTTCAAACCGACGTCCGCCGCCCAGTCCGCGAGCGCTTTGAGATCGGCGAACTCCCCGATGCCCAGGCTAGCCTTGCCGCGCAGCGAGAACACCGGGATGGCGACGCCGGCGGCGCGGAAGAGCGCGGCATGGTCGCGGCGGTAGGCCTCGTCATTGACGATCGTGTGTTGTGCGCATGCGTTGGCGCGTGGATCGAGAATGCGGTTTGCCCCGTCTTCCAGGCTGATCGTGCATCCCAGCTTGGGATCAAAGAATCCGTATTTGTATTCGACGTGCCAGTCGTCGGGCAGGTGGACGCGGGTGCTCCAGAGGTTGGCGGAGACTTGTTGGAGCGGCACGGCCCGGTGCCATCCCCAGTCGCCGATTTCGCGTGTGCTGCCGATCAGGCAGGGCACGAGGCCAGGCGGCACTGCGGTCAGGTGGAGGTTGAACGTGTGGTTCGCGGTGTTGGCAACCGCGGGTTCTGTGCCATCGGTGCCGGCGGCAAACCGCATGCGCAGCGCCTGGGTTTCCCATACGCAATCGATCGATCCGGCGGAGCGCCAGCCATCGATCAGAACCAGGGCGTCCGTCGCGTCAGGCTCCGCCGTCGTCGTGCGCGGGCCGCCCCATTCGTCGAGTTCCAAACCGTGGGGTTCCTGGCGGAACTGATAGAAATACCTGAGCTCCACCCGGCCCTCTCCCCGGATGTCGATTTCCGCGCCCCAATGGCGTTCGTTCATCCAGCTCATCGGCAGCAGTTGCCGGATGTGGGTTTGAGGTTTTTCCAACACTGCCGTGAGGTTCAACCAAATCGATTGACCGGGTACGGTGTGATAGTTCAGGCGGAAAACGATTTTCATGCGGTAATGCGGCGGCGGGTGGAGCCGATCGTAATCCGCAGGCAATGCAAGGCGATGGAAAAAACCGCAGGTGGGCGGCAGGGGATTGCGGTTTGACGAGGTGCGCCGCCGCGCCCATGCTCACTTCTGATGCCCGCCTCCAAGCAGATCCTTTTCGTGTGCACCGGAAACACATGCCGCAGCCCGATGGCTGAAGGTTTGTTGCGCAAGGCCGCGGCAGGCCGCGATGACATCGAGGTCGGCTCCGCCGGCGTTGCCGCGGCGAAGGGTGGTGCGGTGAGCCGTGAAACCCTTCAGGCGCTTAAAAAACGTGGTGCTTCCCTGGATGGCTTCAAGAGCCGCCCGGTTTCCGACGTGGTTCTCAAGGAGGCCACCCACGTGTTTGCCATGACCGAAGGTCACCTTGCCGCGCTGGAGTCCCGCTTTCCCGAATACTCGGACAAGTATTACCTGGTCCGCGAATTCGCCGGCATCACCGACCGGCGTCAGGGAATTGATGTGCCCGACCCCATCGGCATGGGACCGGCAGCCTACGAGGAGGTCGCCAAAATCCTCGAAACCGCCATCCCTGCCATCCTCGCCTACGTCGATTCCGTAGGACCGGCCGAAGCGTGATTTCACGCGGCAGTCGAATGGTGGAGCGGTGCTCCGAATTCCATGGTGTTTTCCGATGCGCTGCCGGCCCGACAATTGGCTCGCCATCCGGGGGTCGATCCGGAACGCTGCGGAATCCGATCCTCCCTCCCATGAAAGAAATGCTCGATATTCTACTGCATTTACAGGACCACTTGCACGATTTCACAAGCCAATATGGCTTGCTGGTTTATGCGCTGCTTTTCCTGATTGTTTTTTGCGAGACGGGCCTGGTGGTGACACCGTTCCTGCCGGGGGATTCGCTGTTGTTTGCGGTTGGGGCGATTGCCGCAGACCCCAATTCCGGACTCAATGTCTGGATCGCCGGTCTGGTGCTGCTGGTTGCCGCAATCCTTGGCGACACCGCGAATTATTGGATTGGCCGCAGGTTCAGCGACTGGGCGATCTGCAAGTTCCCACGGATCATCAAGCAGAGCCATCTGGACAAAACCTCCGATTTCTTTGTGCGCTACGGCGGAAAGACCATCATCATCGCGCGCTTCGTTCCGATCGTTCGAACCTTCGCACCCTTCGTGGCGGGTTCCGGATCGATGAATTACCGGAAATTCATGTCCTTCAACGTCATCGGTGCCCTGCTGTGGGTCGGCCTGATCGTCCCTGCGGGGTGGTATTTTGGAAATTTCCCAGTCGTGAAAGACAACTTCGAATTCGTGGTTCTCGGGATCATCGCGATTTCAGTTCTGCCGATGGTTGTGGAAATTGCCCGCGCCAAACTCGCGGCACGCCGGGATTGACGCCATCTTTCCGAATCCGGTTCCTGCCCGTGATCCGGACTTCGTCTCAAGGATTTGCCGTTGGCTTCCACGGATCAGCCAACGCCGGGATGTTCCCGGATAGCTGTTTTTTTTGAAAAAAATGTTGACCCGAACATCTGGAATTGATTCTTTGCGCCCGGGCACTATTGATAATGATTCTCAATAACAAAGCAAAACAGATGAAAGCATCCGCCAGTCGAGCCGCCGAAGCGGCCACCGTTCGCACCGTGGGTCTGGGAGCCGCGGTGTTCCTATCGACCTGCGGCATGGCCGTATCGCAGGAAGCATTCCGGACCCTTGAGCCGATGACGGTGCTGGGGAAACGCGAGGAGATTTTCAAGCAGGTGGGGTCGTCCGCGTATGTGAGCGAGGAGGAGATCCGGGAGGCGAGCACCACCAACGTCAACCAGGTGCTGGCCAAGGTTCCGGGGGTGTATGTGCGGGAAGAGGATGGATTTGGAAATTTCCCGAATATTTCGATCCGCGGTGCGGACGGAACACGGAGCGAGAAGGCGACGGTCATGGAGGACGGCATTCTGGTGGCTCCGGCTCCCTATGCCGGGCCGGCGGCGTATGTGACGCCGCACATCGCGCGGATGTCCGGGGTCGAGGTGCTCAAGGGGTCCTCACAGGTCCGTTATGGTCCGCAAACCACCGGCGGGGTGATCAACTACCTGTCCACGCCGATTCCGACCGAACAGAGCTTCTACGCCAAGACCACCTATGGCAGCCACAACACGTTTTTCGGCCATGTTTACACCGGTGATACCCTGGAAACCGAAGCTGGCAGATTTGGCTATCTGTTGGAGCTTCACGGCAATTTCAGCGACGGCTTCCGCGACATCGATGGCACCTCGCGGAGCACGGGTTTCTCGTTGATCGAGCCGATGCTCAAGCTCTCCTTCGAGCCGAACACCGCGCTCAAGCAGCGCTTCGAATTCAAACTCGGTTACACCTCGTTTGAGGGGGATGAAACCTACACCGGCCTGACCGAGCGTGATCTCAACAATGATCCGGACCGCCGTTACGCCGCGACCCTCTACGACAACATCGATGCGGAGCAATACCGCACCTATCTGAAATGGATCGCCGAGCCTTCCGACGCGCTGCGTTTGGAAAGCGCCGCCTACTACGGCTATGTGACCCGGAACTGGTACAAGCTCGACAAGGTGCAGGCCACCGGCAGTCCTTCCAAGCGCAGCCTGCACAACATCCTCGCCCCGCAGAACCCGTATCCCAATGAACTCGCCGTGTTGAAGGGCGATGGCGCGGGCGTGATCGACGTCAAGGCGAACAACCGCATCTATTCCTCCTACGGCTGGCAGAACCAGGCGAACTTCCGCTTTGACACCGGAGCACTCAACCACGACCTCGCCGTCGGGTTGCGCCTGCACTACGACTATCAGGAGCGCGACCATTGGCTCGATACCTACAACGCCGACGGGTTCGGGAACTTCACCCATGCGTCCACCACCCGCAATGGTCAGGACAACCGGCTTGAGGAAATCTTCGCCACCGCCATCTACATCGAGGACGAAATCAAGACCGGCAATCTCACCCTCAGGCCCGGCATCCGCTACGAGTGGCTTGAACTGGACGAGCGCATCACCAACAATGCCACCGGTGTGACCACCCGCCAGAGCGGTGATGAAAACCTGTTCACCGCAGGTGTTGGAGCGAACTATCAGATCGACGACATCCATTCGGTGTTTGGTGGCGTTTATCGCGGCGTCAGCTCGCCCGGTGTCTCGGACTATCTTTCCGGAGTGGATGAAGAGGAGTCCATCGGATACGAACTTGGATACCGCCAGCGCCGGGATGCGCTCAGCTTCGAGTTGACCGGCTTCTTCACCGATTTCGAGAACCTGATTTCCACCGACACCGGTCTCGGCGGCGACCCGACGTCGAATGCCGGCGAGGCGGATGTCTTTGGCTTGGAATCGATCGTCACCTACGATGCCGGCCAGGCCGCCGGTTGGTCGCTGGGAGTGCCGCTTTATTTTTCCGCCACCTGGACCAGCGCCGAGTTCAAAGGGACGACGGCCGGTCTCGCGGGTGGAGGCGATGGTGTCTATGCCGGTGGTGAGGACGGCAATGAGATCCCATACGTCCCCGAATGGAAACTTGCCGCAGGCATCGGCCTCAACGATGAGAAGTGGGGAGTCAATCTGGATGCCAACTACGTGAGCAGTACCTGGGGCACCGGTTACAATGGCGAAACCCGTCCCGGCACACCCACCTCGCGTGACGGAAAGATCGATTCCTTCCTGATCTTCAACCTCTCCGGCTATTACCAGGTCAACGAGAACTTCAAGATCCTCGCCGGAGTGCAGAACCTCTTTGATGACCGCGGCATCGTGAGCCGGATCCCCGAGGGACCGCGTGCCAACGCTCCCCGAACCCTGTATGCCGGAATCGAGGCCAAGTTCTGAGAAAAATGCCGGTAGCCGGCCACGGTTACGGGATTGTCACCGGCCTGTCCGCGAACTATATTCCGCCCCCGCCCATGAATCCACTGCTCCACTCGCTGAATATCGGCACGCTCGCCACCTGGCTGAGCGTTGGGAGTTTTGGTACGGTCGGGGTGCTGATTCCCGCATGGCATAACGGCCACCTGGCCCCATTGAAGGCGGAAACCGAGACCCGTTGGGTGGAACCTGATATCTCGCTCGGAGATCCCGACTCCACTGAACCTACGTCATCCAGTCCGGCAGCGGAATCGCCGGCCTCCATCATGGAATCCGTGCCACAGCCGCCGGAGCTTCCGGAAATCGCGGAGCAAAGCCCGCTTCCGGAAATCCCGGAACTACCGGCCCCCGCACCCGTAAAGTCATCCGCCGCGGGCACCGGGCCGCCGCCGCGCAAGGCCACCGCATCCAACGCCCAAGCCGGAGCGCCACGGACATCCTCACAGGCGGCCGGTAGAACCGGCGGAAACCGCAGCGGCAGCACCGCCCGGGGAGGATCCGGCATGGCGGAATCCGCCAGGCTCGCCGCCGGGCGCATGCCGCCGCCCGTTTACCCCAGCGATGCGCGCCGCAAAGGCCAGACCGGCACCGTGATGGTCGAGTTCGTCGTGGACAGTTCGGGTCGTGTGATTTCCGCTTACGCGAAGTCGCCCACGCCGTGGCCTTTGCTCAATCATGAGGCCGTCCGCGCCGTCCGTCGCTGGAAATTCCCCGCCGGCTCCATGATGAAGCTGCAACGGCCCATTGTGTTCCAACTCCGTTAGATCAACCGCCGGTTTTTACATCCCACACCCACACTCCGTGCTCTCCAACATCGTTATCGACACCTTCATCCAGGGCGGCTGGGTCATGTGGCCCATCCTCGCCACGTTTTTCCTCGGCCTGTGCGTCATTCTCGACCGTGCCACCTGGTGGCTCCGGCTCCGCGCCTCGCTCAAGCCCGGCCAGCAGGAGCAGGCGCGCGAGGCCATCGGCACCGGCGACTTCCAAGGTGCATGGAACCTCACCCGCAACACCACCGATCCCTACCTGCACAATCTCGCCGAGGGCATCATCCACGCCAATACCTCGATGCTTGCCGCGATGCATCTCGACGCCACCCGGCTGATTGAAAAATCCGAGGCCCGCATGTGGCTGCTGAGCACCCTGATCACCCTCGCGCCATTGTTAGGTCTGTTTGGCACGGTCGTCGGCATCATGGGGTCCTTCTCGTTTGTCGGTGACGAACAGCTCGCGCCCACCCGCGTTTCCGGCGGCATTGCCGAGGCGCTCATCGCCACCGCCGCCGGCATCGGCATCGCCATCCTCTGCCTGATCCCCTACAACTTCTTCCGCAAGCGTGTCTCGCTGCTCCGCGGGTCGCTCGAACGCTGGATCAACCACACCGAACTCCTCGCGAATTCCGCCAGGGAGCACGGCCACCACCTCGATCAATTCCGCCCTTCCAAAGGCTGAGCCTCCAGGCTTTCGGCCAACCATTTTCCCATGCCCATCCGACTCCAAAGCAGCAGCGGCGATGATGGCGGCGAGGAGGCCCGCATCGAGGTCATCCCGCTGATCGACATCATGTTTTTCCTGCTCGCGGCCTTCATGCTGGTAAGCCTGAGCATGACGCAGATGCACCGTGTGCCCATCGATCTGCCCGAGGCCTCCACCGGCATTCCCACCACCAAGAGCCCGCCAATCCAGATCGCGATCGATGCCAACGGGGTCACCACCTGGGATTCGGAAATCGTCACGCTCAGTGAAATCACCGAGCGACTCAAAGCCACCGCGTCGCCGGATGAATCCCGCGTTCTCATCGCCGCCGATGAAGAGGCGCGTCACAAGCAGGTCCTTGGAGTGCTCAATTCCGCCCGTGAAGCCGGCATCGAAAAAGTCAGCTTCGAGACCAAACCCTGATCGCATGAATTCCCGCGTCCTGCCCATCATCAATGCGATCGGATGCCTCGCCATCACCGGCCTGGTCGTCGTCCAGTGGCGGATTGAGCGCGTGTCGCACCGGACCATCGGCAGGTTGCAATCGGAACTCGCCACCAGCCGCGAGCAGACCGCCGAGGAAAACCGCCGCCGCCTGGCCTTGGAACGCGATATCGTGGCGTTGAAGGAAGCAATCGAAGCCACCCAGCAGTCGGCGGAAGAAGCCACCCGCAAATTCGCCGAGCAGGAAAACCTGGCCGCCAATCTGCAAACCGAAGTCACCGCCGCCCGCGAGCAAATCACCGCGTGGGAGGCCGCCATCAAAACCCGCGACGAACGCATCCGTGCGCTCGACAAGGAAATCGCCGCCACCCGTCAGCGGCTCGATGAGGCGATCGTGAAACTCAAAGAGGCTGGCGCAAGGTAAGCAGCGGCTCAATATAAGCCTTGGCCGCGCATTTCGGCTTCGACCTCGTCGTAATCGGAATCACCGATCCCCGCATCGCGGATCCGCTGGATCTTGCGCCGCACGCCAACCCGGCTTTTGGGACCGGTGACCAGCCACGCCACGCCGCCGACCGCGGCAGGGATCAGGCAGGCCACGCCGAGCAGCCCCAATCCGATGCCCATTCCACGGCGCGCACCACGGTGCATCAGGTCTCCAAGCAGCAGGCCGGCGGACGCTCCGAGCAACGCGGGAGCCGTCAAGGCGCTGGTTTCAATCCATGCGGGTGTCGATTCGGAGTGCTCGTCAGACATGCCGGAAAGCTAACGTCCGATGGTCGATCCGACAACCATGGAAAAGAAAATCTTCGGGCAATCGATGGATTCCTTCTTTCCCGCAGCCGCGCGATCCCGCAGCATCGCGCTCGAAATGCCAAGCTCCGCATCCATTTACGCATTGATTCTCGCCGGTGGTTCCGGTGCCCGCTTCTGGCCGCTCAGCCGCAACGCCCGCCCGAAACAACTGCTCGACCTCTTCGGCAACGGCACACTGCTTGAACAAACGATCCGCCGTCTCGATGGCCTGGTCCCCACGGAAAACATCCTCATCCTCACCAACTCGCTGCAACTTGACGCCGTGCGCGAAGTGGCATCGATGGTCCCGCCCGGCAATATTTTTGCGGAACCCGCGAAACGCGATACCGCCCCGGCCGTCGCACTCGGCATCGGCCTGATCGCCGCCCGTGATCCCGAGGCGGTGATGATCGTGCTGCCCTCCGACCAGCTCATCCAGGATGCCGAGGCCTTCCGCAGTGTGATGCGCGACGCCGCCACCATCGCGTCCGCGTCCGATGGCCTTGTCACGATCGGCATCCAACCGACATGGCCGTGCCCGTCATACGGCTACATCGAACGCGGAGAGGCGGCCGCCATCGATGGCGTGTCCTGCGGCCATCCGGCGTTCGAGGTGAAATGCTTCCGCGAAAAACCCAGCCCGGAAGTTGCGGAGCAATTCCTCCGGCAGGGCGGGTTTTCCTGGAATGCCGGCATGTTCGTCTGGTCGTTGCCCACCGTGATCCGCCAGCTCGACGCCCATGCGCCGGAACTCGCGTCCTTCATTGCCCGGCTCCGTTCGTCTCCCGACATCCCGGCCACCATCGCCAGCGATTTCCCGCAACTGCCTGCCCGGTCGATCGACTATGCCCTCATGGAAAAGGCCGGCCGCGTGCTCAACATCGAGGCGACCTTCGATTGGGATGACGTCGGCTCATGGATCTCGATTGCCAAGTATTTCCCGACCTACGGCTGCGGCAACCAGTCCAACCAGCCACTCAGCGAGATCGGATCCGGCAACAACATCGTCTTCAACAGCCGCCCGGATTCCCACATCGCCCTGCTCGGCGTGGACGGCCTGATCGTTGTCCAAACGCCGGACGCCCTGCTCGTCGCCAACCGCCACCAGGCCGATGCGATCAAAAATCTATCGGAAATCCTGCCATCGGGCCTTCTCTGAAGATCAATATTCCAAATTCACCATTCAAAATCCCACCTTCAACTCCCCGCATCCGGCGCTCGGCATCGATTTCGGTGACGCCAGGATCGGTGTGGCCGCCACCGATGATTTCGGCATCCTCGCCCACCCGGTGGAAACCATCGACCGCGCGAAAACAGATCCGTTAGAACGCATCCGGGAGCTCGTTGTTGTCAGGAAGATCCGCACGCTCGTCATCGGCCTGCCGTTGCGCATGGACGGCAGCGAAGGCGACTCGGCCGCCAAGGTCCGCGCTTTCGCCAATTCCCTAAGCGAGCAGGTGCCGGATGTACCGATGGTTTTCATCGATGAATCGTTCACCACATCCGCCGCCGCGGCCAAGCTGCGCGAGGCCGGCCGCAAGGCCCGCAACCAGAAGCACCTGATCGACCAGGCCGCCGCCGTCGAGATCCTCAATGCCTGGATGAACAACTGTAGCGGCGGTCTGTGACCGTCGCTGGGCAACCACGGAGGGCCTTCGCGCATTTCATCAGCGCCGATGGTCATAGGCCGCCGCTACATTCATTCCATCCGCTACAATTTCCGCTCCATCATCCGATCTGTTCCACTGGTGCGTCCGGCAGGGCTTTGAGGAAGGCCTTGCCGTAGCGTTTGGTGAGGATGCGGTTGTCGAGGATGCAGACCAGGCCGTGGTCGCGCTCGGTGCGGATCAGTCGGCCGACGCCCTGGCGCATTTTGAGAATCGCCTCGGGCACCGAGTAGTCCATGAAGGGATTGCCGCCTGCGGCCTCGATCGCCTCGAGCCGCGAGGCGGTGAGCGGATGGTCCGGCACGGCGAACGGCAGGCGGGTGACGACGACGTTGGAAAGCGCCTCGCCCGGAACGTCCACGCCGGTCCAGAAGCTGTCGGTGCCGAACAACACGCTGTGGATGTCCTTGCGGAACTCCTCGATCATCCGGTGGCGCGGCATGCCATCGCCCTGGATCAGCAGCCGCCAGCCCTTTTGTTGGAAAAATTCTTCCAGCCGGACAGCGGCGTCGCGCATCGTGCGGTAGCTGGTGAAGAGCACGAAGGCGCGGCCCTCGCTCTCCGAGACTGCCTGGCGGATGCCCTCCGCCAGTTTGACATCGTAGTCCGGCGTGCCCGGGTCCGGCACCGATTTGTAAATCCGGATTTTCATCTGCCGTTGGTAGTCGAACGGGCTGCCGATGCTCAGGGCCCGCGCCGATTCGGCTCCCACGCGGCCGCGGAAGTATCCGAGCTTCGGGTCGCCCACTCCAAGTGTGGCGCTGGTCATCACCACGCACTTGCCGGGGCCGAACAACAGCGGACGCAATTGGTCGGCCACATTCACCGGTGCGGCGTGCAGACTGTATTGCGTTTCCTCGCGGCCGCCGCGCTCGACCCAATACACGCTGTCTTCCACTCGCTGGTCGAGAAACTCGGCCACCGCGCCATGGGCCTCGCGCAAGCGCCGCGAGGCGTCCTGGAGTTCCGAGCGGGTCGGGTCGGATTCGAGGTCCTCCGCCAGCGCGTCGATTTCCTGCCACAGATTCCGGAGCGGGGCGGCCACCGTGTTTTCGACGACCTCCGGCTGGCGGATCCGGCATTCCTTGGCGTATTGGCCGAATTTCGCGACTTCGCCGATCTCGTGGAAAAATTCATCGGCGGCCTCGATCGCGCGTTCGACCGCCAGCATGGCGGACGCCTTGCGGAAGCTTTTCAGCAGGCCCTTGCGGGTGCGCGGGTGATAGAGCCGTTGCAGCTCGAAGCGCAGGCCGGCCTGGGAAACGCGCAGCCCGAGCTGCACGGCGGCCACCTGCTCGACGTGATGTGCCTCGTCGAGAATCGCGAAGTCGTTGGGAAACAAAAACCCGCCGGGTTTTTTCGCGCTGTCCCCGTCGTCCGGCTCCAGCTCGGTATCGAGCAAGGCGAAAAACAACGTGTGGTTCACCACCACCAGCCTGGCATCCGCGGCGGCTTTCCGCGCCTCCTGGAAAAAACAATTGCCGCGCGGACCACAGTGGCGCGCGGTGCAGATGTGCGGCTCGCTGCAAACCTGCAGCCACACCTTGCGCTGTGGCTGGAAATCCAGATCGCTCAGGGTGCCGTCGCGGGTGCCTTCCGCCCAGCGGCGGATCGCCTCCAGCTCGTCGTTTTCCGATGTCGTGAACAAATCGCCCGATTGTTCCAGCGCCCGGCGCAAGCGCGCGGGGCAGAGGTAGTTCTGCCTTCCCTTGAGCAACACCGCGGGCAGTTCGTGGTCCACGAGTTTTCTAACAATCGGGATGTCCTTGCGGACCAGTTGTTCCTGCAGGTTGATCGTGTGGGTGGAGATCACGCCCTTGCGCCCGGTTTCCAGGGCGAAGCGCGCCGCAGGCAGCAGGTAGGCCAGCGATTTTCCCACGCCGGTGCCCGCCTCGGCGACCAGCGGCGATGATTCCACGAGCGCGCGGGCCACCGCCACCGCCAGTTGCTGCTGCTGCGGCCGGAATTCGAAATCCCTGGACTTCGCCAGCACGCCTTTGGTCGAAAACGCCTCCTCCACCGCGTCGCAAAACCCGGGTATCGGCTGACCTTCGGTGATGGCAATCATCTCCCGGTCATCGCACTCCGGAAACCCCGCGCTGCCAAGCCGCAAGTTCCAAAGAAGCCGCATGAAAATGCCCGAAGGAAGGGACCGACCTCCGGGCGGTCCGCGGCAATGGAAAGTGAATGAAGGCCCGTGGCATGATCTTCAGGCATTTGATGGTCCGATAAGCTGCATGAAAAAGGATTTTCCAAGCCGCGCTTTGCGCTCCGTGAGGAGCCCCCCCGTGTTTTCACTTCTCCGCCTTCATCCGGTAGTGACCGGTGAGCCGGAAGTTGAACAACTGGTCCTCCTCCCTAGTGCCAGATCCGATGTTGTGGATGACGAGCGGCCGGCCCGTGGCTGTCCTGCGATCGCTGACGACCATGATGTGCGGCTGTTCCGGCGGCACCATGCAGGTCACCAGATCGCCCGGCAGGTAGTTTTTCTGGTCCCGGGTGACTGGCAGTTCCCAGCCGCGACGCTTGAAAAACATTTGTAAATTGGGGACGCGCCGGTGGTCGATGTTCTTGTCCGGCCGCTGGAGTCCCCAGATTTTCGGGTAAAGGTGGAAATGGCGCTTCATGTCCTCGTGGACCAGCTTTTGCAGGTCCAGTTTGTGGCCGGTGCGCATCGCACGGATTACCACGTCCGTGCAAACACCCGCCTCGATGGGCACATCGCCGTTGGGGTAGGCCAAACTCCGGTAGCTCGGGTCGTAGCGCACGGTTTGGCCGATCTGTGCACGGGCGGCCGCCACGATCGGTTGTGGCTTGGAGGCGGCGACGGGGGCAGGGCGAAAGACCACGGTCGCCGTGCCCAGCACGATCGCCACCGCAATGACCCTCCCCGTCGCACGCTTCATGTTCCGGGGTGCAGGATGTGCCACATCGACTCCTGGCTTTCAAACACCTCGCGGGCGACCTCCGCCGCCCAGTTGCGGCATTCATTTTGATACCATGGAGACACCACCACGCCCAGAAACCTGGCGGTTTTGAAGGCTGGCCACGGCGGGGCGTCGCCGTGTAGATCGTCGGGCCAGGAGGAATCCCGGGTCGCCAGCGCATGCTGGAGCACCAGCTGGGAGAAATATCCGCCCATGCCCGGGTTGTGGGGCATTTTCCCGGTGAGGCACCAGCCGGTGATCGCGACCCGCACCAACGACTCGGCCTCGGCAGCCAGGGCACTCAACTGTTCCTCGATCGCCTGAAGCGTGTGGCGCCTCTCATCGTGGTCGTAGATCGAGTGAGGTTGCCAACCGGCGGCAGTGCAGCTTGAGAGTGCTTTTTCGACGTGTCTCCGAATGAGTGTTTGCATGGGTTTTTTAGCTGGGTGGAAGCCGTGGCGCGCGCCGCAATCCATATGAAATGGAGCCGGTCGCGCATGATATCACATAAGACGGCCCATTTAGTCTCCGGTCCGGGCTGTGCCAAGGAAAAAGTAACATGATATGATAACTAGCAGACTCCAACAGGAGGGCGATGCGGGGTGGGGGAGGCTCCTCGTTTCATGACCACTGGTCACGGAAATCCTCAAGTCAGGCCACGGCCGGTCCGGACATCCGGAGCCAGGGCCGCGTCAACTGCCCGGAAGCCCCCGGGCCGCATCCGCTCCGTCGGTCAGGAGCGCCGGATGTTCCATCCCTCTTTGGCGGACAGCATGTCCTCGGCGGAGGCGGGGGCGGCTGCCCCGGGCGCTTACGGCCGGGTGTTTTCAAGGGTTTTTTCCCACGAACGGCTCTTTGGCCGGGGGCTGCCCCGAAATTTGCCCCAAAAAATCCTTGCCAATCCGGGCCGGCTGAGTTTCCTTTCCGCCCGCACCGCGAACAGTGACCCGTTCGTCTATCGGTTAGGACTCCAGATTTTCATTCTGGCAAGAAGGGTTCGATTCCCTTACGGGTCGCCATCACCACACGCCTCCGCCCCAAGCGGGGGCTTTTTTGTTTCCGCCCCCCCGATTTCCAGCCACCATTTTCCGCCCGTCATGACGCAGAATTCCCCTTCCGCCCGAGAAAAAGCCGAATCCCTGAGGGTCCGCAAGGGGGGGCGGCCGATCAGCGCGCTGACGGCCTACGACTACCCGACCGCCCGCTTGCTCGATGAATGCGGGGTCGATCTGCTGCTGGTGGGGGATTCCCTGGGTATGGTGGTTCTTGGGTTTCCGGACACCACGCACGTGACCTTGGACCACATGTTGCATCACGTGGCGGCGGTCGCGCGGGCCAAGCCGAAGGCGCTGGTGGTGGGGGACCTTCCGATCCATACCTACGAAACGCCGGAGCAGGCACTGGCAACCGCCCGCAAGCTGGTGGCGGCCGGTGCGGAAGCGGTGAAACTCGAAGGCGGAATCCGCCAGGCGGAAAAAGTCCGCAACATCACGGAGGCCGGCATACCGGTGATCGGCCACCTCGGCATGTTGCCGCAGCGGGTGATCGAAGAGGGTGGTTATCGCAAAAAAGGCAAAACGCCGGAACAGGCGGATGCCATCCGCGAGGGTGCCGAGGCGCTCATCCAGGCCGGGGTTTCCGCGATTGTTCTGGAGTCCGTGGTGCCAAACACGGCGCAGTCGCTCACGGCAATGCTGGCGGTGCCCACCATCGGCATCGGGTGCGGGGATCACACCTGCGACGGGGAAGTCGCGGTGGTCACCGACCTGCTGGGTTCCTACCCGTGGTTTGTTCCGCCTTTTGCCAAGCCCGAGGCCGACGTTGCCGCCATGATCCGCGAGGCGGTGGCGAAATATGTCACGCGCGTCAGCGGTGCCAGGTAAATCCCGGCCTTTCCTGCGGCGGGGATCCGTGCTAGCACGGTGGGACCTTGCTGCTTTACCTGCACATTCCCTTTTGTCACCGCGTTTGCCCGTATTGCTCGTTTTACAAGCACACGCCGGGTGCCACGCCGATCGGGCGTTTCATCGATGCGCTGGCCGGGGAGGCACGTTCGCGGATTGAGTCGTCCGCCGTTGCACCGCGCTCGATCTATCTGGGTGGTGGCACGCCCAGCATGCTTTCGCCGCGCCATCTGGAGCGCTTGTTTGCCACGTTGCATGAGGTGCTGGATTTCAAGCTTTTGGACGAGGTCACCCTGGAAGCCAATCCGGCAACCTTTGATGTGGAAAAAGCACGGTTGTTCCGTGCGCTGGGCGTGACACGGGTGTCGCTCGGCATTCAGTCGTTCGCACCGCATGTCCTGCAAACGCTCGGGCGTGAACACAGCCCGCAGCAGGCCACGGAATCCGTGCAAGTGCTGCGGGACGCTGGAATCCCGCAGGTGAATATCGACCTGATGTTTTCCATTCCCGGCCAATCGGAGGCGGACTGGCTGGAAACCTTGCAACACACGGTTTCGCTCAAGCCGGACCATGTTTCCGCCTACAATCTGACCTATGAGGAGGACACCGCCTTTTTCGAATCGCTGCGGCGCGGCGAGGTGAGCCCCAGCGAGGTTACCGATGCGCGTTTCTTCCACATGGCGGACGAATGCCTGACCGCTGCGGGTTTCGACCACTACGAAACCTCGAATTATGCCCAACCCGGCTGTCATTCGTCGCACAACCGGGGCTATTGGCGCGGCGAAGACTACCTTGGCCTCGGACCCTCGGCGGTCTCCACAGTTGCGACAGTGCGCTCCAAAAACGTCGCCGACACCGCGGCCTACGTCGCCCGTGTCGATTCACTCGGTCATGCGATCGATGAATCCGAGGCCCTCGATGCCGAAGCGCTGCGATTGGAACGCATCGCATTGGGATTGCGCACCAGCGAGGGGATCCCCCTGGAGCTGCTCGATTCCGCAGGGAGGGGGCGTGCGGAAATGCTGGTTACCGAGGGACTGGCGGAAATTCATCCGGGGCGGCTGGTGCTGGTTCGCCGCGGGCGTGCCTTGGTCGATCCGATTGCCGCCGAGCTGGTTTGATCGTTGCAGGAATAAAAATCGGCGGTTTTTCGCCAAAAACCCGTCTTGTGGACAAAAAAAACTTGCGTGGCGTGGTGGGCCGTGGTGATCTCCCCGCCCGCCCATCGGGGGTGGAAATCATCGTTTTTCAAATTTTTCCCAATACGGCCATGGCCTACGCAGTGATCAAAACCGGCGGCAAACAATACCGCGTTCAACAAGGCACCAAGTTCGACGTCGAGAAACTCGACGCCGCGCTGGACTCGGAAATCAAGTTCGACGCACTGCTGGTCGGTGAAGGTGACTCCGTGAAGATCGGCGCGCCGATCGTCGAGGGCGCTTCCGTGACTGCCAAGGTGGTCAGCCAATACCGTGGCCCCAAGGGTGTCGCCTTCAAGTTCAAGCGCCGCAAGGGCTTCCACAAGACCAAGGGCTTCCGCCGCAGCCTGACCACGCTCGAGATCACCTCGATCGCCGGTTGATCCACTCACCCTCAACTACCTCACTTCCATGGCCCATAAGAAAGGACAAGGCTCCGTCAAGAACGGTCGCGATTCGCGCAGCAAACGCCTCGGCGTGAAAAAATACGGCGGCCAGTCGGTCATCGCCGGCAATATCCTGATCCGTCAGCGTGGCACCAAGGTGCATCCGGGCCTCGGAGTCGGTATCGGCCGCGATCACACGCTGTTCGCCCTGGTAGATGGCAAGGTGATGTTCGACCGCGAAGCCCGCCGCGTCAATGTGGTGGCGGCTGCCAACTGAAACTCCCGGCGCATTCCTGATTTTCCAACAAGCCGCTTCCCGTCCGGGTGAGCGGCTTGTTTTTTTTGCCCTATGGGAATGCGGATCCGCGCGTCATCTGTAACAACGGATTGAATTAAACCGGTTGGCGTGTAGTTTCATGGCACGCAACACGTATCCAAAGAATGCGCATCCTGAAACACGCCGCCGCTGTCGCCCGCCTGTTAGCCTCCGGAGCCATGATGACGGTGGTCGCCACGGCGGGCGTGAAGATCGATGATGCGGCGCTCGGAGAGACCCTGGGCGGGTGGAAGAAGCGCGGCAAGCAGGCTGCGGAATACAGCCTCTCGGGCACGACATACCGCACTTACAAACCCGAAACCAGCCCGACTCCCGAAGGCGGGATTTTCGTTTCCATCCGCATCGACCATGTCCGCGGCTGGTTGTCATCCGATGACCATGCGATTCTGGAAATCACCATCAACGACAAAGGGGTCATCCAGTCCGCCCAGTCGAACATCGCCATCCAGGGACGGTCGATCACCAGCGATGTGATTCTCGGTGGCAATCAGGCCGGCCAGAAGCTCACCGGTGCCGACCGCGCCGTGCAAATCGGCACGGATCTGGTGGCCAATCTTTCCGCCAAGCTGCTGCGCGAAAAAATCGTCGAGGCCGGGCGTGTGTCGTTTCCTGCGGCGATCCGCCACAACTACAACTTGCTGTTCCAGGCAATCCGGGTGGAGGAACCTGCTCCCGCCACTCCCTCTGTGGAGACCAATCAGGACGAGGCTTCCCGGAACTCCAACGGAGCGGCAGCACCAGAAGAAGTGGAGGTGCCGGCCATACCAAAGGAACCCGCCGCACCAGTGCCACCCGCAGCCCCCAAGGAGACAAATGTGCCGAATGCCGGGCCGGATTTGAAGATCACTCCCTACGGCACCCCGAAAAAGGCGGATCTGCCGGCTTCTCCTTGAGCGGACCACTATGGTCCGTATACAAAAAACCGGCACCTCCGATCGGGGGTGCCGGTTTTTGTTAGGTTGGTTTGGCGGATGCGGGGATCAGTCGCCGGAAACACCGGCGGCTTCGGCTTCGGCAGCCTTCTGGTCGCGGAGCCAGGCGCGGCGTGA
This sequence comes from uncultured Luteolibacter sp., assembly GCA_964399305.1. Lineage (GTDB taxonomy): Bacteria > Verrucomicrobiota > Verrucomicrobiia > Verrucomicrobiales > Akkermansiaceae > Luteolibacter. The sequence continues at coordinate 46,341 of CAYNQJ010000019.1, forward strand.
CATTTTCACGCGGCCTTTTTCATCCACGCCAAGGCACTTGGCGGTGACAGTGTCGCCCTTCTTGACCACGTCCTCCACTTTTTCCGTGCGGCCTTCGGCCAGCTCGGAAACGTGGATGAGGCCGTCTTTGCCGGGAAGCACTTCCATGAACGCTCCAAAGGCGGTGATCGAGACAACCTTGCCGGTGTAAACCTTGCCGACTTCGATTTCCTGGAACATCCGGTCGATCATCGACTTGGCGCGCTCCAGACCTTCCGCCTTGGAGGCGTAGATGTGGACGGTGCCGTCGTCCTCGATGTTGATCTCGGCACCGGTCTCGGCCTGGATGCCCTTGATGTTTTTGCCGCCAGGCCCGATGAGCTCGCCGATGCGGTCCGCGGGGATCTTGACGGTCACGATGCGCGGAGCATGCGGGCTGAGCTCGGCGGGAGCGCTGATGGACTCGGCCATTTTCGCAAGGATCTTTCCACGGCCGGCTTTGGCGATGTGGATGGCCTCCTCAAGCATCGGAAGCGGCAGACCTGGCAGCTTGAGATCAAGCTGATAGCCGGTCACACCTTCGCTGGTGCCACAGAGCTTGAAGTCCATGTCGCCGTAGAAGTCTTCCGATCCGATGATGTCGAGCAGCATCTTGTGGGACTTGATCGATTCGTCCGGGTTGGTTTCGGTGACGAGGCCGACCGAGATGCCGCCCACGGGACGGGTCAACGGCACACCGGCGTCGAGCAGCGCCATGGTGCCGGCGCAAACGGTGGCCATGGAGGTCGAACCGTTGGATTCCATGACTTCCGAGGAAACGCGGATGGCGTAGGGGAAATCGGCCTCATCTGGAATGACCGGCTCGATCGAACGCTCGGCAAGCGAGCCGTGGCCGATCTCGCGGCGGTTGATTCCACCCATGCGGCCGCATTCACCGACCGAGAAGGGAGGGAAGTTGTAGTGCAGGATGAAGCGCTTTTCGTCCTCGCCACCGGCGTAGTTGTCGAAGCGTTGTTTTTCATCCGCCGGAGCCAGCGTGGTGATGGCCAGCGCCTGGGTCTCGCCACGGGCGAAGATGGCGGATCCGTGAACGCGTGGCAAAGTGCTGACTTCGCCATACAGCGGGCGCAGTTGGTCGATCGAACGGCCGTCGGCGCGAACGCCTTTTTCCATGATGGAAATGCGGAATGCCTTTTTCTGGAGGTATTCGAAGGCCTGCTCGACGTCGAACTCGGTGGCTTCCGGAGCGCGCTCCTTGATGGCGGCCTCCACTTCGTCACGCAGGGCACCGACTTTCTTGGCGCGCTCGGTTTTGGTCGGAGCGTAAATCGCGGACTCAATGCGGTCGCCCGCGATTTCGTAGGCGATTTCAAGCAGGTTTTCCTTGGCGAGAACCGCTTCGAACGTGCGCTTCGGCTTGCCGGCCAGTTTGGCAAGTTCTTCCTGGACCTGGATGATCTTGACCACGGCCTGCTGGGCGAAGTGCAGGGACTTGATGAACTCCTCTTCGGGAAGCTCGTCGGCCTGTCCTTCGATCATGATGACGTCGGTTTTGTTGCCAACGTAGATCAGGTCGAGGTCGCTGTTTTCCCTCTGGTCGTGGGTCGGGTTGATGACGAATTGGCCATCGACACGGCCGACCCGCACCGCGCCGATCGGGCCGGCGAACGGAATGTCGGAAACGCAAAGTGCGGCGGACGCCCCGTTCATCGCGAGAATGTCGGAGTCGTTCACGCCGTCGGCGCTCAACAGGATGGCGACGATCTGGGTTTCGTAAAAGTAACCCTTGGGGAACAACGGGCGCAGCGGGCGGTCCGTCATGCGGCAGGTGAGGATTTCCTTTTCGGTGGGCCGGCCTTCGCGCTTGAAGTAGCCTCCGGGGAAAACACCGGCGGCGGTGGCTTTTTCCTTATATTCCACGGAGAGCGGGAACCAGGTTTGTCCGGGTTTGACCTTGGTGGCGGAAACAGCGGTCACCAGGATGATGGTGTCTCCGCAGCGGACGGTGACGGCACCGTCGGCGAGTTTGGCAATTTTGCCGGTTTCGAACGTCATCGGATGGGTTCCGACTTCGGCCGTGATAGTGTGGATATTCATTTTCTTTATTTTCTTCTTTTTTCAGTGCGTACAGCCCACACGGCGGGATTGCCGGGCGGGCATTCAGGTTTTCAGGATGGAGCCGCCGCATGTCCCGGATCGGGGTGGCGGAGGGTTTTGTCCTGCGGACCAGGCGGAACTTTCGTGAGCCCGGACCGTTTCGCGAAACAGCCACGGGGGATGCCCGTGGCCGCTTTGCGGAAAGTGTTTAGTGGCGCAGGCCGAGGCTGGTGATCACCTCTTTGTATTTGGCCTCGGAGCCTTTCTTGATGTAGTCCAGCAGCTTGCGGCGCTGGGAAACCAAGGTGAGCAGGCCACGGCGTGACGAGAAGTCCTTTTTATGAAGGTTCAGGTGCTCCGTGAGGTGCGTGATCCGTTGGGTCAATAGTGCCACCTGATAAGGTGCGCTGCCGGTGTCTCCTTCGTGGAGTTGGTAATCTTTGAGGTTGATGTCTTTGGTGCTCATATCGGTAGGGGATGGATCCAGCTATCGCCAGATCGTCCTAGTTCTAGGGGTGGGCGCGAAGGAAACCCCGGCCCGGACGCCTTTGCAAGACAATTGAACCTGCCAAACGGGGATTTTTTTCGGCGGGCAGATCGCGGGTAGACCGCAGACAGATGGAGAGAGGATGGCGGATGGTGGGAGGATGGTGGGAGGATGCCTTGGCCGGGGGTAGGGAATGAAGAAGCAACCAGGATATGCGATTGCCATGGAAACCATGCGTTGAAGTTGTTGTTGCAGAATTTATTAGTTATTTAGCTAAATAACTAATAAATTTTGACTGCCATGTGGTGTGAATGCGGGGGCGGGAGGAGACCGATGGTGGGGGCCAAGATTTTGCGGGGTTGGGACGTTGCACCGGTGAGTCCAGTCACCAGAGCCCCAATAATCCACCATCCCCATGGCACGCCACAAGACCTACTCCGCTGCGGACCTTGATCAACCCGGGCTCGATATTTCCTCGCTGATCGATGTGTGTTTTCTGCTGTTGATCTACTTTTTGGTCACCTCGTCGATCCTTCCCCGGGAAAACGACCTGGGTCTGGGCTTGGCTGGCAAGCCGCCGGCAGGCGCGGCTTTGGATCAGATCGAGCCGCTTTACATCCGGATCGAGGCCGGCGGCGAAATTCTCACCGGCAGGCCCGGCATGCTGGAGATGATGGACTCCGACCCCTCCGTGCGCTATGTTCCATTGTTAGATGCGCATCTCGACATGCATGCCGGAGGAGCGCGTGCCGCGAATACGAAGCCCTTGGTTCAAATCGACGCCGAGGATGGTGTCGTCCAGCAACGGGTGATCGATGTCCTCAACGCCCTGGCCAAGACCGGGATCCAGTCGGTGACATTCACGGATGGCCTTGCCGGTTTCTGACACGGCTTTGCCCGGCATGGTTTCGGGGCCGGCTTTGCGTGGTTATTTGTCCTGCGGGGCGGATTGGCGGCGCATCGTTTCGAGCGCCTTTTTCCAGACCGGTTCCAAGTTCCCCTGGGGCCACCGGCACTCGCAGGAAACGCCGCCGACATAGCCGGTTTTCCTGAGGGCGGCGAACATGTCGCTCATGTCCTCACCATGCGTTCCGGGCGGTGTCCGGCCGTTCTTTTCCGCGATGTGGCAGTGCAACAACCGGGGACCGGCCTTGAGGATTGATTCGGCGTTCTCGTTCTCACGGCGCATGTGATAGAAATCGGCCAGCAGTTGGATGCGCGGGTGGTTGATGGCGTCCACGCATTCGATGGCTTCCGCGACGGTATTCATGACGTTCGTTTCCTCCTTGTTGAGCGGTTCGAGGACGATCGTCACCCGCAGACCGGCGATTTCACCGCCAAGTGCCTTGCAGAATTCGAGCAACTGGCGTTTCGCCCGGTCCGGTGGGAATCCTTGCGGAAATCTGCGGGCCCCGCCGCTGCCGAGGACGATGAATGGGATGTCTGCCGCATCCGCGCGGCGGCACATGCGGGCCGCGTAAGCGAGTGCCTTGTCGTGGTCCGAATCGGGACCGGTCAGCCTGAAATCGCCGGGGAAAAGTGCCGTGAGCGAGCGGATCGGCAGAGAGCAGCGTTTCAATTTCTCCAGCTCCGGAGCGAAGGCTTCATCCGTTAGGGAGGGTTTCAGGCATGACTCGACCCTGCCCTCGATGAAATCGAAGCCGATCTTCTTCAGGGCATCTGCTTGTGTTGGTTCCGCGCAGATTCCGAACAGGATTCGGTGTGGATGTTCACGCGGGTTGGCATGCACGAGGCCTCCTGTGAGTCCTGCTCCCAGCCCGGCCATGAAATCGCGTCGTTTCATGGAAGGTCATAACCCGGGTTGAAGGTCACGGAGGCGGATCATGCGGGTGTCAGGCGAGCAACGCCTTGATGCGGCGGCAGACTTCCTCGACGTTGGCGCGGGAGTTGAAGGCGGAGATCCGGAAGTAGCCTTCGCCGGCGGAGCCAAAGCCGGACCCTGGGGTGATGACCACCTGGGCGTCCCCCAGCATCTTGTCGAACATGTCCCACGAACTCAGGCCGGCGGGGCAGCCAACCCAGACATAGGGGGCGTTTTCACCGCCGAAAACGGGCAGTCCGGCGGCGGATACGGCCTCGCGCAGGAGTTTGGCGTTGCCCATGTAATGGTTGATGAGTTCCGCGACCTCGGCTTTTCCTTCTTCGGAGAATATGGCGGCGGCGGCCTTCTGGACCGGGTAGCTCGCGCCGTTGAACTTGGTGCTGTGGCGGCGGCTCCAGAGTTGGTGGAGCGGCACGCGGCTGCCGTCGTCGGCGCTGCCGGTCACCGATTTCGGGATGACGACGTAGGCGCAGCGCACGCCGGTGAACCCGCCGTTTTTCGAGAACGAGCGGAACTCGATGGCGCAGTCGCGCGCACCTTCGATTTCAAAGATCGAGCGCGGGATCGCGGGATCCTGGATGAAGGCTTCGTATGCGGCGTCGAAGAGGATGATGGCGTCGTGTTGCTTCGCGTATTTCACCCAGGCCTCGAGCTGGGGGCGGGTGGCGACGGCGCCCGTTGGGTTGTTAGGGAAGCACAGGTAGATGATGTCGGCCTTCTGTCCGGGAACATCGGCGACGAACCGGTTGGCGGCGTTGCACGGCAGATAAAGCAGGCCGGCATAGGCGCCGCCCGCGTCGGCCTCGCCGGTGTTGCCGGCCATCACGTTGGTGTCCACATAAACCGGATAGACGGGGTCGGTGATGGCGATGACATTGCCCTTGCCGAAGATGTCGAGGATGTTGCCGGTGTCGCATTTGGAGCCGTCGGAAATGAACACCTCGTCGGCGGAAATCCCGAGACCTGCGAACTGGTTGTCGACGATGGCCTGGCGCAGGAACTCGTATCCCTGTTCCGGGCCGTAGCCTTTGAAGGACTCGCGGTAAGCCATCTCATCGACGCCCTGGTGCATCGCCTTGATGACCGCGGGCGGCAGAGGTTCGGTCACGTCGCCGATGCCGCAGCGGATGATGCGTTTGGCCAGCTCCGGATTGGCATCCGAGTAGGCCTTCACGCGGCGGGCGATTTCAGGGAACAGGTATCCGGCTTTGAGCTTGAGGAAATTGGAGTTGATGGCGGCCATGGCGGGGTGGATTTAGCCATCGGGTTCCTGTGGCGCAAGGACGGAGAATACAGGCTGGGGAATTTCCTCACCCGATGGGCGCGATGGATTCCAGAACCAGCACCACACGGGAGCTTGCATCGCAGCGGTCGAGATCAATGCGGAACCTGACCGACCAGTCATTCCATTCCTCCGGATCGATCAGCGTTTGTTCGAGAGTCCAGAGTCGCGGGGTTGTTTCGAGAATGCGGGTGTGTTTGGCGGCACGGGCCTCGGGATCGAGGCGGATGCGCCCGTGGGTGGCGAAATAGTCGCCAAGCAGACCTTCGATGTGCGTGCGGGTCCAAGACTGGTTTTCCGGGTCATCGGGTTCGATCACCGCAAGCGCCTCACTGACATTGTTGCGGGCGAGTGATTTGACGAAGGAGAACACCGCGTTGCGAAGGGCGCGGGTGAAATCCCGGCGGTTGCGGCTGAAGGCGACGGCGTGGCGTTCGACGGCTGTTTTTTCCGCTTCGGGCACATATTCCGGGTTGCGGAGTTTTTCCCATTCATCGAGCAGGCTCGAATCCACGCCGCGCAGGATGTCTTCGAAAAACTGTTCCGCTTCCCAGAGTTCCGGGGTTTTCATGGCGGGCGGCACGGTTTGCGAGAGCACCTTGTAGACCTCGGACAAATGACGCAACAACACCGCCTCACTGCGTTCGATGCCGTAGGTTTTCACGTAGTCCTCGAACGATTGCCAGTGTTCGAACATCTCGCGGGCGATGGATTTCGGCCGCACCGAGGCATCCTTCATCCATGGCCGGGTGGCGACAAAGGCGTTGTAGGTATCGTAAATGAAATCCCTTCCCGGCATCGGCCACGTGACATCCTCCAGCCGCGCCATGCGTTCATCGAACTCCACACCCTCGCTTTTCCATTGGGCGATCATCTCGCCTTTCAACAGATCCGCCTGTGCGCGGAGGATGACCTCCGGGTTTTCGATGATCGACTCGACGAGTGAAATCACGTTGAGCGTGTGGTCGGGTGTGGCCGGGTCGAGCAGCGGGATGGCATCCAGCAGATAAAGCCCCAGCGCGTGGTTCATCGAAAAGTCCTCCTGGAGATCGATGTTGAGGGCGACCTTCGCGGGGCCGCTGCGTTGCGACCGCGGGATGATGCGGAGGATGTTGCCGCGCAGCAGGCCGCGGAACAACTGGAACGCACGCTTTTGGTGCGCCTTTTTCCGGGCGTGTGGTTCGTGGCTGCCGTGGATGAGCCGCCGCAGCGCGGCGCAGCCGTCCTCGTGTTCGCGGCCAAGCACGTTGAGCAGCATCAAATGCTGAACCTGGAAACTGGAGCTGAGTTTTTCCGGCGGCGAGTCGATCAGGCGGCGGAAGCTTTTCTCGTCCCAATTGACGAATCCCTTTTCCGGCGGCTTGCGTTTGACGAAACCCTTCTTGCCGGATGACGAGGCTTTCTTTTCCAGGCGCAGGTTTTCGATCACGTGCTCCGGCGCCTGGCAGACGACCGTGCCGCTGGTGTCGAATCCGCGGCGTCCCGCGCGTCCGGCGATCTGTTTGAAATCCCTCACCGCAAGGGTCTTGATACTGGATCCATCGTACTTGAACAGACGTGTGAAAACCACCGTGCGGATCGGCACGTTCACGCCGACTCCGAGCGTGTCGGTGCCACAGATGACTTTCAGCAGTCCCTGCTGGGTGAGCTTTTCGACCAGCACACGGTATTTCGGCAACAGGCCGGCGTGGTGGATGCCGATGCCGTGCCGAAGCAGCTTGGAGATTTCCTTGCCATAGGGGCTGCGGAAATCCGCGCCCTGGAGGATCTCCGCGATCGTTTGTTTCTCCTCCCGGGTGCAGAAGTTCGAGCTCAGCAGGTTCTGCGCGCTCTGTGCGCAGGCGAGCTGGGTGAAGTGGACCAGGTAGACCGGTGCCTTTCCGGAATCCACCAGCGCGGCGACTTTTTCCTCCAGCGGGGTTTCGCTGTATTCGAATTCCAGCGGGACCGGCCGGTTATCGGATTTCACCAGCACGGTGGGTGCCCCGGTGAGGCGGGTGAGCGCGTCCTCGAAAAACGAAGTATCGCCAAGTGTGGCGGACATCAGCAGGAAACGGGCCTGCGGCAGGGTGAGCAGCGGGACCTGCCAGGCGAATCCGCGCGATCCGTCCGAGTAGTAATGGAACTCGTCCATAATGACGTCATCAACGCGTGCCGTGTGGCCGTCGCGCATTGCGAGGTTTGCGAGGATTTCCGCCGTGCAACAGATCACCGGAGCGCCGGGGTTGACCGTGGCATCACCGGTGATCATGCCGACGTTTTCCGCGCCGAAGATCCGGCACAGCGAGAGGAACTTCTCATTGGCGAGCGCCTTGATGGGCACGGTGTAGTAAGAGCGTCGGTTCTGGCAGACCGCCTTGTATTGCACGGCCATTGCGACCAGCGATTTTCCCGAGCCGGTCGGAGTGTTGAGGATCACGTTGTTTCCCGCGAACCATTCGAGAATCGCCTGTTCCTGGTGGGCGTATGGTTCTGTTTCCTCCTCGATCAGGTGATCGAGGAAGGCCGAGAGGATCTCGTCGGGTGTGACTGGGCCGGTGGCAAGCATGCGTTCAATCCCGATCCGCGACGAACAGGGTGTGGGTGAATCGTTTCGCCTTCGGATAGGCCTTGGCACCGATGCATTCGACGCGTTTGAAAACCCGTTCCAGCGAACGTGCGAACCCCTGGTCGGGATTGGCCGACCAGAAGACCACGCGGCCACCGGGGTGCAGGGCGTCCCGGGTGCGGGCAAGCCCACTGCGGTTGTAAAGCCGCGCGTTGTTTTTCTGGACCAGTGGATCCGGGCTGTTGTCCACGTCCAACAATATCGCGTGGTGGCGTCCGCGTCCGCCGATGAGGTCGGTGACATCACCGACATGGATCCTGACGCGCGGATCGTCCAGCAGCAGGCCGTTGACTTCCCTGAGGTGGCTGCGGTTCCATTCGACCACTTCCGGCAGCAACTCCGCCACATCGATCACCGCGTCGGCCGGGCAGAGCTCCAGCACGCGCCGCAGCGTGAAACCGAATCCAAGCCCGCCGATCAGGATGTGTGGCTTGGAGGGGAGGCGGCCGCATGCGAGCTCCGCCATGTATTGTTCCGATGAAGAAGCGGTGGTGCTCATCAACGGCACGCCATCGACCTTCAGATAGTGCTGTCCATCGTGGTGCTGCAATACGAGCAGCGATCCATCGGGAGAGCGGCAGGAAGCGAGTGTCGTCGTGGGTTTCATCAGCGCGGCTGCGGAACCTTCATCCGGCCGGGCCGTGATGTCGAAATGAAAAAGGCGTCATGCCGGCAGCAATTCCAAACGGACCGGGTTGGATTTCATTTTCTTTTCCAATGCGTCAATGATCAACGAGGCGACTTGCGAATTGGTGAAATAATCGGTCTTGATGGTCAGGTCATAGAGCAGCGGGTCATCGATGTCCTTGTGGAAATTTGATTTGATGTAGAGCTTGCGGGCGCGGTCGAGGCGGGCGATTTCCGCGGCGGCCTCCTTGCGGGTGATGCCGGCGTGTTTGGCGTAGTGGCGGGTGCGGGCCTCCACGGAGCCGATCAGCCGGACATGCAGCGCATGGGCGACATTCGCGGTGATGAGATTCGCGCCGCGGCCGACGATCAGCGTGTTGCCGGTCTTGGCCAGGCGCAGTATGGTTTCCGCGGTTTTGACGGCGCAGTTGTAAGTGCCGGGATGCAAGCCCAGGACTTCTGCGATGGCGGAGCTGATTTCGCCGCATTTGTCTTCCGGGAAATAATTGGCAGAGGTTTCCGGAAGATTGTGTTCCTCGATGACCTGCTTCAGCAGGTTTTGATTGAACAGGGTCCAGGGGCGGTACTTGCGGATGGTGTCCTGATGTTCGAGTTGTTCGACCAACTCCGCGGCGATCGAATTGCCCCGTGCTCCGGCGGAGCGGGAGATCGTGATGACCGGGCCATCCGGTTTTGGCAGTCTGAGGGCGGGGTTTTCCGGAGTGGCTGCCGATTTCAAATACGCCTTGCACAGATCGAGCTGGAAGGGATGGTTCATGGCGATGGTGGGTTTACCCAAAATCGCACATCACATGCTGCGCGTCAAATTGCCATGCCAGCGGGCAAGCCGGGTTTTCCAGGTTATTTTCCGAAGCTGAATTTGATTCCGCGGCTTTTCCAAGCCTTGCGGAACTCCTCTTCGACTTCTTCGTAACTGCGGCCATCAAGCAGTTTATCGATCGCTTCCTCTCCGGATTTTCCCTCTCGGAGCGCTGCGAGGAACTCCTTCATGCGGGCGGCATCCCCGTTGCCGTCCATTTGGAAAAAATAAGTGGTGAGCAGCAGGCCCGCGCCATAGTTCACCTGGGCGTTCGCGAGGAATGCAGGGTAATCCATCAGCATGAATTCCTTCAGGCGCGGCAGGACGATCTCCTTGCCGAGGGCCCGGCCTCCGGTATTGCCGCGGCCATAGGCGGTGACGTATTCGATGATGGGACGCAGATTGCTTTGGACATTGTATGAACCGGAGCGGTAAGGCGTGACGGCGATGTATTCCGCCAGACCTTCAGTGAACCACCCTAGCGATCCTCTCTGGAAATAGACATGCGGCGTGAGCTGGTGGGTCAGTTCATGGGGTAGCGTTTTGTTGGCCTTGTCACGATCCAGCGCATAGCCGCTTCCCACCTTGCGCACACCAAGGCTGTCCAGAGGCACCAGCACGCGTGATCCCTGGGACATGAACACACCCGCGCTCCCCTGCGGTCCGCCGGACCTGGTGTAGTCCTCATAAGAGCTGAACAGAAAGATCTGATATTTGCCTTCGTGTTTGTTGCCGCCGTCCAGATGGATCGGGAGGGTGCGGCAAAAGAGATGGGTGGCTTCAAACATCACCGCGAATCCCTTGATCACCGAATTGGCGAGCCTGACATCCGAGGTGTAGCGGTAATTGGCGCTCTCGTAGATGAAGGACTTGCCATCGGCATCCTCGCTGATGGTTTCGATTTCCGGATCACCGTTGAAGCTCACCCGTTTCGGCCATGCGCCGTCGAAGCTGGCGGCAGCGCTGTTGCCATTGGCGGCTTTTGCAGTGGATTCCCTCTGTCCGGCGGCGAAATTCCGGTCGGCCTCCGAGAGTTTTGCCAATGGGAATTTCACTTCCTTGCCGTTGGCAAGTCTCAGCACCACGGAGTCATCCTCCGAACGGACCAGAGTGGCTTCGAGTGTGCGGTTCTGGGAGTCGGTCCATGTGCGTTGCTGGGCCGGGGCGATGACCTGCGTCGATAGCAGGCTGGCAATCACGAATAGAATGCGCACGGGTGGATCTAATTTTCAAACGGAAGCCATGTCAAGTGACGCGCCCGTATTCCGTGACCAAGCGGCGATCAACGGCTGCGGAAACGGCGGGTCAGCATGTCCAAGGCTTCCTTCGCCTCGGCGATTTTCAGAATGCGCGCTGCGGCGAAATAAACCAATGCCGCCGCCCCGACGGTCACAACCAGTCCGCCGGCCCGCAGCCACAACACCAGTCCGGCGGGATCTGTGAAAAGCAAGTGGTTTGCGGCGACGCAGACACAAGCCATGACCGCTCCTGCCATGGCTGTTTTCACCAACATCGCCGCGAGGTTGCGGGTGCCGAAATCACCGCTGAAACGGCGCATGGCGATGAACAACACGAGGAAATTGAGCGTGGCGGTGACACTGGTGGTGAGGGCCAGCGATGCATGGCCCCAGCGCATGACAAACACAAAAAACCAGTTGAGTCCGAGGTTGATGGCCAAAGCGCAGATGCTGACGATCATCGGCATCCAGCGCTTGTCGATGGCATAGAACGCGGGTTGCAGCACTTTCAGCCAGGCGTAAAACAACAGGCCAAGCCCATAAGCGCGGAGAGCTGCGGCGGTTTGGATCCGGTCATGGGCGTCGAAGGCGCCGCGTTCGTAGAGCACGCTGACAATGGGCTCCGCCAGCAGGATGAGCCCGATCGATGCGGGCAGCACGAGAAAGGCCACCAGGCGGAGTCCCTTGGCCAGCGTGGGGCGGAAATCCGGTCCAATGCCGTTGATGGCCGCACGCGAAAGCGCGGGCAGCGTGACAGTGGCCACCGCCACACCGAAGACCCCGATGGGCAGTTGCATCAGGCGGAAGGCGAAGCTCAGCCAACTCACCGCGCCTTCGCCGACGCCGTAGGCAAACATCGCGTTGACGACCACATTGATCTGTACCACCGAGGCGGCGATTACCGCGGGTCCCATCAGCTGGAGCACCCGGCGCACGCCGGCATCCCTCCAGTTGAAATCCGCGACAAAGCGGTAACCCGCCGCCCGCAATGCTGGAAACTGGAAAAGCAATTGTGCGAGGCCGCCGATGACCACGCCGATCGAAAACCCGACCAGGCTTTGTTTCCCCCATGTGGGGTCCATCCACCAGCCGATGGCCGCTCCGCCAATCATCGAGCCGAGGTTGAAAAAACATGAGGAAAGCGCCGGGATTCCGAAGACGTTGCGGGCATTGAGCATGCCCATCACCAGCGCCGCCAGCGACACCAGCAAAATGAAGGGATACATCACCCGGACCATCGTAACGGTCAGCGCGATTTCCTCCGGGTCATAATGGCGCGGCGTGTTTCCGCCGCGCGACAACAGGGTGAGCGCCTCGACGATCCACGGCGCGGCGAGAATTCCTAACAAGGTGATGCCGCTCATGAAAACCGCGGTCAACGTCATGATCTTGTGGGCCAAAGCCCACGCGGAGGCTTCGCCGTCGGATTTGAGCTTTTTGGAAAAGGTGGTGACGAACGCCTGCGACAGCGCGCCTTCGGCGAACAGGTCGCGCAGCAGGTTGGGCACCTTGAAGGCGAGCAGAAAGCAGTCCATCCACTTGCTGCCGCCGAACAAACCCGCGAACATCACGTCGCGCAGCAGGCCGAGCACCCGGCTGGCCATGACGGCGGCGCTGATTTTCCAAGTGGCTTTGGCGGACATACGTGCCTGTGGACCGGACTCAGTTGGCAGCGGGTCGCCGGCCCACCCTGGGGGTGCGTGCGCTGCGGTGGATGATGGGGCTTGGTTTCAAGGCGGTTGTTTTATCCGCTGGCACCGCGATGGCAAGCAGGCATCGGCGGATCATTTGGAGCGACGGTTCCAGGCGACGAGATCTTCGTAGTGCAGGCCGCTGCCGCCGAAGAGGTCGAGTGCACTGCCCACGGTGACATCGATTTTTCCAGCGCTGGCGCTTTCCACCCGAAGAACATCCGACATGGATGCGGCTCCTCCGGCGTAAGTCATCGGGATTTTTCCCCAGGCTCCGAGCATGGCCACCAGGTCGGAGTCGATGCCGCCGCAGAGGCCTTCAACATCGGCCGCGTGAATCAGGAACTCCGCGCAGTAGGGTGCGAGCCGGTCGAGTGTGGCCGCACAAACCTCGAGATCGGTGAGCGTCTGCCAGCGGTTCATCGCCACGGTCCATCCTTGGGAGGTTTTTCGGCATGATAGATCGATGACCAGCTTCTCGGCACCCACGGCTGCGACAAATCGCCGGACGCACTCCTCGATGAAGCGGCCGTCGCTATCGAACAACGCGGATGTCACGATCAGATGGCTGGCGCCGGCGTCGAGCCATTCGGAGGCGTTGTCCAATGTGATGCCGCCGCCGAGCTGCATGCCGCCGGGCCATGCCGCAAGGGCGGAGCGGGCGGCTTCATCGTTGCCCGGGCCGAGCTTGATCACATGACCGCCGGCCAGCAGGTCGTCGCGGAATTTGGCGGCAAACCACTCCGGGGATCGATCAGAGACAAAATTCTCGCGCGGCGCTGACCCGTCGTCGCGCAGGCTGCCGCCTACGATTTGTTTGACCTTGCCTTGGTGGAGGTCGATGCATGGGCGGAATTTTGTCATGGGAAGGAGACCAGCATGGACAGAGGCGGGGCTCACTGCAAGACGGACGTCGCCGGGGCGCGAATGACGTGCTTCTGGATTTATCCTTGCGTGACAAGCCCGCGCGGCAACAATCCGCCCTTCCGCCACATGTTCCAGCCATGAGTTCGTCCCCCTCCACCGGCCATTCTTCGGCACCTTCCGCCAATCCCCAAACCGCGGACTTCCAGCGAATCGGCCTGGTGCTTCGCGATCACCAGTCGTTTGTCCTGCTCAGCCATATCCGGCCGGATGGGGATGCGATCGGTTCGCAGCTGGCGCTGGGATACTCGCTGCTGGCGATGGGCAAATCGGTGCGCATGATCAATGAGGACGGGCTGCCGGAAAACCTGGCGTTTCTTCCCGGTTCCGGAAAAATCGAAGTTCCGCCATTGGAACCTCTGGACGTCGAGGTTGCCATCGCGCTGGACACCGCCACCAAGCCGCGTCTCGGCGATGCCGCCCTGCACGCGGCCTCCAAGGCCGGGCTGTGGCTCAACATCGACCACCATATTTCCAATCCGGAATACGGAGATTTGAATTTGATCGATTCGACGAGTCCGGCGACCGGACAGATCCTGTATGAATTGATCAAATCGCAGGACATGCCGATGCCGCGCGAGACGCTGGATGCGCTTTATGTGGCGGTTTCCACCGATACCGGGTCCTTTCAATACCCCTCCACCACGGCCAAGACCTATGAAATGGCCGCGGATCTGGTCAAACGCGGCGTGGACGTCGGCGTGATCAATTCAAAGACTTATGATGAGCAGCCGTTCCGTCGGCTCGAGTTGATGAATGCCTTGCTTCAAACCCTTGAGCGCACGCCCGATGGCATGGTCGCCCAGTGGGAGTTGCGGGACAAGACACGGATCGAGCTTGCCCTGCGTCCGGAGGACAGCGAGGGGTTGATCGACATGATCCGCGGGATCCAGGGCGTGCAGCTCGCCGTGTTTTTCGAAGAGCTTCCCGATGGCAAAGTGCGTGTTTCGATGAGATCGAAGAACCGTTTGCTCGATGTGTGCGAGATTGCCGTGGAATTCGGTGGCGGCGGACACGCGCTGGCGGCAGGCATACGGATGAAGGGTCCGCTCGACGAGGCAAAAGCCCGCGTGATGGATGCGATCCGCCGCAAAATTGACGCGCTGGGCGCGGGCAAACCGGAGGCGGCGAACTGACCGCGGCCAGACGACAAGTTAAGACAAAATTGATGAATAGAAATCCTTTGGAACAAGATGGACCCAGCGGGGTGTTGCTGATCGACAAGGCGCCGGACATGACGTCGCATGATGTCGTGGCGATTGCAAGGAGGGCGCTCAATACGAAGAAGATCGGCCATTGCGGCACATTGGACCCGATGGCAACCGGTCTCCTGATGCTGGTGGTCGGCCGGGCGACCAAGATCCAGGACCTGTTGATGAGTGAGGACAAGGAATACGTCGGAACGATGACGCTCGGAGCCAGCACCAGCACCCAGGACCGCCAGGGCGAGGTGTTGGAAACGCGGCCGGTGCCTGACTTGTCCGATGACCAGGTGCGCGCGGTGTTTGATGCGTTCACCGGCGAGTTCGAGCAAATTCCGCCTATGGTCTCCGCCATCAAGAAGGATGGAGTCCCTCTCTACAAGCTGGCCAGAAAAGGCGAAACGATCGAACGCCAGTCGAGACCGGTGCGTGTGGACAGCTATTCGTTGGATCGCATCGCATTGCCGGAAATCGATTTCACGGTAAGGTGTTCGAAAGGGTTTTACGTCCGGACCTACGCCCATGACATCGGCGAGCGCCTCGGATGCGGCGGGCATCTCAGTGCCCTGCGCCGCACCCGCTCCGGCAAGTTCACGCTCGAACGCGCGGTGACGGTTGCCGATCTCAAGACCGGGCCGCGCGAAGACCTGCTGCGCGCGATGATTTCCCTCGCGGAAATCTCGTTGATGCGGGGGGCTTGAGCTTCCGCGTTTGGTTGCGGAACTTCAAACGGCCGGCGGATTTCCGCCGGTCCTGATTCATGCCAACTATTTGGTTGACCTAATCAGATTGATTGTTAGTCATTCCGCCCGGCTGACAAAAAATGAAAACACCATCCATTGTCCATCTGGTCGCGGCATGTCTCGCCTCAGGGGCGGCCGACGCCGCCGTCCTCGCCTCCTGGGGGTTTGAAACGAACACTCCTGCGGATCTGGCCGACAGCTCCGGCGGGCCGGTGATCCTGTCGGAATCCGGCGTCAAAACGACAGCAGTCGTGCAGGGGGCGCACGCCTCCGCTGCGGCGGATTGGACCACGCCCCAAGGCAACGGATCCGCCAATTCCCTGTCGGTCAACAATTGGGCGATCGGCGACTACTTCGCATTCGTGCTCGATTCCACGGGCTATCAGGGGATCACCCTGGCATTCGACCAGGTAGGCAGCTCGACCGGGCCGCGCGATTTCCAATTGAGCTACAGCACGGACGGCGGCAGCTTCACCAACTTCGGCTCCGTCTATCAGGTGCTGGAAAACACATCCACCAACGCATGGACGAGCTCACCCGTAAGAACCACCACGCGATATGCGTTCGACCTCGGTTCCGTGAACGGCATTGACAACGCGCCGGTGCTGCATTTCAGGCTGACCAACACGACTTCGACATCGATTGGCGGAGCCACAGTGGGATCCACCGGTGCCTCGCGGATCGACAACATCGTGATCTCCGCCGCCACCACATCCATTCCCGAACCCTCGTCGACACTCGGTTTGCTGGGCGGGGCGGCCGCCCTCATCGCGGTGAGCCGCAGGCGTCGCTGAATCCCCTGCTGGCGGCCATCCCGTTTGCTTTCTCAAGCCACGAATACGGCAACGCCCGCGTCCCGGAATCCGGGAGCGGGCGTTGAGGAACGTTCAACAATGCGGGTGGGGCTTACTTCGAGCTCGAAGTGAAGCTGGCCTGGCTGGCACCCTTCTTGATCTTGTTTTGCTTGATCCAGCTCATCGTCGAGCGGAGCTTGGCTCCGACCTTTTCGATCTGGTGGGCGGCCTCGGCCTTGCGGATCGGATTGAAGCGCTTGTAGCCGCTTTCATACTCCTTGACCCAGTCCTTGGTGAAGCGGCCGGATTCGATTTCCTTGAGCTGCTGCTTCATGCGCTTCTTGACCGAGGCGTCGATGATTTTCGGTCCTACGGAAACGTCACCCCATTCGGCGGTTTCGGAAACCGAGAAGCGCATGCCGGCGATGCCCTGCTCGTTCATGAGGTCGACGATCAGCTTGAGCTCGTGAAGGCATTCGAAGTAGGCCATTTCCGGCTGATAGCCGGCTTCAACCAGGGTTTCGAATCCGGCTTTGACCAGCGCTGAGGCACCGCCGCAAAGCACGCATTGCTCGCCGAACAGGTCGGTGACGGTTTCTTCGCGGAAGTTGGTTTCGAACACGCCGGCGCGGGCGCAGCCGATGCCGCCGGCCCAGGCGAGGGCGGTCTGTTTGGCCTTGCCGGAAACATCCTGATGGATGGCGATCAGGCCGGGAACGCCCTTGCCCGCGACGAACTGCGAGCGCACGGTGTGGCCCGGGCCCTTTGGTGCAACGAGGATCACATCCACGTTCTTCGGAAGTTTGATCAACTTGAAGTGCACGGCAAGACCGTGCGAGAACATCAGGGTCTTGCCCTTGGTGAGATTCGGCTCGATGTCCTTCTTGTAAACCGAGGGGATGACCATGTCGGGAGTGGCGACGAAAATCACGTCGGCCGCTTTGACCGCATCGGCGGTGTCCATGACCTCGAAGCCGAGTTTTTTCGCGACTTCGCGTGATTTGGATTTCTTGTAGAGACCGATGACGACCTTCAGGCCACTGTCCTTGAGGTTGAGCGCGTGGGCGTGGCCTTGCGAGCCGAAGCCGATCACGGCGAGGGTTTTCTTCTTGAGTGGGGCGATCGGAGCGTCCTTGGTGGTATAGATCTTCGCGGCCATGGCGGAACGGTTGGTTGGTTCGATTGGGGTGCGCCGCATCCATCGGGGAAGTGGCGAGGGGCGGCACCCTGCGTTGCCCGGGCCATGGGGTCAAGCCACAATCTTGGGAGAGACCATGCATTGGGAGATGAGGAGCGCGGACGTTTCGTGCCTCTGTGGCGGACAGTATGTCCGCGGCACATAGCCGGCAACATGTCGGCGCTCCCTATGACATGCTAGTGCTTGCCGTAGGCTGCGGGTCGCCGTTAAGACTGCCGCGTGCCCGCCAAGAACATCGTCTATTTTGATTTGGAGACCCAGCGCAGCTTCGGCGACGTGGGTGGAGCTGCGAACAAGGCCAAGATGGGAGTTTCCGTCGCGGTCACCTACAGCACAGCCCGCGGCACCTACGAGATCTACGGTGAGAATGAAATGGAGAAACTGGGTGAGGAGCTGGTGCGCGCCGATCTGGTGGTGGGCTGGAATCACATCCAGTTTGATTACCCGGTCCTTCAGCCATACGTTTTCCACACGCTTGCCGAGCAGACAGTCAATCTCGACATGATGCTGGCCTTGGAAAGCCAGCTCGGGTTCCGCCTCAAGCTCGATTCAGTGGCGTCCGCATCGCTCGGGACCGGCAAAACCGCGGACGGGCTGGATGCCCTGCGCTGGTGGCAGCAACACAAAAAGACCGGGGAGTTCGAACCGCTGCGCAAGATCGCGGAATATTGTGCTTATGACGTGAAAGTCACCAAATGCGTCCACGAATTCGCACTGGAGCACGGGTTTTTGAAATACGATGACCGTAGTGGCGGCACCGTTGAAGTGGCGGTGGATTGGAAGTGATCCGCCTTGCCCGGATTGATCAGAACAGGCCGATCAAGTCCGCCACACCTGCGACCGTCCAAAGGAAGGTCACGATCAATGCGGCGATGAAAATCCAGATGCAGCGTTCGATGGCGGGGCGGGTCATGGGCGGAGCATTTAGCGCCCGTTTTGCGATCCGCCAAGTGAAATGCCGGGAAAACGCACTTCCAGCGTGTGGCGGCGCGTGAAGGCCACTCATGAAAGGCAGGTGCGTTGCAAGGGTGCGCGTCACACCCGAATACGCGGACTTTCGGCATGTGATTTTCCAGATTCAGTAACGCATGATTGAAAAATCCTTTGCCCGTGGCCGGCAATCTTCCGCATATTCCATGGCGGGAAATTCCATTCGAGGGCTGCCGGATCCAGGTGAACTACTAAATCTGCCGTGGTTTTTGCATTGACGCCACCACCTGTATGGGTAGGATCCAAGCCGTCGGTTCCCCAAGCATCTTTTTCATGCGTTGCGTCCAATGCGGTTCACTCAGAGACAAAGTCCTCGATTCCAGGTCCTCGAAGGATGGCACCACGATTCGTCGGCGCCGCGAGTGCTTGCAGTGCGGCTACCGTTACACGACCTACGAACAAATCGAACGCACCGAGTTGCGGGTTGTGAAGCGGGACGGTACCCGCGAGGCGCTCAACCGCGAGAAACTGATGAGCGGCCTGGTCAAGGCCTGCGAAAAACGACCGGTTTCAATGGACCGTCTGGACCGGGCCGTCGAGGAAATCCTCACCGAGCTGCACAAGGACCATGTCAGCGAGGTGCCGTCGTCGATCATCGGCGCCAAGGTGATGGACAAGCTCCATCAGATCGATCCGGTTGCCTACGTCCGCTACGTTTCGGTTTACCGGCAGTTCGACGACGTCAACGAGTTCATCCAGGAAATCCAGTCGCTCTCGCGCCGCGCCGCCCGCGATCCCTTCCAGCGCCGTTTGTTCAAGGACTGACGCACAGACACCTTCCATCGCCCTCCACTTCTTTCCTCCTCACTCTCCAAATCCCGTGATTTCGCTCATCGGCAACCGCCCCGCCATCCAGATCGGCCGCCACCAGGTGATCGATTACGACACCGAATGGCTGGATGCCGCCCTGTTGCGTGCCGCCCGCGCCGCCGACCACGATGACTTTCCTTTTGTGGCGGATATCCGCAGCGGGATCATCAAGTATCTGGAAACGAAGTGTCCGCTGAAGCTGCTGCAAATCGAGGAGTTGTTCGACCGGGTGCGCAAAATGCTGGTAAAGATCGGCTGTGAGCGCATCGCGGAAAAACTGGAGCCGCTCGCGCCTCCGGTGACGGTTTCTCTCGTCCGCACCGCGATGGAGGCCGGTAATGGCTTCGAGCTGGCGTTTTTTGAAACACTGCGCAACGAGCTTGTGCTGCTGCGCGACGCCGGTGCCGAGGAAATCCACTTCACCGACCTGCGGGAAAGCATCCTCATTCTCCGCAACACTTCGAAGTGGACCAAAAGCTGCGACAGCCTGTTGCACGAAATCGAGGCCTTTCTCCGCAATTGGGAGAGCGAACGCATGGCTCAAGACGAAGCCGACGCGATCTCTGCATGACGAGAATTCGCAGCCGCGGCAGGCTGCCGGATCATGCCGCTCCTGTGGCTGGTTGAACCATGGTGCGCCGGATCACGGCCAGAATCATGGCCGACAACCCGCCAAGCTGGCCATGAATTTATTTCGGATAACCTGACGTTTTTCAGCCTGATTCCGCCATTTCTTTGGATTTCGGAACGGTTTTGAGAAAAAATCGAACAATTCTCAAAATAGGGCTTGTCAGGTCGGGCGCGATGCCTAGATTCGCCGCCCCGCATTGCGACCTGCCGACTTCCCAAGCGGCGAGTCCATCCACCAAGGGAAAATTTATCGGGTCAGCTCCGGAGAAAAGCTTCAGCGAGGTTTCCTCGTCGTTGCTCCGGTTTGTCCCCATGCAAAACCAGAACCACGCAGGAAATCATGCCGACCATCAATCAGCTCGTTCGCAAGGGACGCCTCACTCCGGCCGAAAAGTCGAAGTCACCCGCTCTCGTGAACTGTCCACAGCGCCGCGGAGTTTGTCTTCAAGTGATGACCCGTACGCCCAAGAAGCCGAACTCGGCTCTCCGTAAAGTGGCCAAGGTGCGCCTCACCAACGGATTCGAAGTCATCGCCTACATCGGCGGTGAGGGCCACAACCTCCAGGAGCACTCGATCGTGCTCGTGCGCGGCGGCCGTGTGA
>CAYNQJ010000020.1:0-60557 GCA_964399305.1 uncultured Luteolibacter sp.
CATGAAATCGCTGCTGGAACGTTTCACCAAGTGGTTCAACCGCAGGCACTCGCGGTCAGGCACGCTGTGGGAGGACCGGTTCAAGAGCGTGATTGTGGAGAGCGGCCATGCGGCGCGGACGATCGCGGCCTATATCGACCTCAATCCGGTGCGTGCCAGGATGGCATCGGATCCTGCGGAATACCGTTGGAGCAGCTATGGCGAGGCGGTGGGCGGGGGGCCGAAAGGGAATGGGAAAAAGGCGCGTGAGGGTTTGGTGCGGGCCTGCCTGAGCCACGAGGGAGTGGGATTTGAGTCGGAGCGGTGGAAAGAAGCCTCGCGGATTTACCGGCGGGTGATGGGGATGGCGCTGGGTCGCAAGAGCGGCGCGGCGGAAATCCAGCGACGGCCGCAGACCGCCGTGACCAAGAACACCGAGGAGCTGTTGGCGAGTGAGGACAACGAGACCGTATTGCCGGATCTGGGGCTGGCGAAGATGCTGCGGTGCCGCGTGAGGTATTTCACGGACGGAGCGGTGATCGGCAGCCGGATGTTTGTGAACGAGGCGTTCACGGCTGCGCGCGAGCGTTTCGGGCCGAGGCGCCGGGACGGCGCGCGGAAGATGAGAGGAGCGGCAGCTGCGGCGGCGGGAAGCTTGTGGTCGATGCGGGATTTGCAGGTAAAAGTTTGATTCATTAGCAATTCAACCAGACTTTTGTCCCGCTTGTTTGATTGAGCCAGCCGGTAAAAATTGTTAGTATGCGGGAACCTCGCTGACTTTATTCGCTCCTAACACGTTCTTGTGGGCGGTCCTACCCTTTCTTCCTCGCCTTGTACCACTTCCTGAAATCACCGCCGTGGGATTCGGGGAGCGTGCGCTGGCCGAGCCAATCCTGAAGCGGTTTGATCGGGGCCACCTGGATGGGCAGGTGGTTCATGGCTTTGGACATGGTCATGGCCGTGCGCCAGAGTGAGGGCGAGGTTGCAAGCACGGCGAAGGGCGACATCGGAATCGCGGCGGGCGAGTGGATGTGGGCCTTGTGGGCCTTGTCGCGGAGGCGCAGCAGCAGATCGGGGATCGGGATGTCCACCGGACAAACCTCGTTGCAGGCGCCGCAAAGCGAAGAGGCCTTGGGGAGGTCGGCGAGTTCTGGAAAACGGTCGCCGAAGAGCAGTGGCGAGAGCACGGCACCGACAGGGCCGCCGTAGGTCGAGCGATACGCGTGTCCGGAGGCCTGGCGATAGACCGGGCAGACGTTCTGGCAGGCGCCGCAGCGGATACAGCGGAGGATTTCGCGGCAATTCGAGGCGAGCACGTCGGTGCGGCCGTTGTCCATGAAGACGACGTGCATGTGCTCGGGTCCGTCGGGTTGGTCGGCGGACTTCGGGCCGTTGATGAACTCGGTGTAAACCGTGAGTTGCTGGCCGGTGGCGGAGCGACCTAACAGGTTGAGGAACACCGCGAGGTCCTGTTCGCGCGGGATGAGTTTCTCGATGCCGACAAGCGCGATGTGGACGGGCACCGGGGCCATGCCGAAACGGGAGTTGCCCTCGTTGGTGACGAGCAGCATGCGGCCGCTGTCCGCGCAGACGAAGTTCGCGCCGGTGATGCCGGCCTGGGCCTGCATGTATTTGCCGCGGAGGTGGGTGCGGGCGCGGCGGGTGATCGTCTCCGGATCGTCGTTGTAATCGGCGGCGATCCCCTCGCGCAGGAAGGTATCGGCGATTTCACGGCGGTTCTTGTGGATGATCGGTTTGACGATGTGGGACGGGATGTCGTCGTCGAGCTGGATGATGAACTCGCCGAGGTCGGATTCCAGGCACTCGACGCCGTTTTCTATCAGAAAAGGATTGAGGTGGATTTCCTCGGCGGCCATGGATTTCGCCTTGGTGAGGCGGGTGACGCCGTGGCTTTGGAGGATCGAGAGGATGGTTTGGCGGGCGTCCTCGCCGGTGGCGGCGAAGTGGACGTTCACGCCGCGCGAGGTGAGCGCCTGTTCGGCCTTGGCGAGGTAGTCGCCGAGGTGCTGGAGCGTGTGGTCCTTGATCGATGCGGCGAGTTTGCGCAGCGCGTCGGGATCCGCGTAATCCTTGTGGAGGACCTGGTAGCGTTTTTCGGTACCCTTCGACGAGCCGTCGAGAACCGAGGCCTGTTTTTCATCCGAAATGGTCCGGGCGTAGAGGTCGATGAGTTGGTTGCCGATCATAGCGATGTGAGGGTATCCCTGAGGATTTGGATCGTGTGTTTGTGGGGGACGGGGCGGCCCTGGGTGGTGGCGAGGCCGCTGAGGTGCATCAGGCAGGACATGTCGATGCCGACGAGCAGGTCGGGCTTGGCATCGAGGATATTGTCGAGCTTGAGGGTTCCCATTTTGCCGGAGATGTGGGGGAAGGTGACGGAGAAGGTTCCGCCGAATCCGCAGCATTGTTCGGATTGGCCGAAGGGGATGACCTCCGCGTTTTCTATCGAGGCGAGCAGGGTGCGGACAGCCTCGCCGGTGTGGGTGCCACGGCTGTGGCACGAGCGGTGGAAGGCGATGCGGGTGGGTTTGTCGAATTTTCCCGGCCAGGACTTGATGCCGATGCCGTTGAAGATGAAATCGATGACTTCCCAGGTCCGGTTGGCGAGCGAGGTGATGGCGGGATCCGGTTCTTCCTCGAACTGGAGCAGGTTGCCATGGCGGTTCATTGCGGCGCAGGAGCCGGACGGGACGATCACCGGGAGGTCGCCGGCAAAGACTTCGGCCGTGTGTTTGGCGACCTTGCGGGAAGCGCTCCACTCGCCGGAATTGAATGCCGGCTGGCCGCAGCAGGTTTGGTTTTCCGGGTATTCGACCGAGTAGCCGAGGTGTTCCAGGACTTCCACGGTGGCGCGGGCGACATCATCGTAGAAGGCATCGCAAAGGCAGGTGCCCATCAGGAGCACGCGTTTGCCGAGAGGGCGGGCGGTAGGATTGGCCATGGGGATTGCTTCCCACAAGCTAGGGATTCGGGCGACAACCGCAACCCGGAAAGCGGCGAAACGTGGTGAAATTTCCATCAGCACCGCACCAAGTTGGCACCGGATTGATGCTTGATGCTCCTGAAACGAAGGGCGAGGATGGGCAGGTGCCGATCCGCAGGAGCGGTTGGTCCGGCCCTTTGAAATCCAACGATCTTTTGATGTCTCCAGCCCGAGTTTTGCAAACCGCATGAGTTCGATCCCCCACATCTGCGGAGCCCTTGCCATCGGCATGACGGCGCTGGCGCATGCCGGGAATGCGGGCTGGGAAGAACGCCTGGCCCAGACGTTTTCCGGGCGCCTCAAGGAGATCCGGCACGAGCTTGCGGTATTGCCCGCCAAACTGCAGGGCCTGCCCGACATTCCGATCGACGACCAAGGCGGCACCGGCGGATTTGCCAGCATTCATCCGCGCGCTGTTCCGGACGGTGGCTCACCTGCGGTGGTGGAAATCCGCTGGCGGGAGGGAACCACGGCGGTCGACCAGGTGGCGCTGGTCCCAGCGCGCCGGTACGACGCCAAGGGGCTCGACCCGCATTTCGGCATGCCGGACCGTTTCACCGTGGAGTTGATCGATGCCGGAGGGAAGCCGGTGCGGCTGCTGGCCAGTGAACGGGGTGCGAGGTCGCATCCCGTACGCAAGGGACATCCGTTCGTCTATCAGGTTTCCCCGCCTGTCGAGGCCGCGGGACTGAGAATCACGGCAACCCTGCTGGCGCGGGGTTCCGAGGATGAGGGCGGTTACGTGCACGCATGGGCCGAAGGGTTTGCAATGCAGGGCGAACGCAACATCGCATACGGCGGCGACGTCCGGAGCATGGGTGGCGCGGCCCCTCCCTCGCCGTGGCAATGGAGGGCCTCGTTTCTAACCGATGGGCAGACACCGCTGGGCCTGCCCGAGGCGCCGGCACCCGAACACCGCAATGTCGGCTGGCTTTCCAGCGGCCGTGATGACATCCGCGAGGCCGCATCACTCACGCTGGACCTGGGCGGAAAATCCCCGGTGGATGGCGTGCGCCTGCTGCCGGCCCGCCGCCCGACCTCGGACCTGCCTAACGGATTCGGGTTTCCACAAAAACTCGAGATCGCCATTTCCGATGATCCCGCGCCCGCCGACCCGGCCGGATGGACTCCTCTGGCCGTCTGCGAAATGCGCAACCCGGGCCACAACCCGGTGTCGCTGTCCTTCGAGCCCGCGCGCGGCCGCTACCTCCGGATCCAGGCGACCCGGTTGTGGAAAGCCTTTGAAAACTACCCGGCGTTCTTCGCCCTGAGCGAGGTCGAGGCACTCTCCGGCCAGCAAAACCTGGCACTGGGAAAACCCGTCCGCTCGCAGGATGGCATGCTCAACATGATCGCCCCCGGCGGCCGCTACTGGAGCTCCGCCGCCTTGACCGACGGCCACGGGCCGGACGGCAGGCTTGTCCCGACCGGCGAGTGGATGAGTTTGTTAGACAGGCGGCTCCGGCTTGAAACCCGCCGCCACCAGCTGGAGGCCGAAGCCGCGCGGGTGGTGGCCGGCTGGCGCAACACCGGGCTGGTGGTCTTCGCCCTGCTCGGGCTGGCGGGTGGCTTTGCCAGCATCGCCCTGCCGATCCGCTACCGGCTGCGCGCCAACCGCGAGTTGATGCAGGTGCGCGAACGGATTGCCGGCGATCTTCACGACGAGGTCGGCAGCAACCTCGGGAGCATCCAGATGTTCGCGGACCTCGCCGAAGGACGCTCCGGCCCGTCCGACGAGCTCAGGCGCATCCAGCGCATCGCCGCGGAAACGGTCAGCGCCGTGCGCGACATCGTCTGGCTGCTGCGCCCCGGGCGCGATCACCGGATCGGCACCGTCGAACACCTTCGCGAAACCAGTTCGATCATGCTCGAAAGCCTGAAATGGAAGTTCTCCGCCAACGAGGCTTCCTGGCAAATCGAGTTGCCGGAAGAGGACAACCGCCACCTTTTCCTGTTTTTCCGCGAGGCCCTCCACAACATCATGCGCCATGCCCGGGCCACCCACGTCGATGTCCATGCGGAATCGGATGAAACCCGCTTCATTCTAACCATCAGCGACAACGGTGTCGGCATCGCTCCGGAAAAACTCGACCACCCGGCAACGCTGCGGGCGCTCCGCCAGCGGGCCGACGCGCTGGGCGCGGAACTGCGCGTCGAAACCACCCCGGGCGAGGGCAGCACGCTGTATCTCACGCTGCCGCTGGGCCGCAAGCGCCACCGCAAACCCCGTTTGGCCGCAACCGCGGCCGGGTCATCCGGCATGCCCGGCTGATATTTTCCAAAGCCATGCTTTGCTCCGGGCCCCGCATCGGTTATCCGTTCCGTGAATGGCGACGCCCGCATCCACTCCGGAAAACCCGATTCGGCTGATCTTGATCGAGGATCACGCCGATTTCCGCGAATCGGTGTCGATGGTGCTCGAAAAACGCGGCGGCTACCAATGCGTCGGCGGGTTTTCCACGATGGAGGATGCCTTGGAAGCCCTGCGTGGCGGCCTGCACGCCGACCTGGTGCTTTCCGACCTCGGCCTGCCCGGGATGAGCGGGATCGTCGGCATTCGCAAAATCCGCGAGTTGTTGCCCGAGGCGCGGGTGCTGGTGCTCACGGCATTCACGGACAAAGCCAAGGTTTTCGCCGCGCTCGAAGCCGGGGCCCACGGCTATCTGGTCAAAGCCGGCAGTGCCGTCCGCCTGCTGGAAACCCTGGACGAGGTGCTCGCCGGGGGGACACCGCTCGACCCGAAAATCGCCGGCATGATCCTCCAGACATTCCGCCAGCTCAGCCCGATCCCCGAGGCCGAATCGCTCTCGACCCGCGAATGCGAGGTGCTCCAGCTCTCCGCCAAAGGCCTGAACCGCCAGGAAATCGCCGATGAATTGAAGCTCAGCCCCTACTCGGTGACCGAATACATCAAGCGCAGCTTCGACAAACTGCACGTCCGCAGCCTGCCCGCCGCCGTCAGTGAGGCCATTCGCCGGGGATTTCTCGACCTTTCCTGAGCCCGCCACCCGTGTCCCATTATTTAGGGACATGACAAAAATCCGGGTTTAGGTCACTTTTTCTCCGTCGAGGGGAGAGGTCCCCGGTTTCAACGTTTCATGACAAGAACACTTTAGGGGTCGTGCGAAGGCACGGCCCCTTTTGTTTTCCACCGCGCGGGACAACCCATGGATGGCTGACAACGCGGGTTTTCCGCAAGGATTTTCCTCCGCAGCCGGGCTTGTGCTGGCGTGCCGGATTTTGCTACACCATCGGCCATGAAGTTCGGATACACGATTCTTTACGT
Source organism: uncultured Luteolibacter sp. (assembly GCA_964399305.1). Lineage (GTDB taxonomy): Bacteria > Verrucomicrobiota > Verrucomicrobiia > Verrucomicrobiales > Akkermansiaceae > Luteolibacter. Next base: position 6,270 of record CAYNQJ010000020.1, read on the forward strand.
TAAAGACGTTCCCCGTTCGGTTGCCTTCTATGAGGACGCGTTCGGGATCGGCCGCCGTTTTGTGCACGAGGCCGGAATGTATGCCGAGATGGACACCGGCACGACCACGCTGTCCTTTGCCGCCAATGGTCTTGCCAAATCCAACCTTCCCTGCGGGTTTTCGGAAAACCACCCGGATCAACCGCCCGCCGGATTCGAGATCGCCTTCACGACCGATGACGTGCCCGGTGCCTATCAGCGCGCGCTCGCCGCAGGCGCCGTCGCCGTGAGTCCGCCCGCCACCAAACCCTGGGGCCAGGTCGTCGCCTTTGTCCGCGACAAGGACGGCATCGTCGTCGAACTCTGCTCGCCTTCCACCCAGTCGTGAGCGGTTTACCCGACCCGTCCGCGTTTTTCCATGAATGCCGCTGGAAGAACCGCTTTGAGGAGGAAATCCTCGCCGCCGCCGCACCCCTGGCTTCCAAGGTCCGTGATCCGCGCCTCGAATCCCCTTCGGCGGGATCGTTTGTCCTGTTAGGAAATGTGGCGCAGGACCAGACCGAGGTCTCGTTCTGGAAATCCGGTGCCGCATGGGATTTTGAAACCGGTTGTTCGTGCGAGCTCGGCTCGTTCTGCCATCACGCCGCCGCTCTCATGCTCAAAGCCGCCAAGGAGCGCGACCTCACCCGCCTGAGCGGCCACGGGATCGCCGCAGCCGTCGCCGCCGCCCTGCCCGCCACGGCCGAATCCCCAACCCCGGCCGTCCCCGCAGGACTGCAGGAAATCTCGCCCGCGCCACGCTTCGAGCTGCACGTCACGCGCGGCCCGGTGGACCGGATGTCGCGCCTGCTGCTCCAATCGCTCGGCCAGAAGGAAACCGACACCTGGATCGCCGCCGAGGCCACGGTGATCTACGATGACCATCGTTTTCCGCTGCGCGCCGCAATGCCGGAATGGGCCTCGCGCGTCATGCTGCCCACCGGCAAGCCCGCCATCCTCCGCCACCACGCCGCCGCCGAAAACACCGCGGCACGCCAGCTCGCCGACACCGGATTGTCCTCGCTCCAGTCGAACTCCGCATGGCGCTTCCTGCTCAACCTGAAATCCCGCGAGGCCAGGGACACCCCATCGCGCGACCTCTGGTTCCCCGACCCGGGCCGCGTCCCGGTCGATGCCTTCTGGCACCAGTTCCGGGGCGAATGGATCGCACGCCTCGAAGAGGCCGGATGGTCGGTCACCGTCGATGACAACGTCGGCCACCGCATCCACGAGGCCGACCCCTCGCATTGGGACAGCCAGCTCGCACCGCTCGACGGCGGATGGTTCAGCCTGTCGGTCGGCTTCGATGTCGGAGGCGAACGCCACGACCTGCTGCCGATCCTCGCGGAGTTGTTAGAAAGCGACTTCCTGGAGGAAACGCTCGACCGACCGGACCTCGGCCACGTTTACGCGCCTCTGCCGAATGGCGACGCCCTGAAGCTCCCGATCGGCCGCGTGCGGCGGATCCTCCACCACCTGGCATCTCTGATCGACCCGAAGTTTCCCGGAAAAACCAAGCTTCACGCGCTGGACGCCGCGACGCTCGCCGGGCTTGAAGGACTCGGCTTGGAAAACCCGCCGGACCTGGACGAGCTCGCCGCCAAAATCCGCGGCTTTTCCGGCATCGAACCGGTCGATCCCGACCCCGGCCTGCGCGCGACGCTGCGCGACTATCAGCTCGCCGGTTTCCGCTGGATGCAGTTTCTCGCACGCCACGGACTGCACGGCATTCTCGCCGATGACATGGGCCTCGGCAAAACCCTGCAAACCATCGCCCATATCCTCTCCGAGAAAAAATCCGGCCGATCGCACGGGCGGCCCGCACTGGTCGTCGCTCCGACCTCGGTTGTTCCCAACTGGCTGGCGGAGGTCCGCAGGTTCGCCCCGGAGCTGCGCGTGCTGGTGCTCAACGGCCCCGACCGGAAAAAATTCCACCGGTCGATCCCGCATGCCGACCTGGTTCTCACGTCCTTCGCGCTGCTCCACCGCGATATCGACAAGCTCCGCCTGCATCCGTTCCACCTCGCCGTGCTCGATGAGGCGCAAAACATCAAAAACCCGCACGCCAAGGTCGCCCAGGCCGCCTGCAAGCTCGACGCCACCCACCGCCTGTGCCTCTCGGGCACACCGGTGGAAAACCACCTCGGCGAGTTGTGGAGCCTGATGAAGTTCCTCATACCCGGGTTCCTCGGCAGCGAACAGGCGTTCAACACCCGCTTCCGCAAACCCATCGAGAAAGACGGCGACATGGAGCGCAACGGGCTGCTCAAACAACGTGTCGCCCCGTTGATCCTCCGCCGCACCAAGGACCAGGTCGCAAAGGAACTGCCGCCGAAAACCGAACTCGTCCACCTCATCGAGCTCCACACCGCGCAAAAGGACCTCTACGAAACCGTCCGCGCCACCATGAACAAGCGCGTCCGCGAGGCCATCGCCGCCCGCGGCATGGACCAGTTCCAAATCGTCTTCCTCGACGCCCTGCTCAAGCTGCGCCAGATCTGCTGTGACCCGCGGCTGCTGCCCGACGACTTCGCCAGCACCGTCCACGAATCCGCCAAGCTCGATTTTCTAACGGAATTGCTCGCGGTCCTGATCGAGGAGGGCCGCCGCATCCTGATCTTCTCGCAGTTCACATCGATGCTCGGCCTGATCGAGGCGCACCTCGTCCGCGGGAACATTCCGTTTCTCAAGCTGACCGGCGCATCCAAGGACCGCGGCAAGCTGGTCGAGGATTTCCAAAGCGGAAAAATCCCGTTGTTCCTCATCTCGCTCAAGGCGGGCGGTACCGGACTCAACCTCACTGCGGCGGACACGGTGATCCATTACGACCCCTGGTGGAACCCAGCTGCCGAAGCCCAGGCCACCGACCGCGCCTACCGCATCGGCCAGGACAAGCCGGTCTTTGTCCACAAGCTGCTCTGTCAGGACACCGTCGAGCAACGCATCCACCAGCTCCAACAGGAAAAAGCCAAGCTCGCGGCCGGACTGCTCGCCGACGCCGATATCTCGCATAAGCTCGACGCCTCAATGGTCCGCGCATTGCTCGGCGAATGAGCGGCCTGCGCGTCCGGGGTTGGCGCCATGCAGAAATCGAAACGCGGAGGGCTTCGCAAAAAATGGGTGAGTTTGGACGCTGCCGGTTTCAAAGTCAGCCTCCCCACCACCCTCATCTCTGCCACGTCATTCTTCCCCGGCGCTAGTCTGGAAAATCATTATCCAGGGCGCGCATTGCACTCCGGCTTCAATGAATTCCTTTGCCCGGTCTTGCCGCAAATGGGGACTTGCGCGCGGCCACGACCTCGCCAAGCTGCGCTCAATGGAATTCAATCCATACAATCTGCTCGCCGGATTCATCTTCGGCACCATCGGCTGGGGTGCCTTCGTTTACGGGCGGAAGCTCGACCTGTGGCAGCCCCGGGCGATCGGCATCGCCTTGATGGTCTATCCCTATTTCATCTGCAACCGATGGCTGCTCTGGGGTGCCGGAGTCGGCCTGCTGGGCCTGCTATGGTTTTACCACGACCAGTGAATTCGCGCTTCGCCCCCCATGATCTCACGCTTGCAAAACCATCTTTCGCTCCGCTTCCGCGCACTGCTCACCGGAGACCCGAGCGGCGTGCCGCCGTGGCTCGACATCATCGCCGGGGGCGACCAACCCGGGTTTTACCTCCCGAGCGACGCGCCTTGGGTGGTGCACGCGGACATGGCCACGCTGGTCGGCGGGATCCGCGCGCTGCTGATGCAGGCGCTGCACCCGGGCAGCCTGGCTGGCGTGCGCAGCCACTCGCGCTACACGGACGACCCGCTCGGCCGCCTCTCCGGAACCATCCGCTGGCTGACCATCACCACCTTCGGCTCGCTCGATGCCATCGCGGGCGAAGCGGTGCGGGTCAACCGGATGCACGACCGGGTGCGCGGGACCTATCAGAACTCCGCGGGTCAGGCCCGGCCGTACCGCGCCGCGGATCCCGAGTTGCTGCGCTGGGTGCACATCGCCTTCATGGATTCATTCCTGCGCAGCCACCAGCAATATTCCACACGGCCGATTCCCGGTGGCGCCGACGCCTATGTCCGCCTGTGGTCCAAATCGGTCGGCCCGCTCGGACTCGACGACGTGCCAATGAGTGAAGCCGAACTGCTCGCCTGTCTCGAACATTTCCGCAAGGATCTGGTCGTGACCGATGATACCCGCGAGGTCGTCCGCTGGATCGAGAACGCCCCGCTGCCCGCCAGGGCCCGCCCGGTCTATGCCGTGTTGTTCCACTCCGCGGTCGCCTCGCTGCCGTATGAATACCAGGACCTGCTCGGTTACCGCGTGCTGCCGCTGCCGCTCATCCGCCCGGTCACCCGCAACCTGCTCAGGTTCCTCCGGCTCGTCATCGGTAAACAAAGCCCGCTCGAAGAAGCCGCCATCGCCCGCCTTCACCGCGCCGGCATCATGAAATAACGGAAGACGGACAGAACATCCCGTTAGATTCCGGTTCCCGGTGGCGCGTCATGGCCGCCGCGCCCGAACCCGCATCCTTTGATGAAATTGAATTGTTCTCACGGGCGCGGTGGCTATGATCCACGGCAATGCCCACCGGAATACCACCCGGACGCCTGCTCTGGATACTGTTTGCATTTTTCCTGGTGACGGATTGCCCGGCCTCCACGCGGCCGCGTGTTCTGATCCTGTTCTCCAACGACCGGCTGCTTCCTGCGAACCAGGAACTTGAAAAAGGCCTGCGCAAGGCCCTGACGGATGAAAGCGGCGGCGCAAGCATGGATCTGTTCGGTGAATTCCTTGACGCCGTCCGCTTCCCCGGGCCCGAACTTGAATCCGCAATGGAGCGATTTCTGATAGAACGTCATCGCAAACAGCCACCATCGGCCGTGGTTGCCGCAGGTCCACAGGCCATGGATTTCCTGATCCGCAGGCAGGATTCGATGTTTCCCGGCGTGCCATTGGTTTTTTGCGCGGTAACCCCGTCGCAAGTCGCGGGACTGCCCGTCTCCGGAAACGTCGCCGGCCGCGCGATGGACTGGTCGATTGTTCCTTTGCTTGAAAACCTTCCCGTGATGCGTCCGTCCATCCGCAAAATACTGCTGGTGGTAGGGGCTGCGGATTTCGACCTCATACGTCACAAGGAGGCCCTCGCACAGATCGAACCCTATCGTTCGCGGTTCCAGTTTGAGTCATCCGAGGGCGAGGATCTCCCACAGCTCATGGAGCGGGTTTCCAAGCTGGCCGATGACACACTGGTGTTCTATTTAAGCTATTTTTATACGCCGGCTGGCAGCACCATGACGCCGCGTGACGTGGCAGGCCGGGTGGCCAATGCCTCCCGGGTGCCCGTGGTGTGTGTCTATGACACCTACATCGGCAGCGGTGTGCTTGGCGGGCCGGTGCTCCCATTCGAGGAAGAGGGGTTCGCTCTGGGGGAAACCGTGCGGAAAGTGGTGGCCTCCGGCAAGGCGGGCGACGTCGGGATCCTGCCCGCTGGCAAGCCAAGGCTGATTTTCGACCATCGCGTCATGAAACGCTTCGGCTGGGATGAGTCGGCCATGCCCCCAGGATCCGAGATCCGTTTCAGAGCCCCGAGCCTGTGGCAGGCCCACCGCACGTCCGTGCTCCTCGGTTCCGGCGCCATTCTGCTTCAATCCGCCCTGATCATCGGTCTGGTCGTCGCGCGGGCCCGCCAGCAAGCAGCGGAAAAAGAACGCCATTACTCGGAATCCCGATTCCTCGGCGTGTTTCGTGGCAGCCCGGTCTCGATCAGCATCGTGCGCCAAAACGACGGCCGCATCATTGATGTCAATCCGGCATGGGAGAGAACCATGGGGGTTTCACGCGACCATGTGATCGGGCGCACCCATTTGGAACTCGGATTCGGATTCGAGGCATCCGGGGACCAACGTTATCTGGAGTATCTCGCATCCGGCAAATCCCTGCGGGACTTCGAACAACGCCTGCGGCTGCCCAACGGAGAATGCCGGCTGTTGAGCGTCTACTCCGAACTCGTCGACCTTCATGGCGAACGGTGTTACATTTCCATGGCCAAGGACATCACGGAGATCCAACAGGTGGAAGAAGCACGGCGCAAACTCCAGCAGGCGTCGCGGCTGGGCATGCTGGGCGAACTGACCGCCTCGATCGCCCATGAGATCAACCAACCGCTCGGCGCGATTCTCAGCAACGCCGACGCCGCCTCGATCCTGATGGAATCCCCCGAGCCGCCGCTCCAGGAAATCCGTGAGATCCTGTCGGACATCCGGCGCGACGACATGCGCGCCAGCGAGGTGATCCGCCAGGTCAGATCAATGGTCGCCAAGGGCGAACCCCACCGGGTTCCCTTACACCCGGGCGAACTGGCAAACGAGGTGGCCGCCATGGTCCGGCACGATTGCAAAAGGCGCTCGATCTCACTCCTCTGCGAAATCGCCAAGGACCTGCCACAGGTAAGTGGTGAGAAAGCAGGAATCGAACAGGTGTTGCTCAACCTGTTGCTGAATGCCATGGAATCCTTGAAAGACGCGGAGCCTAAAAAACGGAAAATCACCATCGCCGTGAAGCTCGCCGACAACGGACTGGTGGATTTTTCCGTGACGGATACCGGCCCCGGAATCCCAACCGACCTGATGGGGCGGATCTTCGAGAATTTCTTCACTACCAAAAGTGAGGGCATGGGCATGGGACTTGCGCTATCGCGGTCGATTGCCGAGGCTCACTGCGGCCGGCTTCTCGCGGAAAACGCACCCGGGGAAGGTGCCTGTTTTCACCTGATGCTGCCGCCCATTCCATGATGAACCATCCGCAACAACACCCGGCAGACGAACGTCCGGCCATCCATCTGGTGGATGACGACGAGGCGTTGCGCACCGCGCTTTCCCGCCTGCTGCGAGCGGCGGGCCACGAGGTGCGTGTTTACGCGTCTGCCGCGGATTTCCTGATGGCGCGCGGCGGCCGCATGCGCGGCTGCCTGTTGTTGGACGTGCGGATGCCCGGCGGACCAACCGGTCTTGAGCTGCACCAGGCGCTTGTCCGGCAGGGCGAGACCCTGCCCGTGGTTTTCCTAACAGGTCATGGCGACATCCCGATGAGTGTGCGTGCCGTCAAGAACGGCGCCTTCGATTTCCTCACCAAACCGGTCCGGCGGGACGACTTGCTGAAAACCGTGGCCGCCGCGCTGGAGGCCGAGGAAATGTCGTGGCGGGAAGACGCGCGGCGCAGGGAATTGTCGCGCCGCGAGGCCTCGCTCACACCGACGGAACGCGAGGTGTTCCGCCGTGTGGTGGCGGGCCAACCCAACAAAATGATCGCTGCCGAACTCGGTTGTGCCGAACGCACGGTCAAGGCCCATCGGGCCCAGGTCATGCTGAAAATGGCGGCGGCATCATTGCCGGAACTTGTGGGCATGGCCGCGGAAATCATTTGAACACCTCACCAAAGGGCAGGTATTTCGCACCAAATGACCATTTCGCCAGCCCTGCCGATGTTCCAAGGTATGCGCCATGGTCGCGCACTGCTCCCGGATTGCCATCGTCGATGACGACCCTGCCATGAGGCAGGCCATGGAGCGTCTTTGCATTGCCTCGGCATGGTCATGCCGGTCTTTCCCATCCGCAGAGGATTTCCTTTCTTCTGACGCCGTGGATGACTCTTCGCTCCTGATTGCCGACATCCAGCTGCCACGGCTTTCCGGCTTCGAACTCCATGAACAGCTTTCCAGCTGGGGCATCCGGCTGCCCGTGGTTTTCGTGACCGGTCAGGATCAACCCCGCTACCGCGACAAGGCGCGCATGGCCGGCGCGGCCGCATACCTGACCAAACCGTTTGCCGCGGCTGACTTGATCGCAGCCGTCCGCAGTTCATTGCACGTCATGTCCGAAGCACCATCCGCAAGCCGCTGAATTCGACTTCACCCCACACCCAACATGAACCTGAAACACAAAACCCTCGCCGAGTTCTTCGGCTCCTTCTGGCTCGTCTTCGGCGGCTGCGGCAGCGCGGTCCTCTCGGCGATGTTCCTCACCAGCGACGCCTCGCCAGTGAACCTCGGCATCGGATTCGTCGGCGTTTCGCTCGCCTTTGGGCTCACCGTGATGACCATGGCTTATGCCATCGGCCACATTTCGGGATGCCATCTCAATCCGGCGGTCACACTCGGACTCGTCGTGGGCGGCCGTCATCCGGCATCGCAGGCACTTCCTTACATCATCGCCCAGGTCCTCGGCGGCATCGCAGGTGCCGCCGTCCTCTACCTGATCGCCAGCGGAAAAACCGGCTTCAACGCAGCGGACGGATTCGCCTCCAACGGATTCGGCGAACTCTCCCCGGGAAAATATTCGATGGTGTCCGCACTCGTCGCAGAAACCGTGCTGACGTTCTTTTTCCTGCTCATCATTCTTGGGGCCACCGACAAGCGGGCCCCGCAAGGCCTTGCACCCGTGGCCATCGGTCTCGGGCTGACATTGATCCACCTCATCGGCATCCCCGTGACCAACCTTTCGGTGAACCCCGCCCGCAGCACCGCGCCTGCGCTGTTCGCCGGTGGCGCCTATGTCTCCCAACTCTGGCTGTTCTGGCTGGCACCCGTCGCCGGTGCGGTTCTCGCCGGCGTCGTCTATCCATTCATCTCCGGCGGCAGGAAACGCTCCTGATCCCCACGAATCCCGATACTCACACTAATATTCATGCATCCAAAACACATCCTGCGATCGATCCTGTACGCATCACTCGCGCTCACCAGCATCGCCTCCGCCCAGAAGAAGAAACCCAACATCCTCATTATCTGGGGTGATGACATCGGCCAGTTCAACGTCAGCGCCTACAACATGGGCATGATGGGGTACCGGACACCGAACATCGACAGCATCGCCCGGCAGGGCGCGCTGTTCACCGACTGGTATGGCCAGCAGAGCTGCACCGCAGGCCGCGCCGCCTTCATCACCGGCCAGTCGCCGATCCGCACCGGCCTCACCAAGGTCGGCCTGCCCGGCGCGCCCGAGGGCATGAGAAACGAAGACCCCACCCTGGCCACCCTGCTGAAGGCGAGAGGGTACATGACCGGCCAGTTCGGCAAGAACCACCTTGGCGATCGCGACGAGATGCTTCCGACCAACCATGGATTCGATGAGTTTTTCGGCAATCTCTATCACCTCAACGCCGAGGAAGAGCCGGAAAACGCCGATTACCCGAGGGACCCGGTGTTCAAGAAGAAGTTTGGTCCGCGCGGCGTCATTCACAGCTTTGCCGACGGACGCATCACCGATACCGGCCCGCTGACCAAAAAGCGCATGGAAACCATCGATGAGGAGGTCAATTCCAAAGCCTTGGATTTCATGGAGCGTGCGGCCAAGCAGGACAAGCCGTTCTTCCTGTGGTGGAACTCGACCCGCATGCACATCTTCACCCACCTCAAGGAAGAGTCCGATGGCAAAACGGGACTCGGAATTTATGCCGACGGCATGGTCGAGCACGACGGCCACGTGGGCCTGCTGCTCGCCAAGCTCAAGGAGCTCGGGCTCGATGAAAACACCATCATCATGTATTCATCCGACAACGGCGCGGAAACCTTCACCTGGCCCGATGGCGGCACCACCATGTTCCGTGGCGAGAAAAACACCCAGTGGGAAGGTGGCTACCGCGTGCCCACGCTGATCAAATGGCCCGGCACCATCAAACCCGGCACCATCATCAATGACATCGGCGCACACGAAGACATGCTCACCACCCTGGCCGCCGCCGCCGGCGACACCACCGCCAGGGAAGACCTGCTCAAGGGCCGGAAGATCGGCGACATGACCTACAAGGTGCATCTCGACGGCCATGACCTCGGCCCCGCGCTCAGAGGCGAAGCCGAATGGCCGCGCAAGGAGTTCATTTACTGGACCGATGACGGCAGCGTCGCGGCGCTGAGATACAACAACTGGAAAGTCACTTTCCTCGAGCAGGAGGCACACGGCCTCAAGGTCTGGCAGAATCCGTTCACCGAACTGCGTGCCCCGAAAATCTGCAACCTGCGCATGGATCCCTTCGAGCGGGCCGAATACGAAAACGCCATGGGTTATCAGCGCTGGTACATGGACCGCATGTTCATCATCGCACCTGCCGGAGCCTATGTCGGCAAATGGCTGCAAAGTTTCAAAGAATTTCCCCCACGCCAGAAACCGGGAAGCTTCAACCTCGACCGTGTGATGGAAGCCGTCACCGGGGGATCGAAGCAGTAACCCCGGCTACCCCCCACATGCCGCATCCGTCCAATCCGGATGCGGCATCGTTTCATCGGAAATACTCCGCACGAAGATGCGCAAATTCTACGCCTGGCTGCCTGCCGTCATCTGCCTTTTCGTCTTGTCATGGCTTCTGCCTTTCGAGCGCGGAAAGGATCATGCGGAAGCGGAGCTGCCATCCTGGCGTGATTCCGTCGCCAGGCAAGCGCTGCTCACGTTTGTGAGAAACGCAGTCGATCCCAATTCCGCCGATTACATTCCGCCTTCGGAGCGCATCGCGGTGTTCGACAACGACGGCACACTCTGGAGCGAGCAGCCGTTTTATTTCCAGGCGTTGTTCATTTTCGACCGCATCAGGGAACTCGCGCCGCAACACCCGGAATGGAACGGTCAGGAACCCTTTGCCTCCGTGTTGAAAGGCAATCTGAAAGCCGCGCTCGCGGGAGGAGATCGCTCGTTGTTAGAGATGGCCATGGCCACCCACGCCGGTACCACCACCGCGGAGTTCGAGAGAATCGTCAGCGAGTGGATCTCCACCGCCAGGCACCCTGAAAGCGGCAGGCTCTATACCGAAATGGTCTATCAGCCGATGATTGAACTCCTGGCGTATCTTCGCGCCAACGGCTTCAAGACCTTCATCGTTTCCGGCGGCGGCATCGAGTTCATGCGACCGTGGGCGGAGAAAGCCTATGGCATCCCGCCCGAACAGGTCATCGGCTCCAGCATCCGGACAACGTATCAACTTATCGACGGCAAACCTGTGCTTGCCCGCCTGCCCGAAGTCAACTTCATCGACGACAAGGCCGGCAAACCCGTCGCCATTCACCAGCACATCGGCCGCCGCCCGGTCTTCGCCGCGGGCAATTCCGACGGCGATTTTGAGATGCTCGAGTGGACCACTGCGGGTCCGGGCCCGCATTTTGCCCTCCTGATCCACCACGATGATGCCCACCGCGAGTGGGCCTATGATCGCGACTCCCATATCGGTAAACTCGACAGAGGTCTTGATGAAAGCAGCCGTCGCGGGTGGACCGTTGTCAGCATGAAAAACGACTGGAACCAAATCCATATCGAACCCTGACTGCCGGTTCGCCGCGTGGTTGTTTCATTCCAACCCCTAAGATCCCATTTCCTCATGAAAACCAATCTCCCGGGTGTCATCGCCCTCGCCACGTCCTCCCTGTTTGCCGGCACACCGGCCGACAACCCCACGGGGATTCAGGTCACGGAACCTTCCTCGCCCTGGTGGCTGACCATCGCACCCTATGGCTGGGTTACCGCCACCGAAGGCGACATGGGCGTTGCCGGCCGGGTGGCGGCGGTGGACATCTCATTCAAGGACACCTTGGAGGATCTGGAAATGGCTTTCATGCTGGCTGTTGAGGGTGGCTTCAACCGCTGGGCTTTCGGCATCGACGGGATTTACGGTGGCTTGTCCTCAAATGCCGAACCATCGGGAAGAGCCGCGCCCAATCTCACCGCGACTGTGGACTTCGACCAGTTCCTCGGCCGCATCCACGCGGGCTATCAGGTCCTCGCCGGAGAAAAGGCCACGCTCACCACGTTTGTCGGTGCCCGCTACAGCCGTATGTCCACGGAACTTGTTCTATCCGGACCACTGGTTGGCACATTATCCGCAGATGGCAGCAAGTCATGGATCGATCCCATCGCCGGCCTGCATGGCCGTTGGAAGATCGACGACCGCTGGTTCCTTCATGGCGGAGGCGACATCGGTGGCTTCGGCGCGAGTTCGGACCTGATCTGGCAGGCCAATGCCGCCCTGGGTTGCCGTTTCACCGATTCATTCTCCGCGCTCGTTGGATATCGGGCTATGGGCATCGATTACACGGATGGCGGCTTCCTTGTGGACACCGTCGCCCACGGTCCCGTCATCGGAGTCTCAATCCGGTTCTGATCCCAAAGGCATCCGACACATGTACGGGATTTCGGTTTGCGCCAGTGGACCAAAAAAGTCCTCCGCCAGCTTGATGCGGCCAACGATCGGGCTTCCCGCCCGGTCATGAACGTTAGATATCCGCTGTGGGCGTTGATATCGGTTTCCGCTTGCTTACCGGATCGCATCGTTGACAGGTGCATTTTGAGGTGTTTAGCATGGCCATGGCTGTGCCTAACAAAACTTTCTCCCAAAACCCATGAAATTCCTGCTGGCGGTTCTTGTTGTATTGGTGGTTCCGTTCGTCCAGGCGGCGGCGCCGGAGGCCAAGCCGTCGGCTCAGCGGTCGCGGGTGGTGCTGCTGCAACCGGTGATTCTGGCCGACGATGACGGAAGCAACGAGGCGAACGCCGTTTTTCCAAAAAAGCTGGTGGACCGTTGTTACACGCGGGCGGATCTGGAGTTCCTGTATCTTGAGCCCAAGATCTGGCGCAACACCAAGGCGCGGCGCGGCGAAATCAACCTCGACCAGGTTTGCAAGGAAGCGGAATCCGCCGGGTTGCTGCGCGGGCAGGGCGAGATCGTCAACCTGATCTTCGTCAGCGCGATCGACGGCAAGGCCGTGACCTGTGGGCGCGGGAGGATGAATGGCAACGTGTGCTTTGTCTGTCTGCCGGAGAAAAACAACGATCCCGGCATGCTGGAGTTCGTGGTCGCGCATGAGGTCGGCCATTGTTTCGGACTGATTCATGCGGTGGATGACCCGCTGGTTCCGGACGATGTTCCGAACGTCCAGGGCGACGGTCCGTATGCCGAACGTCTCGGGGTGGACGGGATCAACGATCATCAGCGGGATATCGTGTTGAAATCCCCGCTGGTGCAGCAGCGGGTGAAATTTCTCAGCGCGGAGGAGTCGGCCAAGCGCATGCTCGATGAGAGTTGGGAGCCATACATTTCCTCGCTGCCGCCTTCCGCGGTGCGCGCGTTTCTGAGCCGCAAGGACGTCCCGGAGGACGCGGCGCAGGCGCAGGAGATGGCGCGGGAATGGTTTCCCAAGGAGGTGTTGGATTTCACCGCGGCGGAAAAGCGGATGTTGCGGCAAGGGATTGCCAGCCTGGCTAAAAACCCGGCACTGCGCGAATGGGGGATGCTGCATCGCGCGCCGTGGCATTTCATCAAGGTCAAAGGCGGTTTTTGCGGCGGCTTTCCGCACACACGCGGCACGGCGACCGTGTTCAGTGCCCCGACGCTGGCCGGGATGATGCGGAACGAAGCCTGGCGCGACGTTCTGTTAGCCCATGAAAAGCTGCATGTCCTGCAGCGGTTTTTCCCCGAGCGTTTCTGCCGGCGTTTCGCTGAGCCCGCCGGGTTCACCGCAGTGCCTGGATTGGAGCTGCCGAAGGCCTTGTTTCCCGCCTATCTGCCGAACCCCGATGCGATGAGCACGTGGTTTCGTTTCTCCGAAGGTGGCAGTGAATGGGTGGCGCTGACGCTGCTGGCGGATTTGCAGAACCCGGTGATGGGGCGCGACTTCCGAAACATGGCCTATCCACTGATCAGGCAGCGTGGGAAACCCACACTTGATGTCGATGGCGGCCGTCCATTCCCGGATGAGTTTCCAATGATCGCGAAGCGGCTTGCGGGCGTGCCTGGTGGCACCGAGCATCCGAATGAGGTCGCCGGATACCTGAGCCATTTGTTTGTCGCGCCGGATGATGGCGTCAAAGTTGATCCGGCCCTCGGCAAGGCGCTCGAGGCATTTTTGGAAACTCCCGAACTCTGGAAATAACCGGATGCACTGACAAAAAAACCGCATCCGGTGAGGGATGCGGTTTTTGAAAAGCAGGGGATTTCCCGGCGATCAGCGCTTGGAGAACTGGAAGCGCTTGCGGGCACCGGGTTGGCCGGACTTCTTGCGCTCCTTCATGCGTGGGTCGCGGGTCAGGAAGCCGAGCGGCTTGATGATCTTGCGTTTTTCCGGGTCCGCCTGGGTCAGCGAACGGGAAATCGCGTGGCGAATGGCCACTGCCTGGGCATGGGTGCCTCCGCCTTTGACCACGACCTGGATATCGAACTTGTTCATCATCGCCGCGGCTTGCAACGGGGCAAGGATGGCGTTTTGGAGTTCGATGGTCGGCAGGTATTCTTCAAAAGAACGCTGGTTGATGGTGATCTGGCCGGAGCCTTCGGTCATCCAGACACGGGCGACAGCGGTTTTGCGGCGGCCGGTGGCGCTTTGGGTAGTGGTAGCGGACATGGGAAGATGGGTGCGGGGTTGGATTAGCGGACGGCGTAGGCGATGGGCTGTTGGGCTTCGTGCGGATGCTCGGGACCGGCATAAACGTTGAGCTTGCTGTATTGGGCTTTGCCGAGGCGGGTCTTGGGGAGCATGCCGTAGACGGCACGCTCGACGAGCAGGATCGGACGCCGCTCGCGGACGATGCGCGGGGTTTCCACCTTCTTGCCGCCGACGTATCCGGAGAAACGGGTGTAAATTTTCGAGTTTTCCTTCGCCCCGGTCAGCACGACCTGATCCGCGTTGACGACGATCACGAAATCACCGGTATCGATGTGGGAAGTGAACGTTGGTTTGTGTTTGCCACGGAGGAGGCGGGCAGCCTCCACGGCGACCTGGCCGAGGACCTTGCCCTTGGCGTCGATCACATACCATTTGCGCTCGACTTCTTGAGGCTTGGCGGAAAACGTCTTCATGTGCTTGTGATGAAATGACTCCGGCACCTGGCGTGCGCGGAGGGGGTCGCAAGCTAGGGAGCCGGTTTCCGGGTGTCAACCGGGAAATCAGCGGAATTTTTAAAAATCCGGCCGCCGATCACAGCCGCGACGGCGGATCATCGGGAATTCCGTAAAATCCCCGATGGTTCTGGATTTTTGGCACCGGATCTCCTTGTTTCGGTTTCATGAAACGGATGGCGATCCATTGGCAGATTCTGGCGGCATTGTTCCTGTCCACCGTGATGGCCCTGGTTTTGCGCTGGACCGGCGCGGACATTGAAAAGGGTCCCGCAGCTGCTCTTGTGGCGGGCTGTGAGTTCATCGGCGATCTTTTCATGCGGGCGCTGAAGATGTTGATCGTACCGTTGATTGTGACCTCGGTGGTATCCGGTATCGCCAGTCTCCAGGGTGTGAAGGGCTTCGCCCGCCTCGGAACGAAAACCGCGCTCTTCTATGTCACCACCAGCCTGCTTTCGATCCTGCTCGGGCTGGTTCTGGTCAATCTGGTCCGCCCGGGATTTTCCGGTGGCCGGCCAAATGAAGTGATCCGCGAGGCATTTGACCGAAGTGCTGCGAGCGCACCTGCCGCGGCATTGGAAAAAGTCGGTGCTGCAAGCACCCGCGAGGCGGGCGATTTTTTCGGGGTATTTCGGTCCATGCTTCCCGAGAACGTGATCGCCGCCGCCACCGACAACGGGCAGATGCTGGGCGTGATTGTCTTCAGCCTGTTGTTTGCCGTGGCGATCACCCGCCTGCCCGCAAACGAAATGCGGACAATCCGCGAGTTTTTCCAGTCCGCGTGTGACGCGATGATCATTCTGACCAAGTGGGTGATGGCACTGGCACCGATCGGCGTGTTCGCGCTCATTCTGCCGGTGGTCCACGCCACCGGTGCGGATTTGTTTGTGAACCTGGGGAAATATTTTTTCACCGTATTGTCAGGCCTGCTTCTTCATTTGTTCGTGGTCTTGCCCTGCGTGCTGCGGTGGGTCGGCGGGGTCGACCCCTGGGCGCATTTCCGTGCGATGCGTCCGGCCCTGCTGCTCGCATTCTCCACAGCCTCTTCTTCCGGCACATTGCCTGTCACCATGCGCTGCGTTGAGGAAGGCAGCGGCGTCTCCAAACGGGTGAGCAGCTTCACCCTGCCTCTCGGATCCACCGTCAACATGGATGGCACCGCGCTTTATGAATGCGTGGCCGTCATGTTTGTCGCACAGGTGATGGGTGTCGGGCTTGGATTCGGCAGCCAGTTTTTGATCGTGATAGCGGCGCTGCTCACCAGCATCGGCGTGGCGGGGATTCCATCCGCCAGCCTTGTCGCCATCCTGCTCATTCTCAAAAGCTGTGGGATTCCCGGGGCGGAGACCGCCGTGGTTGCGTTGTTGGCGGTGGATAGATTGTTAGACATGAGCCGCACGGCGGTGAACATCTACAGCGATTCGTGCGCGGCGGTGGTGATTGCCAAATCGGAAGGCGAAAAGCTCGAGGTGTGAAGAGCGCGGCGGCTCAGGGTTCCACCGGGGTTGCCCTGGGTGTCGCCTTGGGAATTTCCGGGTCCACCGGCAGGGCCTGCGGGATGACCGGTTGGGCGCGCGGTGCGGTGGGCGGCGGCGTTTCCTCGAGTTCCTCCAACGGCAGCACCCGTTTGGGTTTCACCAGCAGCGCCTTGGGCGGGTTGGCGGGTTTTGGCGTCTCCGGAGCCACTTGCGTTTTGGGCGGGATCTCCTCGATAATGCGGGCTTTTTGCGGGGTGGATTCCCGCAGGTTGCCGGTCGGCTTCGTCTTGCGCATGCGTATTTCCACGCGGCGGTTCACCGCCTGTTCCTCGGGCGTGCCACCGGTGACGATCGGCTGCATCCGGCCGAACCCGCGGGTGATGATCCGGGACGCGTCCATGCGCATGGATTCGACCAGATGGTTTCTAACCGCTTCGGCACGCCGGACCGAAAGGTTCATGTTGAACTCGTCGCCTCCGACAAGGTCGGTGTGACCCTCGATCCAGCAATAGAGTTCCGGGTTGCGGTCCATCAGCAACGCGAGTTTCATCAATCCGACTTTCGCACTCTCGCGCAATTCGGCCTTGTTGAACTCGAACAACAAGTCGCTGGGCAGCATCGTTTTTTTCGACACCAGCAGGTTGGGTGGCAGGTCCAGCAGGTCATCAAGCGTGGCAATGCCGTCCAGCGCGCCTTTATCGGTGTTGCCTCCGGCACCCCGCTTGATCAGGTCTTCGGTGAATTTTCCCAGATCGTCGTCCATGTTCACGGCTCCGGGATCGACCGTGACCTGGCCGATTTCCGCCGGCTTCAATAGCGAGGGTTCGCGACCGAGTTCCGGCAGGTCGGCTTCCATTTCGAGACCTGAGGAGATTTCCATCGCCATGGCCGTTGGGTCACCCTCGATGGCGAGTTTGACCATTTGCATGGCGAACTCGGGCTCCTCGACGTCCGGGTTGATGTCGATTTCCTGATTCTTGGGCAGGGCCTCGAGAATGTCGACTTCCTCCAACAATGTCGACGCGTTGTCCGGCGGGGTGACCACGGTTTCCGGCGGTGGAGGGTCCGTCTGCTCCGCCGGCATGCTAGGGACCGGGCTGACATGGATCCGCTCGGTCTCAAGCACCTGCGTAGGGTGATAGCCCAGCGTGATGTTCATGCGGTACAGAGCGAAAAACACCAGCGCATGGAAAAAAACCGAGAACACCATCGCCACAGCCGCCCACCAGCCGATATGTTCAGGCCCGGGTAGCCGGTAAGTTCCGGTGTCGCGCATGTCGCTCCATGAATAGCCGTCGGGCATGTCTGGAATATAGGGTCGATAGATGAGGCTGGCAATCCCGGGAATTCCGGATTAGTCTCCTGTCTGGCATCTGGAATGCTGGTCAGCTATTCCGGAATCGCCACATTCAACCATCCCAAATCATCATGGCCGCTAAAAAGACCGCCAAAAAGTCCACGGAAGCCGTCGCGCCAAAATCCGGGAAAAAAGCCTCTCCAACCACCAAAAAAGTTGCGAAAAAGGCTACAAAAGCCAGCCCCGAGACCGCTGTGAAGCCGGCTGCCAAATCCTCACCGGTTGTTGCACCTGTCAAAGCCAGCGCTGATCAAATTGCGCGTGCCGCATATTTGAACTACCGCCGCCGAGTGGAACAGGGTCTGCCGGGAGATCCTCACGGCGACTGGCTTGAGGCGGAAAGGCAACTGGGAAAGTCCTGAACGATTTTTGCCATCCCGCGCTTGTTCCGGCTTGGAGAACCGGCTGTTCGACGCCAAGCTTCGCGTCGTGAACTCCTCCAAATCACTTGGTATCGGCTTGGCCGGCTTCGGAACTGTCGGTTCCGGAGTCTGGAACACACTTGAAAGAAACGGCGATCTGATCACCGGTCGTACCGGAGGAGATGTGCGTCTCCATATCGCGAAAATCCTGGTTCGCGACCTCGCAAAAACAAGGGCTACCACCGGCGAGGTTCCCAGTGGAATTTTCACGACAGATTGGAAGGCGCTTGTCGCGGATCCAGAAGTTCAGATTGTTGTCGAACTGATCGGCGGTACGACCGATGCTTTTGAGATCGTTGCCGCCGCGTTGCGGGCGAAAAAACCGGTGGTGACCGGCAATAAGGCGTTGTTGGCGGAACGGGGAATCGAATTGTTCGCGCTTTCCCGACAATTCGACACACCGATCCACTTCGAAGCCGCAGTGGCCGGAGGCATTCCGATCATCCGGACCGTTCAGGATTCCTTCATCGGAAACCGTATTCTCTCGTTCAACGGCATCATCAACGGCACTTCCAACTACATTCTCGGCCGGATGACCGACGCTGGTCTCACTTTCGAGGCTGCCCTCGCCGAGGCCCAGGCGCTCGGTTATGCGGAAGCCGATCCTGCCTTGGATGTGAACGGCTGGGACGCCGCTCACAAGGCGATCCTTTTGGCAACGTTGGCCTATGGGTTCCCGATCGATCCTGCGGTCGTGCATGTTTCAGGTATCGAGCAGGTTCGTCCCACCGACATTCATTTCGCCAAAAGTCTCGGCTATGTCGTCAAGTTGCTCGCAGTCATCCGCGAACATCCGGGCGGAGAAGTGGAAATACGGATCCAGCCATCGTTCATCGCCAAAACGAATATCCTCGCTTCCGTACACGGAGTTTTCAATGCCGTGGCGGTCCATGGCGATACCGCTGGCGAGTCCTTGTTCTATGGACGCGGTGCCGGCCAAGACCCGACCGCATCGTCGGTAATCGCCGATCTGGTGGAAGCCGCGCGCTCCCTCAGCCAAGCCAGTGGCCACCGCGGATTCCTGCCATACCGTGATCAGGGTCGCGTGCTTCCCGCCGCCGAGACATCCACAGCATATTACGTGCGATTTGATGTGACGGACCGCCCGGGTGTGATTGCGGAAATCGCCAAAGTCCTCGCCGAACACCGAATCGGTATTTCCGGCACCCACTCACCGGTGAATCCCAGCAATCCGGATGCCGAATTTGTCGACATGGTTTTCCTTCTTCATACCTGTCCCTTCGGCAAGCTCACAAACGCATTGGCGGAGATTGAGGCGCTGGACTGCATCAACAGCTCTCCGGTCGTTTTCCGAATCGAGAGTCTCGGTTGAAACCTGTCCATCCATTCCGGATTGCAAGTCGTAGCCAAGAACTTCGGGAATCCTTGTGAACAAGCTCCGAACAATCACGAATATTCCGGTTTGTCCGCTTTCCGCTCCGGCCTTATCCTGCATCGGTGGGGATTTTCCACCAAGTTATCCTTTCCGTGGAACGCCTGCAACCAAGCTGGGGAACAGTCTTTTACGGCACTTGTTCACACCATTAAGAAGAAGATCTTATAAGGTCAAAAATAAAGAAATCATCAAAAAGACAGCCAATCAGGCCATCTTGAGGACTTTGGCCACGATCCTTCCAGGATTCGGAAGTTGCTCGTGCTCGATATGGGGAGAGTAGATCGCGGGTGCATCAATGGAGCACACGCGCTGGACCGGAGCATCAAGATAATCAAAGGCATGTTCCTGGATCAAATGGGAAACCATTGCTGATACGCCACCAAAAGGCTTCGACTCATCAACCAATACCACCCGGTTGGTTTTTTTGACTGACTTGAGGATGGCGTCGACATCGAGGGGTCGGATTGACCGGAGATCGAGGACTTCGGCGTTGATACCGTGTTCGGCTTGCAGGGTATTGGCGGCGTCGAGGCAATGGATGACCGAGCGGCCGTGGGCAATGAGTGAGATATCGCTGCCCTCGCGCTTGATGTCGGCGAGGCCGAGGGGGATCACAAAATCTCCATCAGCGGGATCCGGGACTTCGCCGGAGTTGCCATAGAGCAGGGTGTTTTCCATGAAATAGACCGGATCATTGTCGCGAATGGCGGCTTTGATCAGGCCTTTGGCATCGGCCGGGGTCGCTGGAGCGCAGACTTTGAGGCCTGGGAAAGCCGCGAACAGACCTTCGGGGATGTGGGAATGCGTGGCACCCACCCCGGTTCCGCCGTTCGCAGGCCCGCGGACAACGATCGGGCAATGGCACAGACCACCGGACATGTAGCGGACGCAGGCGGCATTGGAAACCAATTGGTCGAAGGCAACCGAGTGGAAGGACCAGAACATCAGTTCCATCACCGGTCGGACACCCAGCATTGAGGCGCCGATGCCCATGCCGATGAACCCGGCTTCGGAAATCGGCGTATCGACGATCCGTTTGTCGCCCCATTTTTTCCACAGTCCTTCGGTGACTTTGTAGGCGCCATTGTATTGGGCGACCTCCTCGCCCATGATGACGACATTGGGATCGCGGGCGAGTTCCTCGTCGAGGCCTTCGCGCAGGGCTTCACGGTAAGTCAGGATGCGGGACATGGATTGGAGCTTGAGGGGTTGGAGGAAAGGAAGGGGATCAATCGTTGAAGAAATGATGGCCGGTTTTCGAGGCGGGCGTCTCGTGGTCGCTCTCCCAGTAAACGTCGGTGGAGATATCGGCAATCGTCGGTGCCGGAGATTCATCGGCGAACTTCACCGAAGCGGAGGCCTCATCGGCGGCGGCCTTGTTGATCGCGGCGGCGGTTTCCTCCGTCAGAACGCCCTCCTCGATCAGTTTGCGGCGGAAGACATTGATCGGATCGTGGTTCTGCTTGTAGTTCTCGATCTCCTCCGGCGTGCGGTATTTCTTGTGGTTGGCGTCGGCAATACTATGTCCGTAGTAACGATAGGTGTCGATTTCCAGCAGTGTGGGTTTCGATTCCTTGCGTGCCCGCTCCATCGCGATGTGGGTCTTGGCGCGGACCTGATAGATATCCGAACCGTCGATCACGTCCCACTCCATGCCGTAGGCCTCGCCGCGCTGCGCGAGGCAGGCTCCAAACGCCGAGGAACGCTCCTGTGAAGTGCCCATCGAGTAACCGTTGTTTTCGATCACATACACGACCGGGATTTCAAACAGCGATGCGAGGTTGAGCGACTCGTGAAAGGCCCCTTGGTTGACCGCACCATCACCGAGATAACAGAGGCAGCAGCCTTCGCGACCTAGGTATTTGAGACCGTATGCCAGGCCGAGGCCGAGCGGGGTCTGACCGGCGACGATGCCGTGTCCGCCCCAGAAATTCTTGTCCGGCGCGAAGAAATGCATCGACCCTCCCTTGCCCTTGGAACAACCGGTCTGTTTGCCGAACATTTCCGCCATACATTCATTCATGCCCATGCCGACAGCGAGCGCGTGCCCGTGGTCGCGGTAAGCGGTGATGAAATGATCGTCAGGACCGGCCAGGGAAATCGTGCCAACAGCCACCGCTTCCTGGCCGATATAGAGGTGAAGGAACCCACCGATTTTTCCCGCTTGGTAATATTTCAGGCCGGCCTGTTCGAACCTGCGGATGCGAACCATCTGGGAAAACAGCTCGATCTTGCGCTCGGGTGTGAGCGCCTGGTTGATCGGCGAGCTTGAAAAGTCGAGGGCTGTGGGATTGGCGGTGGTCATGGCAGGGCGTTGGAATTCCGCAGGTTGGGGGATGTCGCAATCAAAAACCGGCGACGCGGGACGGTTGCGAAGCAAAGCCCCGGAGGCAAGGATTTTGATTCCGGGAACGGGGAGACACCCGCAATATGGACATTCGCACGGCAGGAGGCCAGTCTTGGGCATGTCCGAGGTGCGAGACAGGGATGATGCGGACGATGGAACTACCAGAGTCCATGCTCGGAGTCCGGTTGATGCGAAAATCAGGCTTTTCCGCTCCCTTTTCAGGGGCCGGCAAGACGTATATCCACGGCGTTTTGAAAACCTTGGCACCGGCCGCAGCGGCTATGCGCCGGCGTGCTCCAATGATTGGGTGCGCGGTATCTGCGAAAAACCCAGGATCAAATGCGCCGATTGCCAGCATCGGGCATTCCTCCCGGTGACCGATGAGATGATTCATTGGCACCTCTCCGGCAGGGACGCACGTGGCAAGGATTTCGTCGCGGGAGTGTATCCAATGTTGGCAAACGAAACCTGCCACTTTCTCGCGATGGATTTCGACAAGGATTCCTGGCGTGAAGATGTGCTGGCTGTGATGGAAACCTCCCGGCACTTGGATATCCCGGCTGTCCTCGAACGTTCGCGATCGGGAAACGGCGGCCATGTCTGGTTGTTTTTTTCAGAGTCCGTTCCAGCCACTGTTGCCCGCAAACTTGGGTCGTTCATCATCACCGAGACCATGGAGAAGAGACCCGAATTGGGGCTCGCCTCATATGATCGTCTTTTTCCGAATCAGGATACTTTGCCGAAAGGAGGCTTTGGCAATCTGATCGCCCTGCCGCTGCAGAAAGTTCCTCGCGACCACGGCCATAGCGTGTTTGTCGATGATGAACTCGTGCCATGGACGGATCAATGGTCGTTTTTATCATTCATTCGGAGGCTGACGCGGGTGCAGGTGGAAACGATGGCGAAAGAAGCCGAGATCCGCGGCCGCGTGACCGGTGTCCGCTTTGCCCTTGCTCCGGATGACGAAGCCGAGCCATGGAATTCGCCTCCGTCCCGGCGGCATCGGGATGCTCCAATCACAGTGCCTTTGCCCAAGGAGATCGAAATCATCCTCAGCGATCAGATCTATTTGGCGAAAAATGACTTGCCTCCAGTCCTGCGCAACCGCCTGCTGCGTCTCGCTGCCTTCCAGAACCCTGAGTTCTATCGTGCCCAAGCCATGCGCCTGAGTACACACGACAAGCCCCGTGTGATCGGCTGCGCCGAGGATCTATCCAAACATATCGGACTGCCAAGAGGGTGTTATGAGGAAGCCATCGCGGTTTTCAAGGAACTCAAAATCAAGCCGCGCATACGGGATGAGCGATTGTTAGGAAATCCGTTGCATGTGAGGTTTGAAGGCAGGCTGCGCCCCGGGCAGGAAATCGCGTCAGCCGCAATGCTGGCACATGACACCGGTGTGCTTTCCGCTACCACCGCGTTTGGCAAAACCGTGCTCGCCGCACAGATCATCGCCGAGCGCGGTGTGAATGCGCTCATACTCGTTCATCGACAGCAGTTGATGGAGCAATGGGTCGCGCGGCTCTCATCTTTTCTCGATTTGCCAGATAAATCAATTGGCAGGCTTGGTAGCGGACATGACAAGCTCACCGGTGTCATTGACGTCGCCTTGATCCAGAGCATGGTCCGGAAAGGTGTCGTCGATGACCGCGTGGCGGATTACGGACATGTTGTTTTTGATGAATGTCATCATCTATCAGCAAAAAGTTTCGAGTTGGTCGCCCGTCGTGCCAGGGCGCGCTTTGTGCTCGGTCTCTCGGCCACGGTGACGCGCAAGGACGGCCATCATCCGATCATCATGATGCAATGCGGGCCGATCCGCCACCGCGTGGATGCGAAACAACAGGCTGAGGACCGGCCGTTTTCGCATCATGTCATCGTCCGTCCCACGGGTTTCCGCAGCAGCGCCGGACCGGATTCCGACCAGCGCATTTTCTATCAGAATCTTTGTGTGGAAATCATGCGCTCTGAAAAACGAAATGCCATGATTCGCGACGATGTGATCGCCGCCCTGCGCGACGGACGCGCGCCACTGGTGCTTGCCGAGAGGACAGAACATGTCGCCATTCTATCGGAACTGATCCGTCCGCACTCACCACACCTGATCATTTTGCAGGGTGGCATGGGCCGCAAGGCCCTGCGTGCCGAGATGGGAAAGCTTGCCGCGATTCCGGCCGAAGATGCGCGTGTTGTCATTGCCACTGGCAAATTCGTCGGCGAGGGATTCGACGATTCACGGCTCGATACCCTCTTTCTCACCATGCCCGTTTCATGGAGAGGCATCATCGCCCAATACGCAGGACGTCTCCACCGGTTGCACGACAGCAAGCGCGAGGTGCGGATCCACGACTACGCCGATCTCGAAGTGCCGATGCTCGCCCGCATGTTCGACAAGCGTTGTGTTGGCTATGAGGCGGTGGGTTATACGATTTTACTGCCGGCCAGTGCTCTTCCAGGCTGGCCCGTCGAAGTTCCACTACCCATCGATCCTGAATGGAAAAATGACTACGCGGGCAGCGTTTGCCGCCTCATCCGTGATGGTGTGGATGTGCCGTTGGCCAATTTGTTTGTCACGGCCGCACAGCCCTCGTCCGATGATCAACGTGCCCGCAGTGCGTCGGAAGCGTTTCTTTTCAAGCGGCTTGAATCCCTCTCGGAAACGGCCGGTTTGTTCCGACTCAATGTGAAGCTACCGATTCCCTTCGACGGCTGGAGCGAAATGGAGGTCGATTTGTTTTGTGCGGAACTCAAGCTTGCCATCGAGATTGACGGCTTCCAACACCTCTCCGACCCGGTCGCCTATCGTCGTGACCGTCGCAAGGACGCACTGCTTCAGGAAAATGGCTGCCATGTTTTGCGTTTCCTGGCGGGGGATTTTTCAAAGCACCTCGACACCACCCTTGATGCAATCCTCCGCGCCATCGCCCATCTGCGGCTGAAACAATGATTGTTGTCAGCCAGCTATCAGTTGGGAAGACTCGTCCGGTTCGGGCAGGTGGTTTTCGATGGCGTGGGCGGTGTTGAGTGCTTTTTCGGCGGCTTTTTGGTGGGGTTCGGCTTCTTCGGGGAGCTCGGATTCGATGAGGAGCCGGGCGACCTTGTGTTTTTTGGCGGCGAAGGAGCGGAGGTCGGCGATGCGTTGGAGTTGGACTGCGGTGAGTGCGGGCTTGGCGGTGAAGACGGGTTCCGTTTCTGTGAGGTGGCGGGTGGCGCGGGTGTTGAATGTGATGAGTCCGGTGGCGGCAAGTTGCTGGATGGCGGACCATGTGCGGTCGTCGAGAATCTGGAGTTGCGGGGCGTCGCCCTGCCACTGGGATTCGCCAAAGAGTTGGGAGACGGCGGCGGCGCGCGAGGGGTCGCTCAGGACGGCTAACAGAACCGGGGTGGTTTGGCCGGGGAGGATCGCTTCCTGGCAATGGACGAGTGCTGGCCCGAGAGCGGCGGCGGTGCGCTCGGCGAAGGCGAGGGTGGGATCGGATGGAGGTGCTTTGGGGGCGGACTTGGCAGTTCCCGGGCTGCTCAGGATTTGTTGGAGGCGGGCAAGGTTCGCGTCTTTACCACGGCGTAGTTTGGCATTGGCGAGGGATGATTCGGTGCCGTCGAGCACGCCTTCCGCGAGATTGGCCTTGTGGGCGAGAGTTTCGAGCATCGCGTGCTCGATGGTTTCCTCGGCGATCAGATTGATGACGGTCACCGGGCGTTTCTGGTGTTTGCGCCACGCGCGGGCGATCCGTTGTTCAAGCCGCGCCGGGTTCCATGGGAGGTCGCAATTGATGACAACGCTGGCGTTCTGGAGATTGAGTCCCACTCCGCCGGAATCGGTGCTGAGGAAAAGTCGGCACTTGGGATCGTCACGGAAAGCGATGATTTCTCCGCGGCGTTTCTGCTGAGGCACGGATCCGGTGTGCCATGCGTATCCGACTTGATGTTTTTCCGCCCACCCGCGCACTTTTTTCAGCATGCCTTCCCACTCGGAGAAGATGATCACTTTGACGTCGGGATC
Source organism: uncultured Luteolibacter sp. (assembly GCA_964399305.1). Taxonomy (GTDB): domain Bacteria; phylum Verrucomicrobiota; class Verrucomicrobiia; order Verrucomicrobiales; family Akkermansiaceae; genus Luteolibacter. Next base: position 32,151 of record CAYNQJ010000020.1, read on the forward strand.
GGCGAGGCACTCGTCGAGGACGCGGGCCAGCTCGATGAGCTTCGGGCAGTCCGGACAATCGTGGCCTTTGATGATGGATGGCGAGTCGCAGATCATCCGCATGATGTTGAGGAAAATCATCAGCCGGTCGGATTCTTTTTTGGTGAGTGCGCGTTTGAGCGACTGGGCAACAAGCCGCGCGGCGTGCTCCTTCCATTCCTCATACTCGGCACGCATGGCGGATGTCAGTTTGACGAAATGGTTGCGGTCGGTACGATCGGGCAGCTCGGTCTCGACATGGTGCTTGCGGCGGCGCAGCAGGATCGGCCGGACGCGCTCGCACAGGGCGGGGAGGTTCTGGTATTCCACCGGCCGGCCCTTTGCATCAAATTGATAGAATTCGCGATTGAAGCGGAACAACGGACCAAACAGCGAGGGATCGAGAAAATCAGCGATCGAATAGAGCTCGTCGATCCGGTTTTCAATCGGAGTTCCTGTCAGGACAAAAGCGTAGCGCGATTGGAGGCGTTTTACGGCGCGGGCGGTCTTGGTGGCCCAGTTCTTGATGCGCTGGGCTTCATCGAGCACGACGATATCCGGCGCGAGGCGGGCATTGATGTCGAGGGTGTCGGTGACGACCTGCTCGTAGTTGACGATGGTGAAGAAGGGCGGGCTACTATCTGCATAGTAGAAAGCGCGGGTGGCGCGCGGACCGATGACGAGGCGCTGGGTGAGGGTGGTGAAGCGGCGGATTTGTTCCTCCCATTCGGTTTTCAGGGAGGCCGGGGTCACGACGAGGACGCGGCGGGCTTTTCCCAGATGATGGAGCAGGGCGCAGGCTGCGATGGCCTGGATGGTTTTGCCGAGCCCCATTTCGTCGGCGAGCAGGGCGCGCTCGCCAAAGGCAAGATGGAGCATTCCCTCGCGCTGGTATGGGTAAAGCGGGCATAGCGTGACGTGTTCCGGGTGGCATCCACTGACCACGCCGGTTTCGTATTCGCGACGCAACGCAAGACGCTCATCCACACGACGGCGTGTTTCAAGAAAGTGGTCCACGTCTTGCGAAATCCGGATTTTGGAGCTGCGCCGGAGCTTTGGCAGTGCCTCGGCTGGGTCGCCACTGAGGACGCCATCCGCAGTGAAGAGTGGGCGCAACGAGGTAGAGAGAAGCTTAAAGTTTCGCTCGATTCGGAGCGAGCCGCCGTCATGAACCAGGTCGATTCGTGGTGAGCCGGTTTTTTCGGCGAGGCGGAATTGGGATTTTCCGCGACGCTTGAGGCGGATGAGGGTGGCCTCGATGTGCTTGCAGGTGCCTAGACCATTGGTGCGGAAGTCCGGACAAGTGCAGGAAAATGCCCTCTGAGTGAGGTCGCGGATTTCCACGTGATACGTCATGCCGGTGGGTGAGCGGACGGCGAAGTTTGAGAAGATGGCATACTCTGGAGTGAGATTGGAAATCGAATGTTTTTCATCGATGGCGCGCTGAATGCGGCGCTGGATCTCGATCTCGTCGGTGGTCCGCCAGTCGGCGGCATTTGGCTCGGATTTTGGCTTTTTCTTGGCGGACATGGTCAGAGGTGAAGTCGAAGGCTCGAGAAATTGATGGGTTTTTTTCCGACGAAAGTCATGCAAATCATGAAAGGATTCTTCAGAGTCTCCCGGATTGTTCCACGTGGAACGCAGAAGGCGTTTCTTTCCGTGCTTGAGCCTTGGCTTGTGGCGGCTATGGTGCGCGCCCCGCGATGTTCCGTTATCCTAAGACCTACGATGTGATTGTGATCGGTGCCGGCCATGCCGGGGTCGAGGCTGCCATGGCGGCCGCGCGGCTGGGCTGCGAGGTTGCCGTGCTCACTCAGAATTTGGATACGATCGGTCAGATGTCATGCAACCCGGCGATCGGAGGCTTGGCCAAGGGCCACATGGTCCGCGAGATTGACGCCTTGGGCGGAGTGATGGGGCTGAACACGGATGCGACCGGCATCCAATGGCGGATGCTGAACGCCTCGAAGGGGCCGTCGGTCCGGGCACCGCGGGCACAATGCGACAAGAAGGCCTACCAGTTCCGCATGAAGCGTGAGCTTGAGGCGATGCCCGGGGTGGAGATCCACCAGGGAAACGTTGCGGATGTGCTGGTCGATGACGATCGGGCGGTAGGTGTCAGCACCTCGCTGGGAATGGAAATGCGGGGTCGCTCAGTGATCCTGAGTGCCGGAACTTTCATGGGAGGACTGATGCATGTGGGCCTGCGTAATGAAAAGGGCGGCCGGATGGGGGATGCGACCTCTCATGTTTCGGAATCGCTCAAGCGACTTGGCTTCACCGTGGAGCGTTTCAAAACCGGAACACCCTGCCGCTTGAACGGCCGATCCATCGATTTTACCAAGTGCGAACGCCAGAATGGCGATACTCCGGTGCCCAGGTTCAGCTTCATGGCCGACACTTTGCAAAAGGGGCCGGACGATCTCTTCACCTTGAATGCCTGGGGCGACCCATCGTTCCACGTGGAACAAATGCCGTGCTGGATCACTTATACGAACCCGCGTACCCATGAGATCATCCGTAGCAATCTCCACCAGTCGCCGATGTATTGTGGGGTGATTGAGGGAGTCGGCCCGCGTTATTGTCCATCAATTGAGGACAAGGTGGTCCGTTTTGCCGAAAAGGAACGCCATCAGGTATTTTTGGAACCTGAAGGACGTCATACGAACGAGTACTACGTGAACGGGGTTTCCACCTCGCTTCCATACGAGGTGCAGTTGGATTTTTTGAGGTCGATCCCGGCTTTGGAGCGCTGCGAGATCCTGCGGCCAGGCTATGCGGTGGAGTATGATTATTGTCCGCCAACCCAGCTGCACCGCACTCTGGAGACGAAGCGGGTTGAGGGGTTGTACTTCGCCGGACAAATCAACGGAACTTCCGGGTATGAGGAGGCGGCGGGGCAGGGCTTGATCGCCGGGGCCAACGCCGCCTTGAAAGTGCTGGGCAAGCCGGAGTTCCTGCTTGGCCGTGACGAGGCTTACCTTGGGGTGATGATTGATGACTTGGTCACACGTGGTTGCACCGAACCGTATCGGATGTTCACCAGCCGGGCGGAATACCGTTTGTTGTTGCGCCAAGACAATGCCGATCTCCGGCTCACGCCGAAGGCGGCGGAAATAGGGTTGGTTACCGGGGAGCGGGTCCGCCGGGTGGCGGAAAAATCGACGGCCTTGGAGAAAGCCGACCCTTGGGTGCGCCAGGTCGTGCATGAAGGGGTGAAGCTGGACCAGTGGTTCCGGCGTAGTGAGAATGCTTGGCAGATGTTGCCTGAGGAATTGAAGCGGGAGTTCACTCCCGAGCTGTGGACTTTGATCGAGACGAACTTCAAATATGAGGGCCACCTGGGTCGGCAACGCACCCAAATCGACCGCATGGCGCGTCAGGAAAGCAAGCGGCTGCCAATGAATCTCGATTACGCGGGCATCCGCGGCCTGAAGAAGGAAGCACAGCTGAGGTTTTCCGAGATTCGCCCGGCGACCCTTGGCCAAGCCGGGCGCATTCCGGGGATCACTCCGGCCGATGTGGCGATGCTGGCCGTTTGGCTGGAAAAACTCGAACGCGAGGCAGCGGAGGGTTAGCCTGAAAACCGGTTGGATTAGCCGCAAAAGAACGCAAAGGTAGAGGTTTGCGGTCTATTGCGGCTGATATTTCTTCAAAATCAGGACTTTGGCGGCAGTTCAGTTGCCCCAAACCGCCGCAATTCCAAGCCTTGGCAGTCGGCGCAAACCGTCATTTTTCGCAGATAAAGCGCATGGCAACGCGGGCAATAGCACTCGGCTTCCGGATCATCCGTGCGGTCCGGTGGCACATCATAGGCGTCCAGCGATTTGCCATAGCGTGCGAGTTTTTTGGCAAGCAGAGGCTGCAGGCTGGAGGAAAATCCAACTTCCGCAGGGGTGGAGGGGTGGAGAATCCGACGGATAAAGCTGGCCAGCCATGGGTTTGCCAGATCCCGTGTGGCAAGCATCAATGCCACCGGATGGGTGGTGGCCATGGCGTGAACCGAGGCGGTTTCCAGCGCACGCATCGCATGAAATGGAACCAACAAGGCAAGCAGGGCATCCATCCGCAGGGCGGCACGGGCTTCGGGATAGACCCGCTTGCCCAGCCACCACAGGTGGGCTGCCGTCCAAGCCATCATGAACCACAGGCCGAGTGCCAACACCACGGTTGGCAGGCTGCCCGAGTATATATAAACCATCGGCAAGCCGATAAAGAATCCCACGGTCAGAACCGGACCATTCCACTTCAAAACATTCGAGGCCAACTGCCAGCGCCGCCATTCACGGCCCGCTCGCCCCGGACTCATGGCCAACTTCCATGCTTGGCGAAGGGCGGATTCGACACTGGCTCCACGTGCCTTGGCCCGTCGCAAGCAGCCAAGGCAGCGCGGTGAGCTGATCCGAACCTGGCTTCCCGCGATCAGCAAGTGGTGCGGATTCTCTTGTAAATCATTCCATATCAATGATTTATGTAAAAACCGTGCGGTCGATCCCACTTCCACCAAGGCTTGTCCTTGATCATCCACCAGCAATGGCGGGGCCTGGCATGGTGCGAGGCCCGCATCCGGCGGCAGCAGCCACATCGGGATCAACCCCGAACTCCGGGTTGCGAACCAGTTCCCGGAATCCAGCACACGCCACTTGCCCTGAGACCCGCGCCGCCTGAGTGCGACACCCCGTAGTGGAAGCCACAAGGCGGATTCCCAGATAAACAAGGCGATTGCAATCAGGATGAACTCCGCGAACGTCGACATCAATGCGTCCGATTAGATCGACTCCCTGGTCTTGCCGACGAAGATCCGTTTGAGAAAAGCGCCGATCACGACCAGTGCGCCGAGAATGGGTTTCCAGAGTTTGGCGAGCAGGCCGGACTTTGCCGCGACCAGCAGGCCGCCTCCAACGATTAATCCTGTTAGGCCGTATTCGGCAACCTTGTCGCCCTTGGAAAACGCCGCATAGGATTCCTCTTTCTTGAAAGCGAAACCCTTGAGCAGTTCCTGGTATTGTGGGACGATGGTGGACATTTGCCCCTCGTCGCAAACCAGCACTACGTCCATCACTCCACGGCGCCCTAGCAGCTTGGTACGGTAATTGACCACTTCACTCCCGTCTCCGCTGCGCAGGCGGATTGCCCATTCGAGATTGTTCGTTTCCTTGTTGTAGAAGGGCGGGGTTTTCCATCCGACCACCTGAAGTGTCGGCATTCCGCGTTTCGAAAGCTCCTTGTTTGCCGCCGCCTGGCCATCCTGGAGCTGCTTGAGGATCGCGGCGGCATCCAACTGGTCCTTTTCGTCGTCCTTCACATAGCCGCAATCATCGAACTCGAAAACCGCGAACCAATCCATGTTGAGCGGGGAGATGTATCCCAACTCGGTGCCGCTTGTCAGGTTGCCATACGCCTCCATCAGCTTGATCGTGCCGCTTTGGCCGGTGAAGCGGTAACCTTCGGGAACCGCCAGCGTGGCAAGATCTCCTAGTGTGCCAGCACCTTCGGTTGTCCAATCCAGGCTACGGACCAACTTGGTGAACCCGTTTTCCTGTTCGGCGGCTGTGGGCTGTTCCGCAGGCGCATCCGCAGGTTCCTGGCCAAACGCCGGACAGGCCGAGATGCAGGTGAATGCCGCGGCGCACAGTAACTGACGTAGTTGCTCGAACATGGGTGGGTTGGGGTTTGAGTGAATGAGCATGCCAAGACTGACCGAGGCCAACTGGTAGTTCAAGCCGCAATATAACAAAGTGTCAGATAAATAAACATAATTTGCACTTGCGGGGTGAGCGGTTGGCGGGGTAGTTTCCGTGCATGAGACGGGCGCGATGGCTGGCGGCATGGAAGGATTCGACGACGAGACCGGTGGTTTACCACTGCATTTCGCGCGTAGTGGACCGGCGTTTTGTTTTCGATGAGAAGGAGCGCGAGGCGTTCCGGATGTTCATGCGGATGTATGAGAACTTCTCCGGCTGCCGGGTGTGGTCCTATTGCGTGATGTCGAACCACTTCCACCTGCTGCTGGAAGTCCCGCCGATGAAGACGGGCGGACTGACGGATGCGGAATTGTTGCAGCGGCTCTCCGCGCTGTATGCGGAGGGCGAGGTGGCGTTGGTGGCGGCGGAGTTGAAGGAGGCCCGCAAGGCGGGGAACGAAAGCACGGCTGCGGCGATCCACAAGCGCTACACTTACCGGATGCACGACTTGAGCGAGTTCATGAAGGGGCTGCTGATCCGCTTCACGCGCTGGTTCAACCGGACGCATTCACGGACGGGCACGTTGTGGGAGGAGCGGTTCAAGAGCGTGATTGTGGAAAGCGGGCAGGCAGCACGGACGATCGCAGCTTACATTGACCTCAATCCGGTGCGGGCCGGGATGGCGTCGGATCCTGCGGAATACCGGTGGAGCAGCTATGGCGAAGCGGTGGGCGGCGGGAGGAAGGGAAATGGGAAAAAGGCGCGTGAGGGTCTGGTGCGTGCCTGCCTGAGCCACGAGGGAGCGGGATTTGAGTCGGCGCGGTGGAAAGAAGTCTCGCGGATTTATCGGCGCGTGATGGGCATGGCGTTGGGTCGCAAGACTGGCGTGGCGGACATCCAGCGACGGTCGGAGGTCGCCGCCACAGCGCCAAACACAGTGACCAAGAACACCGAGGAATTGTTGGCAAGCGAGGACAACGAGACCGTATTGCCGGATCTGGGGTTGGCGAAGATGCTGAGGTGTCGCGTGAGGTATTTCACGGACGGAGCGGTGATTGGCAGCAGGGAGTTCGTGAACGAGGTGTTTGCAGCGGCGCGGGAGCGATTCGGTCCGAAGCGCAGGAGCGGAGCAAGAAAGCTGCGTGGTGCCGGAGCTGCCGCAGCGGGAGTTCTGTGGAGTGCGCGGGATCTGCGAAAATGGATCGGGTGATGAATCTCGATCGAATTCAAGTGGATTCAGATTCTATCAGAAAATAGGAAGTCACATCTTCGTTCAGCCGACAGGCTTGCTGGCGGTGGCGATGGCGGCGAGGTGTTCCGGGGTGGTGCCGCAGCAGCCGCCGACGATGGAGATGCCGATTTCACGGAGTTTGACGGCGACCTTGGCCATGTCATCCGGGGTTGCGCAGTAACGGATTTCTCCATCGACCATCAGCGGGGCACCGGCGTTCGGCTGTAGGATGGTCGGTCGGCCTGCGGCGGCGGCGACAATCTCGCGGGCCAGATCGAGGTAGTCGTCGAGTGACAGGTCGGTGCCGCAGTTGGCCCCGGCGATGTCGGCACCGGCGTCGAAGGCGGCCCGAATCGCATCGCCCGCGAGCGTGCCCATCAGCGTACGGAACTGTCCGGCGGTTTTCTGGAATGCGTATGTGCCGATCACCGGCAGATTGGTGGCTTTTTTCGCGGCGCGGACGCCTGTGCAAAGCTCGATCGGGTCGCTCATGGTTTCGATCAGGATCGCATCGGCTCCGCCTTCGGCTAGGGCTGTGATTTGCTCGCGGAAAATCGCTTCGAGTTCCTCTTCGGTCGTATCGCCGAGCGGTTCAATGAAATCGCCGAACGGGCCGACGTCGCCGATGACCCAGCCATCGGGGCCTGCGGCGTCTCTGGCAAGGCTGGCGGCGAGGCGGTTCCATTCCGCGACCTTTTCACCGTAGCCGTGACGTTCCAGCATCGAACGTGTGCCGCCGAACGAATTGGTGGTGATCAGGCGGCAGCCGGCATTGCGGTAGGCCTGATGCACGGCGACCACGTCGCCCGGCCGGTCGGCGTTCCAGCACATGCCGCACTCGCTGGTTTTCATGCCGCGTTCGATCAACTGGGTGCCCATCGCGCCGTCGCACGTGAGCGGGGTGTGGATACAGGCTTCGGTCAGGGTGGGTTTCATGGTGGATAATTTATGTTAGATGTGGATGCGCATGAAGGCATCGACCTTGTCGAGGATTTCGCGTTCCTTGCCGGGCACGCTGAGCACGTCACACTCGCTGCCGAGGATGAACGGGTGGCCGGTGGCCTGCATTCTGTGGAGGAGTTGGGCGGCGAGGCGTTCCACTTCAGCCACGGTCAGCTGGCTGGAGATGAAGTTCTTGGTCGGCAGGTTGCCATAGAGCACCGTGGTTTTGGGAATGAGGGCGGCGTCCTCCCACAGCGTGCGGGAACAGCCGAAGCTGATCATCGCCGCATCGAGTGTGGCGAAGCGTTCGACCATGCCGGTGGTGAGCTCGCCACAATCATGGAAAATGAGATCCACGCCGTGGGAATCGAGCATGGCCTTCACGCGGCGCATGGGTCCGGTCACGTAGCGGTCGAAGATTTCGTAGCTGTTGTCCAATTGGTTTGGAGAGAAATAAACCAGGTTGGCGGCGGGTTCGCAGACGATGATGGCCTTGGCTCCGGCGTCGATCTGCGTGCCGAGGTAATCGAGAATGACGCGCGTCGAAAGCTCGATCACGCGTTCGACCAGGGCGACTTCCGGGTCGTCGTCGGGACCGAGGCCGCTGCCTGCCAGATAAACAGGAGTGATCGGATCCGCGATGAGTTTGGTCATCAGCGAGAACGGCCCGATGCCCATGCCCATGGGTAAAAGACCGCTGGTTTGCGAAACACGCGAGATGGCCTCGCAGGTAGCGAGCATCCGTGGAGTCGGCTGGAAAGCGGGATATGCGGGAGGCGGCTCCTTGAAGTGGTAGGACTCGATCTCGGACGAGGGAATGCCGAGGCTGGCGAGCATGGCTTCCTTTTCCAGTTTCAAATCCATCAATGGCACCGCCATGGGAGTTTCGAAGCGTGAGGCGGTTTCCACGACCACTCCGCCGAGCCGGCCGCCATCTAACAATATTTCCCCATGGTCGGCGTGTTCGTGGAGCACCAGGTGGGTGCCGATCGGCATCCGCAGGCCTTGGGCGGCGAGATCCAGATAGTATTGTCGGTCCATGCCGGGCGGTTCGTTTGGGTTCGGATCGGGCGGCGGATTTCAACTCTCTTCGGCGAGGCGCAGCGCGAGGTCCACCGCGCTGGCGGCGTCCTGGCTGTAGCCGTCCGCGCCGATTTCGCGGCAGAAATCCTCGGTGACCGGTGCGCCGCCGACCATCACTTTCACGCCGTGCAGACCGGCTGCTCGGATTTCGTTCACCGTATCGCGCATGGCGGGCATGGTGGTGGTGAGCAATGCGGACAGGCAGATCAGCTTTGCGTTGTGTTCTTTTGCCGCGTCGACGAATTTTTCCGGAGCCACATTGGTGCCGAGGTCCACGATGCCGATGTTGGCACCCTTCAGCATCATGGCGACCAGGTTTTTGCCGATGTCGTGGAGGTCGCCCTGCACCGTGCCGATGACAGCGGTATATTTCGGTTTGATTCCGGCGTCGGCGAGGAGTGGTTCGAGCATCGCCATGCATTCCTTCATCGCACGTGCGGCGATCAGCATTTCCGGCACGAAGACCTCGTTGTTTTTGAATTTCTCACCGATTGAGCCCATGCCGGGGACCAAGCCCTGCTCGACGATGTCGAGTGGTTTCGTGCCCGCATCGAGGAGGGCCTGGGTGATTTGTTTGGCATCGTTGCGCTTTCCTCCTTCGACAGCGACAGACAGTTCGGCAAATGTACTCATGGTGGTGTGGGAATGGGGGTCTTATGGTTGGATTCCATCCTGCCGCGATCCTGTCCGCGCTGTCTTGTGGATTTAGGGGAATTTTTTGTGGATTCCGCTGCCGGATGCAGGCGTTCCGCGGAATTCAGAGTGGCAGAGCGAGGTGGTCGATGTAGCGGTCTTCGAAATCCTTTTGCAGGTTGAGTTCGATCACCTCGATGCGGCCGCGCCATTGTTCCATGTCTTCGAGGGCGCTGCGGTCGAGCGTCGCCAGCAACGCTCCGGCGAGCGAGGTGTTGCCGACCACCCGCACCTGGTCCGGGCGGAATCCGGGCAGCAGGCCGATGGCGATGGCGTGCGGCACATCGACGTGCATGCCGAAGCCGCCCGCGAGATAAACGCGGCCGATATCATCCGGCCGGATCCGGCTGACATCCAGCAGGGTTTCGATACCGGCACCGATCGCTGCCTTGGCTTGCAGCAGCACGGCGATGTCGATCTCGCTGATTGACGGGCCGTCCGTGCCGCCTAACAGGAATGTCGGCTGTTCCGCGGAGCCGCCGCGGCACCCGGGTGGCAGAGAAGCCCAGACATCGCGGTCGAAGCGGCCGTTGGCGCGGAGCAGGCCGCAGCGGGTGGCCAGCGCGAGGAAATCGATGTAGGCGGAACCGCAGATACCCGCGCCTGAGGATTTGCCGCCGATTACTTCCGTTTCCAGGGACCAGGGATTGCGGCCGAGGCGGATATCGGAGATGGCGCCGTCCTGGGCGCGTGTGCCGCAGGAAAGTCCGGAGCCTTCGAATGCCGGGCCGGCGGCGGTAGCGCAGCCGATGAGACGGCCAGCGGCAGCCAGCACGATCTCGCCGTTGGTGCCCATGTCCACCAACAGCGCTGGCATGGCATCGAGCGTCATGCCGGTTGCATGGACGCCTGCGGTGATGTCCGCCCCGATGTATGCGGAGAGCCCAGGGAGCAACCGCAGCGGTATCGCCGGGTCCAGTCCATCGAGTTCCAACCCGACCTCTGCGGCGCACAGCGTGCGGCCTTCGAGAAAACGCGCGTGGAACGGCGCGACGCCGAGCGATGCCGGGTCCTCGTTGGCGAGGATGTGGAGCATCGTCGTGTTGCCTGCGACCATGCCGCCAGCGATTCGTGACGGATCGCGCCCGGCGAGTTTGCAGACTTTTTGGAGCAGAGGAGCCAGAGTCTCCCGCGTCACGGCATCGCGCATCAGGATGCGTGTGGCGGCATTCGAAGCCGCGCCGATGCGGGTGATCACATTGTCGCCGAAGCGGATTTGCGCGCTGAAGTCCCCCGTCCGTGACAGGATGCGTCCGTCGGCAACATCGGCTAACAGAACGGCCACCGTCGTGGTGCCGATGTCCACGGCGAAGGCGCAGTCCTTGCCCGTGCCTGCGGTAAAGGCCGGGTCGAACCCGACCGGCACGTCGATGAGGAAGGAATCGCCGACCTGTGGGGCACGGCTGATGTGTGCCTGCGGATGGATGCCGAGGACCACGCTGCCGCCATCCGGCAGGCGGGTCTGGCAGGAGCGTATCGTGGTTCCCGCGGTGATCACCGCACCATTCCGGTCGAGCAGTTCCCCATCCAGCAGGTCGACCGTGCAGCCGCGGCACAATCCGCGCTGGCCGCAGCGCGCGTTGAGCGGGTGACCGTGTGCGGCTAACAGATCGGTGAGGGTCGCGCCGGTGGGGAAAGCCGCGCCGGTTGCATGCAGGGTGACCGTTTCGCGGTTCATGCGGGTGGCGTGTCGGGTTCGGCGCGCATCACTGATTCGTCCGGTGAGTGTGCGAGCCGGCAGCCCGGCGGAATGATTTGGAAGCGGTGATCGTCCCACGGGCCGCACAACAGGTCGCGCAGCCAGGCGGGATCGCCTTTCAGGTATTCGTATTTCCACCCGAGCGACTCCGCGCATTTCCGCGTGTATTCCGCTTCGGCGGCGGCTTCCGGCGTGCCGAGGTCGATGAATGTGGAGGTGTCGTAGGCCGCCCACATCACCTGCTCGTTTTCCAGCAGGAACTCCACATCATCCGGGTCGTATTTCCGTGAAAACTCCTCGCGCAGGGCGGCGATGCGTTCCGGTCCCGGCACGCGGCGCGCGCGGTTCCATCCCGGCGTGTAGTGATAACAACCGGGGCACGATTTGAGGCGTTCGGCATGGAGTTCCTTGCTGCCGAGAAACACGGCGATGCAGTCGTGGGCGCGCGGGATCACCAGAGGGTGACGGGTGGCGTACAAGCCGGCCGTGCCGCAGCCACACAGGCCGTATGCCAGCACGATCGTGTTGATGTCGTCGCGCCGGTCCATCCGCCCGATCGCGTCCTGCAGGGCCGCGCGCATCTCATCCGGCCGGTCGTGCAAACCGATTTCCCGATAGTCGGTTGCCGCGATCCGAGCCGCATTGGGAGTGAGCAGTTCGATTTCACTTTTGAAAACCTCACAGGCGATCAATCCGATGGGCGGTTGCGGATTCATGGCGCGGTGGTTTCAGGCGGATGCGGGCTGGGCCGACTGCGCGCGGTATTGGCGTGGCGTCATGCCGCGCATGTCACGGAACACATGGGTGAAATAACTTTGGTCGCAGAAGCCGCATGCCGATGCGATGTCCGACAAGGGGCGCGTGCCCTCCACCAGCATTTCGCAGGCGGCCTGGACGCGGGTTTCCCGCAGCAATTCGACAAACGAGCGGCCGGTGCGTTCCTTGAGCAGCTGGGTGAGGCGCCCGGGGGAGATGCCGACGTGCCGTGCGACTTCCTCGCGGCTCAATTCGCGTTCGAGGTGATTGCGGATGTAGGCCAGCGTGGCGGCGACCATGAGCGGCAGCTCGAATCCCTGCTGGCGTTCGATGGCCGTGATGATGCGTTCCAGCGTGTTGCGCAGCCATGCGGCGAGCGCCTCGTCGTCGTCGATCTCGGCGAGTTCGGTCAGGTTCGAAAACCTGAGTCCGAGCAATTCCGTTTGTGAGGCACCGGCTTCCACGGCGACGCGCGACATCATGACGACGAGTTCCAGCAGCAGTCCCTTGAGCAGTTCGTTGCGTTCCTCGCCGGCCGAGTAGATGTGGACGAGCAGGTAATTGATGATGCGCCGTGCCTCCCTGCGGTCACCCAGCCGGATCGCGCCAAGCAGCGCGGGTTCCTGGTAAAGGTAGAACTCGCGGATTGCATCGAAGGGGCTGTCGCCATCCAGGGATGCGGCTGGAAAGCGGTTTTTGTGGGGGAGGGTTTTCACATGGAATCATGACAAGTGTGCGGATCCGGCGTGTGGGTTCAAGGCGCAATGTCCCGCACCGATCCTCAAAATTGCGGCTTATTCAGGGAAAAGCCCCGCTTGGCATCGTGGGGGCGGCGGTAGAGGCCGGTGTCATGGCGGCGTGGGGGGGTTTATGGATTGAAAGCGGGGCTGGATTCTGCGATGCTGCGGACATGCGGAGAATTCGGATCATGGCGCTTGGTGGATTGGCGCTGGCATTCGTGGGGTTTCCCTCCTGCCGGAAGCCCAAGGAAGCGGTGAAGTCGGATTTGGCGGAAGCGGGATACGCGATGACGGCGGCCGATTTGCTGCGGGCGGCGGGCCAGAATGATGTTCCGGCGTTGAAGAAATATCATCGTTCGGGTTTTGCCTTGGAGACTCGCGACGAAGCGGGTGACTCCGCCTTGCATGCGGCGGCGGGTGCCGGCGCGAGGGAGTCTGCGGCATACCTGCTGGACCGCAAGCTGCCGGTGGATCTCACCGGGGCGGCCGGCCGCACGCCATTGATGAGCGCGGTCATGGGTGATCAGAAGGCGATGGTAAGCTGGTTGCTGCGCCAGGGAGCGAATCCCGCATTGAAGGATGCGGAGGGTTATTCCGCGTTGATGATCGCGGTGCGCGAAGGTCGCGCGGGTCCGGTGGGTGAACTGGCATCTTATCACCGGGAAAATCTGGACACCGCGTTGTTGCTGGCCGCCTTGGACGGGCGGACCGGAGTGATCGATGTTCTAACCAACTACGGCGCGTCGGTCTACGCGCGGATGGAGGACGGCCGCACGCCGCTGATGCTTGCCGCGGAAAACGGTCATGGGGAATCCGTGAAGCTGCTCATCGATCTGGGAGCGGGGCGTTTTTCCACCGATGCCGAGGGGCGTACTGCGGCGGATTTGGCGGCAAAGGCAGGACATTCCGAGATTGCGGCCTTGATCGCGGAGGACGTCAAACCGCTTGACTTGAGTCTGGAATCGCCGGCGCAGATCGCGCGGTCGATGGATCAGTTCGTGGATGCCGCGCTGGAGGATGGGGTGGAGGGTGGACCGCGGCGAGTCGCACTGGCATCCGGGCCGATTGACGGTGCGGTGCTGAGCAAGGCGGAGCTCCGGCAATCCGGGCAGGATGAATTGGCCATGCCGCCGCTGGTCATGCGTCACTACCGCGAGCGGGAAATGCCGGTCGAAGTGGTCACCGTGCGGGGCGATCAGGCGACGCTTGCGATCCGCGGCATCGAACGCAGGGAGGTTCCGGTGCGGGCTGGCGATGCGATTCCCGGGTCGCGTCTGGTGGTGCTTCGTGTTGAGCGGCGGATGCGCGACAGCAAGGAAAACCAGGGCCAGGTTTCCGAGGTGTCGGTGGTTGAGGTGAAGGACACCGCCAGCGGGCGCACGCGCGAGTGGATCGCCGGGGTGCCGGCCAGCGCGCATGACCCTGTGGCCCTGGTTGAGGATGCTGCGAGCGGCCGCCGCTACCTTGCATCGCCAGGCCAGCGGTTTTCCAGCGAGGATGGACGCGAGTTCATCGTCACCGATGTCCGGCCCAACCAGATCGTGATAGAAGACGCCGCCAGCGGCGCGGTGCGCACCATCCCTCTCAGCGGACCGAAGGGCTGAAATTTCTAACAATAATTATCATGGATTCCTCAGACACTCTTATCGATCACGGCTCGCCCGTCCGCCAGTTCTCAGTGATGCTTCCCAACCGTGCCGGGGCATTGGCGGCGATGGTCAAGTTGTTGCGCGCCTCGGGCATCGAGGTGATCGGGCTGAGCGTGCAGGATTCGCGCGATGCGACGATCGCGCGTCTGGTGGTTTCCGATCCGGAATCCACCGCGCAGATATTCATGGAAAAGGGGATCCCGCATGCGAGTTGCGACCTGGTGGTGGTGGCCCTGCGCGAAGCCGGTCCCGGATTGTTGCAGTGCCTCGACACCCTGATGATCGCGGAGACCAATGTGGATTTCGCCTACTCACTGATGCCCAGTCCGGACGGGCACGCGCTGTTGGCGATGCACGTTGAGGACTACGAGTTCGCACTTGCGATTCTCCATCAGAGCGGATTCAAGCTGCTCTATCAGGACGATCTCAGCCGCTGACGGTTCGCCTCACTTTGAGGGAGGTTGAAAACCGCGCCGTTCCGTCACGCCGGTTTGAGGACCGGGTAATCGATGTAGCCTTCCGGGCCGCCGCCATAGAAGGATTCCGGTTGCGGCGGGTTCCATGGCGCGCTGGCACGGATGCGTTCGACGAGATCGGCATTGGCGATCGCGGCTTTGCCGAAGGCCACGGCGTCGGCTTTGCCTGAGCTGATGATTTCCCGGGCGCTGTCCGCGGTGAATCCCTCGTTGGCGATGAACACGCCGCCGAATTCCTGTTTGAGCATGGGAAACAAGGCGGTGGGATCATACGACTCGCGGGCGCAGAGGAACGCGAGCTTGCGCTTGCCGAGTTCGCGCGCGACGTATCCGAACAACAGTGCCGGATTCGAGTCGTTCATATCATGGGAGTCGCAACGTGGCGCGATGTGCATGCCCACGCGGCCGGGTCCCCAGACCGAGAGCACCGCGTCAGTGACTTCCATCATGAAGCGCGCGCGGTTTTCAACCGGACCGCCGTAGGCGTCGTCGCGGTGGTTGGTGGAATCCTGGAGGAACTGGTCGATCAGATAGCCGTTGGCACCGTGGATTTCGACGCCATCGAAGCCTGCGGCCATGGCGTTTTCCGCGCCTTTGCGGTAGCATTCGATCACACCGGGGATTTCCTCAAGGGCGAGTGCGCGGGGGGTGACGAATGGTTTTTGCGGGCGGATCAGGCTGACCGTGCCTGCGGGACGGACCGCGCTGGCGGAAACCGGTAGCCCGCCATTCAGATAGACCGGATCGGAAATGCGGCCGACGTGCCAGAGTTGCAGCAGGATGAGTCCGCCGCGCTCGTGCACCGCGCGGGTCACGAGCCGCCAGCCCTCCACCTGATCGTCCGACCAGATTCCCGGCGTGTCCGGGTAGCCGACACCCATCGGGCTGACGGATGTGGCTTCCGACAGGATCAGGCCGAACGACGCGCGCTGGGCGTAATATGCTGCCATCAATTCGTTGGGAACGCGTCCGGCCGATGCCCGGCAGCGGGTCAGCGGGGCCATCACAATGCGGTTGGGCAACAACAATTCTCCGGCTTGCAGCGGTTGGAACAATGGGTCGGTCATGGTTTGTCAGAGTCAGGGGGGTGGAAATCAATGGCCGGAATCCAGTGTGCGTTTTGAAACCAGCGCATAGGTGGCGGGCACGACGAACAGGCTGAGGAAGCCGGAAAACAACAGCCCGCCGACCACCGCGATGCCGAGCGACTGGCGCGAGCCGGCCGCGCCGCCGAGCGACAGCGCGATCGGCAGGATGCCGAGAATCGTGGACAGGCTGGTCATCAGGATCGGACGGAAACGCGCGACGGCGGCTTCCCTCACCGCTTCCAGGCGGTCCAGGCCGGCGGCCTTGCGCTGGTTGGCGAACTCGACGATCAGGATTCCGTTTTTGGTCACCAGCCCGATCAGCATGATGATGCCGATCTCGCTGAAGACATTGAGCGTCTGGTCCGTGAGATGGAGGGAGAGCATCGCGCCCGCGACCGACAGCGGAACTGTCAGAATGATGATCAGCGGATCGCGGAAACTCTCGAACTGCGCGGAAAGCACCAGATAGATGATCAGCAGCGCCAGCAGGAAGGCGAACAACAACGACGACGAGCTCTCCGCGAAATCCCGCGACTGTCCGGCAAGCGATGTGCGCAAGCGGTCCGGCAGCAGCCGCTCGGAAATGCGGTCGAGCTCCCTGATGCCGTCACCGATCGTGTGTCCCGGTGCCGGGGTGGCCTGAATGGTTGCGGAGACGGCACGGTTGAAGCGGAAGATCGCCGCCGGGCTGGCGGATACTTCGAAGTCCACCAGGCTGGAGAGAGGGATCATCTCGCCTGCCGGGCTGCGCACATGGAGTTGTGAGATGTTTTCCGGCTGGTTGCGGTTGCCGCGCTCCATCTGGGCGATCACCTGGTATTGTTTGCCGTTCTTGAGGAAGTATCCGAAGCGGCGGCCGGAATACGCGTATTCCAGCGTCCGGGCGATTTCCTCGACCTCGACCCCGAGTTCCGACGCCTTGTCGCGGTTGATCGAAATCACGCCTTCGGGGCGGTTCACCTTGAGGTCCGCGTCCACCTGGCGGAGCACCGGGTTTTTCGTGGCCTCGGCGAGGAAGCCGGGCAGGATTTCCATCAGCGATTCGAGATCCGGCGCCTGCAGCACATATGCGAGCGGCTGGCCGGACCTGCGGTCGCCGATGGTTGGCGGCTGGGTGGCGAACGCGCGCACGCCGGTGAAGTCGTTCATGTCCTTGATGATTTGCGCGGCGATGTCCGCCTGGCTGCGGTCGCGCTCGGACGGCGGGGTCAGATAGATGTTCTGTGCACCGACGTTCGCTTCCGGCCTGCCCATGCCGCCGAGGATGGAAAACGAGCGCGACGCCTCAGGGATCGAATCGTCCACGTAGAGAGAGATCCGGTCGAGCCAGCTCTCGGTGTATTCGAAGCTGGAGCCTTCGGGCGCGGTCACGTTGATGCGGATGTTCTCGCGGTCTTCGAGCGGCGCGAGTTCCTGTGGCAGGCGTGTGGCCAGCCATGCGATCAGGCCGGCGTTGAGGGCGATCAGCAGCACCATCGACCAGCGGTATTTCAGCACCGGTGCCAGGCAGATGCGGTAAAGCGTTGTCATGCCCCGGAAGAACGGCTCGGTGATCCGATAGAAAGCATTTGATTCCGCGTCGTGGCGCCTGAGGATCTTGCGGCACATCATTGGTGAGAGCGAGAGCGCGACAAAGGCCGAGACCAGCACACAGCCGGCGAGGGTGACGCCGAACTCGCGGAACAGCCGGCCGGTCAGGCCTTCGAGGAAAATGACCGGCAGGAACACGGCGGCCAGCGCCACGGTGGTGGAAATGACCGCGAAATAAATCTCGCGCGATCCTTGGATCGCCGCCTCCAGCGGTGCCATGCCCTCCTCGATCTTGCTGTAGATGTTTTCCAGAACGATGATCGCGTCGTCGCAGACGAGACCGATCGCCAGTACGATTGCCACCAGGGTGAGCACATTGATCGAGAACCCCGCGACATACATGATGAAAAACCCGGCGATGATGCTCACGGGAATCGCGATCACCGGGATCAGCGTCGAGCGCCAGTCGCGCAGGAAGAGGAAGATGATCAGCGCCACCATGCCGAAGGCGATGACGAGCGTTTCCTTCACCTCGTCGATCGAGCGGCGCACGAAGCGGGTGAAATCGTAGCCGACGTCGACGGTCACGTCGTCCGGCACTTCGAGCTTCACCTGTTCGAGGCGCTTGTAGAACTCGTCGGCGATGGCGATGGCGTTGGTGTTAGGCTGCGGGATGATGGCCACGCCGATCCGGTAGATCAGGTTGCTTTTGCTGCCGGTGCGCAGGTTTTCCGGGCCGAGTTCCGCGCGGCCGACATCGCGGAAGCGGATTTGCCTGCCGTTTTCATTCTTGAGGATCATCGACTCGAATTCCTCCGGCGTTGAGAGGCGTCCGAGCACGCGCAGTGAGAGTTCATTGGTGTCGCCCTCGATCCGGCCGGCCGGGAGATCGACGTTTTCGCGGTCGAGCGCGTCCTGCACATCCCGGGGTGTGAGCTTGTGGGTGGCGAGTTTGACCGGGTCCATCCACAGCCGCATGGAGTAGCGTTTTTCACCGAAGATGCGCACCGAGGAGACTCCGGGAATCGTTTCCATGCGCTCGCGCACCAGGCGGTCCGCCAGATCGCTCACCTCCATGATGTCGCGCTGGTCGCTGGAGAGAGAGAGGAACAGGATCGGGTTGGAATCGGCGTCGGCTTTTTCCACCACCGGTGGATTGGCGTCGACCGGCAGGTTGCGGGCGGCGCGGGCCACGCGGTCGCGGACGTCGTTGGCCGCGTTGTCGAGATCGCTGTCGAGCGTGAACTCGACGGTGATCATGCTGCGCTCTTCACGGGATTCCGAGTAGATCGTCCGGATACCGGCGATGCCGTTGATGAATTGTTCGAGCGGCTCGGTGATTTGCGAGGCGATGACCTGCGGGTTGGCACCTGGGTAGGTTGTCTGCACGGTGACCAGCGGTGGATCGACCGCCGGGTATTCGCGGACGCCGAGGAAAAAGAACCCGGTGACCCCGAACAGCACGATCACCAGCGACATCACCGTCGCAAGCACCGGGCGGCGGATGCTGACTTCGGACAGACTCATGGGGCTGCGGTGTCTTCCGCGACGACTTCCATGCCGGGGCGGATCCGCAGCAGGTTGGTGACGGCCACCTTGTCACCCGGGTTGAGGCCTTTGAGGATGCGCACCGAAGACGGGCTGCGGTCGCCGGTTTCCACCGGTTGCATCTGGGCCTTGCCATTCCTGATCAGGAAGACCGCCTCACCGCGTGGCGAGGGGATGATGGCCTGGGTGGGCACGGTGATGGTTTCCACCTCGCCAGCGAGGGCCAGGCGCACTTCGGCGAAACCGCCGGGAAACAAGCCGTCGGTTTCATGGCAGATGCCACGCAGGCGGACGCTGCGGGTTGCGGCGTCGAGTTCGGGTTCGACCACATCGACCTTGCCGTTGAACTCCCTGCCGTTGCCGGCCACTCGGAAGGTGAAATCCAGGCCTTCGCGCACCTCGGAGGCGTAGCGTTCCGGCAGCGTGAAATCCACCTTGATGCGGGAAACGTCCTGCAGGGTGGCGAGCACGGTGCCGGGGACGACGTATGCGCCCGCGCTGACGCGGCGGGTGCCGATGCGGCCGGCGAACGGTGCCTTGATCCTGGTTTTCGCGAGTTCGACTTCCTGGGCCTGGACCTGGGCCTGGAGGATTTCGAGTTCCACCTTGGCGAGTTCGTATTCCTGGGTGCTGATGGCCTTGCCTGGCACCAGGCGGGTCGCCCGGTCCGCGTTTTTCTTTGCGAGTCCGGCGCGCGCCTTGGTTTCTGCGAGCGCGGCGAGGATTTCGGCGTCGTCGAGTTGGAACAACAAATCGCCGGCAGCCACCTTGCCGCCTTCTTCAAACGGGATCTTGACCACCCTGCGGGAGATTTCCGGGACGAGATCGACTGCTTCATTGGCGCGCAGCGTGCCGATCGCCGGGACGGTTTGTTTGACCTTTTCGAGCCGGACTTCGTGCAACACCGCCTTGACCGGAGTGCCGCGTCCCGCGCTTCCCTGGGCCCACAGCCCTGAGATCAGGGCGGGCAGCAGCCACATCATGTGCCGCATCGGTGAGCATCGTTTCTTGAACATCCCGCCACTAGGGAAGCACTTGATGCGCGCTGTGCAAGGGAAACCCGGGAAATTCCCCCCCATGCCCGCATGCGTTCGCGCCCGGCGATCACAAGCCGGCCGCTTCCGTCAACATGGCGGCATCATTTGTTTCCGCCAGGCGCGGGTGCCGTATCTGGTTGCGGATAAAGCAGCGGGAAATTTTTCAAAAACGGAATTTGGTAGCGGTAGAGTGTCGGATAGATCTGGTGCTTGTTGTCTTCGCGCACCGGCGGCAGCGGTTCGCCCTTGGCGCGCGCCAGCAACACGCGCGCGATGTCGCGGCTGCCTTCCATGCCGACCAGGCGGTCGCCCGCATACCATGATGCCCATTTGCCGGTTTCCGCGAGGCGCAGCGCTGCGAACAATTCGTCGGCATCCCGCAGCGCCTGTTCCGCCCTGGTGATGGCCAGCGGGTTGTCCTTGTTATCAAGCGCGGTTTTCGCGGCCCCGAGGTTTTCCAGCATTTCGAGCGATTGCAGGTGGATCTGGACCGGCGTCAGGACATGGGCCTGATAGAAATTCCGGCGGTTTTCCGGGATGCGCGCGGCGAGCGGGGCGGCGGCGGCGGCGAGCTCCGCGACGTATGGCCGGTTGGCTTCGGCGAAGCGGGTGGCTGCCGCGCCGGGTCCGCGCATCGCGGTGTGCAACTGGTTGTCGCCGGTGTTGCCGCGTCCGCGGTGATAGGGAATGTCATAGTAGCGCGCATAGACCGCGGCCACGTCCTTTGCCACGGCCTCGCCGAACTGCCTGCGGCCCCAGTCTAACAAAAAAGCATCCGCGTTTTCCTGATCGGTCTTTCCGAGGTACGGGGCCGCATTCCAGCCAAAGCGCATCGCGCAATCGGTGGACAAGGGGACCGGCCTCACATCGCTGACGTTGACCAGCAGGAAACTGGTCGCGCCGGCCTTTGCGAAGCGGCCGAGCTCGCCGTAGATCCTGGATGGCGGGATCATCTCGCTCAGTTGGTTGCGGGATGCCGTGTACATCGCGGTGTGATAGTAAACCCCCTGCCCTGCCTGAACCCGGCCGTTGTCGGTGATGAAGCCGTTGCCCATGTCGTCGGGCCAGACGGTGACGACGCCCTCCGGCAGCTTGAGGTGTCCGGCATGCATCATGCCTGCGCCTTCCATCCAGAGATTGGTGATGATCATTGCGTCCGGATCCTTCTCGCGGATCAGCTCGACTTGCCGGGCGATGGCCTGGGTGATGGCGGCACCGCGGGCCTCCGAAGTGTTCATGCCGGGTTCATCCACCCAGAACGGGTGGTCGTTTTTGCCGCGATATCCCACGGTCCATACGACCTCCATGCCCTTGTAGGCGTCGATGCACTGGCGCCAATAGCGCTCCATGAGATCGGGGTGTCTGGTGAATGAAAACGGCACGTCCTGCGGCCAGCGGAAGGTGTTGAGCCCGAGCACCTGGATGTGGTGCATGTTCAGCACCAGCCCGCGGCGCGATGCCAGCTCCCAGGATCTCTCATCGGGAAAGGTGAAGGTCCCCGGCGCGATCATGTTGCCGCGCAGGCGCAGGATGGTCTCACAGATGCGGTCGAGCATTTCCAGAGAGAAGACGTTTTCGCGGAGCGGGTCCGGGGCGAAGCCGGCTAACAGATCCTCGTCATTGATGAACCAGCCCCGGTAACGGAATGTCGCCGGGCCGTGTTTCTGGTCGAGAGTGGCCGGGACGACGATTTCCCGCTTCGCGGCGGGTTCATGATCGGTCCAGTAATACCAGGGATCGACGCCGAGGAGTTCTTCGGAAAACGTGTAGGCGGCGTAGATTGCGCCGCGCGCGTCGGCTCCCACGGCGGCGAGAGCGGGCCGGCCGGCCGGGTCCTTCAGCGCGCGCAGTGCGAAGCTTTCCTTACCAGCGGGCAGGTCCTTCACCCATGGTTGTTTCGTGCCGAAATACAACACAGGTCCGGGCCAGCCGGCCGGAGCCTGGTTCAGGACCACAGGCCGGTGCCCGAGCACCTTGTACCAGTCACGCCTCACGTCGGCCAGTGCCCGCTGCACGGCTTCGGGTTCGTCGTCCGCGATGATCCACGGGGTGTCCGGGGTGAGGGTCAGGTGGTTCGCGGCATCACCCGCCATCACACGGGGAAAGACAAGCGTGGCAATGAGGACAAGCTGGATGAGTTTTTTCATGAGTGGGGGGCAATCAAGTTTTGCAATACAAACTGCCGATACGCGGCGCAACGACCGAATATAGCTGTGATTTTCCAGCTTGTCGTGAAGGCATGCGGCGACATCCAATCATCCGTGGCGGATGGGTTTCCAAAAGACCTTCCAACACCGCCTGCCGAGGCAAGCAAACGCTTCTTTCCCCCCATGAATCCGGACATTCCCTATTCTCCCGCGCTGCGAACGCGCTGGTTTCAACTCCTGCTCCTGATGGCTGTCATTCTGACGGTGCCCGCGGTGTCCGCGCAGCAACTGAAGGACAGCAGCGGCCCGTCAACCCGCGCGTCCGCAGCGGGCACCCAGATTCTCAAGCGTTATCGGGAGTTGATGGCGGGCCAGCGGCCTCCTCCCTTGGAATCCGTGAAAAAACAAGCACAGGCACTGGCCAAAGACGGCAAGTGGCCGGATATCAATTACGCCGATCCGGCGATGAGCACCTGGCAGCCGATCACCCACCTCAACCGGGTCCGTGAAATGGCGTTCTACCTTTCGGCCGCCGGCCAAAAATCCCCACAGGATGAAAAGCACATCCGTGACGCCATGAACCTTGCGTTGGACCACTGGTGCGCGAAACGCTATCGTGCGCCAAACTGGTTTTTCAACGAGATCAGCGTGCCTGGGCAGATGCGCGACATCCTCGTGCTCCTCGGGGATGGGCTTGCCAACGAACGTCGCACCGCCGCCCTCGAAGTGATGGGCCAGCACCGGATGCGCGCGACCGGCGCCAACCTCATGTGGAGCGCGGAACTCTCGCTGCATCACGGTTGCCTGACCGGCAATGCTCCACAGGTGGAAAAGGCGTTGCAGGCGATTTGGAACGAGATCGCCATCACCAAACCGGAGGGAATCCAGCGGGATGGCGGTTTCTATCAGCATGGTGCACGCCTCCAGACCTTTCATTATGGCAGCGGGTTCCTCGATGTGGTCGGCAAGATCGCCTGGCAGGTGCGGCAGAGCCCGTGGGCCATTCCAGCGGAGAAGCGCGACATCATCTCGAACTACATCATGGCAGGGCCGCAATGGATGTGTCGGGGTGCCTTCACCGCGCCCGGCACGCTTGACCGTGCGGTCAGCAGAAAAGGATCGCTGGCGAGCGCGGGCAGTCTCTCCGCGCAACTGCGCCTGTGGCGAGAGGTCGATCCCGGCCGCCAGCGGGAGTTCGACACCATCATCGCCCGGCAGGCCGGAAAGGAGCCACCCTTGGCCGGATTCCGGCACTTTTCCATGGGCGACTTCACCGTTTACCACCGCCCGGCCGCGAGCGTGTTCCTGAAAACGCTCTCGGCCAGGACGCGCGGGACCGAATCCATCAATTCGGAGAACCTCAAGGGTGGTCCCTTCCTTGGATGCGGGGATCATTATGTCATGAAGGATGGGCTCGAATACCACAATCTCCAGCCGGTCTGGCAGTGGAACCGTTTGCCCGGACTTACTTTGGGACCGGAGGAGGGAAAGCAGACGCCAACGGCCTTCGTGGGTGGTATCGGCAACGGCTCAAGCGGGTTGGCTGCGATGGATTACATACGCGCCGGTGCGAATGGAACGGCACTCGCACTGCGCAAGTCGTGGTTTTTCCATGGGGATGCCGTCATCTGCCTGATGACTGGTGCCACTGCCGACAAGTTGCCGGGGCCGGTCGTTTCCTCCATCGAGCAGCGCCGGCTGCGCGGACCTGTTAGCATCCGGACCCGGACGGCGAAACCCGCGGATCTCAACCCCGGCGAGCACGAATTCAGGGCGGCGGACGGCAAGCTGCCGCTGTGGGTCCTGCATGACGGCATCGGCTATCTTACCACGGGAATGACAAGCCTGAGGATTTCCATCGGCAACCGCCAGGGAAACTGGCGCACCGTCAACCAACAGTATGACACCACCGCCGTCCGCGAGGATGTCTTTCAGATTCTCGCGGAACACGGTGCCGGGCCAGCTCCTTGCGGATGGGCCATGATCCTTGGCGCAACCCCGCAAATCCTCGATGCGCTGGCCAGCAACCCACAATGGCGCATTCTGTGCAACGACAGTGATTGCCAGGCCATGCAATTCCGCGACGGCATGCGCATGGCGGCATTCTTCGGGCCGGGGTCGGCCGGACCGTCGAAGGAACTGACGGTTGACAAGCCCTGCCTTGCGGTGTGGACGCCGCAGCGACTGCGCCTGAGCGATCCCACGATGCAGGGTCAGGACATCTCCGTGGGATGGCAGCGGAAAACCCGCTTGTTCAAACTGCCACCCGGAAACAAGACCCTGCCGATCGCGCTGACAGACATGTCGCCTCCGCGTTCCGCGCCGTAAGCCGCAATTGGCAGCGATTTTCCGGACGTTTGCGCGCACGGCCGTCATCCACCGAAATTTTGACACGTGTGCGATCGTTTCCTTCCGACCACCATGAGATTCACCATCCGTCAATTCCTCGTCATTTCCCTGCTCTTCGGCCACTCCGCATGCTCGGAAAAGTCCGATTCACTGGTTGAGTCTGCCAAAGACGAAACCCCCGCCACCGGGGTCGATGCTGGGCCCCCCGCCAAGTCAACGGATCCGACCATCGACGAGGCGATTGCCAAGGGCGACCTCGAGCAAGTGAAACGCCACCTATCAGCCAACCCGGAGAGCCTCAACCAAGGCGGCCGTCCGAACGCGCGCCCGCCGCTTGAACAGGCGGTGATGCGCAACAAGACGGAGATCGCCCTGTTCCTGATCGAGTCCGGCGCGGAAACGAACCTGGTCAACAGCTCGAAACGCACGCCGCTGCACCTTGCGATCGACCGCAACAATCCGGTGGTGATCGCCGCGCTGCTCAAGGCCGGGGCCAAGCCGGACATGCGCGATGCAAGCGGATGGACGCCGCTCCACCACGCCGCCGCGAAAAACCAGTTGGAAACGGCCAAGGCGCTGCTCGAGGGTGGTGCCAACCCGATGACCCTGAGCGAGCTGGGCGGCACACCGTTGCACGAGGCAGCCGCCTCCGGAGGCAAGGAAATCATCCAGCTCCTGCTGGATCACAAGGTGGATCCGTCGGTCAAATCGAAACAAGGCGTGACCGCGCTTGACCTCGCGGTCGAATACAAGAACGAGGAGGCGGTCGAAATCCTCAAGGCGCTCAAGTAGGTCCCGGCCGTCCCGCTCATCCTTGGAGGCTGTCTCAGAAGGGGGAGCGCAATGCGCGGCCTGGGGAAATGATTTACCAGACAGGCCCTTACGGTTTCAGGCCGATCAGGCTCAGATCGATCGGCTTGAATCCGAGTGCCTTTGCGGGCGATCCAGGCTTGAGCCGGAAATCCCCGGCATCGGGGTCCACGAACAGCGGATCGACGACGATACTGTTGGCTTCCGAGCCCCGCGCCTGCTCATCGGCGAGGTGCCGCTTGCCCCACTCGGGATCCGCGCTGTTGTGATAGATATTGCGGTCCACCTGGCATTCGGCGAGGCGTGCCTCGCGACCGTAGTAGTTCATGCCCTGGAAGCAGATGCGGTCGTCCTTGCGCGAAGTGAGGAACACATTGTGGCGGATGACCGCGCCGGCGATCGGGTCGTCCTTGGGCGGCTCCAGCGAGAGCATGCCGCGACCCGGCGGGTTGAGCGGGGCGGCCATGATGTTGTGGGTCACATCGTTTTTCCCCTTGATGCAGATGTAGGTGGCCAGGCCGCCGAGCCGCCAGAGGATGTTGCGGTCGATGGTGGTCTCGAACTGGTCGTCGTCGCAGCGGATGCCCTCGGCGAAGTTCGGGCTGGGACAATCGTGGACGAAGTTTTCGCGGACGAGGTTTCCCGCGCCCGCGCCGGAGACATAGATGCCGTTGCCATCGGTCATCACCTCCACCGTGTGATGGATCTGGTTGCGGACGATTTGGTTGTTGCGCGAGTGCAGCAATGGTTCGCGCGCCTTCCAATCCGCGGGCAGGGATTTCAACACGCGGTCGATCTCGTGCCAGCGTGCCGTGCGCGAGCACTCGGCCTTGCCGGTCCGGTCGAGCACGATCCGGCCGCTGACGACGATGCCGGAGTAGGGCGTGTGGTGGACCAGGTTGTTGCCGATGAGGTTTTCGCCGCTCTGCCAGACGAAGATTGCGGGCGAGTGCCAGAGGATTTCCCCGATGTTGCGGATGTGGTTGCGGGTCACCCGGTTGTTCCGGTTGACGTCCTTGGTGCCTGGGCCGTATCCGGCTAACAGAATACCGGTGCCACCGACGTGTTCGATATCGTTGCCGTGGATGCGGTTGTTGCGGGCGTGCAGGTCGAGCCGGATCGCGCTGGCCCCGGAGTTGGAGAAGCGGCATTGTTCCACCGCGCAATCC
Organism: uncultured Luteolibacter sp.; assembly: GCA_964399305.1. Classification (GTDB taxonomy): domain Bacteria; phylum Verrucomicrobiota; class Verrucomicrobiia; order Verrucomicrobiales; family Akkermansiaceae; genus Luteolibacter. Next base: position 58,800 of record CAYNQJ010000020.1, read on the forward strand.
TCCGCGCCACGCATCCTGAATATCGCGGTCGGCCGGTCGAACATCTCCCAGTCGTGCTGGAGGCCCAGGCCCTCGCGGTTTTTTTCCCAGACGAAACGGTCGGCTTGGGTGAAGGTGATGCCCCGGAAAACCAGTCCCTTCACCGGTCGGTCGGCGGGGCCATCATCATCGATCGCACCCTCGATGCGGATCATTTCCGTTAGGCAGGGGGCGGCGATGTCATCGCCGGGCGTTTCGCCGGTGGGCCAGAGATGGATGCGGCGTTGTGTGGCATCGAGCATCCATTCGCCCGGCTGGTCGAGGGCGCTGGCCGTGTTTTCGATCCACGCGCTTTCCGGGAAGTGACCGAAGATCGGCTGGGTCAGGGCATAGGTTCCGGGGATTGCGGTTCGCATGACGAGGGTTTCCTCGTTCACCGATTCCAAGGGCAGCAGGTTCATCGACCACGGTGCGGCGGTGATCAGCAGCAGCTCCGCATCGCGCAGTTCGCTCCATGGCGGCAGCGCACCTTTGGGATAGCGCAGCGATTGTTGGTCGGGCACGTTCCATGACGGAGCCTTGTCGGTCGGCTGAAACCCCTTGCTTCGCGCCCGCGGCAGCCGCTTGGTTCCATCGTACAGCGTGCGGAACGTGCCAAGATGCTCCGGGACGGGTGCCGACCATACCTTTCCCCGCGCCACCTCCGGCAGGCCGGCAGGCGGGTTTTCCTCCTTTTTCCAGCCGGTGATGGGAATGCCTGCGGTGAGCACCGGCGTCTCGCCGGGATAGGCCTCATAGCGGATCGTTCTTCCCGGAGCCGCGCTGTCTTCCAGCGAAAACACCACGGTCTCGCGGATGCGGTGATTGCCTCCACGCAGCAATACCCGGAAGTCGCGGGCAACGCCGTCCGCCTTGAGCCCGCGCACCGCATCGCGCGCGCGCGCGAGCGAGGAAAACGGCCTGTCCTCGGTTCCCGGGTTGAGATCACTGCCATTGGGAGAAACAAAAAAGTCCGCCCGCACGCCATCGGCGGCAAAGACGGCACCCATGCCGCAGAGCAGGAAAAACGAAAGCGACAGACAGGGGGAGCGCATGATTGCGATTCATACCAGTCCTGGTGGGACAATATTTCGGCCCCGCCTGCAGCCGGACGTTTCTGTGTGATCCCGTCCCCGGAGCCGCAAGGAAAATCCTAATAAAAAGTCTGACATTTAGTAACGGTGGCCCGGCGCGACGGGCGCTGGCAACTGAAACCCATGGCGGCAAGCACCTTGCTGACATGACCCGGATGGTAGCCCACACCAAATTCGTTGCGAATGACCTTGGCCACACGTGGCAAGGTCCAGACTTCAGTTGGCATGCCCGCCGCAACCGCGCCTGACTTGAGAATCGTGGCAAGCCGGTCTGTCTGCTCGGGGCTGAGTGCGCTTTTGCGTCCGATCCGGCCCTTGCTCTTGAGCGCTTGGTCTCCGCCTGCCAGCCACTCCATGCGCCAACGACCGGCCGACTGGCGGTGAACGCCCAGACGGCGGGCAACCTCGGACGGGGCGATTCCCTTCTCAAACAAGCGCACAGCTTTCAACCGACGCTTCTGTAGGGCGGACTGATCAACGGTTCCATGCAAAGCCATGCGGGAAACATACACGCGGAATGCAATATGTCACTCTAATACGCGAGTCTCAATAATCCGCCCTTCGAGTGGCTCCGCACCCCGACCCGGCTCTCCCAACCGCCGCCCTGTTCTGGGTCGACCCTGCCGACCCGGAGGCCGGCGGGACC